>CAZGMB010000045.1:0-1539 GCA_964526715.1 uncultured Aureispira sp. | reverse complement strand
TCGAATACTTTCGGTCCAGCTGGGTCGTGGTCATCCTCTTCGCCGCCTTCGTCTATACTCGTGGTATTGTCGTCAGCTGGGCCGCCTGGATAAACATCTCTCTCATCTGGTCCATCGCTTCCTGGATTACTATCTACATCATCTCTAACTGTTCCCGTATTGTCTTCCATTCTTGTGATCTCACTGTAATTGATCCAGTGATTTCTTCCTCCTGTCGTTTGGTTGAAGTTTAGGAATAGACTGACACATACTGTATCACATAAGCCTACTGGTCCTGCTATGGTTCTGACTAGATTACTTCCTGATACGGTCCATCCTGCATTGCCTGCAGCACTGAATGTATAACCTGTTGGTAAGTAATCTGTGATCTGTACATTTTGCATCACTGCATTTCCTTGGTTAACTACACAAACTTTAAATTCGTGTACATCACCGTATTGGTATGGAGCTGATGTTACTAATTGCTTGTACAATGCCATATCAAACACTCTGATCGTTGTCGGGTCATGATCATCTTCATCCGTGGCAGCTGTTGTGCTTCCAAATGTTCCGGTCATGTTGCCGTTTCTATCTCTTCCTATGCCTGTAAGTACGTCATCTGATGTAGTACCTACTGCACCACCTGAATCATTAGTCCTGTTGGTGTCTGGTCTACTATCAATATCCTGTGTCACACTAGGGTATACACTATTGTCTCTACTGATCTCTGCATATACTAACCAACCATTTACATCTGTCTTGGTAGGTACTGCCGTAAGATTCAATGTATAATTGACGGTCTCTCCTGGTGTTAAAACTTCTGGTGATACATAAGTCACTGTACCATTTCCATTGTTTACCCAACCTGGATTATTAGTTGTGCTAAATGTATATCCTGATGGTACATATACCGTTACATCAAATCCATTGGATGTGATACTTCCTTGATTGGTAACCGTAATGGTGTGAATTACATTGTCACCATAGTTGGCCAAGATATCTGTATCATCAACGATCATCAATGCTAAGTCAAAGATTTCAATGCCCGCTGGGTCATGATCATCTTCCTCTCCACCTTTGTCCATACTGGTGATATTATCGTCTGCTGGGAAGCCTGGCTCTACTGCATTTTCAGCTGCTCCATTACTACCCGGATTACTGTCTATATCCCAATTGTTTCTAGGCTCTAAGTCATTGTTGTAGGTATCCGTGATCTCGGCATAATTGATCCAGTGTTTTTCACCACCGGTCGTTTGCTGTATTCTCAATCTGATACTGATCACTTGACTTGTCGCTGGTGCTAATGGTCCTGTAAGTATATAGGTGGCATTCGCTCCTGCTGCTGTCCATCCTGGATTATCGCCCGCACTGAAGGTGTATCCTGCTGGGATGTAATCTGTGATTCTTGTATTGCGCATAGGCTCATTACCTTGGTTAAATACTTCAATGTTGAACTGAAGTAAGTCGCCATAAGCGTATGGACCCGCTGTTACTAATGTCTTCCTTAATGCAAGATCTATGATCTCGATACGCTCAGGATCATGGTCGTCTTCATCTGTG
>CAZGMB010000044.1:0-46756 GCA_964526715.1 uncultured Aureispira sp. | reverse complement strand
GGAACATGGAGGATGGAACATGGAGGATGGAACATGGAGGATGGAACATGGAGGAAGGAGAATGGAGGATAGAAGAAGTTTTCCAAGCTCCACGTTTCCACGCTCCAAAAAGAAAAGGAGGAAGGAACATGGAGGAAGGAGAATGGAGGATGGAAGAAGTTTTCCAAGCTCCAAGTTTCCAAGCTCCACGCTCCAAAAAGAAAAGGAGGAAGGAGGAAGGATGAAGGATAATCTCGCTCCACGTTTCCTCGCTCCACACTCCAAAAATGAATTTATTTCCAAAACATCTTGCATTTTACCAACGATATCTTATCTTTGAACGTCTATCATTGTAAAATCGAAATATTATGTTGCACAAAATTATACTCTTGTTTTTATGCTTTGCTCTAGCATGTACAGATGCACCAAATAGTGACGCTGACACACATCCTATAGAAACTATGGAGGCAATTTACAGAAATGACCTTCCGGTTGATGGTTGTGATTGGCATTTTTATAAATATAGTCCAACAGAAACATTACAATTGGTGGAAGATCTTGCCAGTAAGCCCAAAACTGATGCTTTAAAGAAAATGAGTTTATCTAGTTTAAATGTTGTGATTACTTACAAACGTACTGGGAAAACACAAACTGTCAAATGCGGTTGGAATACCACTCGAGAAATGGATGAAATTAATATCATACAGGTCGAGATCAAATAAATATCTACTAATTCTCTGAATTTCCCCGTACACCTATGTCCATATTCGGACAATCTTATATTTGAATATGCTATTAACAAATTGATAAACAATATATTATACTTTTGGCATGTCTTTAGTACTATAATATGAGTATCAAAAGAAGATCATGATAGAGTGTAATCATATAACCAAACAAGTAGGGCAGGGCAGTCAAAAAGCTTTTATCCTACAAAATGTAAACCTTAAAATCGAAACCGGGGAGTTTGTATCCATTATGGGACCGTCGGGTTCAGGAAAATCTACCTTACTCCATATCTTAGGACTTTTGGAGAATGTCACTTCAGGTACTTATCGATTGTTGGGTGAAGATGTATCTGCGTTTTCTGAAAAGAAGAAAAACGAACTACATCGTGATGTGATAGGTTTTGTATTTCAGGCCTATCATTTAATAGATGAGTTGACTGTTTATGAAAATATTGAAACTCCTCTTCTTTACAAAAAGATAGATAGTGCTACTCGAAAATCTATTGTGGCCAATCTATTGGATCGGTTTCAGATGGTAGCTAAAAAAGATTTATTTCCTAGTCAACTTTCAGGTGGTCAACAACAATTGGTGGGTATAGCACGTGCCTTGGCCATTAACCCTAAAGTCATTTTTGCTGACGAACCAACGGGAAATCTACATTCTACGCAAGCTGAGGAAATCATGCATCTTTTCAAAGAACTTAATGAAAAAGATGGTGTCACTATTGTTCAGGTGACGCATTCTGATTACAATGCATCTTTTGGAAATCGCATTATTAAACTCAAAGACGGTTGGATCTCATAATATGGAAACATCAAAAATCATAGCAATTATTGTAAAAATCGTACTCTTTTTGGCCTTGTTATGCACCAAAAAGAATGTTTATGGACAACAAATCTCACTACAGCAATGTGTGAGTAAAGCCATAGAAAATCATCCGGATGTAAAAGCTAGCTATCTACAGACGGGACTTTCTAAAACGGGCATAGATCAAGCAAAGAGTAACTTTCTCCCGCAGATTGGTGCCAGTGTTTTTCAGTCCGGGAACTTTGGCCGGTCCATAGATCGGTTTACTAATGCATATATTGATCAGTTTTACAATGCCACATGGGCAGGTGTGAGTTTTAATATGCCGTTGTTTACATCGTTCAGAAATGTTAACTTGGTTTCATCAGCAAAATCATCATTGTTAGCATCAGAATCAACATTGGAAAACACCAAAAACAATATCACTCAATCTGTATTAGCTGCGTATATTAATGGGTTAGCCCAACAAGAAAACATCAAAAATGCGATCCAACAAATCAGTAATGACAGCATCCAATACCAAAGGTTGATGTCTCGAAAGAGTGCAGGGTTGATCACTAAGACAGAAGAGATACAATTACTCAATCAGTTGAAAGCAGACGAACTTCTACTTTTAGATGCCCAATTGAATTATGAAATAGCCATTGTAGAACTTTCCAGATTGCTCAACACAGACTTAGCCATAAGTATTACACTTACCCCTTTGGAACCTAGTATTGATGGCAATATTTCAAAAAATCCTAAAGTTTCTGAAAAACTTCCTTCATTTTCAGAAGCGCGATACCGATTAGAAAGCATCAAAGATCAAATCAAAGCCACTAAAGCATTGTCCTACCCAAGTGTGGAGTTATCCGGGAATTATGGAACATTTTATGCTTCGTCCAATCCAGAACGTTCCTTTGCACAACAGCTCAACGACACCAGAAATGGGGCTATTTCTATTGGATTAAATATACCCATACTTCGTGGATTACAAAATCGCCCCCAAGTACAAGAACTGAAAGTTAGGGAAATGATGTTGCAGAATGACCTAGATCGTACCCAATTGCAACTCCATCGCGATTTAAAACTTGCTTCATCCCGTTACCAAAACTTAAAGCAGCGATACGAAACAGCCAATGCTTTATATCAGCTATCTGAAGAAAATATGAAATTGATCCAAGACCAAGTGAATGCAGGTACGGCTACTATGATTGATTTCCTTCTGGCCCAAACCAATATGGAACGTGCCCTTACATCACGTACCCATGCCAAATACCAATTGATTCATCAGGAAAAATTACTTCAGTTTTATACCACCGGTAAATTTGTTTTTGGTGAATAAATTGTTGTATTTTCACCCTTCAAACTGAGTAAAACCTAGGATGATAGAAAGATCCATTTTAATAGTTGATGATGACGTGCATATATTGCATGCAGCACACTTGTTTTTAAAGAGACATTTCTATAAAGTCGAGATCGAAAAGGATGCCAGACAATTGCCATATATCATGTCACATCGCCAGTATGACCTTATTTTATTGGACATGAACTTTAGTCGCAATGTCAATACCGGAGTGGAAGGTTTTGAGTGGTTAGATTTCATTCTCGATAAAAAACAAGACCAAAAAGTAGTACTATTTACAGCTTTTGGGGATATCGAGATGGCTGTACGTGCTATCAAAAATGGTGCTTCTGATTTTTTGCTTAAGCCTTGGGAAAACGACAAATTGCTCGCCACCATAATGACAATACTGGATGTGGAGCCAAAACCAAAGCAATCCAAAAGTTCTGAAATCATTGGTCAATGTCCTGAGATGCTCAAAGTCTTAGAACTGGTGTCCACTGTAAGTCCTACAGATGCTAATGTATTGATTTTGGGAGAAAACGGAACTGGTAAAGACTTACTCGCCAAAGAAATACATCACCAATCCAAAAGAGGAAAAAAACCATTTGTACACACTGATCTTGGTGCTATCAGTGAGTCTTTATTTGAAAGCGAAATTTTTGGACATATCAAAGGTGCTTTTACGGATGCAAGAGAAGATCGCAAAGGTAGATTGCAAGAAGCAGATGGCGGAACTTTGTTTTTGGACGAAATAGGAAACATACCAATGACACAGCAAAGCAAATTGTTGTACGCTTTGCAAAATGGATCCTTCATCAAAGTAGGTAGTAATCAGGTCATGAAATTTGATGCCAGACTTATATGTGCCACCAATGAAGACATTTATAAACGCATAGAAGATAAAACTTTTCGCCAAGACCTTTTATATCGTATCAACACCATAGAAATACATTTACCACCCTTAAGAGATCGAGGAGAAGACATATTGCTACTCGCACAACATTTTATGAAAATATATGCGACGAGGTATAATCGCAAAATCACGGCCATGGCAGCAGCTTTTGAAAAGAAATTAATGGTGCATTCCTGGCCTGGAAACATACGGGAGTTACAACATGCTATTGAACGAGCTGTCATCTTGACGACAGGAAACATAATCCGTGAAGATGCTTTCGAAAGTCAAAGTAGATCAACATCAGGAAATGCAATGACCTTAAATAGTTATCAGATAGAAGAAATGGAAAAGCAGTTGGTCATTAAAATGCTAAAGAAATACAATGGCAGTATCACGGACGCGGCCAAAGAATTGGGCATAACCAGACAAGCTTTGTATAGAAGGATTGAGAAATACGGTATTTAATTCTTATGATGCATAGCTGTGGTCAAAATGCTCCAATAATGTTGATGAAAATTGATGAATAATAAATTTAAATAAAAAGACCACTATGCGATCATTTTCCACCGGTATTGTCATTAGAATCTGCTTCATCACTACATGGGCGGCTATTGGTGCGTGGTCGTGGCAAAACGGAAACACAGGGCTACTCTTGCTGATGTCATGTTTGATGTTGACTTCGATGGTGAATCTATATCACTTCACAACCACACTCAATAAAAAACTTAGCCGTATCTTTGATTCTATTCAATACGAAGATTTTGCTATTACCTTTAGGGCGGATAATTCCAAAGGCGATTCTTTTGAAGAACTGAATGCCAGTCTGAATGCAGTGATTAAAAGTTTTAATCAAGTAAGGGCAGAACGGGAAGCCACTTTGCATTTTATTCAAGCTATTATTCAGCAAATCAATGTAGGTATTATTTCTTACAATACAGAAGGTAAAATCGAATTGATCAATCAAGCTGCTAATAAAATCATGGGGATTTACAAATTGTCTCACATCTCCACCGTTAAAGAGCAACAGCCCGAAATATATCAACTGATGTCTACACTACCATCCGGAGAATCTAAACTGTTAAAGATTAGCAACCAGGAAATATCATTGAGTGTCAAAGAAATCATACTCAGAGATCGAAAAATCAGATTAATTGCCCTTCACAACATCCGCTCTGAGCTTCAGACCCGAGAACTGGAAGCTTGGCAAAATCTCACCAAGGTACTTCGACATGAAATCATGAATACGGTGACGCCCATAGTTTCGCTTTCTGAGACTATGAGGGATATTATAGATACAGATCTCAGCAATGTCTCAGGTCATCAGCAAGAAGAAGGTGTCAAAGACTTAAAAAATGCTATCACTACAGTGATCAATCGTAGTAAAGGTATCATGAATTTTGTAAATGCTTACCGTGAATTTACCAATATCCCGTTGCCCAAAGTTTCAGATTTTCCAATAGCACAAGTTTTTGAAGAACTGCAGGCATTGTACGAACAGGATAATATCCATTTTATCATAGATCAAAACTTTAAACTAGTAGCTGACCCTGACCAAATCGGACAGGTACTCATCAACCTGATAAAAAACGCAGTAGAAGCAACCCAAAATGTAGAACAACCACAGATCCAAGTCAGAGCTTACATAAACCATCAAGATAAAATAATAGAAGTTGTAGATAACGGAACAGGTGTATCAAAGGACGCTTTAGATAAGATATTTGTTCCATTTTTCACCACAAAACTCACCGGAACAGGAATCGGGTTAAGTCTGTCACGGCAGATCATACAGATGCACGGAGGTAGATTGGAATTCGAAGACTTGGAACCACAAGGCAGTAGATTTTATATAGTTTTGGACTAAATTATAGATCAAATATGCAATAAAACGGTGACAAGTAAGATAAAAACACTTAGCTGTAAATATCTTATACATCTAAATATGCGATAAAAAATATTTAATTTATCTTTGTTATCTGGCTGAATTTGTCTGGTATTTGTCTTTTCTTTAAGTACAATGTTTTCATATTTTCACCTTTTTTTTTAAGATTAATATGCCCACTAAATTTGTTTTCCTTTTACTGCCAAACATACACATCCTAGATCTTGCGGGTGCTGATCAAGCTATACATGAAGCTATAGAATACGGTGCTGATTTTGAGATCGTTTATTGTGGATTAAATCGAGATATAACCACCACAAGTGGTTTGCCCTTTGGACATGTGCCAAATTTTACAGAAATATCAATGCAAAAAGGCGATTTTTTGATGATACCAGGTTCATCATTCAGCTATGTAACATCTAGTGATTTTAAAAAAGAACTACCATTGTTTACTTGGATACAACAAGCATATGCTAAAGGTGTATCTGTCTGTAGCATATGCATGGGAGCTTTTGTTCTGGCAGAATCAGGTCTGTTGCATGGGAAATCTTGCACCACACACTTTAAAAAAACCAAAGATCTTCAAAACAGATATCCGAGCCTGAGGGTCATCGAAAACATTCTTTTCACGGATCAAGACAATTTATACACGAGTGCAGGAATCGTTGCTGGAATAGACCTGACACTGCATATTATAGAAAAACTAAAAGGCAGTTATTTTGCGCACAAAGTGGCTAGAGAATTGGTGATATACCATCGAAGAAAAGGCAGAGACAGTCAGCAGAGCGAATTAATGTCATTTAGAAATCACATTCACTCAGGTATTCATCAGGTACAAGACCACCTGGTAGAAAACATACACATCAAAAGTAATCTTACTGCTTTAGCGGAAATTGCCCACATGAGCGAACGCAATCTTACGCGCATCTTTAAAAAAGAAACCGGTGTCACCATTCATGATTACATCACCACTATCCGTAAAAATAAAGCAAAAGACCTTTTGAAAAATCCTGATCTTTCCAAAATTAACGTAGCTAATTTGGTCGGTTTAGAAAGTGAAAAGCAGTTGAGTAGGATAATTAAAATTTAGCAAAGGAGATTTCATATGTAAAATTGATGATTTTCACCTGGAAACATAGGATGCTTTTTTAATAGAAATGTAAATAGAAGCAGAAAGATGTATTTTATCTTCATGCCTTTACATTTAAAATTTTGTTAAAGTTTATGGATAGGTTATTTTTTGATCAAAATATCTCATTTTTGCAACACTAATTAAATCACTAAACCATAAATTATGAATTTAAAATTATATTCTTCTTTACTTTTACTGTTTTTTTGTTTTGGTACATTAAGAAGTCAGACCCATTTATGGCCTGTATTTTTTCAATCTGAATTAGTACAAACCAATACATCTAAGCTATGTAATCAATTTTCTATTAATGCAGGTATAACTCATGATCATCTGGTGGATGCTGAAAATATGGTGGATTTGGCATGTTTGGATAAGAGCTATTTTGACTTCAAAATTGAAACTTCCAAGAGAACTACTTGTAAAAACGATAAATGCCGGTTCAAAGCAGAAATATATCTTTGTAATCATTTTATAAGATCTTTTTCATTCTCACCAACGCAATCTTTAGAAATGCAAAAGTTGAATTTTAAGCAAGTATTTGCTGATGTGATTCATGAAAATGCTTTGGCCTCGGGGACTTGTAGTGTACAAATCAATGTTTTGGAATTTTGTGGTACATCTTGGCATTTAGCGCAAACCCATCATACTGATATACAAATCATAAACTCTGAAAGAGAAGAAGATGCTTTTTACTTTAAAAATATATTGGTCAATGAAGAAAGATTTTATGGTATGGATGGTAGTTTCATATTGGATACCATAGTTAGCTGTAATTGTGCTAATGAATACCAAAAAAAAATTATTCCGCAGCAGGTTAAAGGTGCATTAAGTCAAATGCCTAATCAGGATTATATAGACTACAAACTCCATTATAGCTTTATGCCCTTATACAATCAAGCACAAGATCTTAGCACTTATTTGGTTGATGCCAACAAAATCACACATAAAATAAACATTCGATGGAAGGCAAATAGATTTAAGCCATTTGATTGGAATAGAAAATTATCACTTCATGAAGCTTGGTTGGTAAAATCTTCATTTGGTAAATGTGCCCATCCTCAATATTATATTATGATGCAAAACTGGAAAACGGTCAAGATGAAAGCCAATTGCAGTGGCGAACATCAGATCATAGAAACCATTCATCAATGGCCAGAACCCAAGGTAGAAACTGATTTAACTTTAAAAATATATCCGACTCAAAGCCTGGATAGTAATTTTGATTGTAAATCTATACCTGTGGTCAGTGACGAAAACTTATTCAATATCAAGTATACCGCTGACTGCAAAGTAAATATATCTATCAATGATGTATCTAAAGTAGGTTTGGACCCTAATACAACTCGTGTCATATGGAAGAATTCAGACCAAAATATCATCAAAGGCAATGAGCTGAAAAATGTAGATTTCGGTAAATATACATTAGAACTCAAAGATGATTGCTGCAATACCTACATCAAAACAATTTATACCTGCGAAAACTTAAGTTTCAACCCTTGGTATCCATATTTTGGTGATAAATATTGTAGGCAAGTTACTTGTGGCTCAGGCTGTAGTTTTCAGGAATGCGTCACATCCGACGAAACCAGGTATAAATTTGATCCATTAACTTTGAAATGTGTCAAAGAGTACTATTACAAAAATGAACTTTTGGAAGCTATAAGTAGTGAGCCCAGAGTAGAAACAGATTGGGATGATATCTGGGATCGGTGTGAAAGCAATTATTTTTGTGATGGTAATGTTTCATTTACAGATAAATATGACCCTGAGCGCGAGTCATGGGAGTATAACGATTTTTGGGAAGAATGTCAACTATCAGTCACATGTAGGGGGCAGGAATTATCTGACGTTCAAGAAATAGATGCAGATATTGTTTGGGAATGGGACGATTTTTGGGAAGAATGCGAATCTGTACAGATTTTGTGTGATGGTCAATTTGTATTCGGAGATGCTTCCAGAGATCCTGATTACTTAGGTGATTGGGAGTTCAGCACGAATTGTAATCGGCAGATCATTTGTGAGTTCGGTGGTGGTACCCTATATCAAACCGAGTTTCCTGATTTTGAATCTACGGATGAGCAGGGTAGATGTTCTTTTGGAGAGACTGAATGGACCGTGGTATGTGACGGAGAAGATGTAGATTATGTTTGTTTAAGCAATTTAGTAAAGATGACTGGTAGTCGATCTAAGCTCAAAAAGGATAAGCATGTACATATGTATCAAAAGGAGTCTACTTTGATCATTAATGTTTCCACGGTAGGACTGACGCATTATGAAATTCATATGTATGACATGATGGGTAGAAAATTAGAAAACGCCCAGGTTTCAAGTCCGAATGAAACTGTTTTTTTAGATTTAGCTCCACTTCCTAAAGGAATGTATTTGGTAACTCTGGTAAATGGCACACAGATCATACATCATCAGAAAGTAATTTTAGCTTATTAATCAATATACAATCATACGCATGAAAATAATAACCACCTCCAGCTTTATTTTAGCTTTTTGTACCTTACTTGTTTCTCAATCCAATGTTAGAGTTAGACAATTAAGTAATGGCTCTTGTGCCTATTTTGATGATCAAACTCAAAAAATGGTAAGTCAGGAGTATGATCATTGTTTCGATCCACGACATCAAAAATGGGTTGCCGGAAATTACGAAAAAGGGATGGGATTGTATGATTTATCAGGAAACGAAATTTTACCTCCCATTTACAAATACATTAATACCTTTGAGAATTTCATCCTTGTGACTGAATTTTCAAAAAAGAAATTTTTAACAAGAAATGATGGCTCAAAAATCCATGAAGGTAGTTTTGATGAAATAATAGTACGAAATGATTTCCCTTATTTTATTGCCAAGTCTGAGAACTTTTACCACTTATTAGATTCTATAGGGAAATTTGTTTTAGCTAATAATGCTGATAGTTTATACTTTACGAATATCGTATCCTATTTAGGTTTTATGAAAGGTGGAAAACATGGCGTTATGAATATAAAAGGAAAAATTATTCATACACCTGTACTTGATGCTATAAACAAAATCAGTGGGGACTCCATTTTAGTAAAGTTGGAAGAAAAGTGGTTAACCTTTACACCAAATGATTCCACATATCATGATATCATTTTGAATGAACCTTTTCCTGAAATAAAGGCTTTGTTTAGAGATATTGAAATGTCCAGAGAAGGAAAAAAGGTGACCACATTCAAGTCAAAAAATTCTGAAGCAGAAAAAGCAATGTTAGAGTTTCTTTATAGAAATTTAAAATATCCTAGTTATGCCAGAGGAAAAAATATTGAGGGACAAGTAGTCATTAGATTTACTATAAATATGGATGGATCGACATCAGATTTTGAAATGATATCTGCTCCTCATCAAAGTCTGGCAGATGCTGCTACAGATGTGGCTAAAATTATGTTTTTTGAAAAACCTGCGATGTTTAACGGCAAACCCATTAAGTCAAAATACACCCTTCCTGTGAAGTTTAAGCTTCAAGAATAAGTTAAATATCAAACCTTTCTTCAGCCACGGACACTTCCTTCAAAGCTTTTCCTATATTCTTATCCAAGGCCATATGAGCCAAAGGTGTAGAATAGTCATTCAATGTTTTCATGGCGTTTTCTATATCGTCCTTGGTTCCATGAGAGATGGCATTTTTAAGTGCATCATTGTATTTGTTGATATCCGTGATTTCTTCTTTTGAAAGGATGTTTGCATTTTGTATGATAAACTTATCGGCAGCTTGAGTCACATTACGTCCTTCATTAATAGCTTCTAACAAAGCTCTTTTTTCCACATCTTCAGCTGCGTTTTTAATGCTATCCAAAAGCATAAGGGCCATTTCTTCTTCTGAGATACCGTACGTAGATTTGATTTCTACGGATGTGGCTACACCTGATCTCAGTTCTTTAGCTTTTACTGTCAATATACCATCCGCATCCAGCATAAAGTGTACTTCTATCTTGGGTAGCCCCGCTGCCATAGGAGGAATATCTTTTAGTATAAACTCACCCAGTTTGCGATTATGCTCTACTAAGTCTCTTTCACCTTGGTAAACTGAGATTCTTAGATTTTTTTGTCCATCAATAGACGTAGTATATTGTCTTCCCGCACCGTGAGGTACTTTGGAGTTTCTTGGGATGATAGAATCCATAAGTCCACCTACGGTTTCTATCCCCAAAGATAAAGGTGTCACATCGAGAAGTAAAATATCTTTACGATTGCCAGCTAAAATGTCAGCCTGGATAGCAGCACCTAGTGCAACTACTTCGTCAGGATTCATAGAGTCATCGGCTTCTTGTTCAAAAAATGCGCTTACACTTTCTTTGACAAATGGAATGCGCGTAGATCCTCCCACCAAGATAACTTTATGAATATCTTTTTTGGACAAACCAGAATCATCTAAAGCTTGTTGACAAGAAGAAAGCGTACGATTTATAATGGGTGTTATTAAGGTCTCGAATTGATCCTTTTCCAGATTGAGTTCATAATGTCTCACCTTAGTGCTAAATGCTTCATTTTTGCCTACTTGTTTTTTGGCATCTTCTGCAGCCAAACGTAGCATTTGATTGAGTTCGGTGTCTTTAATAAGGTCAGTATCTGTGATTCCGTTTTTTTCTGTCCAATATTGAATAATAGCTCTATCTATATCATCTCCACCTAAAAAAGTATCACCATGGGTAGATAAAACTTCGAAAATACCATCTTCTAGGTGTAAAATGGAAATGTCGAAGGTGCCACCACCAAAATCAAAGACGGCTACATTTATTTCAATAGATTTTTCCAATCCAATACCATACGCTAGGCTCGCTGCTGTAGGCTCGTTTACGATACGCAAGACATCAAGACCTGCAAGTTTACCCGCATCACGAGTAGCTTGTCTCTGTGCATCATTAAAATAGGCCGGAACCGTGATGACTGCTTTAGAGATGGGCGCATTTAAATGATGTTCGGCATCTGCTTTTAAAGATTTAAGTATTTCTGCGGAAAGCTGTACAGGATTGTAAAACGTTTGTCCCACTTTCACCTTGACGAGGGTATCTTTATCTTCATCAATGATTTCATATCCAATGCTAGACTGTAACTTCATCACATCCTGATAGGACTTTCCCATAAGCCTTTTGACTGAAAAAATAGTTCTTTCAGGAGCGGAAACCAAATACTTTTTAGCTTCATCTCCTACCATGATCTGGCCATCATCAGTGAAGTGCAACACTGAAGGAGTCAGAGCATTTCGACCATTTTTTGATTTTATGGTGACAGGATTTTCATTATCAATATAAGCTACCAAACTATTGGTGGTACCTAAATCAATCCCAACTATAATGTCTTTTTTAGGTGCCGTCGCTACATCACCAGATTTTAGATCTATTGAAATCTTCATAAATATTTTAAATAACCAAAGATAAACAACCCAATGTCTTTTTAGTTGAGTACTAATTTTGACAAACCAGGTTGAAATTATTTGAATTTCAATTCACTTAATGGAACTGTAAGCTCAAATCTCTGATTGTCAGATATATCTATGGCTTCCATTTTGATCAGTGGGTCTGATTTGCTCCAGTCAATTGTTATTTTCCCATAATGATTTTCCATAACAGGTCCTTCTATCCTGTTTTTATTAGGTGTGGCAAAGTGCCAAGTAGAGGTAATACCACTAGAAGTAAAATCATATATAGGATATAGACCCGGTTTTTCTAATTTAGATATTTCTGCATAGTGTACATCTCCACTAATGAATAACACTCCATTGGCTTTTGTTTTTTGAATGAGCTGAATCATTTTCTCCTGTTCGTGAGGAAAATTAGCCCAAGCTTCATAGCCATTGAAGGTAATGCCAAATTGAGTACTTGAAGCTATGATACGAATATCAGCCGGCTTGCTGAGTACGCTTTCCAACCATTGCCACTGCTGAACGCCAAGAAGGGTAGAGTCAGTTGTTTGATGGGGAAAGTAGTCTAAAGCATAGAAATATTCATTTTTGTGATGTAATTCGCCACGGTATGTACGAAGGTTATCTCTGAATGTTCGGGTATCTAAAAGAATGAACTGAACACGTTTACCCTTAATTTCAAATATTATATCGTCGAAAATGCCTGATCGTTTATATCTCTCTGCATCTTTGGGCACTTCAAAAAACTCCAGAAATAGCTTTTTGGAAGCATCTTTTTGGGCATAATGCCTTCCAATATCATTCCAACCATAATCATGGTCATCCCAAGTAGCCAAGATGGTGGTAGACTTCTTTAATGCTTGAAACTCAGGTTTAGCTGCCAGCTTTTGATATTTGGATTGGAGTACTTCCATATCATAAGTATCACCATAAATGTTATCACCCAAATAGATGAAGAAATCTGGTTTAATATCGGCAATCTTTTGAAGTATGGGTTGAGCTTTGGATTCATGTGCACAAGATCCAAAAGTAATGACCGTCTTTAAATCATCTTGTTGAGCATAGATGATGTTACTAACTCCAGATAGAATTAAAAAAATAAGATAAGATTTAATGTTCACTATTCAATGCTTTTGTAAGCTGTAAAATTAAGTTTTATTGAGCAAATAACAGCCTACTTAACACAAACTTAATCTTAATCCCGATCATAACTTTTTGCTAGATTTATTGGAATTATTGATTTATATCATTGGTTAAAGCATGAGAAAAAAGACTACCTATTCACACTTCAAACCTCAAACGTTATTCAGACTTTGACAAACCCCAATCTTTACCTAAACCTTAATCTTAACCTTAATCTTAACCTTAATCTTAACCTTAATCTTAACCTTAATCTTAACCTTAATCTTTATCTCAACCTTAACCTTAACCTTAGAAGTACTTAAAACTCTGTCCTGCCTTAATGCTTAAAAGGGATTCATAAATCAAAGTAATCACATTTTCTATATCTTTTTCATGTGCCATTTCTACCGTTGTATGCATATATCTCAAAGGAAGCGAAATCAGTACCGAAGGAACACCGCCATTGCTGTAGGCAAAAGCATCAGTATCTGTGCCTGTACTGCGACTCGCCGCCTGTCTTTGAAAATCTATATTATGGGCTTCAGCCACAGAGATGACTTGCTCTAAAAGTAAATTGTGTACGGCAGGGGCATACGTAAGACTAGGACCATGTCCACATTTTATGTCTCCTTGTATTTTATTATTGACCAAAGGAGTATTACTATCGTGGGTTACATCAGTGATGATCGCGACATGAGGTTTTATAGTATTTGCAATCATTTCAGCACCACGAAGTCCAATTTCTTCCTGTACCGCATTGACTACGTATAGAGAAAAAGGCAATGACTTTTTGTTTTCTTTGAGCAATCTGGCAACTTCGGCTATACAAAAGCCTCCCATACGGTTGTCCAATGCACGCCCACAATAATATGTATTGTTGAGTTTGGTAAGTTCATCAACAAAGGTGATCACACAGCCAACGTGAATGCCCATTTCCAAGACTTCAGCTTTGTCTTTGGCCCCAACATCTACAAAGATATTGTCCATGGTGGGAGACATGTTTTCATCTTTTCCTTTGCGGGTGTGTATAGCCGGCCAACCAAAAACACCTTTGACAATACCTTTTTTAGTATGGATATTGACTCTCATGGATGGTGCAATGATATGATCCGAGCCACCATTTCTGATTACCTGAATGAATCCATTATCTGATATATAATTTACATACCATGAGATTTCATCAGCATGTGCTTCGATTACTACACGATATTCATGGCCTGGATTGATAATACCATAAGCGGTTCCATAATTGTCCAAGTGCCATTCGTCCACATAAGGTTTGATATAATCTACCCATATTTTTTGCCCCGGAGCTTCATAACCCGTAGGAGATGCATTATTAAGGTATTCGTATAGAAATTTTTCGGATGTACTATTAATGGTGCTCATGTATGAAGATGATCGGTTTTTAATGATTTAAGTTGTTTAAAAATTGTTTTGATACCAATTTTGCGGGTCACTATTCCATTTAGAAAGGGTGACAGCCTCATCTGCTGTTATATAATCTGTGGCTCTTGCTTCTTGGATCAATGCAGAATAATTGGACAAAGAACGATATTTACAATTGACATTTCCAAAATTTTCTTTGGCTTTTTCGAATCCGTAATCAAAAATAGCGATAACCCCTAATATTTCATGTCCCTCACTACGGAGGATTTCCACTACTTCTATAGAACTTCCACCGGTTGATATCAGGTCCTCTACTACTAGAATTTTAGACTTAGGCTGAATTTCACCTTCTATTTGATTTTGTCTACCATGACCTTTGGGAGCAGAACGGACATAACAGAATGGTTTATGCAACGTATCTGCTAATAAGGCACCATGTGCAATTCCGGCTGTTGCTACTCCGGCAATCATATCCATATCACCAAATGTTAATGACAGGTCAGCGAGTGATTTTTTTATCAAGTCTCTAACCATTGGATATGAGAGTGTTATACGATTATCACAATAAATTGGGGAACGCATTCCTGAAGCCCACGTAAAAGGATTTTGTGGGTTTAATTTAATTGCTTTAATTTGCAGAAGTTTTTGAGCGATCAGATTTTCAATATTCATTTTTAATGATTTAATGCAGAAACCGCAAATTTATAAAATTTATATTAACGAAGTAGAAGTTATACTAAAACCTTCTACAGAAGTAACCTTGGAAGATACCGTTTCTTCTGGTAGCTTGGTCGTAAAATACACAGGCAATAAAAAACATTTGCTGGATTATATATCTATTTTGGAAAAGTCTATCAAATCTGAAAAGCTCATTATTCATGCTGAAGATTATGTCAAACTAAAAGCGGACTTTAAATCTCACTTTTCAGAAATAGAAGCAGGTGGAGGATTGGTGCGTAATGAGAAGAATGAATACCTATTTATTTACAGACGTGGTTCTTGGGATTTGCCTAAAGGAAAGATAGAAACCAACGAAACCAAAAGAGAAGCCACGTTGCGAGAAATCACCGAAGAAACTGGTGTAAAAAAAATGACTATTGTTCAAAAATTATTGGTGACGAGACATACTTATCGCAGTAATGTAGGAAAGCGTATAATCAAAAAGTCACATTGGTACCTTATAGAAACTAAAAAACAGGCTTTGGTGCCTCAGATTGACGAAGATATTGAAAGGGTAGAGTGGATGACTTTAGAACGTTTTTTCAGTAAAAAAAGACAAGTGTACCCCAATATATTGGAAGTAATCCATACTCAGGATACCAAAGAACTGGTCAGTAAAGTTCAGATCAAAATCAATTAAAAAATGATGTGGCGTTCCGTTTCTTCTTGGCTAAAATCATACTATAAAGATGTAATGGTAGGTTTGATTACGCTTTCTGTATCGTGGGTTCTACTTTACAGAATAGTAAATCCACCTGCGACGCTTACCATGTTAACTCGTTTAACTATTGACTCCGGAAGTCTTCAATATGCTTATGTAAATACAAATCATATTTCGCCTTATATCAAAGTCTGTGCAATGGCATCAGAAGATCAAAATCTGCCTTTTCACTCGGGTATGGACTTTGAAGCTATTCAAAAAGCAATACGTGTAAATAAAAAGGGAAAAAAAGTTTTTGGAGCTAGTACCATTACACAGCAGGTGGCAAAAAATGTATTTCTTTTCCCTCAAAGGTCTTATATTCGTAAAGCTTTAGAGTTATACTTTACTTTTTGGATAGAAACCTTATGGTCAAAAGACAAAATTCTGGAAATGTATCTCAATGTAGCTGAAATGGGCACCTTAGTTTTTGGTGTGGAAGCAGCTGCTCAAAAATACTACAATAAATCCGCAGAAAGGTTAAATCTCAGAGAGTCAGCATCGATCATTGCTGTGCTACCGAATCCACGAAATTATAAAGTTAAGAATCCCGGAGGGTATGTAGCGTCAAGACAAGCAGAGATACAGGGCTTATTCAAATCTTTGGACGGTCAATACTACCTGAGAGAACTGTATGTGAAGACCGAAAATTCGCTGTACGACTTTAGTAAATACAGGAAGTAAGTTTTATTTTATAGAAATAATCTCCACATCTACTAGACTGTACATCCAATCATCTACATCTGTACCATTTAAGATAAATTTACCGGTGACTAAGGCATTGGCATCCATTTTGAGTTTACCTGGATCTCCTTTAAAGGTTAATCCTATTACCGTTTCTGGTCCGGCTTTTCCACAGAAAAAACAAGCGGCATAAGTATTTTTACTCAAAGCCCAAGTTGTCTTATCCACAGGAACTAAATATCCACGGATGATGACTTGTTTATTGGCCAATTTTTTTATGGCTTTAGAGAATGTAGGTAGATATACAGTGCCGTACACTTCATGCGGAGCTTCTTTGTATTCGAGTTCATTGAGAATCAGCCAAGTTATGGTATCTTTTTTAGCAGCAAAAGGTAAATTAGCTGCTTTTATGTTCAATGACAATAGCGATGTCAAAACAATTAAAGAAATACATTTCATATTGGAAAAGATTGTGATCATTATACGTATCAAGTAGTTTATTTGTTTCTCAAAAAAAGTTAATATTTACCTAAATACCAGACTTACTCAACCAATACGGCTAACTCCGTGACAGTGTTAAGATCAGCTTTTATATTTTCTTGTATAGTGGTGGCCAAACTTAATCCAACATAATCCACTTTGACTGGAAATGTTTTGTGCTTTCGGTCTACCAATACTGCAACTTCTATTTTTTTAGGCACTACATCCATTAAGGTTTTAAATGCATAAAATATGGTTCGTCCAGTATTCGCAACATCATCTACCATAATCACTACCTTATCTTGAAGGTGGTTTGGATTAGTTGTCAATTCAGGTAAGAACTCCAAAGGATTGGCAGGATTGAGTTTAATATTTTCTAAAACTACTTTGTGGTTGCTGATTTTTATCAATGCATCAAAAATTAATGCTGCTAGTTTAGAACCATTTTGATTTATGCCAATAATATAAATCTCCTTTTCTTCTAGATTATTTTCCAGAATCTCATAAGCGAGCCTACTTATTTTGTGGGTAATCTGATAATGATTTAATACCTGCATGAAATATTAACTTGATAAGGCACAAAAGTAGTAAAATATTGGTGATTTTTATAAAGTAAGACGGTTCATAATTTTTTGAACTGTAAAGCGATAAAAGTAAAGGAGTTGTTGTAAGGCTAATTTTAAGTTGTAGCCAAAAAAAAAAGGCTCGGTTACAAACCAAAGCCTTTTTATATCTTGAATTAAGATGATCTTAGAACTCCTTAATAGTCAAACCTTTTTTAGTTCCGAATTTGTATGATATAACGATACCACCGATACCATAATAATCATTGTATTTAGTAGATGCTGCATTGGTGATGCCATCTAAGTAATCATTTGCACCAACTCTAAGAGCTGCTTCTGCTTTGATAGAGTAATTTTCATCTATATCATATTTCAATCCAAAACCGATTGGAAATACCAAAGATGATTTTTCTATTTCTGCTTTATCTTTTGCTATTCTTGACTTCATAGCATCAGGTTGCTTACTTTCGTTAAAATTAACATCTGGGCTTCCAAAAGCCAAACCTACAGCTCCATATACATATGGTGTAAGTTTATAGTTTTTGTGAGCTAAAGGTGCATATTCCAATCTTAAACTCAATTCGTTAAGATTATTGGTAAACGAAAAACCACGCTCACGTCTTCCTGTGCCTGCATCTGCAAATTTATCATCACCTGATATTTGTGCAAATCTATAGCTGATACCACCATTCAAATTTTTACTTAAATGATAGTTAAAGTTCAAACCAAAAGCAATACCTGCTGAAGTGAATAGATTGGATTCTTCTTCACTGAATTTAATCACATCTCCTTCATAAGAAGCCATACCGATTAAAATACCAAAGTCATAAGGTTTAAGATTCATGGATCTTTGCACATCAGTCAACCCATCCTGAGCTTTCATGCTTAAAGAAAAGCATACTAATACTAAGAAGATAATAAAGTGTCTACTAGTTTTCATGGTGTCTATTTTAATTATTAAAGCGCAAAGATAGTGACAAATATTTTATTTTAGCAAAATTGATATTAAAAAATTATTAATTACTTAATAATTGCTGTTTTTATATAATAAATTGTGCAATATATATGTGCGTTGACTATAAATGTTGAAGAAATCTTGACTTTATAGCTTCATCTTCAAAATTACCCGAATAATAAGAAGTGATTGTACTACTACTATTATCTTTGATACCTCGTGAAGATACACATAAATGCACAGCATCTATTACCACTGCCACATGCTCAGATTGTACAGCAGCTTTAATTTCTTCTGCTATTTGGATAGTTAACCTTTCTTGAACCTGTGGTCTTAATGCAAAATGTTGTACTATTCTATTTAGTTTAGAGAGCCCGATAACTTTACCTGTAGAAATGTAGGCAACATGAGCTTTACCAATAATGGGTACAAAGTGATGCTCGCAATTGGAATAGAAGGTTATATTCTTCTCGATAAGCATTTCATTGTATTTGTATTTATTTTCAAATAACTTGATATCCGGTTTGTTAGCTGGATTTAAGCCACTGAAAATTTCTTTAACATACATTTTTGCAACCCTGTGTGGAGTTCCTTTAAGACTATCATCAGATCTGTCCAAACCCAAAATATCCATAATTTGTCCAAAGTGGTGTGAAATTTGATTTATTTTTTCATCATCACTCATTTCAAATGCATGAGGTAACATTGGAGTCTCAATGCTGGTCATGATATGATCATCACCTTCCATGTCATATCTTTGTGTAGCCTGGAAACTGATATTTTGATCGTCCAATATATCAGATTTTAATTTTAGCGGCCTGCGTGTTTTGTGATCCATTAATATTTTAATTTTGAACATTAACATGATTTGTCTACTATTGTTTAATTAATATATACAAAATGTTAAACAAAAAAATAAAAATTTATGAATGACTGTCATCATCATGGAGTCTGATAAGGATCATATTTCTTCCCAAGTTAATGTAATTATCTTTGTCACACCACAAAATTAAGAACCATTAATACTTTAAACATGAAAATATTAGTTCCCTTTGATTTTTCAAAAGTGTCTACAACAGCTTTCAAATATGCGCTTAATCTAGCCCATCATTTGGATGGTAAAATCCATCTCATGTATGTCTTAAACGGAGCTTTTTCTACAGCGGACAGCATGTTTTTAGATACTATGGAAGATGTTTATGATCACGCCAAATCAAAATTGGAAGCATATGTTCATGATGAGACCAAACACGATGAACTAATCCATCAAGTGGATGTACATACTTTGGTTAGATTTGGTGTTCCTGGATTTACACTTGCAGATTATGCCAATGACAATCAATTTGATTATGTAGTATCCGGAATGAGAGACCAACACAACATTATTGAACGATTTTTGGGAACCACATCTACTATTCTTACTAAGCTTGCATCTTGTCCAGTCATCTTAGTTCATGAAAATACGCCGTGGATATTTCCAAAGAAAACTATTTTTACTATTGACGATACAGCAGATTTTGATGAATCTATCCAAAAATATATGGATTTCAATACCTTTTTTAATGCCACCACAGATTTTATCCATGTCAGGAAAGATCATCATGATGATGCATTATTTTCCAAGGATGCAGTAATCAAAGAACTTTTCTCCAAAAAACACCCTGAATTTGCTTTTGAAATAAAAACCATTTACGGAGGCGATATAGTACAGTCCATAGTAGATTACTCTATTTTTGAGAAGGCAGATATGTTAATCATGGTCCATAGAAAAAGAAGCCTTCTGGATACTTTTTTTAACCGCTCCTTAAGTCTTCAGACGGCTGAGGGCATTTATCTTCCTGTGATGGTCTTGGAAGAAAATCTAATTTCAGATAAAACAAAAGGATAAATTTGAGATATGCAGATCATGAAATCGGATAAATGTTATTGATTCATTATTTTATTGAAAATACTTGGTTAAAAAAATAAATCCTTCCGAAATTATATTGAAATTTGAGCCTTGATTAAGTCTTTAGTATTTGTAAAATCAAAATTTAAATAATTAAATCCGATGATAAAAATTCTTTGCCCCACAGATTTCTCACCAAACTCAGAGTTTGCCGTTGAGTATGCCATAAATTTAGCCAATGATTTGAAAGCTGAAATATGTTTTATTTCTTCATACAAAGTTCCTCACACCCCAGGAGCATTGAGAAATCTCAGTGAAAAGATCAATGAAGCCATGTGGGAAGACCTAAAGTATTTTGTAGATAAATTTAAAGGATTAATAAAGACTGGAATAGAGCCAACCTTAGCTGTTGTGGAAGGTAATACTTCTGTGTCTATCTTACATTATGCCAATAACCACATCGTTGATTTAATTGTAATGGGTACTAAAGGAAGTTCCGGCATTACAAAAATGCTCATGGGCAGTATTACCAGAAAGTTTTTTGAAAGCAGCAATATTCCAGTATTAGCTATACCACATTCTTTGAGATATCAAGTCACCCGAAATACCATTGTTTTAGCCCTTGACGCACATGGTATCAACAATGAAACTTCAATTGCTTTTTTAAATAAACTCAAACAAGTACCTGATGCTCAAATAGATGTATTTCACGTTGTAACACCCAATGAAAAAGTGATGCTTGCTGATAACACAGGCAAAATCGCAGATATTATTAGAAATATTGTTGTGGTAGAAGGTGATGATATCGTGTACGAAATTAAAAAGTATGTAGAAGAAAATGAAGTAGGTATCTTAGTTATGGTAGGCAGAAAACATAGCTTTCTAGAGAGATTGTTTAAAGAAACACCAACAACATCAGAACTATTTGCTACCAATATTCCTATTTTAAAAATGCCTGAAGAAGATTAAAATAAGCATCCGATGAATGTACCCAATTTTAGCTTTGATGATGTAAAGGTTGCTTTCGATACTAAAAGAAAGTTCTATGATGATGGACATACGATGTCATATAAATTTCGGATAGATGCTCTCAAGAAACTGAAAATGCAATTAAAGAAGTATGAAAAAGAACTTCTAACTGCCATGTATCAGGATTACAAAAAACCTGCAACTGAAGCTTTTGTGGGCGATATTGGAGTGGTTTTAGAAGATTTGAACTTTACCATAAAAAATCTCAAAATCTGGATGCAAGATCGAAGGGTGCCAACGCCTATTACTTTAATGCCATCTAGTTCTAAGGTGATTTATGAACCCAAAGGCGTTGTGGTCATTTTTGCACCATGGAATTATCCTGTAAATCTCATATTGACACCCTTGATTGGGGCTGTTGCTGCTGGTAACTGTGCTATATTAAAACCTGCACATGAAACTCCCCACACAGCAGTGGTGATCGAAAGACTGATAAAAGATACTTTTGATCCAAATCATGTGAGTTTAGTACAGGGAGAAGGTAGTGTCATGGGAGAGATGCTTCTTGAAAACTTTGTATTTAATCATATCTTTTTTACAGGTTCTGCCAATACTGGTAAATGGATTTTGGCTAAAGCAGCAAAAAATCTTACTCCAGTTACTTTAGAGTTGGGCGGAAAATGTCCTGCCATCATAGACGAATCAGCAAGAATGAATACTACCGCAGGTAGAATAGTTTGGGCTAAATATTTTAACGCAGGTCAAACCTGTCTGGCTATAGACCACGTACTGGTGCATGAGCGTGTAAAAGATAAGTTTGTAGAATTATGTAAGGCTGAGATCGCTAAGAAATTTGGTAGCGAACCGGAACAATCTAAAGACTATTGCCGAATTGTAAATACCACCAGGACAAAACGAATTGTGAATTTGCTGGAAGGCCAAAAGATACTGCACGGTGGTCAATACAACATCGAAGAATGTTACATCGAGCCAACCATAGTCGAAGTTTCAGATATGGATGCACCTATCATGAAAGAAGAGATTTTTGGCCCTATCATGCCTATCATCACATGGAATAATCAGGATGAACTAAAAAACATCATCAGAAACAACAGATACCCTTTGGCATGTTACATATTTTCAGAGCGTAAAAAGTTTATTGATTACTTCCATAGACATATTGAATTTGGCGGTGGATGTATCAATAATGCCATGGCGCACTATGCCAATAGCTATTTTGGGTTTGGTGGAGTCATGAGTAGTGGTATGGGCAAGTACCATGGAGTTCACAGTTTTGAAACTTTCTCTAATGCCAAGCCTATACTTGATGCTGTGAGTTTAGTGGATTTACACATTTGGTACCCACCGTATTCTGATCGAAAATTATCACTGATCAAGAGCGTAGTAGGGTAGTATTCTTAATGCTTAATTGCGATTTACCATTTTAAAAAGGCAGGTAGATATTTTTGATTCAATCTGTTTTAAACAAGGTTTTATCTAAAAAAATGAACCATTACTTAAAATTTAGGTTAGCTTTGCTTCCAAAATAATGGATCAAAATGTCAGTATTAAAAATTTCTAATCTCAGTAAAAATTATGGTAAGATAAAAGCCCTACAAAGCCTTAATCTAACGGTTGATGCTGGTCAGGTATTGGGTTTGCTTGGTCCCAATGGAAGTGGGAAAACCACCACGTTGGGTATTATTTTAGGTATCATTAGGCAAGATTCTGGTTCTTTTGAGTGGTTTGATGGTCAATATGGTGAACACCACAGGAATAAAATAGGTGCGATTTTAGAAACGCCCAATTTTTATCCTTATTTAAATGCTGATGAAAATTTGGAAATAATCAGACATATCAAAAAAGATGAAAAAAAGGATTTTGATGAATTGTTAACCTTGGTAAATTTAAAAGACCGAAGAAAATCTAAGTTTTCTGCCTACTCCTTAGGGATGAAACAAAGGCTGGCTATAGCAGCTACCTTAATTGGTGATCCTGAAGTAGTCATCTTTGATGAGCCCACTAATGGTTTGGACCCTCAAGGTATTGCTGAGGTCAGAACAATTTTAAAAAGAATAGCGGATACTGGCAAAACTGTGATCATGGCATCACATATTCTTGATGAAGTAGAAAAAATTTGTTCTCACGTAGCTATAATCAAAAATGGAAATTTACTGGCCAATGGTCCGGTAGGCGCCATTATAAATAATGATATCACTGTGGAGTTGGCTGCTGAAGATATGACGGCCTTGGATTTATTTTTGGCTAAACAAGATTTTGTAAAGTCAAAGTTTGTCAATGGTAAAATTATTGAAATTGGCGTAGATGCTATGACGGATTATACATCCATCAATAGATTGGCTTTTGAGAGTGGACTTACATTGAGCCATTTTGTAGCTCGTAAAAAGAGATTGGAAACGGAGTTTTTAGAAATCACTTCCAAAGCTAAATAAATCAAAATACTTATAACTTAAAAATACAGAATGTTTCAAAAATTAAAGGAAAAGTGGAAAGTAAGTTGGATACAGTTTATACTGATATTTACGACCTTTGCATTGGGTGGTAGTTTGTGCGCCAAAGTGGGTAGTTGGTTTTTAGGTTTATTAGTAACTGAAAAAAATTTACTGTATTGGATTGTATACATACCTGTGATGACTGTATTTTGGCCTTTTTGTGTACTCTTAGTTAGCTTACCATTAGGACAGATCAAATTCTTTGTAGGATATCTACGTAAAATGGGAGTTAAGCTGGGTATTGCCAAAACGAACTAGTCCTTATTTTTGAATATCAATTATGAGCCAACAAACTGACCAACTCATTCAATTAGTCCATTCCTTGACTAAAGCAGAGAAAAGAAGTTTCAGGCTTTTTGCCCAAAAAAATAATAGTGCAGGTGACCAACTTTACATGCAACTGTTTGATTATATAGATGCTGTCAAAAATTACAATGAACAGCAACTCATGAAAAAAATACCTCAAATCAAAAAATCGCAGCTTTCCAATATCAAAGCGAATCTTACTAAACAAATCCTAAGTAATCTTAGACTACTTTATAAAAATGATTCGGCGGAAATGACTATTAGAGAGTTGTTGGATTTTACTACAATCCTGCAGAATAAAGGTATGACAACTGCAGCGCTTGATGTTTTGGATAAAGCCAGAAAACTTGCCAAAAGCCATCATGAAACCCTGTTAAAATATGTAGTTTTGGATACTGAACGAAAGATTGAAACACATTTTATCACGGGTAGTTCTTCACAAAAAGCATATGATATCAATCAAGCTAGTGCACAACTGCTTAAAAAAGTAAATCTTCTGGATAAGCTGTCCAATCTTTCCATTATGATTTATGGTATGTATTTAAAATACGGTTATGTCAGAAATCAAAGAGATTTTGAACAGGTGCGCGACTTCTTCTACAGTAATTTGCCAGAAATAAATATTCCCAAAGCAGGCTTTTATGAAAAGATATACTATTTTCAGTCTTGTGTTTGGTACTATCATATGACACAAGATTTTCTTCAGTATTATAAATATTCACAAAAATGGGTAGATACTTTTGCCAGTACACCACATAAAGTACAGGATGAACCTATTCTATATATCAAAGGCTTGCACAATGCATTAAATGCACTTTACATGGCCAATAAAACAGAAAAGTTCAATCAGTATTTTGAATTGTATAAAGATTTTGGCCATGAAATGATCACCTCCAATGCCATTAGTCATACTTCATTTTATTATCTCTTTTTATATACACACCAACTCAATGGCATATTTTTGTCGGGAAACTACGATGAAGGTGCTAAATCGCTAAATGATCTTGTTCAAGCATTAGAATCCAACATCTATCTTTGGGATGAAAACAGGCTCATGGTATTCTATTACAAATTAGGCTGTGTTTATTTTGGTGCTGACAATTTTGATGCGGCATTGACTTTTCTCAATAAGTTAAACAACAGCCCAATACAGGGTCTTCGTCAGGATATACAATGTTTTGCTAGAATATTGACTTTGATTTCTCATTATGAGCTTAAGAACGAATTTCTCATCAGATACCAAATCAAATCTGTCTATCGTTTTTTAATGAAAATGAATGAACTACAGGCTGTACAAAAAGAAATACTAAGTTTCATTCGGCGCACTCCCGAGATGAATCGCAAAGATTTGATGTCTGAATTCAAAACACTGCGATCTAAATTAGTAAGATATCAGGATGACCCATTTGAAAAAAGACCTTTTTTATACCTAGATATTATATCTTGGTTAGATAGCAAAATCAATGGTCAACGAATCCAAGATGTCATAAGAGTAAAAATGAGTCAGTAGCTCATTGTCAGCCTAACCTTTTACTGACCTGCATCTATTCCTTTTTTAAGATAAATATGTTCTTTCCAAAGTTATAGACTAGGGTGTATTCATGTGATTTACAAATCCAGTGAAATGTTTTTTGGTGATAGAAACTTACGTGTGTCCAATCTCTCATATAATACCACGATTCAAATGGTACACTATCATCCCAAGTATTGGTCATCACCGCCAGGATTCCATTGGTTTTTAAAATTGATGAGATTTGATGCATCGCAGCTTTAGGCTTAAAAAAATGTTCAAAACATTCTGTAGCCACGATGTAATCATAAGTATGATTCAGGTTTTTTGGAAAAAATATGGGGTCATAATCTTCACAAGGGAATCCTTTTTGCGTCATGAGTGCTGACAAAACAGGATTGGGGCCACAGCCAAAATCTAGTCCATGGGCATCATGTTCTATAAATGAAGTAAGTGGGTTGATTATTTGAGACAAAAATGAAACATAACCATCGTTGTTTGGATCATTTTTATGATGTAAGTATCTATTCTTTTCAGTGACCAAATCCGGAAAACTATCAGGATGAGCAAAAATTAGGTCACAGACAGCACATTGGTGAAAAGTTCTGGACTTAAAACTAAAATCCAATTTGCTATGTGAAGGTGAATCACAAAGTGGACAACGCATATTTTGATTAGCTTGATGCATTAAAATACTCATATACCCATAAGTAACCTAATGGCCTAAAATTAGTTTATTTATTGAATGAGCCACGATGATGAAGTAACACCATATTATGTAGAGAAATATGATAAACGACAACCAATAATTTCTTAAGCTTTTCCCATAAAATGTATAATTTTTTATGATAATAACCTGTCAGTTAAAATATTCCAGAAATATTAAAAATTTTTATTGAAACCTGTTCATTATCCAAACTATTTTTATTTTTGTCAAGAAATTTTAATAAAGAAAATATTTTACCATGGAAACTTCAGGATCAGGTGCTCCAATTTACAGACATAAACCAAAGGAATCAGAAACATTTACACCACCATCGGGTGATTCTAGATTAGAAGAAATTACAGCTCATATTGAGAAATATGTTGGAAAAATCGACATGGTATGGCACGAAATCATTTCAGAACATGTGCATATTGATATTCATGTGGTTAATCCAACCCAAGAGAAGCCATTTTATACATTAGTGACTAGTGGAATGAGCGATCTTCCTATGAATGTCCCTGAAGGATGTGAAAAACTAAGATATGCAGAACTCTGCCTGAGTTTACCATCAACATGGCAAATGGGACAAGAACCATTTAAAGACGAAAACAATTATTGGCCTTTACGGTGGTTAAAAATACTAAGCCGTTTTCCTCATCAATTTGATACATGGTTATGCCACGGTCATACTGTACCAAATGGAGATCCCGCTGAACCATTTGTGGCAGGTACTTCATTAAATACCATGATGTTGTTACAACCTGTGCTCCACGATGAACAGTTCGCTACATTAGAGTTGGAAGATAAAGTGATTCACTTTTACAGCTTAATTCCATTATATACTGAAGAAGTCAATCTAAAATTGGATAAAGGAGTTGATGCTTTATATGATGGATTTGATAGAATAGGCTTGACTGAGTTATTGGATATCCAAAGGCAAAATAGTTTGAAGAAGAAAAAATTCTGGGGCTTATTTTGATTTCAGAAAAGTTGGTATTTAAAGTGCTATTTAAATTTATTATGTAAGTACTTAACAATTTTTGGGGCAATAAAAAAAGCCCTAAAACATTACATCTTAGAGCTTTTTTATTATTGTGGATGTGGAGATGCAGGGACTCGAACCCTGGTCCAGACAAAGCAACTGAATGCTTTCTACATGCTTATCTTCTGATCTAATTGTCGGAATCGGGCAGGTCCAGAAGCCCACGACGCCTTCATCTTATCTTCTGTGTTTTCGGATTGTGATCGAAGCATCTCACTCACCTAGTCCGCGGGTCTGTTGAAGTGCGGCTACCGGCATATATCGGACGTCATCCGGGCGGCACTAAAAGCGTTGTAATCCTAGATTACGCAGCTAATGCGAAGTTATTATCGCCATTTGTGTTTTGATCATCATTTGATAACGGAGTGAACAATCGTGCTCCGACATGCTTACAAACCGATAATCTTTCCTGTCGATACCAGTCATCCCCAAATTTCAAAAACTTGATCTGTATTCTTGATAACCAAATACAAACCAGTCTTCACTGCAAAGACGTCTATTAAACTTAACTTTAGATAAAAAAGTTTCAATTTTGTAAAAATTATTCCTGATTTAATTACATTTGTTGTTGAAAGACAAAAATTCTTAGTTATGAAATCATGGTTTGGAGCATTTTGGGTGATGATTTTTTTATTATTTTCATGGCATGGAAATAGCCAATGGATTTATGGTGGTGGTATGCGATATAATACAAACACAGAATTTAAAGCCATAGCACTTAATGCAAAAGTGGGTAAGGATATATCTGAAAAATTTGATGCCAATGTAGATTTTTCTTATTACCTGAGTAAAAAAGCATCCTGGTCTATCGATTTAGACCTTCATTATAGGCTAGTTAATATTAGTGATAAACTCATCATCAATCCAGTGGCTGGAATCAATTTTACTAAGACAGAAGTAATCAATAATTCCTTGGGTTTAGGAGCATCAATCAGAGTACCGGATGAGAAATATACTTATTATTTTGAGCCAAAATGGATTCTAGACAATAGTCAATTTGTATTTAACGTAGGTGTTTTGTTTTAGGATATGCCAATTATCAATGCTGACTCATATCGTCCTTCGTTTTTGCTTCGCAATGGACATATTAATACTATATATCCATATTATTTTAGAAAAAAACATATACACTACTATTCGCGAAAAAGACTTCAAACACCCGATGGTGATTTTTTTGATATAGATTTCTTGCTTGGAGGGCATCCTAAGATAGCTATATTGCTCCATGGTTTGGAAGGATCTTCTGACTCACAATATATCAATGGTTTGACCAAAGTACTATTTAGCCACGGCTACGATATAGCCGCAGTTAACTTCAGGTCTTGTAGTGGTGAGCTCAATTTATTGCCAGAGATGTACCACAGTGGCTATACCAAAGATTTGCCAGTGATCCTATCAAACATCGAAAATGAATATGAAGACATTGTTATTGCTGGCTTTAGCTTAGGTGGCAATGTCACCATGAAGTTTGCCGGTGAGCAAGGTGGCAATATACATTCCAAGATTGAGGCTGTGGTGGGTGTTTCTGTTCCGTGCGATCTGCGTGCCGGAAGTTTACAATTGAAAAAATGGTACAATTATCCTTATGAACAGATGTTTTTAAAAACATTACTGATTAAAGCAAAACAAAAATCAATATTACATCCAGACCTAGTCCCATCAACGTATTTGCAAAAAGTAAAAACATTGTGGGATTTTGACGAATATTATACTGCTTGTTTACATCAGTTTTCAGGCGCTGAAGACTATTATGCACAATGTAATTCTAAGCAATTTTTACACCAAATAAAAATACCTGCTTTGATGATCAATGCTAAGGATGACTCATTTTTGCCCCAAGAATCCTATCCATACGAAGCTGCCGCGTCTAATCCATTTTTCAATTTAATGGTTCCGAAATTTGGTGGTCATGTTGGTTTTGCTACACCAGGTCAAAAAACGTATTGGACAGAAGATAAAATTTTAACGTTTTTTAATGCGTATACCCAGAGCACTAACCCCAAGGTTGGAAATCAGTAAATATAAGAATATACTATTTCATATCTATCAAACCTTCATTGGTCAGTAGTCCATTTGGCAGTACTACAATATCATTATCTTGATTATTTGAAAGATATATGCGTCCCTGATTGGTGATGGTTCCACCATTTTGCAAACCATAAGTAGATGAATGTTTAATAATGATCTTACCTTCATTGGTCAGCGTACCCGATACAGATAATCCTGCATTCGAATTATGGCTATTGATATTCATCTGACTACTACTCGTACAAATCAGATTTCCTAAAACGGTCATTCCTTCTATATCTGTATCCGCTGATAAAATTACAGTTTTGTTTGCAGGTATCACTACTCGTTGACATGGCAGTGGAACCATATTTTGTGACCAGTTTGACGCTTTGTGCCAATCAGTATCCAAACTACCTGTAAATGTTACAGCACTTCCACTATCTGCTATTCCGTCACAATTATTGTCAATAGCATCGCAAAGTTCTAAAGCACCTGGGAAAATATTGATATCATTATCATTACAGTCGAGATCGTTACAGATTTTGTCTCCATCCAAATCCACACCACTACCTGCGCAAGGAATACACCTGTTTGTAAGTTTAACACTTAATACGTCAAAATAACTATCATTGTCGGTTCCTGATATTCTGGTTCCCTTAAGCCAGACTTTTATTCTTCTAGTTCCTATAGGAACATCTACAGCATTTGCAAAAAGCGCCCAAACCCCTTGATTCGTCGTAATTGAAGGAGCAGTGGATATCGCTATATTGGATCCATCTATGAATTCAAGATACATTTCAGGTTTATCATTATTGACTGCAAAAGCACGCATATACGCACTATATGCTACCTGATATTCATTATTATCTATTTGGCTGCCGTAGCTACTTACATCTATAATCTGAAATGCTGTACCCATACTGGATTCATTGGCACAAATACCACCCACGCCAAAAAATTTTAAACCTTGATATACGGGTACCGAGTTACACTCATTATTTAGTAAAGATTCTATTTGCCCTGTCCAAGAACTGATACCATTTTCTGCATCATGATTTTGGAGCAAATTGCCAGTACTGATGGATGGTGATGTATTGAATGTTGCCGGATCTGACCAGTTGCTCCATTTGAGAAAACCATCTCGATATCGCACGCGCCAACAATAAGAGCTACTTTCTTGGAGATTTAGAACAGACTCATCTATAAGATTATCGTTAGCTTGAGTATTTATTTCATCATACCAGTTTTCATGTTGCTTCCAAATGTTGGTTACATTATTTACGAAGTCACATGTTGGACATATTTGCCATTGACTTGCCTGATGAAGCTCTTCAGGATCATTAAAAGCAGATGCCCTTAAAATGACACAAGACGGTGGGTGGCTTCCGCCAACGGGAAAGATTGCTTGTGGTTTTGCAGGAGGATATTCATTAGCTTTGACTATTATTTCATCACGTAAGATATTGTTGGCACTACCATTTTGGTCTCCTCTGCCAAATCTTCTAATTCTTAAGGTTGGCTCTATACCTGCCGTCGTTTGAATTAATACAAAACCGTACTCATCCTGACTTACAGAATACTCAGGATAATCTGCATTAGGAAATTCGCCCCAATTATCAATGGCACCACCTGCTGTAGCCACATTGACCATAAGATGCTGATGTGCCATAGACTGACCACGCGAATAGGCGTGTGTATGACCATAATAATGTACAGAGACTTTATTGCAGTTAGTTGCCCAAGCTTCTAATTTTTCTACTACCTGACCGGTAAAACCTAATTCACCAGGGGTCCATAATTCTGAGTGATAAGGGTGGTGCAGTTGTACAAAAACAAAATCTATTCCTGCATTTGAGCAAATTTCATTGATGACATTGTCTAGCCAGGTTAGCTGTATGTTTAATTCAGATGTACCACTATTGGAATTGAGTGCAATCAATCTAACATTGGATATATCCTTATACCACACTTGTTCTTCGAGACCGGGCGGCCCATTTGACGGCAAATCAAAATATTTTAAATAATTTGGAAGTCCGTTACTGTAATATTCGTGGTTTCCAACAGCAGGATACATTGGGATAATACCAGACATATTTTCTGCGGGTATGAAAAAAGAACTTCGCCATGTAGGATAGTTACCTCCCGTTTGAACTAAGTCACCTGGAATGATGATACCATGGAGATTGTCTAAACCACCTATAATGGCAGTATCACCTACAGCCAAAATGCCTTGATTGACCAGATTAGTAAAGACCGAAGAGTTGCCTGCATCTTGCTGCATATCAGAAATGCCAATAAAATTGATATCTTGTTCAGCATTTTGCAACGTATAAGTGGTGAAATGATAAAGCGAACTGAGTGTGCCGTTTGATAAACGAGCTTTGTAATAATATTTTGTTCCTGCTGATAGATCAACTAATAAAGCTGTGTGAATTCTAGAGTTGGCATTTCCTATTTGTGATGCTGCTGTAACTGTAGTGTTAAGATCAAAAACATGGGTTCCATAAATGATAGATACAACATCAGGCGCATCCGTTTCACACATGATTTTTACAGATGAAGTAGTTAGGTCTTGGAGATAGGGTTTTACTATGATGGTTTGACCATGTAAGAAACCTAAGACAAGTAGGAATAGGAGTGATGCCACGACTTTTTTGAACATAAACGGAAGAGTTTTAATAACATATTTTGTTTAAAAACGGCGCATGCATGAACTATTTAAGTGCGAATTAGCCATTTATTGATCAAATTAGGTTATCTGATTATTTTATCTATGCAAACGTATAAAAAATAAATGAAACCTTCCCTAATTAATATCTCCAGATTGATTTTAACATAAAAAAAGGTATCTGTTTTACAAAAATTAAAATAATTGTAAATACTATTTGGAGTATTCTTACTTTTATGAAATTTTTTGATTTAAATAAAAAATGCAATATTGAAAAACCTTCTTATATTTTGTTTTGTGTTTTTATGTGTAGCTATTTCCCATGCTCAATTGGTTGGGAAAATCACCGACAATGCAAATCAACCATTGCCGTATGCCACTATCTATATTGAAGGAACATCTATGGGTACCGTAAGTAATATCGATGGGTATTATGAATTAGAATTGCCCAAATGGGGAAACTACAATATAGTATTTTACTACGTCGGCTACAAAGCACATCATAAAACCATAGCATACCAAGGAGGAAAAATTACACACCATGTGATGCTTGACATTGATGATAATATATTGGAAGAATTGGTCATCAAAGCCAATGCCGAAGATCCTGCATATCCCATCATGAGGAAAGCTATAGCCAACAGAGAAAAAAACAAAAAAAGTATTCAAAGTGCCGAAGCGGACTTATATGTAAAAGGTGTGGTCAAAATCACTGATGCGCCTAAAGCTATACTTGGTGAAGAGATAGGTAACATGGATGGTTTATTGGATAGCACTCGTCAGGGTATGGTTTATTTGTCGGAGTCAAAATCAAAATTTTACTTTCAACAACCCAATCAAACCAAAGAAGTGATGCTTTCCGTGATCAAGTCTGGTGATAACTCTTTGTTTACAGCCAATCAATTTTCTTGGGCATCTTTTGATCTGTATGAAGAATATCTTAAATTTACTAGGAGTATTGTGTCCCCATTGGCAGATGTTGCCTTTAGTCATTACCGGTTTAAACTAGAAAATACCATTGTGGACAAAAATGGGTTCATGGTAAATAAGATCAAGATCATACCCAAAAGTAAAGATGCACCACTGCTTCACGGATATATATTTATAACGGATGATATTTGGAATATCCACAGCGCAGATTTAGAGATTTATGGTAATGCCCTTAAAAATACATTCTTGGATACCATACAGGTGAAGCAAGTGTTTGTTCCTGTAGAAGGGCGCGAAAACTGGAAGATGTTTAGTCAAGTATTCTCATTTAAAGCTGGCTTATTAGGCTTTAAAATGGGAGGAAATTTTACCTATATTTTTTCTAATTATGAGATAAATAAAGACTTGACATCCATCTTCAACAGTAATGAAACCTTTAAGGTCACGCAAAACGCTTTGCAAAAAGACACCTCATTTTGGGCCAAATCTAGGCCAATACCATTGACACCTGAAGAAAGTCGTGACTATATCAAAAAAGATTCCTTGCAGACGATTTGGAATTCAAAATCCTATATGGATTCACTGGACAGAAAAAATAATAAATTTTCATTGCTAAAACTACTGACGGGCTATAGCATTGATAATACTTATGAAAAAAGATCTTTAACATTTTCGAGCCCGTTGTCTACATTGAGATTTAATGCCGTGGAAGGTTTTAAAATCAGTTTGGATCCTGTGTGGACAAAATCAGATAGTACCCAAAGGCTGTGGAAAGTACAGCCTGTCATAGAATATGGTTTTTCTGATCAAATTTGGAAACCGCGTCTCAATGTGGAATATACATTTGATAATTATTCACTAGGAAAAGTATTTCTTAATTTTGGAAGATTGAATCAACAATTTGATATCAGAGAACCCATCAATGAAAGGAACAATAGTTGGACAACACTGTGGAATAAAAGAAATGTTGTACGATTGTATCAAAACAACTTCTTCTCAGCAGGTTACAGTCAAGAAATATACAATGGAGTGTACCTATATTTAAATACGCAGTATACAGACCGAAAGCCTGTGGGCGTGACCACTCAATATAGTTTGAGATTTAAAGATTCATTGTATGCAGAAAATATACCTAGAGCAGATCTTTCTCCTGATGTATACGAAGCCAATGTCTATTTTAAAAATATCATCAGGTTGACCTTAGCACCCGGTCAAAAATATAGTTCATATCCTTATTCTAAAATTCGGGATCTTTCAGATTGGCCCAATATAACTACCGAATATGAGACGGGAATCGGAATTTCATCAAATGCCAAAACATTCCATAAGCTCACATTACGCATTAGAGACTATAATGTAAATGCCAGATTATTGGGGTATTTTCAGTATAATTTTGAAGCAGGTAAGTTTCTGAGCAGCAAGCCAACTTATTTCGCAGATTTTTTTCACCCTATGGGCAACGAATTAAGATTTCCGATTGCGCCTGATTTAAGCAGCTTTAATTTACTTCCTTATTATGAGTTTAGTACAGGCGACTATTATCTTCAGTTCAATTTCAGGCATCATTTTAATGGTTTTGTTTTTGATAAAATACCTTTAATTAAAAAGACGCCACTAAAGTTGGTCGTAGGTAGTTCAGGACTTTACACACCTGAGAAAGGCCAATATCTGGAACCATTTATTGGTATAGAAAATTTTAGAATTGGGCCTGTAGTTTTGTTTGACCTAGATTATAGTTTTGCTTTTGACAAAAATGGCTATAGAGATCAAGGATTTACTGTAAGGCTTTCACAATTGCTCAATCAGTAACCTGACATCACTCTTCCGCACTTTCAGACGTTCTAGCTACATAAAGCAAAATCATACCTCCAAATAATAATACAAGCTGGATTACAATGGTGACCACTCCATGATTGTATATAAAATCCAAAAATGTAAATTTGAGTCCTACCAATGAAAGTATCACGGATAAGATGCCAATAGCGAACATCAAAAATCCAACAACGGAAAGTACTGGCTGCTTCATATTTATGTTTGAAGTGTGAAATTATTTGATTTAAACTAAGTATTAAATAAAAACAGGGTTTATTTGTTGTCATCAGCTGGCAAAAAAATAAAATTGAAGTCACTTTTTTCAAAATAAATTGGGCTTTTTTTCCAATATAATGAATATCAACTTATTAAAATTTGCACTCTTTATGGAATGCCAGACCGAAAAATAAAAAATAAGTATATTCATTTTTTTTAAATATATATTATTGCACAAGTATCATATTTTGTGCTAACTTGCAGCCAAATTAAATTCCCCCCGACAAATGAAAATTATAGACGGTAAAGCAGTAGCAGAAGAGTTGAAAAACTCATTGAAGCAAGAAGTGTTAGAGTATAAAAAGCTTTCTGGGAGAGTTCCTCATTTAGCAGCAGTTTTGGTGGGCAATAATCCTGCAAGCAAAGCTTATGTATCTAATAAAGTAAAATCTTGTGATTATGTAGGATTTAAATCTACCGTAATCCAGCTTTTAGAAGATATTTCAGAAAATGAATTGTTGCACGAAATCGAAAAGCTAAACAAAGATGTGGATGTTGACGGATTTATAGTGCAGTTACCTTTACCCAAACATATAGATGAGGTTAAAGTGACTTTGGCCATCGATCATAAAAAGGACGTGGACGGCTTTCATCCCATCAATTTTGGACGAATGGCTCAAGGATTACCTTGTTATCTTCCGGCCACACCATATGGTATTACGATGTTATTAGATAGGTATAATATAGAAACCGCCGGAAAACATGTTGTAGTAGTGGGCAGAAGTAATATCGTTGGTACACCAATATCAATTTTGCTTTCCAGAAAAAGTAAAGTAGGTGATGCCACCGTCACATTGACTCACAGTAAAACGAAAAATTTGCATTATGTTATATCTCAAGCAGATATTGTGATCGCTGCCATAGGCATACCGGGATTTGTTACAGCAGACATGGTCAAGGATGGTGCTGTTGTAATCGATGTAGGTATCAATAGGGTAGAAGATGACCAACTGACTTCAGGTTCTAAATTGGTTGGAGATGTAGATTATGATAGGGTGAGTAAAAAATGTAGTTTTATCACACCTGTGCCGGGTGGAGTAGGGCCTATGACTGTGATGGGACTAATTATGAATACTTTTAAAGCGGCACAAAAAACCATATATTCTTAATTTTTACCAATACCAACCACACCATATGGAGATTTATTATGGCCTAAAAGTAAAAAGCACTGACGAAGTATTGATGGCTTTATTGACACAATATGAATTTGAGTCTTTTCAAGAAGAAGATGACCACTTTATTGCGTATATATCCAAATCTAATTTTGACGAAACAGTAAAAAGTGAAGTCATAGAAATCATTCTCAAGTTTACTACTGATTATGAAATCGATGAAATCCAACCCCAAAACTGGAATGAACTTTGGGAAGCGTCATTTCAACCGGTAGTAGTTCGGGATTTCTGTCAAATACGAGCAGACTTTCATCCAGCGTTAGCCGATATTCAATACGATTTGGTGATCAATCCCAAGATGGCATTTGGTACAGGACATCATGCCACAACCCACATGATGATCGATCAAATGTCTACCATCGATTTTACAGGTAAGGATGTGTTTGATTTTGGATGTGGCACGGGAATACTAGCTATTTTGGCTTCCAAGCTTGGGGCAATAAACATAGATGCCTTAGATATTGAGCATGAATCTTTCCTAAATACCATTGAAAATAGTCAAATCAATAGTGTAGAAAATGTAGTGGCTTTTGAAGGTGATCTAGAACAAGCCCCAAATAAAAAATATGACATCATATTAGCCAATATCAATAGGAATATATTGGTAAAATATGCAGATCAACTTTCTAAAAAGCTGGAAGATCAGGGCGTTTTTCTCTTTTCAGGTGTTTTAATAGATGATAAAGACATAGTGCTCAGTTCTTACGAATCCTTAGGATTTAAGCTTGAAACCATTTTAGATATGGATGGCTGGGTTTGTGGCAAAATGGTACTGAATCATCAAATATAAGTCCAAAAAATGAATCCATGAAAAGGGTTTTACTGGCATTACTTTTATTTTTTGCAACGAATACTTTTTCTCAGGACATTTTACCCAAAGTATGTTCTGGCAGTTTACATAGAATTGAAAATTTTAAGTCCAGATTTGTATCCTCAAGAAATATCGATGTCTGGCTTCCTGAAAATTATGACGGGAAAAAAACCTTTTCTGTCCTTTATATGCATGATGGACAGATGCTTTTTGATAGTACCACTACATGGAATAAACAATCATGGGATGTTGATGATGTAATGTCAAAACTTCAAAAATCAGGTAAAATCCAAGATTGTATTGTAGTAGCTGTATGGAATGGTGGTAATACTAGACATAGAGATTATTTTCCACAAAAGGCGTTTGCTTTGCTTTCCGATATTGAAAAAGATACCGTAAATCAACAATTGAAACGGGCAGGACGAGTACAGGAGAAGTTTATTCCCAATGCTGACCATTACCTCAAGTTTTTAGTAAAAGAGCTCAAACCATTTATAGACAAGAAATACAAAGTATTTAAAGATAAAAACCATACCTTTATTGCAGGCAGTAGTATGGGTGGTCTGATTTCGATGTATGCCATTTGCGAATATCCCAAAGTATTTGGTGGTGCTGCTTGCTTATCCACGCATTGGGTCGGTACTTTTACCTTGGAAAATAATCCAATACCTGCCGTACTTATGCAATATTTGGATACTCATTTGCCAAAAGCAGGTAAAAACAAACTGTATTTTGACTGTGGTGATCAAACGTTAGATGCTTTGTATCCTGATATTCAACAAAAAGTGGATTTGCTGATGGATGCAAAAGGGTATACCGCAGATAACTGGATGTCTATTTACGCCAAAAATCAAGATCACTCTGAGAAAGCTTGGAAAGCACGGTTGGACAAACCTTTAACCTTTTTATTGGGTAAGTAAAAATTTACTAATTCTTTCCATGTTAGAAAGATTTCAGTTCTAGATTAAAATTTTACCGTCTTTTGCTTTAGCCAATGATCTACCAATACTAAAGCAGCCATGGCTTCTACAATAGGTACTGCTCTAGGTACCACACAGGGATCATGTCTTCCTTTACCATCTGCAATAGCATGGTTACCTTCGACATCTACAGTTTCCTGACTTTGCACGATGGTGGCTACGGGCTTAAATGCTACATTAAAATAAATGGGCATACCATTGGAAATACCACCTTGTATGCCTCCTGAATGATTGGTTTTGGTGATGATGGTACCGTTTTCATTGGTAAATGAATCATTATGTTCTGAACCTTTCATAGTTACACTTTCAAAACCTGAGCCGTACTCAAAACCTTTGACAGCATTAATACTCAACATGGCTTTTCCTAGGTCCGCATGTAGTTTGTCAAAAACGGGCGCCCCTAGGCCCGGAGGACATCCTGTGATGATACAAGAGATCATTCCTCCAACAGTATCACCAGATTTTTTGATTTCCATAATGTAGTCAATCATTTGTTGGGCAATGACCGGGTCGGGACATCTGACGATATTATCTTCAATATTGCCTAGATTTTGATTGTAATGTTTTTCTAATTTGATGTGGCCTACCTGACTTACAAAGGCCGTGATTTGGATACCTTGTTCCTTTAAAATGGTTTTGGCTATGGCACCAGCAGCTACTCTGGCAGCTGTCTCTCTGGCAGATGACCGTCCTCCACCCGCGTGATCTCTGATCCCATATTTAGTTTGGTAGGTATAATCTGCATGCGATGGTCTGAAAACATCTGCAATGTGATTGTAATCCTTAGATCTCTGGTCTGTATTGGGTATAAAAATACTGATTGGTGTTCCCGTAGCATAGCCATTGATGGTACCTGATTGGATGATGAAGCTTTCGTCTTCATGACGTTGAGTCACTATTTTGGATTGTCCAGGTTTGCGTCTAGACAACTCTTGCTGTATAAATGGCTCATCTATCAGCGTACCTGGAGGACATCCATCAATGATCAATCCGATTCCTTTACCGTGCGACTCTCCAAAAGTAGTCACCCTAAATATTTCTCCAAATGTATTTGCTGCCATGCGACAAAGATAAAAAAAAAGGCTCTCCAAAAGATCAGAGAGCCTTAAATATTTATTAAAATAAAATTCGATTATTTAATAATCACGATGTTTTTGCTAATAATATTTTTAGCATTGGTGAGTCTCATGGTATAGTTACCAGAAATAAGGTCAGAAACATTGATTCTTGCTAATCCATTTATATTTGAACTTTGCTGACGAACTATTTGACCTTGTGCATTAAATAAAGTAATATCTAGCTGTCCGCTAATAGCTTCAGTATTGATCTCAATATTGATAATATCTTTTGCTGGATTAGGGAATACTTTAATAACATCATTACTCAATAGATTGTAAGTAGAAGTTGGGTCTCCAAAAGCGTACTCACCAGTATCAGATCTAAAATCAATTTTGTAAGTACCTGCTTTAGGTTCGATGTTTGGTCCGTTAGGTACACCAACACCAGAAGGGAAGTCTTTTGCACCCCAATTTACAGTCCATGCTGCTTCTGCTCTGAATTTAACACCTCCATCTGTTGTAGCCGCAAAATCAGTAAGCGTCACTCCGGCATGCGTCCAGTGATTTGCATCAGCAGGATCTTTGGTTAAATAGGTATCTCTGCTGTCGTCACTTCCTGGCCACTCGCCAAAAGGACCTGATTTACCTACTAAGGATATTTTGTCATATTCTACAACAGATTCAAAGTTGTAAGCTCCTGTAGTAGAGTTAAACGTAATTTTATAATCACCATTAGCTGGTATTTGGATGTTTGGACCTTCTTGTGTACCCACGCCAGCAGGGAATCCATCTCCGCCCCAGTTGATCGCCCAATCATTGTCCGCTCTAAATTTACATTCTCCTACTACTAAGTCTAAACGGCCTCTCCAAACAGATTTATCGCTTGGATCTTGTGTCATGTCACTATCTTTATCCCATCCTCCCGGAGTTGCACTACCAATTAGTGATACTACTTTGTAATTACCTATTTTCAAGAAAGTGTAAATCAAAGATTTTGTGTTAAAAGAAACTAAGTAGTCACCAGCTTGGTCTGCAGAAACTGCTATGTTACCACCTGTCAAAGATGCGGTATCAGAAGGGAAAGTTCCACCACCCCAACTAACAGCCCATGCACTGTCGGCTCTAAATTTGAACTCTCCTTCTTTCAAAGTAATGGTTCCTTTCCATAAATCTGCATTGCCACCGTCTCTACTCAATGGTGACTCGTTGTCCCATCCACCAGCAGTTGCACTACCTATGATACCAATGCTTTTGAAACTTACTAATTCGGTAAACTTATAGGCACCAGTAGCTTTATTGAATGTGATTTCATATTTCCCTGCATTAGGTATTGGAATGTCTGCGCCATTCTGAGTACCGATTCCTGATGGAAAATCAGCTGCACCCCAGTTTATTGCCCAATCATCATTTTGTCTAAATTTCGCTTTTCCTTTCTCTAATGGCAATGTAACAAAATAAGCATTAGAATCTGTTGCGCTTGGGAAAAGATTAATATCTTCGTCCCATCCACCAGGTGTTGCGTCACCAATAATTCCAATCGGAGACTCATAATAGAAGAAGTATAAGCCATCTTCTGCATTAAAGTATATTTCGTAGACACCCGGAACGGCAACCGGAATATTAGGTCCACCTTGCGTACCTTCACCTAAAGGAAAGTCTCTCGCTCCCCAATTGATATCCCAGGTACCGTTTGCTCTGAATTTTACTTCATTAGCTGTTAATTCTATTTTAAGATAGTAGGCTTCAAGATCTACATCGTACACCATAGGTGTCTCTGTATCCCAACCTCCGGGCGTACCAGAGCCAATGATGGCAACTGAGTTGACTTGTGCTTGGGTGATGAAAGTCATCACCAGAAATGATAAAATGGTAAGTAAACGTGACTTCATAACTTATAAATTTGTGATTTTAAAAAAAAAGTTAATGTAAATATGACACAAAGTAAAAACATTTTATAATTTTACCATCATTTTTAGTCAAAAAAAATTAGCCACATGAAAACATTTTTAACAAAACATTTAAAATCAGTAATTCTATATATCCTGATTTTATTCAATGTAACATCAGGCGCTGCCCAAACCATCATTAAAGGAGTTGTAAAAGACTTAGAAAGTGGTGAACCTTTGATTGGAGCCAATATTTTCAGTAAAGAAGATCCCTCATCAGGTACCATTACTGATTATGAAGGCAACTATTCCTTTGAAGTCAGTTCCAAGACCACCGTTGTAGTATTTTCTTATGCTGGATATGGATCTAAAGAAGAAGTGATTAACGGTCGTACTCAAATAGATGTTAATCTAAGCGCCGGACAGTTATTAGAAGATGTAGTTATCATTGGATACGGAACTGTAAAGAGAGAAGATGCCACCGGATCAGTGCAGACTGTTTCGTCAGCAAACTTCAACCGAGGTGCGATCACAGGACCACAGGAATTATTGGCAGGTAAAGTGGCTGGAGTCACCATTTCAACAGATGGTAATCCTGGAGGTGGATCTTCCATAAGGATACGTGGTGAATCTTCCATTTCGGCATCCAATGATCCATTGATTGTCATCGATGGGGTGCCTATAGACAATGGTGCCGTGGGTGGCAATAGAAATGTCCTGAACATTATCAACCCTAATGATATAGAAACATTCACCGTACTGAAGGATGCTTCTGCCGCAGCTATTTATGGGAACAGAGCATCAGGCGGTGTTATCTTGATTACTACCAAAAAAGGTACTTTGGGTTCCAAAATGGCCGTTTCCTATTCTGGTAATGTTTCTGTCGGTGTAACCCGAAATAGATTGGATATCCTCAACGCTCAAGAATTCAGAGATCAGATTACACAAAGGGTGGCAGACAAAAAAATACCAGAAAGTGCACTCGAACTTCTCGGCGACGCTGATACAGACTGGCAAGATGAAATATACAGACCTGCAGTGGGGCATGATCATAATTTGACGCTTGCAGGCGGCTTAGGCATCATTCCTTATCGACTTTCTTTGGGCTATACCAACAAGAACGGATTGTTGAGAACAGACAATTTTGATAGAAAAACGGTAGGACTTAATTTGACACCCGGATTTTTTGATAATACGTTACAAATCAAGGTACAAGGTAAGGCTATGCTTTCACAAAATCATTTTGCAGACAATGGTGCTATAGGAAGTGCCATAGCTTTTGACCCAACGAAAGCCCCTTATGATCCTGACAGTAAATATGATGGCTATACTACTTGGACTATTGCCAACGGCAATCCCAATGGTTTAGCTCCAAGAAATCCTTTGGCACTGTTGTATCAGAGAAATGACAATTCGGAAGTAAATCAATATATAGGAAATATATCTACGGACTATAGACTTCCATTCTTTAAGGACTTAAGAGCCAATCTGAACTTGGGTATTGATTATTCCAAGGGCCAAGGTACCATAGTCATTCCTAATACATCAGCTATTGCTTTTGACGATTTATTAGGCGGTGGTCTCAATAATTCATATCTAAATGAAAGACAGAATACATTATTGGAATTTTATTTGAATTATAATAAAAAAGTCAAAAAACATGGAATTGATTTAATGGCAGGATACTCTTGGCAACGTTTCTATCAGTTCAACAGAGATTTCAGAAATAACGCTGCGGGTACCAAAAGAGAAAACTTACCAGACAGGGACAAAGAATTATTTTTACTTTCATTATTTACGCGTTTAAATTATTCATATGGAGATAAATTTCTCTTTACCTTTTCTTTAAGAAATGACCACACGTCTAGATTTGGCCCCAAAGCCAGATCTGGTTATTTTCCAGCTGCAGCCATAGCCTATAAACTTAGAGAGAATAATAATGACTATTTGAATAGTATAAAATTAAGAATTGGTGTAGGTGTAACGGGTCAAGAAAGAGTGAATCCTATAGTAGATCCATACTACGCTCATTTGGGGACCTATTTACAAGCTGATAGTACTGCGCAGTATCAACTTGGTGAAGAATTCATTAATACAATTAGACCTGAAGCTTACAACGAATTGATTAGATGGGAAGAAAATACTACATATAATTTAGCTGCAGATGTTAGCATTATCAAGAATAGACTTAGCGCTACAGTGGAGTTATATCAAAGATATGCTATTGATGCATTGGCTAACGTCCAAGTCCCTGCTTTACAAGGATTGTCCAATTTTGGTGACAAAAACTTAGGTTCTATGGAAAGTAAAGGCATAGAATTGAGTATCAATGCAACTCCTTATTTAACAGAAAATAACGAATGGAATATTGCGTTCAATGGTGGATATAATATTGGTAACGTTACAGACTTCCCTCGTGATCTCTTTTTAGGTGGTATTGCTGGAGGTGTAGGTAGTAATATTCAGATTCTTTCTTCAGGATTTCAGCCTTATTCATTTTATGTATATAAACAACTATATGACGAATCTGGAAATATATTAGAAGGAAAGTTTGAAGACCTAAATGGAGATGGAAGTGTCACAGAAGCCGACAAATATATCTACAAATCCAGAGCCCCATTATTCAATTTTGGTATTACGAATAACATCAGGATTAAAAATTTTGACTTATCTTTTGCTGGTAGGGCTTATTTAGGCAACTATGTTTATAACAATATACAGACTGATGGTGGATTCTTAGAGCGTTTATACCAAACTTCTGGATATCTTTCGAATGTACCTTCATCAGCTGTAAACTTAAACGTGGAAAAACAATCAAGTTTAACATTCTCAGATCATTTTGTAAAAAATGCATCATTTTTTAGGATAGACCACATTACCGCAGGATATAATTTTAATAACTTAATAGGTAAATCTCTAAGGGTATATGCCACCGTGCAAAATCCTTTTGTCATCACTACATATGATGGTTTAGATCCCGAAGAGTTTGATGGCATAGACAATAATACTTATCCGAGACCACGAACCTATGTTTTGGGAGTGAGTGTTAATTTTTAATCAGAATTACAAAAAAATATAAAAATGAGACATTTAAATATAATTTTAATTTTTGCTTTTATCATTTTCAACACAGGGTGCTTTAATGATTTGGATACGATTCCTACCGACCCATCCATTAAAAGTGCAGATGTTATCTACGATAGTCCTGAGTCCTATTTGAAAGGGTTGGCCAAAGTCTACGCAGGTTTGGCTGTCTCTGGTCAACAAGGTCCTGCAGGTAAATCTGATATATCTGGGATTGACGAAGGTTTTGGTCAATATTTAAGAGGATTTTGGTATCATCAAGAACTCACTACCGATGAGGCAGTAATAGGCTGGAATGACCAAACGATACAAGAATTCCATGCTCAAACTTGGGGGCCAAGTGACGGATTTACCTATGCATTTTTTAGCAGAATATTTTACCAAATCTCTATTGCTAATGAATATTTAAGACAAACTACAGACCAAAAATTAGGCGAAAGAGGTACGAGTGATGAATTAAAGGCTAAAATAAACACTTACAGAGCCGAAGTTAGATTTCTAAGAGCTTTGAGTTATTGGCATGCCTTAGATCTATTCAGAAATGTTCCTTTTGGTACCGAAGCAGATCCTGTGGGTACTTTCTTGGCTAAACAAATCAATGCTCAAGAACTTTTTGCATACATCGAAAAAGAACTATTGGATATTGAAAATACACTTTTGGAGTCTAATCCGGCAAATCCTATGCTGTATGGAAGGGCTACCAAGGCCGCTGCATGGACCCTACTTTCAAAATTATATCTTAACGCTGAAGTATATGTGGGACAAAACAAATACAGTAGCGCACAGCAATATGCGGAGAAAGTAATCAATACCAATGTGTATAGCCTAGAACCTACTTATGCCAACTTATTTTTAGCTGACAATCATAATTCCAAAGAAATCATTTTTCCGATCAATTTTGATGGCATCAGAACCAAAACTTGGGGTGGTATGACCTTCATCATCAGAGCAGGCATAGGTGGCAACATTGATCCTGTAAAATCAGGGGTAGCCAGTGGATGGGGAGGAACCAGAGCAACCAGACAGTTTATAGAAAAGTTTCCTGCGGACTTAACGGGTATTATAAAATCATTTAATGCAGGCAGAAATTTAGCTAAAATATATATACCAGGTTCTTTTCAGGCTAAGCCTTTTGATGGGTCTGATACGAAAAACGCACTTTCGCAGGCTGTGGCAAGCTCTAGGATTTACGAAGGGTATAGATACTTCGCTAAAGATAATGAAGAGTTTGTAATTTTAAGAAACCCTTCTAGTACTTTAAGTGGTAAATTGGGAGATAATGATGGAAGTGGTAAACTAGTCACGAATGGCGCTAATATCAAAGCGGGTACCAAGGGTCTATATTATATCAGAGTAGACTTAAATAATAATACATACACCCTTGAAAAAAGAACCATGGGCATCGTTGGCACGGCTACACCAGGTGGCTTGGATACAGATACTCCTTTGGTTTGGGATGCAGAGCAAGGTTATCTGAGAGCAAAAGTGGAACTTTCAGAAGGATCATTTAGGTTTAGAGCTAATGGAAACTCCACCATCAATTTTGGGGATACTGGAGCAGATGCCATCTTAGAAGCAAATGGGGAAAATATTATCATTACAAAATCAGGTGGTTATGAAGTGCTTTTGGATTTGACAAGACCTGATTACACGTACGAATTGAGATTGACTAGCTTTGACAGAAGAGGTATCTTCCATTCTAATGGCCAAAAGTTAGATATTGATAATATGACAGACTTTACCAATGGATACGCGGTATTGAAGTTCAAAAATGTAACTTCCACCGGTGCTAGGGGTAGTGATGTTGATTTTCCTGATACTGATTTTCCAATGTTCAGACTAGCTGATGTATATCTAATTGCCGCAGAAGCTATCTTAAGAGGAAATGGCAATAAATCCAAAGCTGTGGAATATTTCAATAAAGTAAGACAAAGAGCCTATACCGGTAGTGCAGGAAATCTCACAGAAAACGAACTAAGCTTAAACACCATCTTGGATGAAAGAGCTAGAGAATTGTATTGGGAAGGACATAGAAGGACAGATTTAGTCAGATTCGGTCAGTTTACGGATGGTGATTATCTGTGGCAATGGAAAGGTGGTTTGAAAGAAGGGGCCAAAGTGGGTAAATACAGAAATGTATTTCCCATTCCAACCAATGAACTCAAAGCTAATCCCAATTTGAAACAAAATGATGGATATAACTAAAATAGCAAGCTAGACCATAGTTTTAAAAATATTTACCTTAAAAGGATACATTGCGCGACGTGGTGTATCCTTTTTTGTTTACGAAATAAGAGATTTATATAATGGTTGAATACAAGCAGAGAACATATTTCCTGACTTGTCCCCAGTAAATTTAGTGCGTTTTTAAATTGCTGAATATC
>CAZGMB010000043.1:0-47027 GCA_964526715.1 uncultured Aureispira sp. | reverse complement strand
CTAGGCGGTATTCCTGTTATCGTATAAATATTAGTAGAACCAGGACAGACAACAGTAGGGCCTGAAATAGTTACTGTCGGGCACTGAGCTGATAGTCTGTCTAAGCCTAAGGATAGGATCAAACATGAAAATATCACGAAGAATGAGCTTTTCATTTTTTGGGTTTTGAATTCAACGATAATAGTGCTTCAAAACACTAAAAAGTTGTCCTGGTTGTGATTTATTTCACTTTTATTTTATCAAAACTTATGAAATATGAAAATTCATTCTAAAGCGCATAATAATATACAAATTAAATATCATTCTTTAAAATCATCGATATGCTTTTGTTGGCTAAAGACATTTGTTTTTTTACTTAATCAACTGTTGCACTTGGGCCAATATTTCCTTTTCCTTTTTTCTTGCTTCTTCTAGCATACTTTCAGCCTGTGCCAATGCATCAGCTACGTAAGCTTTATCATCAAATCCACTACAATTAATGCTAACATTTAGTGCAGCACCTTCTACTGCCGTACGGGCGCATAAGGCTCCCACACCTGCATCTGACACTGAGTTAGGGTTGCCATTTTCAGCCATTTGCATCAGCATGGTCATGGATTCCAAACTTACTTTCATCACTTTAAGTGGAATTTCTATAGCCCCTATAGTTGCAGCGTGCATGGCTGCTTTTCTGGCTGCTTTTTCTTCATCAGTAGCTTTGGGCATCTTAATGGCATCCATGATTTTGTTGAAAGCGTGCGTATCGGCATCTACTAAATCTAAAAGTGTATCTTTGAGCAATTGACCTATTGATGCTTGCTCAGAAAAATAGTCTATTTTATCATCCCAGCCTACTTTGTGAGCGCTGAGATTCGCCACCATCGTACCTAAGGATATACCGAGTGCGCCAACATAAGCAGAAATACTTCCACCACCGGGTGCGGGTGACTCAGATGCTGTTTCATTGGCAAAGTCTGTAAGTGTTTTTTTAACCAATGGGTGAGATGAAGTATCCTCTAGTAGAAATTCTATGACTTTTTTGGATGGGTCAAAGGGAGTCAACTCGTCTAGGCCCAATGTTTTGACAGCTATGTGGATCAATTCTCTTTCTGAAACACCTACAGATCTACGCTGTTGCTTTAGGAAATGTTTACCAGCATCTAAAAGGACAGATTTGGGTACCAAACCCACCAACTCCGATCCCGTTACTCTAAGTCCACGAGACTGAGCACTTTTACAGCACTCATCAAAAGCCACATGAAGCGGTGTCTGATTGATATTGGTCAGATTCATAGATATTTGGGCAATACCGTACTCTTCTATAAACCATCCTATAGCTTTGACGGACTTGCATACACCGGGTATTCTCACAGGCTCTCCTTGCGCATCCAATATATTTTTTCCTTTGGCGTCGGTCTTGATACGACCGTTTTCTCGAATATCAAAAGCCACTGAATTGGCCCTTCGTACTGATGTGGTATTGAGATTGACATTATAAGCCACTAGAAAATCCCTGGCGCCGATCACCGTAGCTCCCGCACGTTCATTGAAAGTATTGGTACCATAGTCGGGATACCATTTGGGGTCTTTGAGCTTTGCAACCATACCTTCATACTCACCTGCACGTATGGTAGCGAGATTTTGCCTTTCTGGTTTTGTAGCCGCTGATTCGTACATAAATACTGGGATACCAAGTGTCTCTCCGACTCTTTTACCCAGTTCGTGAGCATATGCAGCGGTCTCTTCCATACTGATGCCTGATATAGGAATCAAAGGACATACATCAGTAGCTCCCATACGTGGATGCTCTCCGCTGTGTTTGGCCATATCTATCAGTTCGGATGCTTTTTTAATGGCTTGATAAGCGGCTTCGATTACCGCTTTTGGATGGCCTACAAAGGTTACTACAGTACGATTGGTAGCTTTGCCTGGGTCCACATCGAGTAGCCTGACACCTTCTATTTTTTCTATTTCATCAGTGATTTGGCGTATGATATTCATATCTCTGCCCTCACTAAAATTGGGTACACATTCTATAAGTTGATTAGTATTCATTGAGTAATAGGTTTGTTATAATTAAAATCTGAAAGAATTAAAAAAGTTGATAAAATCGTCCATCGGTTCGGGCTCGAATCTTTTAGCGATGGTTTTGATAAATTTTTTAACTTCTACTCTCGGACTCGTTTTGATGATATTGATTTCCTTTTTGATATTTCTATTTTCGAGCTCATAACTTTCTTTCTTGATAGATAGTCTCAGCATTCCTCTGTCCACTTTGTCATTTACGTATGCTACAACGTGCTGAAATCTAGGATGATGTCTTAGCTCAGCTTTATCCTGTCTAAGTTTTTTGGCCTGATCTTTGAGCAAACCGATGTAAATAGCCGCTACATCTTCTTTGATACTGGCCAATCTTTCTTCTGTATTTTTGAGCCATTGGGTCTCTATGACGAGCATGGTAATGATATCTTTATCTTCATATGCTTTGGTGACTTGTTTCATTACTTCTTCTTTTTCGAGCTTCAACTGTGGATCAGTTTCGCTGTCAGGATGCAGGATTTTGGCCAAAGAAAGATATACACTTCTTAGATTTTTATGTTTAATTTCGTCTTGCATTTTGGCTATTTCTTCGGCTTCGATTTGCTTTTTGGTCTTTTTTTTGGATGCTTTATGTTGGGCTTGTTTTTCTTCCAATTCCGATTGAGCCCGATGCATTCTCTCTTGAAATTTGCTAAAATCATCTGGATCATCCAGATCAAGGTCGCTCAAATCAAGATCTACACCCATGTATTTTATATAATCTGAGAGCTCTTCTAACTTTTCTTCTTTAGCATCCTGAACGAGATCATCATAATCAGCATCAGTCCATTTTTCAAAAATTGCCTTGGTCGTATCATCAGGAGCTACCATTTCAAAACCTTCACTCAACAAATCTGGGATGATCAATGTGAGATCGTCTAATATATTATTTGGAAGTTTGCTCTCTTCTGACAGCTTATCCAAAACAGTCGCCATTTCAATTTTGGAATGGCAGACCATTTCCTTGACGGGAATAATATTTTGGATATAATATTCAGAATAAATTTCGAGTTTCTTCTCTTCACGTTCCAGCTCAGACCTTAATTTATCTATAGATTGTACCAATTTATTGAACTCAATATGTTTTGGCGAAAGATTAGGATTGGTTTTGATATGAATTACAGAACTCATGGTTTGATTAAAATTCAAATTGTCAAAAAGCGATGCAAAAATAGGGATTATAGATAGATATATACTTACTTAGTTTACTATATTTCATAATGATTTTGTAAAATCAGACAGCAATCCAATGTTTGTATCCCTCAAAATATCAAGATCAGACGGTGTACAATGACAAAGTAATTGCCTATTACTACATCTTACTACCCAGAATTAAATAACTGTTTTTTTATCGAAAATTGCAGGGTTTACCAAAAATGAACCTATATTTGGGTAAAATTTTGGTCATGATGACACCTTTCTACAGTTTTCTGAAAGTAATTTTGATAGGTCTGGTACTAGTTTTAAAACTAGATGCTCAAAAAGTAACCGTATCGAAAGAAATTAATATCAGAAATAATTATACTTATGATATTCTGCCTAATGTGGAGGATCATATCATTTTTTATCATGACAGGGGCGCAGAACACATTTTCGAAATTTATGATCAAAACCTGAGATTCAAATGGGAGGTACAGCCAGAATTTGAAAAAAAAGCTATACAACCAATCGGAATTAGCAGTTCGGATAGTACCATTATATTTTTTTATTCTTACCGAGAAGGTGGTGAAGTATTAACCCGAGGAATGATTTATGACAAAAATATTGCTGTAAAAGATTCAGCTACAGTCTCCATTGCGGATAAAAGGTTAATGAATGCAAATGCCAGAATTGTTTTTTCAAAAGATAAATCCAAAACATTACTTTTCAGACCTGATGATAAGTCGCTCCATTTGCAATTGATAAATAATCACGATCTCAGTACAATCCACAATTTTAACCTCATTGTCACTGATGTTAATCTCAAAACAGACTTCGAAAAAATACACCTGACTAATGATGGGCAAATTTTTGTCATGACGCAGGATAAATCTATGTGGAAATCTAAGGATAACAATGGGTTTAAACTTATTCATATCAAAAGCCCTTCCCAAATATTGGTGACCAATTTTAAAACAGAGTATGATGAAATCACCCAAATGATTTTAGATTACGACGAAAAAAACAAGCTGATTTCTATGTCGGGTTTTGTATCTGATGGAAGCGAAAATACAGCATCAGGTTATTTTGGCTTTTCTGTAAACCCAGAAAGCTTACCTGAAGAAGCAGAAATTCTGATCACTAGGTTTACAAGTGAATTCATTTCTGAAGCATCGGGCAAATCCAATAAAAAGTATAAACAACTTAATGATTATATACTCAAGGACATGATCATCAGAAATGATGGTGGTGTGATTCTGGTAGCCGAACTCACGAGAGAGTTTATGCGAAGGTCACAAATGGCCACACCGGGACAGTTTGGCGCAGGTGCTCCCTTGAGAGGCTTTATAGACTATTATCATGAAGACCTGATTTTAATCGCTAATCACCCAGATGGTAAAGAACACTGGAAAAAAATTCTGTTCAAAAAGCAGTTTTCTCAAGATGATAGTGGTATATACTCATCCTACTATATTTTCAAAAATCCATCACGGATACGCATTATCTATAATGACGAAATCAAAAACAATAATACGGTATCTGAATATGTGATCGACCCATTAGGTAATTTTGAGCGAAAGAGCGTATTGAGCACTGACTATCAAAATTTGAGACTTAGATTTCGGGATGCTATACAAACAGGATCCAATAGCCTGATCATACCAAGCGAAAAAACTTTCAAAATCAATATGGTCAAGATCGATTATGGATTGTAAATAGGCTGTCCAACTTTCTTATCCTAACTAATACATTTTAAATACTACATTAGAACCTAAAATGTAAGTTTTTGTATTCGTTGATAAAGTTAAATCTGGTGAAGAAAAACTTTGATGTTCTTTCCGTTGAGGTGCAAACAAACTGATCAAAATTAAAACAAGTGCCAAGAATTTCCTAAACATCAGATTCGAATTATATATCAAAGACGATTATAAATGTCTATTGTCACATAAATCCTTTGATAAATATGGTGATCTCTCCAACCATGGACTATTTTAAGGTTAAAACTCCATTTCTATCACGGATTTAGCTACCTTACCGCCCAACTGAGGAGCAACTTTCTCCATTTTGACTTTGGCTGCTGATATATTGCTGAATTCTTGCTTAAACCTGGTCAATATATTAAGTACTACGGTTTCTATCAGCTTCTGAGTCTTGCTCATTTCATCTTTACAGATAGTATAAATAGCTTCATAATTGACGGTATCTCGAATATTGTCATCTAGTGAATCAAAAGTTTTCAGTGTCACCTCTGCATATATTACAAAGGTGTTTCCTGCTCTGCGTTCTTCCTCATAAAACCCATGATATGCGAAAAATTCTGCACCTTCGATTGAGATTTTTGTATTCATTAGTTGGTCAATTATTGGTACAAAGATAGATAAAATGTGCAAAATTCATCTTTTTCAATTAATTGAAGGAATTTCATTACTTCCAATAGCACAGCAGGCAGTATCTTTGTGCTTTATTAGAAACCTAACCAAATAATATGAGCCACGAAATAAAAAAATCATCAAAAACAGACCTGTACGAGTATCACGATTACTACGGTATCGACGAGTTACTTAGTGAAGATCATCTTTTAGCTAGAGCTGCTGTGAGAGAGTGGGTAAAACAAGAAGTGAGCCCCATCATCGAAGACTATGCCAATAGAGCTGCTTGCCCTGTTCATTTGTTCAAAGGCTTGGCAGAAGTAGGTGCTTTTGGCCCCAGTCTGCCGGCTGAGTATGGTGGTGGCGGCATGGACGAAATTGCCTACGGTATCATTATGCAAGAGCTCGAAAGAGGAGACTCAGGCATCCGGTCAATGGCATCTGTGCAAGGATCTCTCGTCATGTACCCTATTTATAAATATGGAAACGAAGAGCAGAGAAAAAAATATCTACCTAAATTGGGAAGTGGTGAGTTTATAGGTTGCTTTGGACTTACCGAGCCAGATCATGGATCGAATCCCGCGGGTATGATTACCAATATCAAAGACGACGGAGATGCTTACATTCTCAATGGTGCTAAGATGTGGATCACCAATTCCCCGGTTGCGGATATTGCTGTAGTCTGGGCAAAAGATGAAGCAGGTATCATTCGTGGATTGATCGTAGAAAAAGATATGAAAGGTTTTTCGGCACCTGAGATCCATGGTAAATGGTCACTGAGAGCATCCATAACAGGAGAACTTGTATTCGAAGATGTACGTGTCCCCAAAGCCAATGTACTGCCCAATGTCCAAGGTCTCAAAGGTCCTTTAGGTTGCTTGTCCAAAGCCAGGTACGGTATCGCATGGGGAGCTGTAGGAGCAGCACTCGATTGTTATGACTCTGCTCTCAGATATAGCAAAGAAAGGGAGCAGTTTGGTAAGAAATTGGGACAATTCCAATTAACACAGAAAAAGCTTGCAGAAATGATTACTGAAATCACCAAAGCACAATTGTTATCTTGGAGATTAGGTACACTAGCCAATCAAGGGAAAGCCACACCTGCACAGATATCTATGGCCAAAAGAAATAATGTAGCAATGGCACTCGATGTAGCCCGAGAGGCTAGACAGATGCACGGTGGTATGGGTATCACTGGTGAGTATCCGATCATGAGACACATGGCTAATCTAGAGTCTGTAGTAACTTACGAAGGTACCCATGATATCCACCTACTCATTACAGGTATGGATGTGACCGGTTTTAATGCTTTTGGATAAAATATTTAGAATCTCCTAAAATTTTAAAAAAGCCATTTTGATGTATTTCAGGATGGCTTTTTTGATGGGTCATTGCAAATATTCTCTTACTTTTTGCTGGATAAAAGCTTTCACACTATCCCAGGTTTGACCTTTGAGACTAATTGGGTCTTCACTTTCATCTACATCATCAAAATAGGTAATAGCCTGTGGTACGGTAATGTATAGGTTTTGAGCACTTTATTTTTCTTTATGAAGGGATACAAAATCTTGAATAGTGAAATGCTGCAGGAGTTCTGCCACGTCCCAAAAGTCTTTTTTCTTTCCCCTACCCAAAATAGCTAGCACTTTCATAGCTATGATTTCTTCAGGGGGATAAATACGAATTCCATCTACCAAGAGTGTAGGTCGAATCAAGGCATGAGGAAAACGCACAATATCTACTTTGGTATCACCAATATAACAAAAAATACCGAAAAAAGCAGGTTTATCTTCCATTATAAAGTCTGATCCAAACTTACTTTTAAGAGCTTCAATGATTAATAAATTATCGAATTTTGTTGTCGAAAACAGGTCAAGATCAACTGATATCCTGTGACCATACATCAAGGATAATGCAGTCCCTCCCACCAAATGAAAATCATTTAGCTCAGGGAGCTTAAGCAATTGTTCTAATACGGCAAAAGTCCTGGGTTCGACTGTCTCAAGGTGTAACATCTGAATTCTTGTATGGGTCTATCAATAACAGCGCTCGCTAAGTACATTCTTGTTAAAGGTAAAAACTTAGCTTTTAATAGTACTTCTCTGACTGTATCATCGCCGTAGTATCTGCAGCAATTTCGGATATCTTCCACATCACCTCTTTCAAACACTCTTTCTATGACAAATGAAGCTTTGGCATCATAATCAATATTTTCAAAATTGACATCCCAAAAAATGCGTTTATGAAATATGGGTTTTACTTTTTTTTCTGATTCCATAATGAAATATAATCGATATACATAGATAATGAAATCTAACTTAATTTTTGACAAGTCAAAGATTTATTATGCAAAAAAAAAGCACCTGATGATAACATCTGATGCTTTTGATTTATTATGAATAGGATATATACTACCCTAGTGAATTATTAGTTATGGCCAATTCGTCTATTGGTACTGGTCGTTCACCGATCAGGCGCTCCACATCAGATTTTAACAACACTTCTTTTTCTAGTAATGTGGTGGCGAGAAGATTGAGCTCGTCTCTTTTCTCGATAAGTAAGTCTTGAGCCCGTTGGTATTGATCTTCAATTAGTTTTCTGACTTCATCATCAATAAGTCTAGCGGTCTCATTTGAATATGGCTTACTAAACTGGTCTTGTGACATAGCATAGAACGAGACATTGCCCACGCTTTTATTCATACCATAGACGGTTACCATACCATAAGCCATTTTTGTTACTTGGTCCAAATCGTTTTGGGCACCCGTAGAAATTTTATCAAATACAATTCGCTCTGCTGCTCTTCCACCCAAGGTCATACACATTCTGTCGAGCAATTGCTCAGTTCTAATGATATACTCTTCTTTGGGCAAATATTGAGCATATCCTAGCGTGCCCATGCCTCTAGGTACAATAGTAACTTTTACTAACGGGCTTGCATGCTCTAAATACCAGCCACAAATAGCATGACCAGCTTCGTGGTAAGCAATGATTTCTTTTTCTTTAGGTGAAATCAACTTATTTTTCTTCTCCAATCCACCGATAACCCTATCCAGAGCATAATTGAAATCATCCAAATCTACCTCTGTTTTGTTTCTTCTGGCTGCAATAAGCGCTGCTTCATTACATATATTAGCTATGTCGGCACCTGCGAATCCTGGAGTCATTTCAGAAAGTACCATTGGATTGATATCTGGTCCTATTTTGATAGAACGAAGATGCACTTTGAATATCTCTTCTCTACCAATAATATCTGGTGGGTCTATACCTATTTGTCTGTCAAATCTACCAGGACGCATTAAGGCAGAATCCAAAATATCAGGCCTGTTGGTTGCTGCCATCATGATGACCCCTTTATCAGTACTGAAACCATCCATTTCTACCAATAACTGGTTGAGTGTATTTTCACGCTCATCATTGCCACCTTGGATGGCGTTTTTACCTCTAGCTCTTCCTATAGCATCGATCTCATCTATGAAGACAATACACGGTGCTTTTTCTCTGGCTTGCTTAAATAAATCTCTTACTCTAGACGCACCTACACCTACAAACATCTCCACAAAATCTGAGCCTGATATAGAAAAGAAAGGTACTCCCGCTTCTCCAGCAACAGCTTTGGCTAGTAAGGTCTTTCCTGTACCCGGAGGACCTACTAAAAGTACTCCTTTAGGGATTTTACCACCAAGTGATGTGTATTTTTTAGGATTTTTTAGAAAGTCAACTACTTCCATCACCTCAACCTTTGCTTCTTGGAGTCCGGCAACGTCTGCAAAGGTTACATTTACCTTAGAATTTTGATCAAACAGAGTAGCCTTGGACTTACCTATATTAAAGATTTGACCACCCGGACCGCCTGGACCGCCACTGACTCGCTTCATAATAAAAACCCATAAAGCAATCAATAGTACGAAAGGAAGTATCCAACTGATGATCTGGCCAACATAATTGGTTTCAGTTCTCATGGTGTACTTTACAGCAAAACCTTCTGTTTTTAGGGTCTGAAGCTTGTTTTCAAAATTTCCAATATCACCTATAGTAAATTTAAAATGTGGATTTAAACCATAGAGTTGACTCTCTTTTAGCTTAGGATACTTGGTGTCTATGACTTCTTTTCTCACAAAAACGTTGACCAACTTTTCGTTTATGATTTCAATACGGTCTATTTCTCCTCTTTTGACCATATCTTCAAAATTGTAAATATCAGTATTTTCGATTTTAGAGTTGAAACTGATATAAACATTGACGGCCAAAATTCCCAAAATGATGAGACCATAAATCCAATAGGAATTGATATTGAACTTATGTGGTTTGTTGCCGTCTTTATTATTTTCTGAATTATTATCCATTTGCAAGTTTACTTTTTATTTATTGTTTACACTTAAACAGCGATTAAAAAAAGTAGTTTTGAGTTTGATGTTAAAAATCAAATGTTTTCATATTGTGTCACCACAGCATCGCCCCAAAGCTCTTCGATTTCATAAAATGCCCGGGTTTCTGGATAGAAGACATGAACTACAGTATCAAAAAAATCTACCAAAATCCATTTAGCACCTGAGAGTCCTTCCATATGATTGGCATTAACACCCAATTTTTCTTTTACCTTTTTGGTAATGTTGTCTGAGATGGCTTTAATTTGAGTGGATGAATCCCCTTCACAAACTATGAAATAATCCGCAGGTGCATCATCTAAAGCAGTTAAATCCAATTTTACGATATTTTTACCTTTGATATCCTGAATGGCATCTATTATCCAATGATTAAGGGCATTATCACTGATACTTTCAACTAAGGGTACACTTTTACTGTTCAATATACAGATTTTTTTATTTAAAATTTTTTAACAGCACAAAGATAATAAAAACTAAGGATATGATTACACATGAGCCTTTATTCATGGGCAAAAACGTGATCCAGTTTGAAGAAATAGATTCTACTAATGTTTATGCTGCTGAATTAATAGCAAAAACTAATCCAGTAGAAGGAACTTGCATTATTTCGGACTTTCAGTCAGCCGGTAAAGGACAGATTGGCAGGTATTGGCATAGTGAAGCAGGAAAAAACATCTTAGCTTCGTTTATTCTTTATCCCAAAAACCTGGCTGCAACTGATCAGTTTTATCTCAATATCATGAGCGGACTCGCTGTGATGGATGTGGTATCCTCATTTTGCAAAGATGTATCTATAAAGTGGCCTAATGATATCTATGTCCAAAATAAAAAAATCGCAGGTATCCTAGTGCAAAATACTCTCCGAGGTAAAGATGTCAAGTCTACGATCATAGGCATAGGACTTAATGTCAATGAGAGTGCATTTCCTCACGACTTACCCAATCCGACATCTCTGGCTCTAGAAACTGATACTTTTTTTGCTTTAGAATACATCAGACTACATGTATCCGCAAGACTAGAATATTATTACAACAAGCTCAATGCAAAACATCTTCCATCCATAAAGCAGCAATATTTAAATCATTTATACAGGAAAAATATACAAAGTGGCTACCTACTGAGTGATGAAACTAAAATTAATGGTGTCATCACTGGAATAGATCATGATGGCCGGCTTTTGATCAATATTGATGGAAAAATAACACCTTTTGCTTTCAGAGAAATTAGTTATATCATTTAATTTAAATTTGCTCCCAAAGTTTGTACTATCACCTATCGGTTAGTAACCAAGCCGCAATGATGATACCTAAAATTGAAATCGGGATAGTCCAATATTTTTTAGGTAGTTTCAGTAGGTTCATCAATATAAATCCTAAAGTCATTACCACTGCTACTATAGCTATTTGACCTGCTTCCACCCCGATGTTAAATGCAAATAAAGGTTTGACGAGACTCTCTTCCCGACCTAAAATAGCCTTGAAATAATTGGAAAAACCCAGCCCATGGATAAGACCAAAACCCAAAGCCAGCATATAATTCCACATTACGTTTTTTTCATTTTCTATATTTTTTAAAGCCAAGAAAATATTAAATATTCCCGTCAAAATAATAGTAATAGGTATCAATTGCTCAATGAGTCCAGCATTTATACTGACCAAATCCAATGCAGCCAATGCTAGTGTAAGACTATGGCCTACAGTAAAAGCGGTAACCAAAATCAGTATTTTTCTCCAATGTGATGGATTATACAGAGCACAAAGAACGGTGACAAACAATATATGATCATAACCATTGGGGTCTAAGATATGCTCTATACCCAATCTAAAGTAATCTGAAAACATAAATCAAATTTTGTAGTGCGAAATTATAAAAAAGTTGGTAAAAAAGTCTATTTTTGTAAAACTAAATAGCTCATTATATAAGCAAATGATACAGATATCTTCCAAATTGCCGTCTGGTGATACTACTATTTTTACAGAAATGTCAGCCTTGGCCCAACAATACCAAGCTATTAATCTAGGACAGGGATTTCCGGATTTTGATCCACCAGCAGATTTGATCAGATGCGTACAAGACACAACAGCATTGCACCATCACCAATATGCACCGATGGCAGGAGATATCACTTTGCGTAAAGTAATCAGTCAAAAAGTAGCATTGTGCTATGGCAGTAGTTGCGATCCTGTCTCCGAAATCACGGTAACGGCGGGCGCTACCCAAGGGTTGTTTACAGCCATCTCCGCTTTTGTCCGCTCCGGAGATGAAGTGATCATATTTGAACCAGCCTATGACAGTTATACACCTTCTATAATTTTGGCTGGTGGAAAAGTAGTACCGTTCAGACTGCATGGACCAGAGTTTGACATCGATTGGCATAAAGTAGCTCAATTGGTGAATGAAAAAACTAGAATGATCATCATCAATACACCCAACAATCCTACAGGCACTGTCTTTACCCAAGATGACTGGCAAGCATTGGATCTTCTGGTAGCGGGTACACCAATAATCATTCTTAGTGATGAAGTCTATGAACATTTAGTCTATGATGGACAAAGTCACGAAAGTGTCCTTAAATACCCTAATCTTAAGGAGAGAAGTGTAGCCGCATTTTCTTTTGGAAAGACTTTTCATTGCACCGGATGGAAGATCGGATATTGTGTGGGAACTGAAAGTTTGATGCAGGAATTCAGAAAAATACACCAATGGAATGTATTTAGTGTCAATAGCGTATTCCAAATAGCGCTGGCAAGATACCTTGCTGACCCTGAAAAGTACCAAAAGATATCCGAATTTTATCAGGCAAAAAGGGATTATTTCAAAGCGATACTTCAGAATACTCTTTTCAAGCCTTTGGAGGTTAAAGGTACTTTTTTTCAGCTTTGCGACTATAGTGCATATTCCGACGTGGACGACAGATCATTTGCAAATGAAATGGTGACGAAATATGGAGTAGCAGCAATTCCATTATCTCCATTTTACGGTAGTGGATCTAATGAAAAAATCATAAGGTTTTGTTTTGCAAAAACTGAATCTTTGATGGATGAGGCTGGAGAGAGATTGTGTAGGATATAGAAAAAGATCATTAAAAAATTGACCTTTGAAAAATATTTGCTTTTTTTGTAACATAATCAATTAACTTAAATTCAATATGAAAAAGTCCGTTCTTTTAATAATCTTAGGATTATATCTCATCACATCTTGTTCTCAAAATAAACCAGGAAGTATATTATCAAAAAACCAAGAGCAAATCATATTGAATGAAGAAATTGATGATCCTGATTTAGAAAATGAAGTTGAAAATTCACGAGACCTAACAAAAAGCATTTTAGACTTAGAATTAGCTAAAAAGCTTGGTTTAAATGAAATTTACTTACATGAAGAGCCATTGTCAATTATCTTTAAAGATCCTTATGAGAATTTAATAATATTTCAAGCATTGAACCTTGAAAATGAAAATATTATGAGTTATTTTAAAGAATTAAGTCAAAATCCTAATTTAAAAATTGAAGAATTAACAGCAGAAAATTTAAATATTAAGTACTTTAAAAATGAAGATACTAAAAAAGAAAATTACATTGCAATTATTTCTAAGAGTAAATCACAATTGAAACTAAAGATGGATTTGCTTCTAGAAAAAGGAGATAAAAGATTAATTAATCAATATTCAAAATTGATGAAATCAAATAAATAGATTGCTACTATCCTAAGATATTGGATAGCCTTTCTCCACCATACCTCTCACTATCAAATACTGAGCGATCATATAAGTAATCATAATGACGACATCTGACAGATAATCTGTTATAACTTCAAATTTGGTCAAGGCAATCCAGGCATCTGAAATAAAAAACAAAAAAACACCCGCAATGACTGCACCATACCACTTGACATCTTTTCGTCGCAATATCGCTGTTGCCACCATAGTACAGATGGCAAAAACATAAAAGGCTACTGGCCATTGGAGATTACCCAAATTGGGCCAAAGAATATAAAGAAAACCTGACCCAATGATAAACAAACTGATATAAGCAATGATACTTTTGTTATTAATTTCTGTTTTATCTTTTAAAAACTCCACCGTATACAAGATATGCATCAGCAGAAAACATCCCAAACCCAGCATAAAAAAAGCTTCACCTTGGATCATCAAGAAGATATCTCCCATCAATGCAAAAATCAAAGCCATGATAAAACCCGGGGATTGCTTCGTGGCATTAGTGATATAAAAACCAATAAGACTCGCGACTATCATGGGCTTGGCCACACTGCGATAATCTGTTAAGTAATATAAAACCAGAATATTGGCTACCACAATCAAAAAATAAAAAACATTAAAATATGGAAATTTTTTAAACATGATATTCATTTATTGGGTACAAAGATATGACATTTATAGATTCCGTTAAGACTTTGATTTTACCTGACTACTTTCACTGTAGGTGATGATGTAGAGAAAGCCCCTTGACCATGTTTTAAAGAAAATTATAATGAAACTTCAATTTAATTTTACAAATTCTCACCCTTGAATATTCACATCAAATTAAAATATTTGATAGTTTTGTGCAAAATTTAAAATTAAATGAAAAAGTTAACCATATTTGCCTTCGTAGTTGCCAGTATTTATGCTTGTGGTTCTAAAGATGCGTCAAAAAATGATAATGCTATGTCATCTTCAGACTCTAAGCCAAAAGTAGATGGAGCTGCAATATTTAAACAACACTGTGAGCTATGCCATGGTGCTGATGGAAAACTTGGTCTTAATGGATCTAAAGATCTTACTGTATCAGAACTCGATCTTAACGAAAGAATAGCTCAAATATCCAAAGGCAAAGGCTTGATGATCGCGTATGAAAACATCCTTTCATTATCAGAAATCAAAGCTGTGGCCGAATATACCATGACATTGGCAAAATAAAATCTTTGTATATCAACTCATTTGTTCAGTATATGATCTGATGTGTTGTAAAATTTTATCAGGTTCGTCATAAATAGCCAAATCTGTATTTTTTATTTTACCTTCGTTTATCATGGATTGAAGCACTGGAAATATGGGTCTGTCTTCAGTCCAATATTTTTTATCCATAAACACCATCGGGCTAGAAACACCAAAACTTTGATAGTGATTCTGGGCTAAGTCCTGAAATATCTCCTGCATAGTACCAGCAGAACCTGGTGTAAATATGACACCGCCTTTAGCTATGGCCAATAATCCCTCTTCTCTAACGCTATTGGCAAAATATTTGGCTATATGGGTAGCAAATGGTGTGGGAGGCTCATGACCATAATGCCAGGTTGGAATACCCAAGCTTTGATAAGGAGATGTATGATACTTATTTAATACTTGAAAAGCGGTACTTAACCATCTTTTGTCCGTATACAAAGGCGCTTCAGACAAAATATTTAATGCGTCTTCCTTTATATCATCAGTCCTTCCCGCTAGCCAGGCACCTACGTGGGACGCTTCCATTGCGCCGGGACCGCCACCTGAAATCATCAGATAACCTTCCATAGTTAAAGCTCCAGAAATTTTCACAATCTGACGATAACTTTCGCTATTTCTGCTCATATTATGTCCTCCCATGATAGCAACTACTTTGTGATTGTCGTACTCATGTATAAATTCTTGCAATGCATCAGTAATAGAGTGATCGTGAAGACTTTTAGTTAATGTCTCTTTGATATTGTGACTGTCTTTAGCATGTTGGATATAATAATTGTATATTATTTTGTCCATAGTTTTCTCATAGGTTACAGGATTGTCAGGGTCAAAACCCTCAAATAAAGTTTCTTTGCTGTATAAGGCCTTGGGGTAAATATGATATGGAACCTTAATGTCTGGAAACACATAATTGTCTTGATGAAGCCACATTGTCAAATCTGCCGTCATTTTACATCCCAAAAACAGGCATTCCGAAAATTTAACATGAAGTAATTGCTGCTCGTATGGAACTAAATCTAACTGCTGCACTGCTATGTTTTCTAGTTTGTCTTTGCTAAGCAAAGGTAAGAAATCATTGATTTGATCAATTTCAAGCATAAAACATGGATTTAAATAGTATGAAAATAAGTTCTTTATTAAACATCTAATTTTTCTTAACTTAAAGAATTATTAAAAGATCGTTTTCATCAAAAAAACAGGCTTAATATTTTAATTCAAAAAAACATGAAAAATATTGAAACCAAACGAAAAATGACTTTAAATAGTTTACGAAGTTTTTTGTAAAATAAAATTCTTTATTCCTTCAAAAATGAACCATTTATATATCTTTGTACAATCTTATTACCAGAATTTTTTAGTATGTTGCATTTTGAAATAAAAGGAAACGGGAAACCAGTTGTTTTGGTCCATGGATTTATGGAAAATCGTAAGATGTGGGATTTTCTTTCTTTGGAAGATTCAGGTTATCAAACGATTAGGATAGATTTACCAGGACATGGGCTTTCAGAAAGTGAGTTCGTACTACATTCTATGGAATATATGGCTGATGAAATCGTAGAAGTATTGCAGAAAGCAGGTATTGCAGACGCCTATTTCATTTCTCACTCCATGGGCGGATATGTAACTTTGGCTCTCATGGAAAGATATCCACAAATGGTTAAAGGTTTGACCCTGTTTTTTTCTTCCCCTTTTAGTGATACACCTGAGAAAAAGGTACAAAGGCTCAGAGCTGTAGAAGCGGCTCAACAAAATATTGATGGTTTTATAAAAGTAGGTGTACCCAATTTGTTTAATCCCAACCTACTCCAAGACCTGGAAGATGAAATAAATATTGCCAAAGGTTGGGCTAAAGAAGCTACACAGCAAGGTATTATGGCTGCAATATTGGGAATGAGAGAGCGACTAGACCGCACCGAATTGGTCAAAAAAGCTGATATACCGATACAGATGATTTGTGGTACGTTTGATTCTGCCATACCCACGGAATTACTTAAAAAGACTTTTGATGGTTATAGTCATATTGCTATTAAAGAATTGCCTATAGGTCATATGGGACATCTGGAAGCTCCAGAATCGTGTGAAAAACTCATCTTGCAATTTTTACAAAAAAAATATACTTAGCAAAGCATCGTCTTATATCCTTATTTTCCAACTTTGATTTCTTTATTCATAATACAATTTAAATTATGTCCTTATTTTTTTCTCCAAAAAGAAATAATCTTAAGAATCTACTTTCAGTAATATTACTCTGGTTTATAGCAGGAAATATGCTAAATCATCTGCAAGCCCAAAATCCTAATGGACATAGATCAGGCTTCACTTGGATTAACACAGAATCCGTAAGAAATAAAAATTTTGGTGCAGGCTATACTATGTACTCTGCGGCATATCCTGCTTTCAGAAAATATCCCGGACCTGATCATTTTCAGACAGGATTGAGCAGTAGTTGGCTTTCCACACAAAGATCGGGTAGCGAACCTTCACAATTTTATACTACCATAGAAGGTGGATTGGGATGGTGGCACGACACCCGATTTGGAACCCATATACCTAAGTTTATTATGGGAGGCGTATCCTTCAATTTTTTTGCATGGGCCAATGGGCCAGGAGCAGGTCAAAGCAATACATTGCCTAATGGCCAAAGAGATTGGAGCACCCCTGGCGGAAAATATGGCGTAGCTCAGCTATCCAATAGACTACTTTGGGCACCAGACGGTTTAAATCTGGCGCAAAGCCTGAATGGCGAGATGCTGGGATACGGATACCTCCCACTTCCGTTGACCGATCCCATTCAAAACACCCAAGGTACTACTGTAAAAACAGGTAATCAATGTTGGACCCTATTTTTAAATGCGACCAACTTCAAAGGACCAGCCACCTTTTTTGTACCTACCTTTTGGACAGATCCAGTATTGAAAAATCCAAGTTTAGAAGGCCTGTTTTTAGACAGTAGACCTTCTGAGCCCAACATTGGCTTTGGAATAGAACATGCAGGTTCTCCAGCTCTAATAGCTAAAGGTAATGACGGTAATACCTATGCAAAAGTTAACCCATTGCAATATCCTATAAATAATGAAGATAACTCCATTTTATTAAGCCACATTTCCGTTTATTCCAGAGATGCACTTTGGAATGATTTAGAAAAATGGTTTAATGGTGGCCCCGCAGTTAAACCAGGCATGAATATTTCAGGTGTTCATGATGTCAACTTTGTCAATAATGGTGGAGCTATGATAGGCGAAATTGCAGAAAATGGTCAAAACGGAAAGAAGTATGAAGTCGATATGAAATTTATGTCTACCATACAGCAAAATGAAAGAACCATGGGTTTTACTTATGATCTCCAAACTGTAAAGAAAGATCAAAATAGCTTCATATTGCCAGAATATTTTAAACTTGGTGATGATAATAAATGGAAAGTTATCGATCAAGAGTCTTTGCCCGCAACAATAAATCTTTTGAGTACACCAGTATACAATAGCCCAAGACCTGAACTCACCTACCTAACTCCAAAAGAGCTTGATTGTCATTGGCAAGATCCCAACAGTCCTTGGAACAGCCCAGGACCTGTAGCAGGGCCGTTTAAAAAAGAACTAGAAGATGGAAGTACCGTGACTTACTATTGGTATAAGTTTGTGGATCAGCCTGCCATAATACATGCTAAACTACCTTTAGAAATGCGTAATAAGCTGCAACAGAGAGTGGAGTTACTGCATCAAAATTGGCGACATACCGATGAATACTTAACTCCTCCCACAGTAGGAAGAGTAGCCACATTGGATCCTTCTGTGATCATCGAACCACCAGCGGGTTTAGAAGTTGGTTATGTTCCTATCGTCACCAGACAAGAAAAGTCGCAGAAAAAAGTAAAAGTTTTCATCTTGGCAGGCCAATCTAATATGCAAGGATATGGACAAATAGATGATGATCAAAATGATCCGGGTACTTTGGTAGATGTCATAGACAAGGACAGTGATGGAATATGGTCAAAATTGGGAAAGAAGGGAAACTGGACTAAACTAAAAGATGCATACTTATATTTTGAACGTGATCAGGAAACGATAACTTCTAATATTACGGTGGGTCAGGGTGCTTACAATGATTTGATTGGCCCTGAATTAATGTTTGCACATCAGTTGGATGAATATAGTGAAGATCCGATCTTAATTATAAAAACAGCATGGGGCGGCAAGAGTTTGGCGGTTGACTTCAGGCCACCTTCTGCTGATGGACCAACAGGCGAATCGTATACTGCCATGATCCAAAAAGTCAAAGAAGTAACTGAAAACATGGATACCTATTTTCCTGACTTAGCTACACTTGATGCCGAAATAGCAGGATTTGCCTGGTTTCAAGGATGGAATGATGGAGCTTCTGATGACTATCTCAACGAATATGAGCGTAATATGCACCAATTGGTAAATGATGTAAGAAAGGATTGGAACCAACCTAAGCTCCCTATAGTAATTGCAGGTGTAGGACACGGCGGATTTGAACAAACTGACGACACTTGGGTACAAAGTATGCAAAACGTAGTATCATTAGCACAAATGAATGTTGGATGCAATGACTCGATTTATGGAGGACACATAGGTTTTGTAGATACCAAACCTTTTTACTTAAATAGATCTGCATCACCTGAAGATGCCATTTACCATTACAATAACAATGCGCTGACTTTTCTAAGTGTTGGCAAAAGCATAGGTGATGAGATGATAAAGGCCATCAATGAAACTGCATTTTGTTATGAAGATTGTGCAGAACCAGTGTCTCCTGGGGTGGTATCCATAGGTAACAGAGTGTGGAATGATTTAAATAGAAATGGAATCAATGAACCTGATGAGCCCGGAATACCTGGAGTTTCAGTAGTCCTATGGTCTGACCCAGATGGAGATGGTATTCCCGATTGGCAAGGATTTGGTGGAGTGAAGATCACTGATGAAAATGGATACTACAAATTTAGTGGATTAAAACCAGGCAATTATTTAGTTTTTGTATGGCAGGTCAATAATTGGGACTCAGGCGAGCCGTTACATGGTTTTGTGTCTTCAAAAGTCTTTGAACCAAATGCCAATAATGATGTCGATCAAGATAACAATGGTTTAGGAAATCCCCATTCTGATATTATGTCTGGCATAGTGACCTTGACATCTGGTGAAGAGCCTGTAAATGATGGTGATGCCAATAATTGTTATTTTGATTATGATAGCAGTGGCAACAATTCCGTAGATTTTGGCTTTTACAACCCATTGGTTAGCAATATAGCCGATGGATCAAATCCAAGCAAAGCAAAAATCTATCCAATGCCAGTTCAAAATGTGTTTAAAGTAAGTGGGCTATGGGGAACCTATCATTTAGAAATTTATGATGCGGTAGGTAGATTGCTAAAGGAAATACCGCAGTCAGATATCACAGAGATGATTGATATTTCTACTTTGTCCCCAGGGATGTATTTTGTAAAAACAATTCAGTCTATAAATAATCATAGTCAGGTTCATAAAATTGTGAAACAATAAATATTTAGTGGAAGTAGAAGGCAGTGACACATAATCTATCAAAAGCAAATTGGAAAAGTGACGTAGAAGCCTTCCTACTTTGGCCTTTTTTTCTGATTCTAATTGCTCCTTTTTTGGGAAATCAAATTTTTTATCATCATAGCAATCAAATTAATTCTCGACATATTTGGTTGATGACATTGGGTTTGATTTTTTATATCGTTCTGATTATAATATTATTAAATTAGGGTTATTTACAATTCACTTGGCATTTTGCCTGTAAATTTTTTAATCGCTCGATTAAATGTTGCTTTAGAATTAAAACCACAATCATAGGCTATGGCTATGAGCGTCAGATTACGGTTTTCGGGATTTTGTTTTGCTGATTGAAATTCATTGACTCGGGATTCATTAATAAAATCATTGAAGTTTTTTTCAAAACCATTATTGATTACCGCTGAAAGAAAGGTCGTATTGGTATTCATCTGTGAAGCCAAATTTTTCAGGGTAAGGTCTGGATTTAGATAGGGCTTTCGTGTTTTCATAAATGAATCCAATCGATCTTTAAATTCAAGTTCTTCTTGGCTTGCTGTTTTGGTTTGGAGAATCAGATCTTCATTTGTTGTTTGGATGGCTGCTTCTGTGAAAGTAAGATTTTTTTCTTGTTTTTGAGTCATACCCGAGATACCTAAATAAATGATAGTGATCACTATAAACAACTGCCAATAATAATCCTGATCAAACGGAAGATCATAAATGATATCTATGATAGTGTTTATTAAATGTAAAATAGCACCTGTCAGGAAAAAAATCAGAAAATTTCTCAACCACAAGAGTTCCAATTCATAGATATTGGAGTATTCGTTTTGTGCCCAAATCTTATAATTTTTGTATATCTTAAGTGATTTGATAAAGTAAAAGAAAATTCCACCATAATTAATAACGTGCAAGAAGATATGCCAAACTTCACCATATGAGCCGACGCTATACAAACCAGTACGCGGCGTCAGATCATATAGGTAAAGGGATAAGGATCCCAGTAGATACATTAAATAAGGGATAAGATGAATCACATCTCCCATTTTAAATTTGAAATTAACATTGGTTTGGGCCAAAAAATAGAAGTAAACTGATGCGGGAAATATCCATGGAAAATGCCGAGGCCATCCATCCATTTGTTCCCATAAAAAATTGATCCCAGCAAATCCAAAGGTGTAGTCTTGTAGAAGCATGGCCATAAAAAACATAATCCATCCAAGTAGTATGTCAGAAGTTCTGTCTTCCCTAATACCTCTGATCAAAAATATGAAAAAGAAGAGTAATCCAAAAAAATACCCAAACTGCAGACCAGTGGTTTTCAAGCCAATGACCAATGGCGCTAATAAATGTATTATCATATCTATATTTCAATATAGACTCAAATGTAATGGAATAATCTAAATTGGTCTACAGCGTTCTGAATAAAATCCTGCCATTGCCAATAATAGATGAAAATACTGTGGATTTTCCTTTTCCGAATTGTACAATATTGCCATTGCCTGCGCCTTTAGCAGAAAAGGAAGTATCCGCATAGATCGATACGTTTCCATTGCCCAAAGAGTTGATATTTGCCGTTTTGGAAATTAATTTTTCAGCAAAAACACCGCCGTTTCCTGTTTTTGTGATTTCTAGCTCATCTATACTGCCAGCCAATTTGACATCGCCATTTCCTTGCTGTTCCAACCTAAAGTACCTTCCTACAATACCTTCTACTATTACATTGCTATTTCCACGATGTTTTATGACTGATGCTTCAGGAAGGGTGATCGTAATATTGGAGTTGATATTTTCAAGGTAAAGTCTGCCATTTTTATTGTCCCTGATACTAATGGAAAGTTCATTTTCTTCTTCATCCAAGTAAAAAGTTACTAGCTGAGCTATATTGTCATCAATTTGGATAGTTACTTGATGGGGTTTGCCGATTTTTATATCAATATTTCCTTCAAAATCCATTAAATTGATCTTGTCGTACCCTGATTTTGTATACTTTAAGATGGTTGGTTTCCCACTTCCAAGCAGTGGCTTATTTTGACTTTTTAAGGAAGAGAAAGAAATTAGTCTAAGCGTTATAAGAAATAAAACATTTTTCATTTTGAATAATTTTATGGGTTTAAGAAGGCGTTTATGGATTTATTTTGTCAAAGACCGCATTATAAATCGTGGTGTCTTTATTTACATCAAAAGGAATCCTTCTGTTATCTTTATTTTGAAATTCAAATTGGCCATTGACTACAAATTTGACTTCACAACCTAGATATCCGGTATTAAAAGTTACGTCAACGGAGTATAAACTGTCTTTAATTAAAGGTTTCATTTCTAGATCTTGATCCCATGATAAAGGACTGTTTGAGCCCCTTAAACCACAAGATTTTATAGGTGCCATCTGGCTTACATCTATCAAAAATCTGACTTTGCGATCATAGGTCTTTTGTACACATGAACTGAATGTGATAAGAATAGTAAGTATTGATAAACTTAAAAGAAATATTTTCATGGTTTATTTTTTTAATTTATTGTAAATAATTGAATCCAAACCAAATCTACCTGATCCTAATACCATATAAAATAGGCTAATCCATAAGAAACCTAAACCAGGCAGCATATTCCACATACCACTATCCCCATGCTGTAGAAAAACTGCAACTAACATTGTACAAAAAATAAGAAACGACGTTATTCTTGTTTGTAAGCCAATCATCCAAAATATACCGCCTACAGCTTCGCTAAATGCAGCCATCCATGCAAAGAATATAGGAAACCACGAAAATGGAGGTCCAAAATCGGCTACATCACCTGGAAACCAAAATGCTACTTCAAATAAGTTTAGATTTTTTTCTTCAGGAGACCAAGGCATGCCAAATTTGGCAGCTCCAAAGTTAAAAGCTAGTAAATATCCGTACACAATTCTTGGAAATGCAAGTATTAGGTCTTGTGCCCAAAACGGCATTTCTATCGGTTTAATAAGTATTCTTTTCATGAATTATTGATTTTGATAGCCCATAGATAAACCTGTATCTCCTTTGACAACCAAAGAGACATTAGCTTCTGCTTCGTTATTATATTCTATTTTTAAGCCCGTATTTCTTTCTACCTTGACTTTTAAGGTCTCATTGGGTTGAACTTTGGTTGGCGAATGTTGCCCTCCATCCATAGGAACTTTCCAAATGGTTAAGTCATTTTCTGATAAGTTTTTGAGTTTTACTGAAAAACGACCATGCGCATTTTTACCCAGAATAAAAGAGTCATTTGGCTTGATTAAAGTGGTAGATGTCAGCGAGCATGAAGCCAGAAAAGCAATTAAAAAAGCACTTGTGATTAAGATTTTCATTTTATTTATTATTTAGGTGTTACGACATTGTAACGACGCAAAGGTGAAGCAAAATGAAGATCAAAGGGTTGCAGATTACTTTTTGAGACGTCTCAAATGATGATTTGAAACCAAATTGATAGAAATTTAATAAATAAAAAGTGGCAAATTTCAGGGTTGAAAGTCGCCACTTTTTACAGTACTAAAAATATTAGCTAAAAATGTAGATTAGAATGCAAAAGTAAAGGAAAGCTACCGGTATGTTCAGAAGGATTAAACTCAAAGCTTCAAGAAGTTCTTTTTTCATTTCTGGATGTGAAAAAGTACTAATTATCAATGCCACCATTAAAATTATATTTATTGAAATTGCAATAATCATAAAAATTAATCCCAATATCCAAAGCAAAGAAAATGGTCCTGAAATTTGCATTAAGAAAAGGATCGTCCCAATTACCAATGAAAGGAATGCAACAACTTTTGAAGTTTTTACCAGTAAATCTATCATTTGGAATAAAGGCGAATTTGTTTTACACATCTTGTACTCCTTTATCATCATCTCCTTCCTCAAACCATTTAATCTTCCGAGTGACGTACATGGTCATAGCTATGATGACAAAGAGACCTATAGAACCTGCCAACAATGCTGTTTTTTCTAACTGTATGATGATATAAATATAAGCAAATAATGCCACCATCAAACCAAGGAGCAAGCCAGAGCTTTTTTTATTTCTAAACATTCCCAAACTATACAAAAATATCAATCCTATCGTAGCAATCGCTGCACCAGAATATGCCAAATCGAATCCCCAAAACTCAGATATCGATAGCAGCAAGGTAAAAAATATAGCAAGCGCCAGTCCTATCAACGTATATTGGAAGATATGGATATTGATACGTTGTACTATTTCGGTAAGGAAAACAACCAAAAAAGTTAGAATGACAAAAAGAATCATGTACTTACCAGCACGGTATGTTTTGGCATAGCTGTCTACGAGTACACGGATTTCCACACCAAAAAGATTGTCACCGAGTGAAATAAGTGTATTCTGTTTTACAAACGCAGGCGTAGATTTATTATACTCCAGAATATTCCATGTAGCATTAAAACCTTGAGTATTGGTAATATGGTCTGGCAAAAATCCTCCGTAATAGACAGGATCCGCAAAAGACGATTGGATATGAACTTTGGTCGACTTTGCTAAAGGAGCAAATAAAAGCGCTTTTGATCCTCTTAATTTTAAATTGTACGAAAAGTCATATTTTTTCATGGTCGCATCTAAAGTAATTTTGCCTTGCAAACCAGTTTTGACACTAAAAGATTGCTCAAAAGCATCTGGCAAAGCATACCCATTGTCTTGATTTGTGATCCGCTCACTCAAAAAACTAATGTCCGACATGCCAGGATTTAGCGAGACAGATTTTCCATTCCATAATAGGGCTATTTCATCATTGATACCTTTCAAATCCGATATGCCCATAATAACCGAAGCTTCATTCCACAATATATCAGCTGGGTTGATGTTTGTCAATGAAGATTCGGGCAGATTGAAGGTTCCTTTCACGGTAAGAGCAGAGTTGTAGAGCAGCACTTTGTAAAGGCTTCTGTACTTTTCTTCAGTATTCAATTTACCATCAATTGACAATTGCTCAGGGAAAATGACGATCTGAGTTTTTGTTTTTACAGCCGGTTTAGTTTTATCTTCACCTTGTATCAGTTGGTAATAAGGTATAACCAATGCTGGACCAGTGTGAATTTGTTTGCTACCCCAACCATTGGACACTTCATCGGTAACAGATTCGCTTAGCTTCTGTCGTTCGTCGACTAGATCCAAAATCATAAACTTTGGAATCAATAAAAATAGAGTGAGTATAAAAATTAAAGCCAGTTTTAGTGTGATTTTGGTTCCTTGATTTTGAAAAAAAGATGTTGTTGTCATGATAAAATATTTAGTGATTTAGTGAATTAGTGATCTTTGATTTGTTGAATGAGTGAATGGATGATTTTGTGATGAGTGAGCTTGTTATGTTTTGAATTGTGACTTAGAGAGTGAATTCCTTCGTGTCTTAGAGCCTTTGTGGCATATTTACATTAAAAGTACTTTGAAATACAAAGTATAAATGCAAAAAAATATAGCAACAAAAATCTAGCCTTTGCCGATCAGTGCTGCTAGCGCTTCTATGTGTTTTTGAAAAGAAAGTTTACCTGCTACCGTGGCACGATATGATGTTTCAGGTTTTCGGCCTACAAATGCTTTTCGTACTTCGATAAAATTTTTGCCTTCCAAAGCTATGGCATGACTTGCCAAGTTGCCATCAGACAGCTCGAGCATCTGCTTCATATCGTTAAAGCTGACCCATTCGTTGACCATCAGTATGGACATGATGCCCAACCGCACGCGACTCTCAAAATCCTTGTTTATATTACTGATATCGATGTCTTTCACAATTTGTTTATTTGTATTTTTGGTACATCCATATACCATAAACGATGTGAAGAATGCCGAATCCAATGCCCCAAAATACCAAGCCGTATCTCACAAATACTGCGGCTAAAATACCAAGCGTCAATTGACAAATCCCAAGCCAAAAGATATCAGATTGTGTATATTTGGAAGCACTTACCAAAGCTAATCCATAAAAAATCAACATGCAAGGTGCCACCATATAAAATAGGTGATGCCATGTGACAATAATACAAAACAGTCCTCCTGTGACCAACGGAATGGCAGCTGACTTTATCGTATTTTTGGTAGCCGTTGACCATAGAGGGTGCCCTAGTTTTTTAGACTTTTTGACAGTAAAGTAAACACCAGATGCCAATGCCAATACCAATGTTGTTATCGCTACGATGGCCAACTGAATCAAGACTTCATAAGAGTAATAATTGGGTTTGCCATCAAAATAGTCAATCTGATATTGAGCCAAGATATAAAATGTCAAAGCACAACCAGCCAAAGCAACCAATCCTGCACCCACACCGGATAATCCACTGAGCGAGATAAAGGTAGATGATCGCTCCATCATCTGCCGTATATGTGTTAAATCGTTTTCGTATTTGTTCATGTTTGTTTTTGGATTATAAATTAACAAGTCGATCCACCTCCAATAAAGATTTTTTTATAAATATCTTTTGAACCTTCAGGTTGAGACAATAATAAAATATAATCCCAACCTGCGTAATGAGTTGACTTTTTGTAAATGATATCAGGAATATTATCATTGTTTAAGTCGCCAGCCCAATAAAACCTAACTCCACCTTCATAACTGTCAATATTAAAGGCATTCAAAGTCATTTCTTCTGCAAGGTACTCAACATATTCATAATTCACTATATCTATTTTACGTATCCAAATTTGATACTTCTCAATCTTAGAAAAGATATTAGGTCTAGATTTGTCACTATTTTCTTTAGCTGTACCTTTTGCATAAGCAACATAATTTGAATTTTTATGATGTCCGATATAAAGGATTTCAGAAGGATAAAGCATATTGTTACTTAATAATCTTCCCTTAACGGAATTCTTATTTATGGGCAATCCAGAAAACATAAATATTGGTTTTTGCTGATCGGCAGATATTTTTAATGCATTCTCATACCAATAATCTGGTGCTTCGACACATTCCATTTTTACTGGTTTTACAGTAAACTCAGTCTCAAATTTGTCACTTTTATTTTCATAAAATCCTAAATATGGTTCACAAGAAGTTGCGAATAAATCATTATCTACCAAAATAGAATCTGCTAATACTCTGAAGTAAATGCCATCTAAACAACTTTTTATATCCAGAAAGCCAGAAAAAATATAACCATTTTTATCATTGAAATTACAATGCATCCAAAATCCTTTAATATTTTCAATTAATGCAACATGAGATGTATCATAACTAATAATCGTAATCCTAGAGTTATAAGGTATGCTCAATATTTTTTTGGAAGTAGCATTAGGTTCTTCGCGCATATTAATTCCAGATTTTGCCTTTACTATTGCTGTATAGCTATATCCTATTTTTAATTCTTGAGCAGAAATAAAATTTTTAGAAAATAATAAAAATATCAAGAGAATATATCGCTCCATCATCTGCCGTATATGTGTTAAATCGTTTTCGTATTTGTTCATATGGATGAAAATAAGTAAAGAACTTTGGGTAAAAAAATGATGATGCCAACTATCATTGAAATAACTGCCAAAAACAAAACGGCAAATGCACTGATGTCTTTAATTACTTTTATTTCTGGATTTATTTCTTTGCTATTTAAGTTGCATAAATGTTCAATAGCGGTGTTAAATGCTTCGGCACTGAAAACTATTCCAACACAAAATAGTATAAGCATCCATTCCAATAAGTTTATTTTAAAAACAAAGCCTAAACCCAATACTAATACGAAAATGATCAAATGAATTCTAAAATTAGCTTCAGATGACCAAAGTACTTTAAATCCTTCATAAGCATATCCAAAGCTTTGAAAGCGAAAATAAATTTGTTCTTTTATGCTCAATATATTCATTCAATAAAAGTACTTTGAAATGCAAAGTTAATATTAAACTTTAATTGTACAATAAATATTGTCTTAATAATGCAAAATAATTAAAAGTTTTTAAAGTTATGGACAATCGCAATTAAATATCAAAACATAGTTTCCTGCAATTTTCTCTTTCAACAATTTTGAAAATTCTAGCCGATAGGTTCTTATATGTATTTAGAATCCGATACTACATTTACTCTTGATTGATGCTTTTACAAAATGAAGCATCATATACAACCTATGTAATGCTATTCAATAAATTATACGGTGGTAATTTAAGAGTTTGGCTACTGACGTCGTACTAATGATATAATTTCGCTTTCGTAGCTCGGCAGTGATTGCTACTATGGTCCATTTTGATTTATTTTTCGGTGGTTCAGAGATCACATCTTGGATATCAGTTACTAAATTAGGATATTTCTTTATTGAAGTTGTAGTATGAGGTCCACCATATGATTTTTGAGAAGATTGTTTGGTAATTGCAATACTCTCTATACCATTTTCTTTATAAAGGTGATATACTCTATATATCATACTTCTGCTGCAACCCATATTTTCTTCTATTTCACTGATGTTGGCTTCTTTATTGAGTTCCAAACAAATTTTTGCTCTCATTCTGACCATTTTGGGCAAAGCAGTATTTTCTGATATCTTAAGAAGAGTATGCTTTTCTTGATCGGACAATGATATCTTCTTCTCTACTACATTTAATTCTTGGTGACTTTGGAGCTTATAGTTTTCCCATTGGGGAAGATGGTTTTTCAGAAGTTTTGAAAATTTATATATGCTAAGCTTGGGCAAATTGTAATGTTGCTTATAGCTTAAAAAAACATTTAATATTGTGACCGCTTTTTTATGTTGTAATAAATCCTTAATAATTTCCTCTGTCATCGCAATGTCCAATTCATAATCTTTAATGGTTTTACTTACTATGGCATCGTTTATACTAACTACATTGGTGATCGTTTGGAAATGTTCATCATTTTTGTCCAAAGGATGGTTTTTCCATGCGTTTATATCTATATCCTTAGATAGCATGATGACTCTAAGTGCGCCTAGACTGATTTCATTTTTAAAAAGACCTGAATGGTTGATGATTTCAGCTAGATTATTATAAGTCCATTTATTTTGATTTTTTGGAGGTGAGTGCCTCACTAAACTTTTCAACAGGCTAAGTTCATATTCATTTAATTTCTTTTGGTCCTTTTTTTGCCTCAAACCAAAATCTCTTTTTAATAAAGCTTTTAAGCCATAAGTTTGGAAGATATGAATTATCTCTTCACAATATTTTCCTGTCACTGACAATTGTTTGACGGTATGTTCAATACTATATCCCATATTGAAATAGGTAATGATGAGTAGTCGTTTATTGACAAACTCAGGTGCATTGACTTTTTGATATAAGAGTGGTGACTCTGTATACATAGGTGGATTATTTGACACGGGTACATATTTATATGCAAATGTACATGTTTAACATATTGTAAATATGCGTAATGTGTTTAAGCGGTTTAAATACGGTCTTAAACCTTCGATTGAAGGGTTATACGGTATATCTCTCATATCAGTAATATTTAATAAACATATTATGACTAAAATATTACTCATAAATTCCCTTTCTAATCTTATTTTTTCCATGATCAGTAAATAGTTAATACTTATTAGTTTTTTTCAAAAGTTAGAAGTATATAGTATTCCTTGAAGAATTTTATAAATACTTTGTACTACTCCATTTTTATATTTACTTATTTTTAGCTCTTTGGTTTTTCTATATCTAATGTTAGTTGTCTTATAATTAGTCAAAAGGCCATTGTAATTGTTTTGAAGAAGGACGTTATATGCATTTTACAAATGGTGAACTAAAAATCATCGCAAAAAATAGTAACAAAGACAAAATTTGAGACATTAAGGATACAGATTAACCCAATACGGCTATTCAAAAAATATTATAGTTATCTTACCTTATCTTTGTTTTATCAAATTTTTAAGGTTGGGATTCGGAGCCCATAAAGAGGCTGTCTTTTTTGATAGCCTCTTTATCTTTACCTGAGGAGAGAAAAAAATACATTTATTGAAATTGGTTCTTAAGCGATATTACAAACATTACACTTTACTTGGTAAAGTATCAACCTTCTCAAAAACTATTGCTTGGTGTAATGCCACCAATGCATTTTATATTTTGGTCAATATCTTGAATACGTTTCAAGGGCTTATTTAAATATTGTCTCAAAAATTAGCTGAGCAACCAAGTTATTGCCTTTATCATTGAGGTGTACACCGTCGGTAGTCAATATGCTACTAGGTCTATTGTTTTTATTGTGTATCATATTGTATTCCAAAAATTTTGATCTAAAGTCCACTAATCCAACACCCTTAGATGCTGCGATATTTCTGATGATCGACGAATAACTATTGAGATCTCCATCTTGCTGATTGGAATGATCTGTTTTTTCTCCTATACAAGCTGGTGTACCACAAAAGACTTTGATACCTTGATTTTGTAATCTGCTGATGATATCCTTGTACATAAGTTCGAATTTATCGGCATCTGTTCCAGTACCAAAAGATGACTTATGCCATACATCATTGACCCCAATCCAAATGACCACAATATCAGGTTTTCTGGAAAGTACATCTTTTTCCAATCTGAAAAATAGGTCATAAACTTTGTTGCCTCCAATACCCGATCCAATTAATTCGTAATCTTCAGTCTTCCCATTCTCATGTAGCAAATCTTTTAACAGCGCAATGTATCCTCCTGGATTTACTCCGGCTTCTGTAATAGAATCACCAAAAAATACTACCCTTTGGGGTTTGGGGTTTTCATTTTGTACATTCATAAACCAAAAAAGTAAAATTATAATAGGATGGAACATGCTAGTAGATTGAAAAACTGCAGAGTAAGTATAATGACAATATATGCACAAAATTAGGAAATATTTGTTGTGTTTGTATGCTTATCATACGAAATTAAATAGTGCTTATTAAGAATATTTGGTTTTACTTACCCATGAATTAACAAATATATTTTTTACCATCGAATCTCATTTGACTATAATTTTGAGTCTACTCCCCAAAGTGTTAGTTTGCCACAACTTATGACGCTGTATTGCGTTAAAGACACAAAGAATCACTAATTACAAATCTTTGATAGTTAAATATTTGTATAGACTTGAGTCTTGAAGACTTTAACGCTGTAGCGATACAGGAGTGGCATTTTAACTATTATGGTTTTTCGGTGTAGATTCATTTTTTAAAATTACAAATGTATTTGGTTTAAATTCAAAAAAAATAAACCTACTTTTGCAAAAGATGAAGAAGGTAACCATCAAGGATATAGCAAAGGTGGCCGGTGTCTCTAGAGGCACGGTAGACCGTGTCATCAACGGACGAGGCCATGTGGCGCCAGAAGTAGAAAAAACAATTCTTAAAATAGCTTCCGATCTAGGATATGAAAAAAACCTGATTGCCAGTACGTTAGCATCCAACAAAGAGTATAAGATAAGCATCGTGATGCCTGATCCCCTTTCAGATCCATTTTGGGCACAACCCAGAGAAGGTATCTACAATGCACTAGGATTGGTAAGGCATTATGGTATCAAAGTAGACTATTTTGATTACAATCTATTTAGAAAAGATGAGTTTTGTATGCAAATGGAAAATGCTATCTTCTCCAGACCAGATGCCATACTTACCGCACCTACCTTTACCCAAGAATCCCTAGATTACCTGGAACAAGCAGAACGGCAAAACATCCCCTTTATCACCATAAATACCGAAATCAAACATCCAGATATTTTGTGTTATGTGGGTCAAAACTCTTTTAATAGCGGGTATCTGGCAGGAAGATTATTTTACCTCAGATTGCATAAGGGTGATGAAATCATTGCTTTTAACCTGGGACACAAACTATCTAATGCACAACACTATTCAGATAAAGTAGCTGGACTCAAAGCGTATACCCACGAACATGGCATGGTAGACAATCCTGTATTTTTTTATGAATTTGAAGCATTTTCGGATGAAGCTCAATTAAAAAAATTTTGGCTTGATGTCAAAGTAGCTCATCCCAAAATGAAGGCTATTTTCTTTACCAATTCCCGGGCATATCGCATCCTAAACATCATGACTGATGAAGAATACAAAAAGTACCATATTGTTGGTTTTGATTTGATCGATCCTAATATCCGCCTAATCAAAGACGGAAAAATTGATTTTATCATCAATCAAAATCCTGTACAGCAAGGTTATATGGGCATCATGAACTTTGTAAATCATTATATTCTCAAAAAACCAATCCGACAGATTCAATATTTGCCATTAGATATTGTAGTGAAAGAGAATGTGGATTTTTACATGGAAAATATCGACCCAGGATCTGTAAAAGCTTAAGAAACTTTAAGATTAGGATTGGACTTTTCTAATGTTGCCGCCATTCTTGGGGTGACTTTCCAAACTCTTGCTTAAATACTTTTCCAAAATAGCTAGGATCACTAAAACCGCACATCATAGATATGTTTAATATGGTTTCATCTGTAGTACTCAAGAGTTGTTTGGATCTTTCGAGTCGCAATACTCTGATATATTGATTGGGTGACATACCGATCACAGCATTTAGCTTCCTTTGCACCTGTGAATAAGACATAAACAGATTTTTGGCCAACTGTTCCACACTGAAAGCTTCGTCTGAAAGATGGGCTTCGATTTCTGCAGTCACTTTTTTTACAAACTCATTTTCCATCTTTGGAATCACCATATCTTGGTAATGAGATATTTCAGTTTCAGGATGCTCCAGTGGTTTTGGATGTTTTAGTAGACCCATTTGAGCGGCGTAGGCCCTTTGGAGTATTGCTCTTTGCTCAAGTAGTTTGCGTACACGAAGGGTAAGTTCGTCTACGTTAAAAGGTTTTTCGATGTACACTTCAGCCCCGTACTCTATACCTTCCAATTTGGAATCTATATCTGCTTTTGCGGTAAGCATGATGATGGGGATATGGCTAGTACGCATATCATCACGTAGCTTTTTAGTCATTTCGTATCCATCTACAAAAGGCATCATCACATCGGTAATGATCAGATCGGGTATCAGATTACAAGCAATGTCATAACCTTCCTGTCCATCTCTGCCCACAGCCAGTCGATATTCCTGCAGGCAGCTTGCCGTATATGCCACCACATCTGCATTGTCTTCTACCAAAAGTATCAATTCTTTACCCGAATGGGTTTGGTTTTGAATATTTAAATGGGTGAATGGGTGAACATCATTTGTATTTTGGACCTGGACTTCCCTTTCAGTTTTGATTTCGGTACTTTCTATATACTCTTGAATAAATTCCAAAGGTAGGATTACTGTAAATTCTGTGCCTACTTTTGATCCCACAGGCGGACTTTTGACAGAAATCTCTCCATCCATGAGTTGCACCAATTCTTTAGTCAATGCCAGGCCAATACCTGTTCCTTCGGCGTGGCGGGTATGTGTACTATCTGCCTGATAAAATCTGTCAAATATATGATGAAGCTGACTTTCTGGAATACCTTTGCCAGTATCTTTGACTTTGATGCAAAGATTATTTTCATGGTCCAATGCAGTAGATACATAAATATCTCCCTTTTTGGAAGTGAATTTCAATGCATTGGAAAGTAGGTTAGAAATGATTTGTCGTAGTTTTTCTTCGTCGTATTTGGCATATTGATTATCTAGAGATGATAGGTAGTGCATCTTTTTGTCCTGACTTTCAGCAATAGAGTGAAATGACTCTACAATATACCTGATAAAATTGATCACGTCACCCTGTGCAAGATGGAGCTCCATTTTACCAGCTTCAAGTTTGGACAAATCCAACATTTCATTGACCAGCCGCAGAAGGTTATTTCCATTTCGCTCTATCATATCTAGCCCAGAGTCCAAATGATCATGTGCAGACTTTCTGATATGCTGCACCATACCTAGGATGACGGTGAGCGGTGTGCGAAATTCATGTGTGATGTTGGTATATAGATGGGTTTTGATCTTGTCAAGTTCTTTGATTCGATGTGTTTCATGTTGCTCAAATTGAAGTTGAGCGGCCATTTTTGATTGAGCAATTTTGTATTTATAATAAGCCCTAATCCCAAAACCTAAAATCAAGACATAACATAAATAAGCATACCAAGAAGCATACCACGGTGGCAGTATTTTAATGTTGAGTTCTTTGACATGATCATTCCATATTCCTAAACTATTACTGCCCTGAACTTTAAATGTATATGTTCCTGCGGGTAGATGAGAATAAGTTACAGATCTGCGTGATCCGCTTTCAGTCCACGCATCATCAATTCCCACAAGTTGATACCTGTACCTGTTTTGGTCAGGAGCTCTGAAATCGAGAGATGAAAATTCTAGTGTAAAAACGTCTTGTTCATGGTTCAATGTGATAGAAGGCGTGTATTCTAAGGCAGTTTGCAGTATTTTGTGTTCATCTCCTACTTTTACCAGCTTGTTTCCTATCAGGAGCTTTGTGATAAAAATATTTGGGGCAAAAGTATCTATAAGGATTTCTTTCGGATTGAAGACATTAATTCCATTTATCCCACCAAAAGCTAAGTCACCATTTGCAAATTTGATGTAGGCATCAGTATTAAACTCTGCTGCTTGTAATCCGGCGGCTTCTGTAAAATGGCGAAATTCAAAATTGTCTTTTCTTTCTTTGTTTTGCAAAAGGCAAAAGAGACCATTGTTGGTACTGCCCCAGATGTTACCGCTTTCGTCATCCAGCAATCCATAAACGACATCGTTGCAAAGTCTTTGCGATGTAGTAACATGGGTAAATGATCCTGTTTTTTTGTTAAAGAGATTCAGTCCACCTCCTCTTGTTCCAATCCAAAGCAAATCAAAATTGGAAGGGTCATCTATAAAGGTCAAAACATGGTTGTAATTCAGACTGTTTTTATTTTTTGGATCGTTTTTAAAAAAGGTTATTTTGGGCTTAGATGCAAAGATGTTTGATGATTCAATCTTAGCAAAACCTAAAATGGTTCCTATCCATATGATTCCGCTATGATCTTGATAGATCGCCGTAACTAAAATTTCAGTGGACTGATCTTCAATTGACAATCTGAATTCTGTAGTTTTCCCTGACTTTGTATCGAAAACTGCAATGTCACCATCTAAACCTCCTATCCAAAGATAGCCTTGTTTATCTTCAAGCAAATGATGTTGATGATCATATCTTCCTTTTAATCGGACTGGAATGGTTTCTTTTTGGTTGGTGACCATATTTATCTTTTCGATGGCAATGATCTGATCTTTAAAGGGAACTCTTTTTATTCTGTACAATATACCATTTTCCATTAAAAGATAATCGAAATATTGGTCCAAGTCACCCATTTGCCAATCCATATATTTTCCATCTTGGGTGATCATTTTTCTGCCTGACCACCCATTAAGAAATATTTCTCCCTTGTGATTTTTAGATATTTTTTTGATACTCAATCCATGAGCCTGATGTCTGAACTTTTCTGACTCAAAAGAGTACTTCCGTAATCCATGACCATTCAATCCCAACCAAATCAATCCTGTTTTATCACACAACAATACATTTCCAGCAGTATTTTTATCTTCGAGTAATAATGTTGTGTTTGGATTTAAAGGATTTTCTTTACTCCATTTTTGGGTATCATAAATTTTTAAGGTGTTTATGTCAGGTATAGATAGCCACATCCTTCCATTTTCTTCGACTAGCATATTGGTAGATTGGCCATCAAGTGGAGATTTACTAAATGTTGGATAAAGCTGATTATCTTTGTCGATGTAGCTAATGAATTGATCTCTAGCCCATGTCTTTCCTGAACGATTTATGTAACCAAGGTCAAATGGTTTTGTACCATGAACAGGCTCGAAGATGTTTTTAGTGAGATTTAACCGATAAAGAGTATCTCTCAGACGAAAATATATGTGGCCATCCGTACCTTTTTTTATGGTCTCGGCAAAATGAAATCCTGGTTTAGGAATGTAGACAACTTTTACGGATCTGGGATTGTCAAAAATATCATCTCCCACAGTAATAAGCTCAAAATAATGATCGGATGCATGAATCAAAAATCTTCCATCAGGTAGCTCTACAATCTGATTATACCAGGTTACACTTGCAGCACTATGGGGCTGTTTATGGGCATAAATGAGCCTGACAAAGCGATCTCTCTTTTTATCAAAAATATTGAATTCATTTTCTGTAGTTACCCATATTCTTCCTTTGCTGTCTTCTAGAAGATATCCTAAATCATTGCTACTAATGGTCGTAGTATCATACGCATCATGATTATATACTTTGAAGTTATATCCATCGTATCTATTCAACCCTGCTTTGGTAGTCATCCAGAGAAATCCATCTCTGTCCTGTATCATATCCCAAATATATCCTTGAGACAGACCATCAGCAGCAGAGAGCGTTTCATATTTAAATTGTCCAAAAACAGGCTGGCTTACCCAAACAAAGAGCAAGGTCATACTTACAGTACACCACTTTATTTTAAGGGGTCTAAAATTCATCAGGTAAAGATAGGCGAAGTTTAGAATAATGCATCTTTATTAAATCTATAAAAAAAATATTCTAACCAAAATGTAACAAGGATTGTAAGATCGGTTGCTCGAAAGCACGATAAAAAAGAACGTACGAAAACAAGAGATGTATTCTTAAAATTCATTTTTATTGTCTATTGTTGTGGTATATTTATCTTCAAAGGTACGAGAAATAGAACTTACCGAATTTGGAGATAAACCCATTTTATTATTATAGGAAAGTCTATTTGGGTCTTTACATGTCGCTGACTAAATAGGCTTACACCAATTTTCCTTTAGCATTAAATTTCATTTCCACTAGCTATCAAAAAACTGAGTCATCACAACTTCACCTATATCATGCTCGATACCATACCCTCGTTTGGTGCCGGGATGTAGGATTTTTTTACCTCGTACTTTTAATATCATTAAAATAATAATACTAAAATTTAGATGCGAATTCACTGAAAAAACCATATATTTGTTCCTGTAACTTACCAATTTACCCAGTTTTGAAAAGCCAGAATCAGCGTTTTCTATTAAGCACATATCTTTTAGTGTGTTTTATGTTTTTTGGAGCTAAACAGCTGGTTGGCCAAACTTACCACATTGATACTTTAGGAAAATGGCTCCAATCCAAGAAGTATAAAAATCTAACTTTTGACCAATTACTGCTCATTCAACAGGAAAATCGCCAACAAAATAATTATATTTTATTTCAATACGCCGAAGAATTGTTATCACGTAACGAGGTAAGAAATGTACCACTCAAAAGAGCCTTAGCCTATGCAGAAGCTGGATTTAGTTTTGGAAATACTATTGAAGCTACAAGAGTAGACAGTCTATTAAGAATTGCTTCTGAAATCTTCAAGAAATATAATAAAAAGAAGGAACTTTCTGATATTTATAACAAGATAGGTGTTATATACACCAATCGTGATGAAGATAGTACAGCCATATATTACTATACTCAATCTATGGTTTTGGCTGAGGAAATTAAAGATACCAGTTTATGGTTACAACCCATTAGGGGATTGTCTGGATTATTTTTAAAAATGAGTTTATTTGACAAATGTATTGAATATGCTAGCAATGGCTTAACTCTTGCAAGGAAAATAAATGACAAAAAGTCAACAGCCGCATTAGTAAATAATGTCGCCGCTGGATATACCAAAAAAAAGGATTACCGCAAGGGTATTTATTATTTTAAAGAAGCACTGGCTATTAATTCTTCCTTGGGACTCCAAGAGAGTATTATTAGAAATGCATCTAATATAGGTACGGTTTATATTTATGCCAATAAGCTTGATTCCGCAGGTTATTTCTTAAATCAAGCAGAGTCTTTGTTGAAAGATATTGATGTCCCTCGCACTTCTATTTATACCTTATCAGCTATAGGTGAGTTAAAAAATAAACAAAAAAAATACTTAGATGCAATCAAATATGGAAAAATGGTCATCGCTATAGGCAATGAGAAAAATCTTGTAGGTATTTGTGATGGTGCATATGAAGTATTAGTAAATGCATATAAAGGCTTAGGTCAGTATGACAAAGCACTTGAAGCCCATCAAAATTATTGGGAAATCAAAAAAAAATTTTTAGAAACCAATCGAAATAAGTCTGTTGCGCAAATAGAACAAAAGTTCCAACAATTTAAGAAAATAAAAGAAATAGAAATCAAAACAAAAGAAATTGCTCTCCTAAAGAAAGAACAATCTATCAATACCATTTGGCGAAATGGTGCGTTGGGATTAGCTTTATTGCTATCGGCATTAGTTTATTTATTTTACAATAGATTTAGATTAAAAAAGAAATCCGAGAGCACTTTGTCCATAAAAAACAAAGAAATAGAAATTCAAAAGGAGCTCATTCAAGCATCATTATCTGAAAAGGAAACCTTGCTCAGAGAGATACACCATAGAGTAAAAAACAATCTACAGATCATATCCAGCTTACTCAATATCCAATCTTCTTACATTAGCGATGAAAAAGTATTAGCTTCCATTCATGAGGGCCAAAGCCGAGTACAAGCCATGAGCTTAATCCACCAAAATCTTTATCAATCTGACCATCTAAGCAATGTCGCCATGGAAAGCTATCTCGAACAATTAGTATCATATCTTTCTGGCATATTCCATACTGATCAACAGTCGATAAAGATGCAAGTGGAAGCCAAAGACATCAAATTTGACATCGATACTGCGATTCCGCTAGGACTGATTGTCAATGAATTAGTTAGTAATGCATTGAAATATGCCTTCGAAAAAACACGTAACGAAGCTCAAATTAATATTCAAATATTACCCATTTCTGAAATAGACTTCGAATTAATAGTATCTGATAATGGCAAAGGTTTAGAAGATGTCACCAAGTTGGAAAACAACACTTCTATGGGTCTTAAACTAGTAAAGATTCTGAGCAGACAACTACGGGGGAGTTTGAGATATGAGCATATAAGGGGTTCAGTTTTTGTGGTTAACTTTAAAGATCTTAGAATGTATAATTTATCAAAAACATGATGTGAATATGATCAAAATATTAATCGTAGAAGACGAACTCATCATAGCCCAAGACATGATTGATATCTTAGAAAAGATGGGTTATGAGGTTATGGAAAACGCCATGGACGCTGAAGAGACCTTTGAGATATTGTCAAAAGATACCCCCGATTTAATACTTTTAGATATAAATCTATCTGGCGGCAGAGATGGTATAGATATCGCCAAAGAAATCAATGAAAAATACAAGATACCCTTTATTTTTACTACATCCTACACTGATGGTCTTACCATAGAGCGCGCCAAAGAAGTCAAACCGTTAAATTATCTCGTCAAACCATTCAAACCAGAGCAGCTTTATACCGCCATCGAGATTGCGATGAATAATTTGGCAAAAGCTACCATTATTAAAGAACCGTTTTCGGATGAAACACATACAGAAGAAGGACAAATCATCAAAGGCGCTCTATTTATTAAAGATAAATTTAAATATACCAAAGTTCAACTCAAGGATATACTATATATCAAATCCGATGGAAACTATCTAGAAATACACACCTTAAAGAAGAAAGAAATCATTAGAGCAACGCTTAATAATTTTATCCAAAAGCTAGATAATAACATTTTTTTCAGAACACATAAATCTTATGTGGTCAATCTGGATTATCTTACTCATTTTGAGTCATCGACTATTACTATTGATAACACGGAGATTCCTATCACCAAACAATATGTTGATGAACTCATAAAAAGACTTAACATTATATAGCGCTACATAAGTAAATCCTTCAATCCCTTCAAAATAAGGTACATCAATCATTTTCCTTTACTCATGATAGTTGTGAATATGATTAGCTCTCGGAAATTTTAATTTAATTGACAAACCGAGCTATACTGCGAAATTCTAACACACAATTAGGGTTTAAAAAATCCAACATCACAGCTCCAATTGGTTTCATCACAAGCCAGGCTGGTTTCATCACAAAAATGAAAAAGTGACCTACATGTGATTGTATATTTGGTGTATTAAATAAAGCATAGAATTTTATCAATCACTTTTATTAAACCCAAAAAATAATGGAAACTTATTCTTTTTCAAAATGTATGTTGATGGCTCTTTTTATGATCATAGCCATCTCACTTTCAGCTCAAAACAATACCATCAGTATTCAAAGTACTTTAAAAAATATATCGGGAGAAGCTGTGCCAGACGGAATGAAGTCAATTACCTTCAAACTGTATAATGTAGCAGAAGGAGGTACAGCAGTTTGGACAGAAACGGCTGATGTAGAAGTTGTGAGTGGCATATATAGCCATGAGCTAGGTAGTGTAACAGCCTTAGTTGCTTCACATTTTGGAGTGCAATTGTATTTAGGTGTCACGATCAATAATAAAGAGCTCGCTCCCCGTACCAAATTGGGGTATGCACCATATGCCATGACTGTAACCGCCTTAGCAGCCTCTGGTCAGTCTGCAAGTTTTAATTCCAGCGGTACATTTGTCGTCAGTGATGCTATGAGTGTATCTGGTCTTCTTGAGTCAACAGGTATTACCAATACTGGAACAATAAATTCTACTGGAACAATAAAGACAAGTGATAAAATTGGTATTGGTCTAGGATCTACTAGTTCCCCAAGTATAGATTTAGCTGTTGGGGACAATAATACTGGATTAACTGGTACTTCTGGTGCGCTTCGATTTCATGTAAATAACACTGCTACACCTGAAATGACGATCCTGGAAAATGGTCGGGTAGGAATAGGTACTAATAATCCTCAAGTGACACTGCATGTAAAAGGTAGTAGTAACATGGCTACTGCGACCCCCGAATCTTTTGATATAAATTTTGGCCCTGCCACCATTACATATACCCTCTTTGCAAGGGGATTCAATAATAGTATTTTGGGCGACTGGACAGATGCCGAGAATGCACCTGATGTTTGCGCTTATTTTGAAGAATCTGTAGTAGTAGATAATAGTATTTATGTAGGAGAAGTGGCCAGTTGGTCTGACAAACGGATAAAGACAAATTTGCAAAAATCAAATGGTGCAAAGGACTTAGCATTATTGAATAAAATAGAGATTACCGAATACGATCATATTGATAAAATCAATAAAGACAGCCGAAGACAAAAAAGGGTAATCGCTCAGCAAGTCAAAGAAGTTTTGCCCCATGCGACACAAATGTCAAAAATGGTCATCCCAAATGTATATGAATGGGCAAAGCATATTGAGTATAAAGATGGTATATTGACCGTACAAACAGCAAAAGCTCATGAATTTGCAGTGGGAGATGAGATAGATCTGAAAACGACAAAGCAAGACCTTAACAATGTTATCGTATTGAAAGTGATAGACGGTCATACTTTTACAGTTAAAGCAGAAGAAAAACCTGGTAATGTCTTTGTCTATGGTAAATATGTGAATGATTTTCTATCCGTTGACTACGATGATATTGCGATGCTCAATGTATCTGCAACACAAGAAATGTATCGTATGATTATAGACCTCCAAAAAGCCAATAAAAACCTCATCGATGAAAATAATCAGCTAAAATCAAGCACATCAAGTATTGAGAGTCGTCTTGCTATGTTAGAATCTTTGATGGTAAAAACTGAAAGCAGGATAAATCACAACACTGATAAAGCGGGTCATTAAACACTATTTTACATACATAAAAAATATTAAAATGAATACATTTATGATAAGAGTATTCAGTCTGATTATATGTTTAGGATGGAGTTTAGTATCTTACGCACAAGACTGTGTACCACAAAGCGGTGGCTCATCTGAGCTGGAAGGAGGTAAGGTCATCATCAGTTATGGTGCTTCTACAAATGCTGTGACCCCAAGAGTAACTTCAAGTATACTCTTAGGCCAAGCAGCCATTGGTCAAAACAATACTACTAATTTTGTATCAGAATATGGCTTTTATACTCAGTTTCTTCTTCCTCCCTTACCTCCTACAGTTACAGCGAGTCAAGGCGAATTACTCGATAGGATACAAGTAAGTTGGGCTGTAGACCCTTTGGGATCCTCTCCAAACGAAGGGTTTAACATATTTAGAGATGGGGTATTTATTGATCATGTTGGTCCAAAAATTCGGAATTACAATGATTTTAATGTTATCGCAGGCAGACCTTATACTTATGCCGTTTCAGGAGTAAATAAGTTTGGGGAGGGACCTAAGGGAGAAGGTTTAGGTTTTCAGGTGCCCAATGGTGTAGTTACTGGATGGATAAGAACAACGAATAGTCGACCCGTACCTGATGCACAAGTGACCCTATTGCCTATGCAAGGTTTTTCAGCCAAATTTGGGGTAGATGACGGAGCCTTTGCTATTAAAAATACTGATCATCCATTTTTACCAGCAACGGGACAAGATTGGACTATGACTTTTTGGATCAATACGTCAGCAGCTGGTCCAGAAGCAGATGTCATCCATTTTAGTGGATCCGCCTTGACCATAAGTGCTACTACGGGTCCCAATGGGATTAGGATACAACAAGGGAGCAATTCCTTAAATTCCGACTTTGCAAATAACGAATGGCATCATGTAACATTGGCTTATGATGGAGGTGCCCATTTAGGACGTTTATATATTGATGGAGTATTAGAAGACCAATCTACCATGGCTGAATTAACTTCACCGGATTCGCTTTATTTTGGGCAAGTCATAGATGCTAATAGCTGGCAGGGCAAAATTGATGAATTTAGGATTTATCATACTTTATTAGATGAGTTGGATTTGGGAATGGTTAAGGAAGGCACGGCTTCTTCCACAACTCCTTTTTTGACACATTATTGGAAATTTGATGAGGAATTGGGTGAAAAATCATTTGATATAGTTCATAGACACCAACTTTTCTTTTGTGGTGCACAGTTTGATAATGATCGACCACCAGTGAGGACTGCCGGTATCAGCAATGAAGATGGCTTTTATTTGATAGAAGGAGTGAGCTATGGCACCGGGACAACATTTAAAGCAGAGGCCGAAAAGAAGTTTTATTTACGCCGCTCGCTGGAATTTACTCAAAGTGAAGAAGATTTCGTTCAGCTTCCCAACTTTGCCATCCCCCAAAAATCTACCATTGAGGTGTGGGTAAACAATACCAATGCTGGATTGCCACAGACCATTCTTTCTAAAAATCAAGGAAGCAATACATTTAAAATATATACGGAGCTCAATGGAGTGAATAATCAATTGAAAATCGACATCAATGGCACAAGTCAAACATTTGGTAATCTAACCATGGGATTTAATCATTTAGCCTTTACTGTAGATAGTGTCTCAGGAGTAATTACAGGATATGTAAACGGGGGCTCAGGGATTGCCAGGACTTTTACCATACCTGGCAACTGGTCAGATCTTACCACCAATTGGGTCGTAGGAGCTAATTCAAATGGGAATTCTGATTTTTTTAACGGTTTGATAGACGAACTAGCGGTGTATAATAAAGTGTTGTCTTCTACCACGATATTAAACCATGCACAAAATCCGAGAGATTTAACAGAAGATGGTCTGGTGGTCTATTTCCCTATGGACGAAGGCAATGGAATTAGAGTCAATAATGTAGGATCGGTCTTATTGGATTTTGGTACATTACAAGGAGCTGAATGGTCAAATTTTGCTGCTAATCAAGAGACTGATCCCCATGAGTTTTCCCCTAAGACCAGACAGGTGACACTTAACCCTAGTGTCACTTCTGTTGATCAAGTGGATTTTACAGATTTATCAACTATTCCTATATCAGGTTATGTTAGGTTTAAAGGTACGGATTGTTTTCAACCAAATGTAGAGATATTGGTCAATGGGGCATCTTTTTCTCCAAAAGTATTTACGGATGCCGAAGGCAAGTTTATAATAGATTTTGATCCCGGGTTTACGGGTATTTTAACGCCTGTATACGAGGATCACACATTCTCACCAGCTTCATGGGAAGTAATCAATGTTACAAGTCCAGTTGCAGGTATATTATTCAATAATACGGTCAAGCGGAAGATATCAGGAAAAGTAGCAGGAGGGTTGTGTGCATTACCTATATTGCAGAATCTTGGAACACAACAGGCGACCGTATGTAAAGTGAAGGTGAGCACAAGTGATGGTTGTCTAGAGCGCATTATACAAGTCGACAATGTAGAGGGTGAATACGAATTTGATGATTTACCTCCGTCGGAAAATTTAAATATTGCAGTTACAGAACATTCTGATTCGGATATCAAAACTTATTTTGAAGTTGATGGAGGAAGTGCTGCTGATCTTTCTACTAAAGACACTATTATCGATTTCATTTATTTTGCTCCTCCTGAAATTATTGTGGAAAGTGGACTGGAAAATACAGCCCCTTGTGATTTCCCTATTTTTGAAAAGGAAAGTTCCCAAACGATATCTATCAAAATGGTAGAAAGGTACCTTGACGAAATTTGTCCATTAGACACCGCTACATTCCGAATCATTAATGGACTTAATGATACTACATTAGACACCATCATGAGTGGTGAAACGCTTAATTATGCCTTTATGGTGGGAGATCCAAATCCGTCGCCACCTTACCTCAAAACATTGCAAGTTATTGGTAATTCAATAAGTGGGCGGACAGCTAGTTTTACCAAGCAAGCTGTAGTCACAGGAATAAGAAACAAACTAAGTACCTTTACCACTAGTTTACCCACGAGACCTTCGATGATACTGAGAGACCCACCAGGTGATGGCAGTTATTCATTCATAGAAAAGGGTCAAAAAATTTGTAAGACCTTGGAATTTAAGAAAGAAAATGCAGGAGGTATAGCAGTGGACCATGAAATAAAATTAGGACAAACTACAACTATTGCTGTAGGGGCAGGTGTTCTAACTATCAATTCAGCTGGAGCTATCTCAGATGAAAATTTAGGTTATACTTACACCAGAACAGTGGTTGATCAAAATGCTGTTCAAACATGTATAGCTTTTGATGAAAGAATTTCCACAAGTGAATCTGATTTAATTGTAGGACCACAGGCAGATTTATTCATTGGCGAAGGATCTAATGTTATTGTTGGTTTTGCAGATGAGGTATCAGTAGACCCAATGAGTTGTATTGCATCTTCTAACATTATTACACTAGTAGGTCCTGGAGAATTTTCTACAAGTTTCATTTACTCAAGATTTCAGATCCAAAATTATCTTATACCGTTTTTACAAAGAGCATTTGAAGCTGAAACTGACTCAGTAAGAAAGAATAATTTTCTACTTTCTATTGAGGATTGGAATCAAAATCTTCTATTGAACGATAGTTTAGTTGATAAATCAAGAATAGAGCAAAATGTTTCCTTTGACGCTCTTGCGCGTAAAGAGTTTAGCACAACTATTGATTCTGCATATACTTCATTGTCAAGTATTATAAATGATAATGCGCTATACGGTTCTATACGATTTGGTGTGCTTTTTAATGAACTTGGTGTTTCAGCTCAGATTACAGGATTTGGGAATTTTACAAGAGATTCTACAATTGTGAATGATGGTAATCATAGCATTAGTACCGGATATGTCTTGGCAGACGATGACCCTGGAGATGCTTTTTCAGTAGACATTGCTACAGACCCTATGTTTCATACCCCAGTTTTTCTAACTAGAGCTGGCCAATCATCATGCCCGTGGGAAACAGAAACTGCAAATAGGGAAGCACCAAATCTTCAAGTGGCTGATGGCTCACAATTTGTTGCCGTTAATGTACCGGCCAATGAACCAGCAGTTTTTAAACTTAACCTTGGCAATCTCAGTGCAACCAACGAAGATTGGACCTACAGCTTCTCCGCCATAGCGGCCAATAATCCACATGGAGCAATCATTAAATTAAATGGGGCTCCTTTAAATTATTCTCAAAAGTATATCATACCCTATGGTACTTCGCAGTTAGTGACTCTTACCGTGGAAAAAGGACCATTAGAATATGACTATGACAATTTAAGGATAGCTTTATTTTCTGAGTGCCAGTATGAAAGAAATCTTGCGCTCTCATTACCACTTACTAATGATGATAAATTTTTCTCATACATAGATATAGGTGCTCATTTCATCCGCCCATGCAGCGAAGTCAAGATCAATGTGCCGCAACAAGATTGGGTAGTTTTCCCTGATCCTCTTACTCCTGAATCTGATGACGAAATGCGGATTACCGTTTCTGGATACGATACCACAGAAGTCAATTTTCAATTGGTCAGATTGCAGTACCGAAAAATTGGTGGTGATGGTGCTTGGATTAATATACAATCCACCACACCTGGGGGACATGAAGCGTACAATGGTAATTGGGTAGACTTTGCGTCTTTACCTAACCCAAAACCTGCGAAACTTCAGCCCAATTTTACGCAGTTTTATTGGAATACGTTGGGTCTTGTAGACGGTGAATATGAAATCAGAGCAGTAGCAGTTTGTACTGGCAATGCCAGCGATAAGCCTGGATTTTCTCAATATATCAAAGGACGAATAGACAGGCAGCCTCCTTCCTTAGTTGGCGTTCCACAGCCATCGGATGGAGTGTATCATACAGGCGATGAGATATCCTTTACCTTTAATCAAGGCATCAATTGCAATAAATTGATCCAGGCAGATTTGACCCAGGCAAACAATGTAGGATTATATGATGCCACCACTGGAAATCTAATCGATGCTACTATTTCTTGTGTCGGTAATAAAATAGTGATCGTCCCTAATTTTATCAATAAGTTTTTTGAAAACAAAATTCTCAGAGCTG
>CAZGMB010000042.1:0-47327 GCA_964526715.1 uncultured Aureispira sp. | reverse complement strand
TGTCTTAAGTATTTCTTCTGGTTGTGGATACTTTTTTGCTCATTATATGAAAGATGCCCTTTCACAAGTCAAACAGTATGACTACAAAGGAAGTTTAGTGCGTGATCTTACATTGCCAGGAGTAGGCACAGCATCTATGGGCGGAGCTAAAAAATATGATCAAGAAGTGTATTTTTCATTTACAAACTATACTACACCAGGTTCGGTATATAAATTTAACCCAGCTAAGGGTACATCAGACATCTTTATTAAGCCCAAAATTGATTTTGATCCATCTATGTATGAATCCAAACAAGTTTTTTATACATCAAAAGACGGGACCAAAGTGCCCATGATCATCACCCATAAAAAAGGTATCAAATTGGATGGTAACAATCCTACGATACTATATGGTTATGGTGGTTTTAATGTGAGCCTTACTCCTTCGTTCAGTATATCTAATGCGGTATGGATGGAAAATGGTGGAATTTATGCAGTGGCCAATTTGAGAGGTGGCGGAGAATACGGAAAAAAATGGCACGTAGCAGGTACCCAAATGCAAAAACAAAATGTATTTGATGATTTCATAGCAGCTGCTGAATTTTTGATCACTTCTAAGTACGCTTCACCATCTACATTAGCCATTTCTGGAGGATCCAATGGTGGTTTGTTAGTTGGTGCCTGTATGACTCAACGCCCTGAATTGTTTAAGGTAGCATTGCCAGCAGTTGGAGTTATGGATATGTTGAGATATCATACATTTACTGCGGGTGCAGGTTGGGCATTTGATTATGGTACTGCAGAGCAAAGCAAAGAAATGTTTGAATACATCAGAAATTACTCTCCTGTTCATCAAGTGAAACAAGGTGTTGCATATCCTGCGACATTGGTTACTACAGCAGATCACGATGATAGGGTCGTCCCGGCACATTCGTATAAGTTTATCGCCGAGCTTCAGAAAAAACATAGAGGGACTAATCCCGTTTTGATTAGAATAGATAAAAGTGCTGGTCATGGTGCAGGCAAACCTACATCAAAAACTATAGAAGAAGCCACAGACAGATATTGCTTTGTACTTTATAATATGGGTAAATCATTCACAGTCAATAATAAATAATTTATGCAAAATATACAACATTATATTCAGGAAAATAAGGACCGATTTCTTGAAGAACTTTTGGAGATGCTAAGAATCCCTTCTATTAGTGCTGATCCAAAATACAAAGAAGAAGTAGCCAGAACAGCTGATGTAGTTGCATCAAGTCTGACTAAGGCAGGTTGTGCTAAGGTAGACATTTATCCTACCAAAGGCCATCCAATAGTGTATGGCGAACATATAATAAATCCTGCTTTACCCACAGTATTGGTATACGGACATTATGATGTACAACCACCGGATCCATTGGAACTTTGGGACAGTCCACCCTTTGAGCCTGTGATCAAAAAAACAGCTATCCATCCTGATGGTGCTATTTTTGCTAGGGGGTCTTGCGACGATAAGGGGCAAATGTATATGCATGTTAAAGCTTTTGAAGCTATGGTGCAGAATAATGAATTGCCTTGTAACGTCAAATTTATGATAGAAGGAGAAGAGGAAATCGGGTCATCTAATTTAGCCACATTTTGCAACGAATACCAAAGTATGTTAGCATGTGATGTGGTTTTGATTTCAGATACATCAGTCATCGCTAATGATATACCTTCGATTACGGTAGGTTTGCGGGGTCTATCTTATGTAGAAGTGGAAGTTACCGGACCCAATAAAGATCTCCACTCTGGTGTTTATGGTGGTGCTGTGGCCAATCCAGCACAGGTACTTTGTGATATGATCGCTTCATTAAAAGATGAAAATAAGCATATCACTATTCCCGGATTTTATGATGATGTAGTCATTGTTTCAGATGAAGAACGTGCAGCCATGAATAAAGCCCCATTCAATAGAAATGAATACATGAAAGGTTTAGGTGTGGAAGATACAATGGGGGAAAAAGGTTATACAATATTAGAACAAACATCTATCAGACCGACCTTAGAAGTCAATGGAATTTGGGGAGGATACATCGGCGAGGGTGCCAAAACAGTATTGCCATCCAAAGCATATGCAAAAATAAGTATGAGGCTTGTGCCTAATCAAAAAAGTGATGTAATTACAGCGTTGTTTAAAAATCACTTCGAAAGTATCGCGCCTCCAGGGGTGAAGGTGGAAGTAAGGCCTCATCACGGTGGTGAAGCAGCGGTGACACCTTCTGATACACCTGAGTATAAAGCGGCGGCCTTGGCCATGAAAGATGCATATGGCAAAGATCCCATTCCAGTGCGTGGCGGAGGTAGTATTCCGATAGTTGCCTTATTTGAAAAAGTACTTCAGGTCAAAACCGTTTTAATGGGATTTGGACTGGATTCGGATGATATACATTCTCCAAATGAGCACTACGGGTTATTCAATTATTATAAAGGAATTGAAACCATTCCTCATTTTTATAAATATTACGCTGAATTAAAAAAGGCATAATTTAGTAAATAAAACCCATTGAAAATAGATATAATTTCTGTAGTTCCTGACCTGCTGCAAAGTCCTTTTGCACATTCTATAATGAAAAGAGCGGGAGAAAGGGGTTTACTACATGTCAACGTCATACCTTTAAGACCATATGGATTGGGCAGACACCACCAATTGGATGATATGCAATATGGTGGTGGGGCAGGTATGGTCATGATGTGTGAGCCTTTAGATCGATGTATCACTGAGTTAAAAGAAAAAACAGTGTATGACCAAGTGATATATATGACACCGGATGGAAAAACGTTTGATCAGCGAATGGCAAATCGACTTTCATGTTTGGAAAATTTGCTTATCATCTGCGGACACTACAAGGGTATAGATCAGCGCATCAGGGATATGCACGTAACCATGGAAATTTCAGTTGGTGATTTTGTATTGTCGGGAGGAGAGTTGGCCGCTGCAGTTGTAGTAGATGCAGTTGGAAGACTAATACCTGGAGTACTAAATGACGAAACTAGTGCATTGACAGATTCTTTTCAGGATGATATGTTGGCGCCGCCGGTTTATACCCGCCCAGCTGATTTTAAGGGACTCAAAGTTCCTGAAGTGTTACTCTCAGGCAATGACAAAAAGATAGATGAATGGCGCTACGAAATGGCTCTAAAAGTTACTATGGAAAAGCGACCTGATCTTATTGCAAAACAAGAAATATAGATTTTTATTAACCCAATAAATATAAATTTAAACATGGCCTTTCCTAATATCTTTAGTGCAGATGCGACATCAGCAATGGTGGATAGAATCCAAAAACTTACTCCTGATACCCAACCACAATGGGGGAAGATGAATGTAAGTCAAATGCTTGCACATTGTTGTGTGACATACCAATATGTGTATGAGCCACAAAAATTTAAAAAACCAAATTTTCTAATGTCTTGGGTTTTGAAAAAATTTGTCAAAGAAAGTGTATGTAATGAAGTACCCTATAAGAAAAACACAGGTACAGCACCTGATTTTATTATAAAAGACGAAAGAGATTTTAATACAGAAAAACAAAGATTAATATCATTCATCACTAAAGCTCAACAAGATGGAGCTTCTTTCTTTGAAGGAAAAGAGTCTCATTCTTTCGGCAAATTGACTTTACAAGAATGGAATAATATGTTTTATAAACATTTGGATCATCATTTGTCGCAATTTGGTGTGTAAGGTTATCCTAAAAATAGAAACACCTTTTAATTTGTATTTTAATTAAAAGGTGTTTCTATTTTTATCTTGCCACTTTTTAGGTCAATGAACTCCTATTTGTTGGGCATCGACCAGCATTCTTTTAGCTACGTTAAAGATAATATCGTCATCAAGATGTACAATACCGCCATCTGGACCTGGCTCTATATGGCAACCTACCACCTGTCCATTTTCATACTTCTTGGCCCCAAAATAGTTTCTCACTGTTTGCTCCTCAATATTGAGCTCAGAAGCGATTTTGCTGACACTTCCCGTAGGCAATGCATGTTTGATTCTTCTTAATTCATCAAATGTAATATTCATGTTGCTTATGATTAAATTGTGATTAAATAATATTGAATAGACCGCAAATTACAAAATTAATTTTAATTGAATGAAAATTATTAACAAAAAATTTACAAATATTTATTTTTATTATTTAACCCGCATTATGCGTTAGAACTTCGTAATGAAGGTCGAAATGCCAATAAAATAAGAATTTTCACGAGCGAATCATAGTCACCACTATGATGAGTGAGCGAAAATTAGCGGAGCGCCTTATTTTGCAGGAATTTCGGCATGTAATAGATTTTCTAATGCATAATGCGGGTTTAATGGTTTATTAATAAATCAACCTGGTGTTATTGGAAATATTTTCTTATTTTTATGGAATGATTTTTGTCTTAGATAGTAAAAAGCCCATTAAAAATTGATGTATCAAGTGTATGTAGTGGAGCTGAGAAAAGTAGTTTTCAGTGATCATAAGAAATTTCGCGAAGCAAACCCGCAGTACAACGGTGTCTTAGAGTGTCTGTATGTAGGCATGAGTAGCAAGTCACCACAAGAAAGATTAAAACAACACAAGGAAGGCGTACTTAGCGAAAAAGGAATTGATATATCATCTTCCATCGTAAAAAAGTATGGATCTTTTTTGAGACCAAGCCAATACAGTCATTTACCTGTATATCGAACACAAGCTGAAGCATTAAAGTCTGAAAAAAATTTAACCGCATCTTTGCGAAAACAAAGATATGCTGTATGGAGCAATTGATGGAAAAGGTGAGAGCTAAGATTATTGGTATGAATCTATTTTTTCTTTTTCTTAAATAAGTCTTTAAAAAACTTTTTGGTGGACGAGTCTCTACCTACAAATACATATCTCAGGCTCACTCCTGAAGTGGTCTGAAAACGTTGGTTGGTATCATTTTTGAATAAAGTTACCAGTGGCAGATAATCAGTTGAAATACTCAATTTTCCGAAAGTAACCTCAGCTCCCAAGACAAGTGCTAAGCCTGATGTAAGCTGACTTTTTTCTACTTCTATTTGATTAAGCGGCAGATTTCGGGAATATATTCCTGCTCCAGCAAAAAAGTTGATTCTTTTGGACAATAATGGGTAATGCTGTTTAGCAAGCACTGCGTACAACTCCCTACCAGTAAAGGTGCCAGGTTGAAGGTTGAGTTCTAAAGTGGTTTTATTGGCAACTCTTTGCGCAAATGAAAAGCCAAAATCGTCACCTATACGGATTCCTCCTACGGTATTGTATTTTTGAGCTTGGACGTTAAAGACCAAAACGAAAATGGCAAGGAAAATGAATATTCTGCTCAATGGGTATATTATTTGAATTTAAGACGAAAAAAATAGCTATTTATTACAAATATCCTTAAAATTTGATAATTTTTAGTTTATTTTAACTTTTCGAAGGGTTACAAATACCTATTTGGTTTTTTATTGGAAAATGATTTATCTACAAATCTCCTAGTTGTGGCCTGATCACAATCTCTTCAACGACTGCAGATTTACCGAGATTAAAAGCTGCCCAAACGCTTTCCGCTATATCTTTGGCTTCCATTAGTCTTTCATAGGGAAGATCTACACCTGCCCAAGAGTCAGACCAAGTTGCTCCCGGCATTATAGCGGTCACTTTGATACCTTGATCTTTGAGTTCTTGTCGTAAAACCTTAGTGTATCCCAAAAGTGCGAATTTCGAGATACTGTAAGAACCACCGTTAGGATATGCTGTAGTGCTGGCTATACTGCACATGTTGAAGATGTGTGGCTTGGACGAAGACTTCATAAAGGGTACTATTTCTCTGGTAAGATGATATGCACTGTACAAGTTGGTGTCTATCATTTTTTCGAGTGTGCCCTCGGCTTCTACAGTTGTGGCTCCTGGCAAAAATACACCACCATTATTGATGAGCACGTCGATGTGGCCAAAGGTTTTTATAGTTGCTTTTGCAAATGCTTCTACTTCCGTTTTTTTACTAATATCTGTGACTTGGGAAAATACTGTGATATTAGGAAAAGATAGCAAAAGTTCGGATTTAAGGGATTCTAAATCACTTTCATTTCTGGCGCATACAGCAAGAGAATGCCCTTCATTTGCAAATTTTAGAGCCAATGCTTTTCCTATGCCTTTGGTTGCTCCGGTGATGATAGTATTCATTTTTTAGAAATATAATTTATTGAATTAATATGTAAATATCTGTTAAGAATACATTTATTAAATATAAATGAATGTAGAGAATAATTGTTCAATGACCTGAATTAAATTATCTTACTGATTATGTGAAGATGATTTTTTCTAATTAGGTTTTAACTATCAAATGAGCGCACAAATAGACTTACATAAAAAGCAATTTTTAAAATTTAATCTTGTGAAGAGCGCGGTCTTTGCTGCCTTGATTTTACTATTTAGGGCTTTATCAGATGCAATGTTCAATCATCCATCCATGGTTTTCAACAAGTGATTTAGATTTCATTTAATCCGCTTTAAAACTTTGACTATATCTTTAGTCTCAACGTTAACTTCAATCTTCGTCTTATTTAGATAATTTATCTTACTTTTGCATTTTAATTATTTACGAAGATTTTGTGTTATCTATCAGGTATATTATCACAAGAGTTTATTTTTTGCGTCAGGCTACAGAATGGTAACTACTTAAAGGAGTAAGTCCATCAGAGAACGATCCCATAAAGGAGAACCATGTAACATAACGACCCATAATATGATGACGTGATTATTAACATCTGTAAAACCAAAATATCGTCAATATTAGTTCAGAATGGTGTTTTATGGCTAATTCAGAAATTAAACCAAGTATAAAAATCAGCTAAATTTAAGCAGATGAATTTGAATCTTTTTTATCATTTCGGAAATTTTGTGCTTTGGCAAGGACAGATATACAAGCGGCCGGAAAACAACCAAATGTATTATAAGGAGACGATCCGCCAAATGTATGATATTGGAATTGGCTCTTTGCCGATAGTTTTTTTGATTTCAATATTTATTGGAGCGGTGACTGCTGTACAGTTTTATTATCAGATGGCAGGTACATTGATACCATCATACTATATAGGCTATATTGTGAGAGATATGACGATCATTGAACTGGCACCTACGATTACCTGTCTGGTATTGGCTGGAAAGGTAGGGAGCAATATGGCCGCCGAAATCGGAGGTATGCGTCAAAAGGAGCATATAGATGCTATGGAAATCATGGGAGTCAATACGTCAGCCTATTTGATCATGCCTAAAGTAATCGCAGCCGTATTGATGATACCTGTGTTGGTTTGCGCCGCAGCCATGATAGGTATCATGGGAGCTTATATAGCAAGTGTACCTGTGGGTCTTTTTTCATCAGCAGAGTTTATCAAAGGTGTGAGATCATTTTTTGTTCCATATAATGTATTTATGATGATGGTCAAAGCCGTGGTTTTTGGTTATATCCTTACTAGTGTATCATGTTATCAAGGATATTTTGTTAAAGGTGGGAGTATCGAACTTGGAGAAGCTAGTACTCGTGCAGTGGTTTATAGCAATATTTTGATATTATTGGCAGATTATGTGATCGCCATAGTTTTGACCGCCTAAATTTTTTGACAGATGATCCGTGCAGAAAGAATTTTTAAGGAGTTTGGAGACCAGCAAGTACTCAAGGGGATAGACTTTACCTTTGAAGCTGGAAAAACCAATCTAGTAATAGGTAAATCAGGGTCGGGCAAAACTGTATTGCTCAAGATACTGGTAGGACTATTCAAGCCAACATCAGGCCATGTGTGGTATGACAATACAGACTTGGTGACTGCTGACAAAAATACATTACGAAAGTTGCGCATGCAGGTGGGTATGTTGTTTCAGGGAAATGCATTATTTGACTCTATGACCATCGAAGAAAATATCAGATTTCCACTTGACATGTTTACCACCCAAACCCTAAAGGAAAAAACTGATCGGGTCAACAATTGTCTCGAAAGGGTAAGTCTTGCGGGTATCAATAAAAAATTTCCTTCAGAAATATCAGGTGGAATGCAGAAAAGGGTAGGTATAGCTCGTGCCATCGTGCTGAACCCTAAATATCTTTTTTGTGATGAACCCAACTCGGGCTTGGATCCACAGACTTCTATTACTATAGATGAACTTATACAAGATATTACCAAAGACAATAATATCACCACCATCATCAATACGCACGATATGAACTCTGTGATGGAAATAGGTGAAAATATATGTCTTTTAGACAAAGGTCTATTAGCTTGGAAAGGTCACAAAGATGAAGTATTGATGGATGAAAACGAGACCCTACATGATTTTATATTTGCATCACCTTTCTTGCAGAAACTCATTGAAAATAGCAAGTAAAAAAGTGATTCATTTTCAATGACCACATTACATTTCGCAGCAATACATTATATTGTGATATATTTTCTGAAAGTATATGACCAATTGAAGAAATAAGTGAAAATGAAAAGCTAAGTATTTTATATCAGGAATACGGCAATTATTAAACCCGAATTATGCGTTAGAACTTCGTTATAGCCTGTCCCGCTTTAGCGGGAAGAAGCTAAAATGCAATAAATCAGCTATTTATATTCGAAAAGCGTAGCACCGCTACGGTTACAGAAGATAAATAGGCGAAGCTTCTGATTTGCAGACCTTGTCAAGCTGCAAGCATGAAGTTTAGCTTTGGAATACCTGCCTCGCCGTACCGTAGGGCAGGCAGGGATTTTCTAATGAATATTTCGGGTTAAAGTAGAGAATAACAATTTTCGGTATACATCTGATTTTGGAAGTAATTTTCAAAAGTAATTTTATAATTCTTAATAAGTTTATCACCAATCTGATATCCAAGTTTAAGGCCAGCTTCACAATCTTCATGAAAATGTACTCCCATCAATAATCTAGAATAAGCATTTTCTATACCCATTTCTTTAATGTTGTTGAATGATCTTTCCGTACCATTAAACTCACTTCTTTGGGCATGACTCTTATCAGTAAATTTGTATTGTGGTCCAAAAAATGATTCCAAAATATAGCTAGCTGTGGCACCAAAAACAGCATGGCCGGAAGGATAAGATGGAAAGTTGGGTGTTTCGTGAAAAGGTTGCCATGACGGGTCTATATGTTCTTGGATATATTGTTCAGGTCTTGCTGTATTCCAGAAGTATTTTTCGTACCAGCAGATGATCGCAGCATCGTGCAGACCTGTAGATAGCATAGCCAGCAATTCCAAGCTTTGAGAGTATTCTAGGTTTTCTGCATGGATCATTTGTATGGCTATGGAAATCCAACGGCTTACAGGAGAATAAGTCAATCCTCTTACATCATCGCTCCAAAATTCAGCAATCCAACGTTTTTCTTTACTAAGATTTTGGCTTATGGAGTATATGGCCAATGCATCCTTATGTATCCCGCTAACAGTATCTCCTTCATAAGGTATATCTGCCTTGCACGAATTTTTAGAAACCACTAGAGTATTTCTCTGACCCCAAGAAGGCAGGATTCCTTGCATCGCATCAAACTTAATGACACCTTTATTTTCTGTGGTAGTGAGTTTTGGTTTTATTGTATTTACTTGTGGTTGATTACATAACGATTCAGTAAAAGAAAGAGCCAAAGACGAGATGTCTTTTATTTTATCAGAAACTATAGTTTGTTGTAAGTTTTCTTGAATTTTTACTTGATGAAGTATTTCAAAATCGTTTTTATATATGTTTTTAATTTGCATTGCATATACATGATTGAGCAAGGCGTATATATCAGTACAGTCTAATGTGTAGGATTCGGATGCTATTTTATGGGCAGTATAGGCTGCCATGTTGATTTTAAATAATTGATCAGATGAAATAGGAGGATAAGCTTTGTAATCTTGACTTTCAATAGTGAGGTAAAATCTACTCCATGAACTGATTAGCTGGTTGATTTTTTGATCTGTAGTATGTATATTTTTTGTTTCTTCATTAAATGATGTCAAAGCCACCATAACTAGTAGCAAAACAAAACTCAATAAAAGGGACAATTTAATTTTTTGTATCATGGTTTGATTTCAATCAATCAATTTGAACGCAAAAATAAGCATGTTTAAAGTAAGATCCCATTAGAAAATTATTAGAAATTTATTGGAATTTTTTCTTGAAGACAACCGTAAATATATTTCCGATATTTTCAGATGTATTGTTTTGTAGTTTAAGTTCAGCACCGTGCAATTGGATGATACTCGCTACCAGTGATAATCCTATTCCTGAACCCTTAATTTTTTTAGTTAAATTACTTCTGTAAAACGGCTTAAAAATAAATTCCATATCCGATGTTTGTATCATCGGTGCACGGTCTATGATATCAATGATCACTTCCCCATGATTTCCTATATAAGGTTTGATCTTTGCAGTATGGTCAGGTGAAAATTTGCAAGCATTCTCCAAAAGATTGTAAATGGCTAGTCTGAGCAAAGTTTCATTACCTTCTATTACCAGATTTTCGGCATCTTCTGGATACTGGTGGGTATCAAAATTAAAGATGTATTGGGGATGAATTTTGAGAATGCTAGCTTTAGCTTGCCAAAGGACTTCGTCTATTCTTACAGGGGCGAAATTTATTTGCTGAGTATTACTAGTTATCCTAGCCAAATCCATGAGCATTGCGGTGATGTGTTCCAGTTCTGTAGCTTCTTCATGGATGGTTTCAATACAATTTTTGTATTCTTCTTTACTGCGATCTTTAGCGAGTATCACTTGAGCAGAAGATACGATGGATGTCAATGGGTTTCTGATTTCATGTGATACATTGGACATAAAACCTTTTTGTATCTTAAAGGCGTCTTCTACCCTGTCTAAAAGTCTATTAAAAGAAAATGCAAGCTTGTATATTTCATCATGATTGTTTTCTGTTTTAAGTCTTTTATCTAGATCTGTGGGTAATATACAATCTACAGTATTGATAATATCATTGACGGGTTTTAAACTTACATAGGCTAGTATGTAACCACTCACAAAGACAAAAAGCAATGATATAATTCCAGTCCAGACCATAATGTTTTTTAGTCTTTGCAATTCATCAGAACGAAATTGTTCTTTTGCTACCACGATAACTTGATTTCCGTTATTGGTTTTGTATAATATTCCAATACATTGGAATGGTCCAAGATCAAATTTTAGTTCACGAGTAGTTTTGATTTTTTTTAAAGTGGTTTCATCTATAGTTTTTTCTAAGGGGTTGTATGAAAAAATAGGCTTGAGATGATCATTATAAATGATAATATTTTCGCTTTTGGGTAGCAATACCTGGTTGGTTTGTTTTTCAAATTCGAGTGGTTCCAGTTTTATATTGGTTTTTTCGACCATGGCTACAGTCATCAGTGCCTTGGATTGCAAGGATCTATAGAATTCACTATATAAATGCTCGCGAAATAAAAAATATACTGTACTCATGCAAATAAATAATATGCATAGTGATATGACTGTAAAGTATACAGCAATTTTAGACTTTATCTGCATTTTAAGAAGTTTTGTAAATATAACCTTGGCCAAATTTAGTGACTATATATTTATGTTCAAAACCTTTGTCCAACTTATTTCTTAAATAGTTTACATATACTTCTACAACATTAGTTCCGGTATCAAAAGTAATATCCCATACATTTTCCACTAGTTCATTTTTTGACAGTAGTTTGTTGGGGTTATTCATAAAATATTCTAAAAGTCTGAACTCTTTTCTGGTCAGATTTAAATTTTGTCCATTTCTAAAAACTTCTTTTGTCTCTGTATTGATTGTCAGATCACCATAAGTTTCAAGGTTACTTTCTAATTTGTCAGTTAAATTTCTCTTGTTGAGTACATGAACACGAGTCAATAGTTCTGGAAATGAAAAGGGCTTTACCATATAGTCGTCACCACCTGCTGTAAGACCTTCTATTTTTTCTTCTACAGTATCCAATGCTGAAAGAAATAAAATGGGGGTTTTGATCCCTTGATCTCTAATGGCACGGCAAAGTTCTATACCCGTAATGTCAGGAAGCATTACATCTAATATAATGACATGATATTGTGTTTGTAAAATTTTTTTTCTGGCAGTCTCCCCATCCTCAGCAATATGAGCTTCAATATCATGCTCTTCAAAACCCATTTTTATAGATTTAGAAATCAGATGTTGATCTTCTACAATTAGAACTTTTAGCACAAACAATATATATTTATGGTATAATAATATGATTTAGCAGCACAAAGATATTACTTTAGGCCTTTTGTTTTTTGTCTCGTTGAGATTAATTAGAATTCTAATAAATTTCTAATTTTCTTTTATTTAGTTAATGGATAGTTCAACATAACTTTGCGGAAAAATTTTTAGAGTAATATGAGAACATTAAAAACCCTTTTATTAATTTTTACGATTTTAGGTATGATGTCCTGTGCTCAGGATATCAATGATGATAATGTTGCAAATGATGCAAAATTAGTTGCTGACTATCCAAATGATGTAGTTCATGAATGGAATGAGGTATTTTTGCAAATAGAGCGTTATGCAGCGGGTTATAGACCAGGTCCTGCGCCAAGGGCTGTGGCTTATCTGGGACTAGCAGCTTATGAAGGTGTGGTGTCAGGAATGCCAGACTATAATTCAATGGATGGACAATGGCAAGGATTCAATATCCCTGAAATCAATCCAGATCAGGAATATCATTGGCCTTTGGTTGTAAATGCATCATATGAATACCTTATGCCAAGGTTTTTTGGAAGAGCTAGGGCAGTAGATTTAGATTTAATTGCATCTACAGCCAGAAAATTTAATAATTTATACAAAGCAGAAGTTAGTGACGAAGTTTATAATAGATCTATAAATAGAGGAAGAGAAGTAGCAGCTGCAGTTTGGCAATATTCAGCTACAGACAATATAGGTCATGACCACTATCTCGACCCATTTCAAAGATATGATTGGCAGGCTGCATTCAAAAAAGATGGCGACTGGAGACCTACTTTCCCAGGTCCTGGTGCACCTATGGGTGGTATCTGGGGTGGTGCTCGTACATTTTCTTTAAAGCCTGACCAAATGCTATGTAAGAGACCAATTCCTTACAGTACAGATCCCAGATCTCATTTATATTCACAAGCCTTGGAAGTGTATGCACAAAACACACCCGTTGCATCATATGAAACAGAATGGGTAGGTGAGTTCTGGAGTGATGATTTATTAAATCTTACTTTTAGCCCTGGTGTTAGATTTTTAGCTATCGGAAATCAGGTTTTAAAATTGGAAAAAAGTAACTTAGAGACTGCTGTTTTCATGACAGCATTGATGGGTGTAGCTAGTAATGATGCTGGTGTAGCTTGTTGGAATTCTAAGTTTCATTACAACGTAGAGCGACCTGAAACTTATATAAAAAGAGTGATTGACCCAGCATGGGAGCCTATATTAGAAAATCCGCTTACAGGCGAAAAAGGTATTTCTCCTTCATTTCCAGCTTATCCATCTGGTCACTCTACAATGGGTGCGGCTGGTGCTGAAGCTCTTGGACATATTTTTGGTTATAACTATGCCATGACGGACAACTGTCACGCAAATAGAGTAGAGTTCGAAGGTAGACCACGATCATTCACCAGTTTTTATGAGATGGGATTGGAAAATGCTTGGTCAAGAGTTCCACTAGGGGTTCACTACAGAATGGATTGTGAAGAGGGTGTTAGATATGGAACTGAGATAGGAAGAGCTGCTCACCGACTACCTTGGAAGAAAAGATAAAATATATCAAAGCAACTTTCAACTGACCATTTTATCTTAAATTAATATTTAAAAAGTTCCTCTAATAAGTTAAAAGTCTTTCATAATTATTATAAAGGGAAATGGCCGCTTCGTTAAAGTGGCCATTTCTATTTTATATTAAATGCTTATCAAAAGTTGGTGTATCTTCCATACTTGCGGAATCAAAGGATGCTGCCCATCGTTGATGATAACAAAGTCTGCAACCTTTACTTTTTCAGATTCGGGTAGTTGATTTTGGATTTTTTGGCTTACTTCTTCTTTCTTCAGCTTATCCCGTTTCATCACTCGGATGATTCTTTCTGGCTCAGGGCAGGTCACTACGATAAGTTGATCCAATGATTTGTAGCTACCATTTTCTACCAATAAAGCAGCTTCTCTTAACACATAAGGTGTTTTCCCTTCTTTGAGATAATGATCTGCCCATTGATCTGAATCTACGCGCACTGCCGGATGTACGATATTGTTGATGGCTGTAAGGAGTTCCTTATCACTAAATATTTTGCTGGAGATGTAAGCCCTGTTTGGTTTTCCGTTACGATGATATGATGCATCTCCTAAGAGATTTTTGATTTGATTCTTAACTTTGAGATTGGAAGCCATTATTTTTTTGGCTGCCGTATCCGCATTATAAACCGGAACCCCAAGGACTGCAAATAGTTTGGCTACTGTAGTTTTGCCTGATCCAATGCCACCTGTAATTCCTATTTTTAACATACCTTTTAGTTATTGCTTTTGTATGGATAACTTTCTAGTCCATCCACCAAGCCAACCTGCAAGTCCTGCTGCAATGCCACCTATCAATCCAGTTAAAAAAAGTGATGCCCCACCAGAAACATTGCCCAATAAAGCTCCCAAAAGACTAGACATGGGTGTGTCAAAATTTTGGTCTGCAAAAAACGCTTTTCCATACCAAACTACAAAAACTGCCAAAAGAGATGCCGTAAATCCGATAAACCCTTCAGTTTTCCAAAGATAGCAAGCCACAAAACTCACTATGCCGCAAATCCACCAAGGCAAAAAATGAGAAAGTACAAAAGTCAAAACTGCTATTGTTACGATAAGTGATAATGATTTCATGATTGAGGATTTAAGATGATAGTAGCATTAGATTTTGATCTGATTTCATCAGCTTTGGCATGAATGTTCAAATCATAATATTCACCTTTGATCCAGGTGTCTATCATATTATTGTAATATTGGCTAGCTGGGTTTCCTGATTGACCCCCAGGATAGACAGCATAACCTTTTACCTTTTCTTCTAAGCTGATTACCATGCGCCAACTTGGGCCAAATGAAAACCCTGTGGCATTGATGGCATCAGGACATCCATCAGCTGGTATATCCATCCTTGAGAAAGCAGGTATTCTGGTCATATGGTATATATGAAGTGGTTTGTATCCGCCCCAAGTCATACTTTTACCTTCTTGTTTTTGTTTTGTAAAATCGTCCATCGCTTCGTTCAGTGAAAGTAGGATGATGTCTTTTGCTTGTTCGATCTGACTTGTTTTTTTCAGATCAAAATATTTATTGGTTGGATCTTTTTGTATGAGTTCTATAAGTCTCCAATCTTCTGGCATGCGGATATCCATTTTTTCTTTCAATGTAAGGAGCTCATCCCATGTATTAGCGGCCAGTTTTTTGTGCAATAAATCAAAAACCACAGGCATTTCTGATGCTGCTTTATAATGATAATCCCAATTTAAAAGCGCTTCGTACAGTGCTTTATGGTTCTTATTGACCTGGTCTGAGGTTACAACAGTTTTTATGGCTTGAATGAAGTCCGATGCCTTGAAGGAAAATGCGTCCTGTTGCATTCTTTTCATATCATCTGGGGTAATACCAGACATTTTTTCCAGTTTATCATTGACACTTCTATTGCGATAGCGCTCAAATTTTCCTGTAAAATAATATGGGTACGTTTTGTCTGCACTCACTTGATTGGCAGAAGAGATAAATCCACGCTCAGGGTTAAGAATTTGTGGATTTTGATCTCTCGGGATCCAAGCTTGCCAGTTGTTTGATGATTTATTACCATATTCTACAAATTTTCCATCAGGCTCAGACTTAGCAGGGAATTTTCCATTAACTCTAAGTGCAATGTCACCGTCGTTACAAGCAAATCCAAAATTTTGAGCAGGAGTATTATAGTTAGAAGTCGCTTTTAAGTAATCATCATATGATTTACATTTCATTGCGTCAATGAAAGTATTGTACTCATCCGTATTGGGTATATCATGGCAAAGCCAACGCATGGCCAGGTCATTTTTGCCATCATCAGAAGTATGATAAACAGGTCCCCAATCAGTATATTTTATGGTATCGATAACAGATTTTCCACCTTTAACTTTGACTTCTTCGACTCTGAACATCGCAGGTTTTTCTTTGCCGTCCAGGATGTATTTGGATCGAGCCTGGTCTGCCCACTGTATGTGGAACAGATCTTCAACATCTTGGCCCACATTAGTTTCTCCCCAAGCTATGTGCTCATTAAACCCAATCATAATTCCTGGAAATCCAGGGAAAGATACACCATATGCATTAAACTCTGGCGTATGGATGTGCAATTCAAACCAAATAGATGGTAGACCAAGATTTAAATGTGGATCATTGCAAAAAATGGGTTTTCCGGTAGCTGTTTTTTTGCCACTGACTCCCCAAGAGTTGCTGCCTATTCCTTTATTCCTATTTTCAAAATGAGATTTAAGTATAGGAGCTATATAAGCCGCACCGCTATCTTGTCGATATACGTTCAGTGCATCTGTGGCATATGGTTTTTCAGTAGGAATTACTGGGTTTTCTACGTTTTGTTTTTCGGGATACAACATAGCAAAGTCAACACTTCCCAAATGATAGAGTAAGTTGGTGTTTTCGAGATCATCATTTCGACCTGCTAGCGTAAGAGACATCTGTTTAAAAACCAAAGCTGATTTCAAAGCGGTCCAATTTTCTGGTTTGAAATCAAAAAGTTTAAACTCAATCGGATAATCTTTAGGTTGTAATGATTGAATATAGGCATTGGCACCATCGACATACCGATACGCTTTATTGTAATCTTCGGTCTTTTCCCATCCTTTGACAGCATTTTCTGCGGCAAACTTCATGCCTCGTCTACGTTTTTCTAGATCTATCTCGATAGTTTTTGGACCTATGATCGATGATAGTTCTCCTGCCGCAGTTTTTGCCAAAAACTCCATCTGAAACAAACGATTTTGAGCTTCTATGTAGCCTTGTGCAAAAAGAGCATCTTCCATATTTTGTGCATAAATATGAGGTACATGTCTTTCGTCATAAATAATTTCTACCTTATCCTTGAGACCTGACATATTTAAAACTTGCGATGTTTTTTCAGATCGGGTATCAGATGTCCAGGCTCCACCAAAAGGATTCAGAAATTTGCCCAACGGAGGCAAAGGGTCTTTGGTAAAATGAATATTACCGTTCAGAAATAAGTATAAAACTATTGTAATCAGAAGAACAATACCATAAAAAATGCGCTGCAACATAGTGGCTTAATGATTTATGGCGTAATATTAAGAGGTTTTTGGAATTATTTTGGATTTTTCTTCATAAAATGCAATTCGAGTTCATCTTTAGAAAGAATAAAACCTTCAGCTGATTTTTTTGTAATCAAAAATGTATCAGACTCCGCCTTATTGTCTGTAAACAAAATGAATTGATCTCCATCTACTTGCCAGGTCGCATTGGGCAATGAAATACTGATCAAAGAGCTATTGGCTTTCAGATCACCATTTTCACGCAATTCCAGTTCAGCATTGATATTTTTCAGGATGCTTTGTGCGAGTCCTACACCTTCTCCGGCAAGGCCTCCAAATAAATTACCCAAATCTTTTCCCAATTCTCCCATGGTCAATCCTATGTCTGACATTGACTTTCCAAATTTTTTAGCTGCATATTCTATTTTACCTTCAGCCGTTGTGGTGTCAATATTTGCCAAATCCAATTCCTGATCTATTTCATTACGTGCTTTTTGCATTTCTGTTTTGACATCTTTCATAGCATCTGAAACAGATTTTGTTATTTCATTAGCATTTACGGTACCATCTTTAATTTGGGCGCTCACTTCATACAGACCTACCATACTTGCAGGGTTTGGACCAAATTCGTTGCAAGAGATAAAACACATAATAGTGCAAAAAGTAAATAAGGTGATGTTTTTCATTTGGATTTATTTTATTTGGAGCATTAACCCATTTTGTTGACAAAAAAGTTCCCATACACTGAAAAGTAAGACGAAAATAGGATTTTTATAGACTATTATTCACAAGATCACAACCTCACCGATCACCAGATCACTGATATTTCTCCTTCCAAATCAATTTTAGGTATTCTTCATATTTTTTTTCAGCGGCATTATTTCCAGGTGTATAAAATTGGGTTCCTTTGATTTCTTCAGGAAGACACTCCATATCAGATGTTCCCGGTTGGTAATTATGTGAGTATTGGTATCCCGAGCCATAGCCAATATTTTTCATGAGCTTGGTTGGAGCGTTGCGCAGATGCAACGGGACCGGTAAATCACCTGTTTTTCTGACCATATCTATAGCTTCGTTAATGGCAACATAGCTAGCATTGCTTTTGGGACTACATGCCAGATATACGGCGGTTTGTGACATGATGATTCTGCCTTCGGGCATACCAATATGATGTACAGCTTGGAAACAGTTATTGGCTAGAAGTAAGGCGTTGGGATTGGCAAGGCCAATGTCTTCTGATGCTAGGATAATCATTCTTCTGGCAATAAATAGCGGGTCTTCTCCACCTTCTATCATTCTGGCAAGGTAGTAAACTGCTGCATTAGGGTCTGAAGCTCGAACGGACTTAATAAATGCCGAAATCAAGTCGTAATGCTGCTCACCTGACTTGTCATATCTGGAGAGATTTTGCTGAATGACTGTTTTAACTAGCTCATCAGTGATATCGATGACTTCGTCTTTGTCAAATTGATTGATGACTAGTTCCAATGCATTGTATAGTTTTCTTCCATCGCCACCTGAAATACTGATCAATGCATCGTATGATGATATATTGATATTTTTGGTTTTGAGATATTCATCTTTTTGTATTGCATTATTGATCATTGTGACCAAATCATCGTATTCCAACGCTTTCAAGATATATACCTGACATCTGGAAAGAAGGGCAGAAATCACTTCAAAAGATGGGTTTTCTGTGGTGGCACCTATCAATGTTACAATGCCTTTTTCTACGGCTCCAAGGAGAGAGTCTTGCTGAGATTTACTAAATCGGTGTATTTCGTCTATGAAAAGTACGGGGTTTGGTTTTGTAAAAAATCGTTGTGATTTTGCTGTTTCTATGGTTTCCCGGATATCTTTTACACCACTATTGATGGCTGATAGGCTATGAAAAGGTCTGTCTTGTGTTTGAGCTATGACGGAAGCCAACGTGGTTTTACCTACTCCCGGTGGTCCCCATAATATAAAAGATGGAAGATGTCCTGATTCTATGACTTTTCTAAGTATCGCACCCTGGCCTACTAAATGTTCTTGTCCAATGTACTCATCTAGAGATTTAGGACGCATTCTTTCAGCGAGCGGTTGATTCATGATCTTGGTTTTGATAATTTATTGTGCAAATATAAGAATAATTTGATGTACTGTGATAGGTCTTATAAACCGTAATCAACATAATCTGATACTTTTTTGTTAGAAATTTTTGCCACAGATTAATAAAAGTTAACTTTACATTGAATTTTTAAATTAAAAGACGTTGCAAGATTTAATTAAATGGTTTGAATCCATTGATCCGGTTACAGGGGCCTTTATAGCTACTTTGTTTACTTGGGCAATGACAGCTTTAGGAGCATCGATAGTATTTTTTGTAAAGACCATCAATAGAGTATTATTAGATGGTATGTTGGGCTTTACAGGAGGAGTCATGGTAGCAGCTAGTTTTTGGAGTTTATTGGCGCCTGCTATTGATATGAGCCATGGCGTAGGATTTGTAAAAGTATTACCAGCAGCAGTTGGTTTTTTTCTGGGGGCTATGTTCATTTTTGGATTGGATAAAGTATTACCTCATTTACATATCAATTTTCAAGAGACTGAAGGGGTGAAATCTCCTTGGCAACGTACGACATTGTTGGTACTGGCGATTACTTTGCATAACATTCCTGAAGGGCTAGCTGTAGGTGTTCTTTTTGGTGGTGTAGCCGCGGGCATTCCAGAAGCGTCAGTCACTGCAGGTGTCATACTAGCTATCGGTATTGGTATACAAAACCTCCCTGAAGGTATCGCTGTGGCGATGCCACTAAGACGGATGGGTATGTCCAGAACCAAGAGCTTTTTGTATGGTCAGTCATCAGCTTTAGTGGAGCCAGTTGCTGCTGTGGTAGGTGCATTAGCAGTAAATTTTTTCACACCTGTTTTGCCTTACGCCTTAGCTTTTGCTGCGGGTGCCATGATATTTGTCGTAGTAGAAGAGGTCATTCCTGAAACTCAACAAGACAACAATACAGATATAGCTACATTAGGATTTATAGGTGGCTTTATTTTGATGATGGTTTTGGATGTAGCTTTAGGTACAGGTTGATTTTAGTATGCTTCTTACATTAATAAACTTATTATATTTTTAAATATACTTATATAAATGTCAACACATAAGCTATTATTTTTTTCTTTATTGTCATTACTTTCTTGTATGCATAATCAGGTCAATGCCCAAAAAAATGTTTTACCTTTTGAACAACCACCAACCTGGGCCAAAGAAGCCATTTGGTATCAGATATTTGTAGAAAGGTTTAGAAACGGTAATCCATCCAACAACCCTTCCAAAATCACGTGCGACAATGCTTTGATCGATCCATTACCAGATCAATGGGCCGTTACACCTTGGGGGCACAATTGGTATGCACAGGAAGACTGGGCCAAAAGTACGGGACTCGATTTTTACAGGACGATACAAATGCGGAGATATGGCGGAGATTTAGCTGGCGTAGCAGAAAAAATTGAATATTTAAAAGAGTTAGGGATCACTGCTATTTACTTTAATCCTATCAATGATGCGCCATCACTGCATAAGTATGATGCCAGACATTATCATCATATAGACGTTACTTTTGGTGACGATCCTGAAGGAGACCTGGCTTTGATGGCATCTGAAGATCACAATGATCCGAAAACATGGAAATGGACATCAGCAGATTTGAAATTTTTAAAGCTTATCAAAACACTTCATGCTGAAGGAATAAAGGTAGTATTGGATTTTTCTTGGAATCATACGGGAAACAACTTTTGGGCTTTTAAAGATGTAGAAAAAAACCTGGAAAACTCCCCTTTTAAAGATTGGTACCACACAAAATTTACAACTGATGCAGCTACAGGAAAAAAAACCTTTGAATATGAAGGTTGGTTTGGGATCAAAAATTTACCAGAACTTAGAAAGATAGATACTAAAGGCAAAATTCAAGGACATCCTTATGAAGGCAATCTAAATGAAGGAGCTAAACAGCATATTTTTGATGTGTGTCGCAGGTGGATGGATCCCAATAATAATGGCAACCCTGAAGACGGTATAGATGGTATGAGATTGGACGTAGCAGAACATGTGCCATTGGGATTTTGGCGTGATTTCAGAAAACATGTCCGATCTATTAACCCTGAATTTTATCTTGTAGGTGAAAACTGGTGGACGGAATGGCCTGACAAGCTGATGGATCCGGCACCTTGGGTTCAGGGTGATGTTTTTGATGCGGTGATGCATTACCAATGGTTTAAAGTGGCTAGAGGGTATTTTGCAGAAGCTAATGATCGCATCACATTGTTACAATTTAAGAGACAGATGGATTCTATTTTTTTGAAATATCCTGATTATACACGACAGGCGATGATGAATTTGGCATCTTCACATGATTCGCCTAGATTGCTTTCATCTTTTTTTAATGTCAATAAATATAAATTTAACTGCAAGCCTCAAGAAGACAAAAATTATAGAACTAATAAACCAGGGTTACTGACGTATCATCGGGTGAAATTATTTCTCTTACATCAGTTTACCTTTGTAGGTGCCCCTCATATTTGGAATGGGGACGAAATGGGCATGCTTGGAGCTGATGACCCAGATAATAGAAAACCACTTCCATGGCCAGACATTGAATTTGACTATGAAACCCAATCCGCATATTCAGCATATACTTACAAGGAAAAACCAGTTTTTGATCAGGAAATGTATTCTTATTTTAAGGAAATTATTACATTGAGAAAATCAGAGCCCGCATTGACATATGGTGATTATAAAATGTTGGATACAGGCGGTGATAAAATTCTGGCTTATGAAAGAATATGGAATGGTGAAAAAATCATTGTTTTTTGCAATAATAATACAGAAGCAAATCCCGTCAATCTGAATAATTTTCCTCCCAAAGGTGAAATTATCTTCAAATACAATAACGATTTGAAAACCCTTTCCCAAGGTGGTATAATGCCACCATTTAGTGGAATTGTAATAAAGATAAAATAAGTGTAATGTCCTTAGAAGAATTGTATGACAGCGAAGCTTTCAGAAAGCACGGTCACGAATTGATAGATATGCTTGCTGATCATCTATCAGTTATTAAGGAATATGACGGTAAAAAAGTAATCGACTACATAAATCCTGATAAGAATTATAATCATTGGGATACCGCAAAGTTGACAACTCCAAAAGAAATATTCAAAGCTTTTTTGGACAACTCAATTCATCTTCACCATCCGAAATACATGGGGCATCAAGTTACAGTACCTGCTCCGATGGCGGCACTTGCTGCTATGGAAGGTATGTTGCTCAATAGTGGTGGTGCCATTTACGAGATGTCTGCAGCTTCATCCACACTCGAAAAGTGGGTCGTCGATCAGCTCAAAGGATATTTTGGTTTTGATCAAGGTGATGGTATCATTACTTCAGGAGGGACTTTGGCCAATTTAACCGCATTGATTTGCGCACGAAATGTCAAGGCTCCAGAAAATGTATGGGTGGAAGGACAAACTGAAAAATATGCTTTTATGGTTTCCGAAGAAGCACATTATTGTATCGATAGAGCCGTAAGAGTGATGGGTTGGGGCGAAGCAGGTATGATAAAAATTCCTGTAGATCAGCATTATAAGATGCGGACAGAACTGCTGGAAGAGTATTATCTCAAAGCGACTCAGGATGGTATCAGAGTTTTGGGTGTGGTAGGAAGTGCACCAACAACTTCTACGGGAATTTATGACGATTTGGTATCCATAGGTGAGTTTTGTCAACAACACAATCTGTGGTATCATATCGATGCAGCTCATGGAGGTCCGGCAGTTTTTTCTGATAAATACAAATATCTGATGCATGGTTGTGAGATGGCAGATTCTATCACAGTAGATGCACATAAAATGATGATGGTCCCATCGCTGACTACATTTTTGTTTTTTAAAGATAGCAAAACTAGCTACAAGACCTTTGCCCAAAAAGCGCAATATCTATGGAGCGCCGCAGATGAAGAATGGTACAACTATGGCAAAAGAACTATGGAATGTACCAAGATCATGCTGAGTACCAGAATTTATGCTTTGCTGAAATTATATGGTGTAGAAGTCTTTGAATCCTATTTAGATAAGTGCTACGATACAGCCAAAATATTTGCAGAAATGATAGTAGAACATCAAGATTTTGATTTGGCTGTTGCTCCTGATTCCAATATTGTTTGCTTTAGATTTATAGGTGATAGTACTGTGGATACTAATGATTTGAATCGAAAAATCCGAAATGAAATATTGGAACAAGGCCAATTTTATATCGTGCAAACCTTGTTAAAAGACCAAGTTTACCTTAGAGTAAGCATAATGAATCCATTTACAGATAGGGTACATTTAGAAGATTTGTTGGAGCATATCACTCTAATAGCCAAAAGTAGCTTAGCTAAGTGATTGTTATTATTTACAATTAAAAGAATTTGTTGGTCAGAAGTTTGATCATGATTAATATTCAAAATTTAAAAAAACAAACCCAATTCTAACATGCAATTAAAAGCAAACAGAGTCATCCTCATCGTCCTAGACAGTGTCGGCATTGGCCATCTACCAGATGCCCACTTATATGGAGATGAAGGCAGCAATACACTTGGTCATATCGCTGCACAAATACCTGATATCAAAATACCCAATCTGATTCAGTTAGGTCTAGGTAATATTGATATGGAAAATGTACTTCCAAAAACAGAGCATCCACAAGCGGCATTCGGCAAAGCAGCTGAGCAATCTGCGGGAAAGGATACTACTACGGGACATTGGGAGATTTCAGGCACCATACTTGAAAAACCATTTCCTACCTTTCCCGATGGATTTCCGATTTCCTTTATGGAGAAGTTTGAAGCGGCCATTGGTATCAAAACCTTGGGTAATTATTCCGCTTCGGGTACAGCCATCATTGATGATTTAGGTGACGAACATGTACAGTCGGGCTTTCCGATAGTCTATACATCCGCAGATAGTGTCTTTCAGATAGCAATGCACGAAGACGTGATTCCAATAGAAAAGCAATATGAAATCTGTAAGATAGCCAGAAATATGCTTATTGGTGAGTACGAAGTAGGTCGGGTAATTGCCAGGCCATTTACAGGCACTTCAGGTAATTATACTCGTACTTCCCGACGCAAAGATTTTGCTACCTTACCGCCAGACAATATATTGGACGCCATCCAAAACCAAGGAAAGGAAGTCTTAGGCATAGGGAAGATTTATGACATTTTTGCTGGAAAAGGAATCACCAGATCTGTTAAGACGGCCAATAATCAAGAAGGTATTTTAGCTACCATCTCAGCCATTAAAGATGATAACAAAGCTAGCCTGATATTTACCAATTTAGTAGATTTTGATATGCATTTTGGTCATCGCAGGGATGTACCTGGTTATGCTGCTTGTTTGGAAGAGTTCGATGCTTGTATTCCGGAGATTTTAGCAGCTATGGATGAAGACGATGTGTTAATCATCACAGCAGACCACGGCAACGATCCTACTTGGACAGGAACAGATCACACCAGAGAATATATCCCCATTTTGATGTATGGTCAAAGTATTCCTGCAGGCTATCATTTTGGCACACGGAATACCTTTGCAGACCTTGCGGCCACGGTAGCTGATGTTTTAGGCATAGATTTTGAGACTACTGCAAAGAGTATATTTTCATAATCATTAAAGCAGAGCTATTGGTTGAGCTAATCAAGAAAAAAAGAGATGGACATATTTTGACATCTGATGATATTCAGAAGATTATTTCTGGCTATATATCGGGTGCTATTCCTGACTATCAGATAGCTGCTTGGTTGATGGCAGTGTATTTTCAGGGTATGAATGATGATGAAACAGCTGCGCTTACAGATGCCATGATGCGTTCAGGTGATTTGATCGACCTTACAGATATACCTGGCATCAAGGTAGATAAGCACAGTACAGGTGGAGTAGGGGACAAGACAACTTTGATCTTGGCTCCTTTGGTTGCAGCTGCTGGTGTGCCTGTTGCAAAAATGTCTGGTCGTGGTTTGGGGCACACAGGTGGTACTTTGGACAAATTTGAATCTATCCCAGGTTTTCAAGTAGATATGAATGCAGCAGACTTCGTAGACAAAGTGAAAAAACATGGCATTGCTATTTGTAGTCAAAATGCTAAATTGGTTCCTGCCGACAAAAAACTGTATGCTCTCAGGGATGTCACTGGTACGGTTGACAATATATCTTTGATTGCTTCGAGCGTCATGAGCAAAAAATTAGCTTGCGGTGCAGATGCCATTGTCATAGATCTTAAAGTGGGCGATGGTGCATTCATCAAAACCATCGATGATGCTGAAAAACTGGCGCACATCATGATCAGTACGGCACAAAAAATGAATCGTAAGCTCATAGCCGTTATCACAGGGATGGAAGAACCATTGGGTTTCGCTGTAGGCAATGCATTGGAAGTCAAAGAAGCTATGGATACTTTAAAAGGTCATGGTCCTGAAGATTTGACATCTTTGTGTTTGGAATTAGGAAGCCATATGTTGACGTTGGCTGGACGTACCCAAAGTCATGAAGAAGGCATCGCTTTATTGAAGTCTTTGATAGAAAATGGTCAGGCTTACGATAAATTTATAGAATTATGTGCTTCGCAAGGCGGTGATATTGAAGTCATTAAAAAAATGGAGTTATTGCCCAAAGCTTCTTTGACATTCGAATACAAAAGCAAAAGAACGGGATATATTTCTCATCTCAGCGCCATGGATATCGGCTTGGCATCTGTACGATTGGGCGCAGGACGGGAAACAAAAGAAAGCCCTATAGATCACAGTGCAGGAATTGTTTTAACAAAAAAAGTTGGGGCTTTGGTAAATGAAGGAGATACATTAGCCATTTTACATGCCAATGATCGCACATTCTTTACACAAGCAGAAGCATACATGGATTTAGCCTATACCTTTAGTGAAACAAAACCAACTAAAGAGCCGTTAATATTCAAAAGCATTCAGTAAACAAGAAGTAAAACATCTTCAAATAAAATCTATTTCGGATGATCAAAAATAAAAAAATAAGTCAGGAAGCCATCGCACTTACTCATCATTTAAGGAATGATGGAATACCGTTTGATGCTTCACTTATAGAAGGTATCAATATCAATCGCAGCGCCATAGAGCGAAGAGCGGCTACCATTGGCACGCGTCGATCTGTCAAAAAGGAGTATCAAGCCGCCTGGTTGCTCAAAGCGATTTCTTGTATGGATCTTACAACATTAGCAGGAGATGACACCGCTGGGAATGTTTACCGTCTTTGCGCCAAAGCAAAAAATCCTGTGCGAAAGGATTTATTAGAAGCCATGGATATGGCGGATGCAGGTATTACCACGGGTGCAGTCTGTGTATATCATAATTTGATACCTTACGCAAAGGAAGCACTCAAAATGACAAATATTCCTATCGCAGCGGTTTCTACAGGATTTCCTGCGGGACAAATTTCTTTGCCAGAAAAACTTAAGGAAATAGAATTGTCGGTTGCTGCCGGAGCTACAGAAATAGATATTGTTATCAGCCGAGCATTGGTATTGCAGTCAGATTGGAAGGCATTGTACGAGGAGATTGCTGCTTGTCGCAAAGCTTGTGGAGATGCTCATATGAAGACCATTCTGGCCACAGGTGAGATCCCAACATTTACCAAAGTAGCCAAAGCAAGTATGGTAGCCATGATGGCAGGTTCAGATTTTATCAAGACCAGCACTGGTAAGGAAAGTGTTAATGCTACCTTGCCAGTAACATTGGTCATGGTTCGGATGATCAGAGAATACCTAGCATTGACAGGATATAAAGTGGGATACAAACCAGCAGGTGGTATAGCCAAAGCCAAAGATGCATTAAATTATCTGATCGTGATGAAAGAAGAGCTGGGACACGATTGGTTACAGCCTGATTTATTCAGATTTGGAGCGAGTAGTTTGCTTGGAGATATCGAACGTCAATTAGAGCACTTTGTGACGGGAAGATATTCTGCGTCGTATAGACATCCGATGGCGTAATATTTATATGTAAAAAGTTATAAACAAATCTAATGTATATCTTCAAATGATTATTGCTGATCAACAATACATAACTTGGCTAAAAGATATTAAATCCAATATCAAAAGTAGCCAATTAAAAGCATCAGTTGCTGTCAATACAGAGTTGATAAAGATGTATTGGTATTTGGGAAAGGAAATATCCGAAAAACAAGAAAAAGCGGCTTGGGGCGTTGGATTTATTGACCAACTCAGTAAGGATTTGAAAGCGGAATTTTTAGAAATGTCTGGGTTCTCTAAGACAAATTTATTTGCGATTAGAAAATTTTATAATTATTATAAAGACTGTTTTCAAATATTCCCCCAAGTTGGGGGACAAGATTTTCAAATTATCCCCCAAGCTGGGGGACAATTGAATGAACAGTTTTTAAAGTGTTTTTTGATACCTTGGAAGCATAACATATTAATTATTGAAAAAATAAAAGATATTAATTGTGCTCTTTTTTATATCGAACAAACCTTGGAAAACAATTGGAGTCGAGCAGTTTTAGAATACCAATTAGAAACAAAGCTTCATGAACGTCAAGGAAAAATTGTTTCAAATTTTCGGAATACCTTACCAGAAATTCATAGTGATCTAGCACAGCAGTTATTTAAAGATCCTTATCATTTCGAATTCTTATCAATATCAAAACACTCAAAAGAATCTGATCTAGAGAGACAATTAATAAAAAACATTACAGAATTTTTGCTGGAACTTGGCAAAGGGTTTGCATATATGGGTAACCAATACAAGTTGTATGCGGGAAGCAAAGAATATAGAACTGACTTACTATTTTATCATACAAAGTTAAGGTGCTACATCATTATTGAATTAAAAATAGGCGATTTTAAACCTGAGTATGCAGGGAAGCTCAATTTTTACTTAAATGTAATAGATGACACTGTAAAATCAGAAGATGACAATCAAACTATTGGTATCATCCTTTGTAAATCTAAAGACAACATCGAAGTAGAATATTCAATAAAAAACATACAAAAACCAATTGGTGTGGGTCAATATATTTATACTAGTGAACTGCCAGAAAATCTAAAATCAAATATTCCATCCCAAAAGGAGTGGAACTCAATTTTGGAAAATAATATTTAATAAAATAACATTCAATCACAACATAATGTCAATCAAAGAAATATATAATACCATGGAATATGGTCCCGCACCTGAAAGCAACAAAGAAAGTGTAACTTTTTTAGACCAACATAAAAGAAAATTTCAGCTATTTATAAACGGGAAATGGACAAAACCATCTTCTGGAGCATATTTTGAATCTGTAAGTCCATCTACTTCGGAAAAACTTGCCCAAGTAGCAGAAGGCAATGAAAAGGATGTGGATGAAGCCGTAAAAGCTGCCAAAAAAGCACTCAAACCTTGGGTAGAATTGGGTGGACATGGCCGAGCAAGATACTTGTATGCCATCGCCAGACAGATCCAAAAACACAGTAGAAATTTTGCAGTGTTAGAATCTATGGATAATGGTAAGCCTATCCGTGAAACACGCGACATAGACATTCCACTGGTAGCACGCCATTTTTATCATCATGCTGGATGGGCTCAATTGATGGATACAGAGATGAAGGATTATAAAGAAATCGGTGTCATCGGTCAGATCATCCCTTGGAATTTCCCTATGTTGATGTTGGCTTGGAAAATAGCACCAGCATTGGCTATGGGCAATACTGTAGTTTTGAAACCTGCTGAATTTACTTCCTTGACGGCCTTGCTTTTTGCAGATATATGCAAGCAAGTGGGCCTTCCTGATGGTGTGGTCAATATCATCACAGGTCACGGAAGTACTGGTGCCGCATTGGTCAATCATCCCGATGTGTCCAAAATAGCATTTACAGGTTCTACAGAAGTAGGCAAAATAATACGAAGGGCCACAGCTGGCACAGGCAAAAAAATATCGCTCGAATTAGGAGGTAAATCACCGTTTATCGTTTTCGAAGATGCGGACTTGGATAGTGTGGTTGAAGGTATAGTAGATGCGATCTGGTTCAATCAAGGTCAAGTTTGTTGTGCGGGTTCTAGATTATTGGTACAAGAGAGTGTTGCCGAAAAGTTATATACAAAGATACGCGCCAGAATGGAGACGCTTAGGGTAGGAAATTCTTTAGATAAATCCATAGACATAGGTGCAATCGTGGCTCCGGTACAACTCAAAACGATCCAAGATTTGGTCCAACAAGGAATAGATGAAGGCAATACTTGTTGGCAACCATCATGGGAATGTCCAAAAGAAGGTTGTTTTTATCCGCCTACTTTATTTACGGACGTATCACCATCATCTATCATAGCTCAGGAAGAAATATTTGGACCTGTACTGGTTGCCATGACTTTCCGCTCCCATAGTGAAGCCGTTAAGTTGGCTAATAATACCAGATATGGGTTGGCTGCGAGTATATGGACAGAAAATATCAATTTGGCTTTAGATATCGCACCACAAGTAAAAGCTGGTACCGTTTGGGTCAATTGTAGCAATGTTTTTGATGCAGCATCTGGATTTGGTGGTTATAGAGAGTCAGGATATGGTAGAGAAGGTGGCAAGGAAGGATTGTACGAGTATGTAAAACATCGTGCAGAGTCAGAATTTAAAAACGAAGCGCCCAAATTAAAAACACACGAACCAAGTACCAAAAAGGAAAATAAATCATTGCCAGCTATTGATCGCACACCGAAACTATTCATTGGCGGTAAGCAGGCACGTCCTGATGGTGGCAATAGTATTACCATAAATGATACTTTCGGAAATTATATCTCGGAAGTACCAAAAAGTAGTAGAAAAGACATTCGAAATGCTGTGGAAGCGGCTCACGCTTGTACTTCATGGTCAGGTATGACGGGACATGCCAAAGCACAGGTTTTGTATTATATTGCAGAAAACTTATCTGTAAGAGCAGAAGAGTTTGCTGCCAGAATATTCCAAATGACCAATGTTAGTACCGCTGAAGCAGAAAAAGAAGTACAGGCTTCCATAGAAAGAATTTATACTTATGCAGCTTGGGCAGACAAATACGATGGACAAGTACATCACACCACACAAAGGAATGTTACATTGGCCATGCCAGAAAGGGTAGGAGTGATAGGTATCGTATGTCCGGATGAGTCTCCATTGTTGGGATTTATTTCTACAGTGATTCCAGCGATAGCAATGGGCAACTGCGTAGTGGTCATTCCTTCAGAAACAGCTCCGTTGTCTGCTACTGATTTTTATCAGATTTTGGAGACATCTGATGTACCTGCTGGATGTATCAATATCGTTACCGGCGGCAAAGACGAGCTTACTAAAGAAATGGCCAAACATGATGACATCGATGGTCTGTGGTATTTCGGAAGTGCTCAGGGTAGCAAAGAAGTAGAATTATTATCCGCGGATAACCTCAAACGCACTTGGGTAAATTATGGTAAATATCGCAATTGGTACGATCGTACTCAAGGAGAAGGAGCAGAATTTTTACGACATGCCACTGAAATTAAAAATATTTGGATTCCCTATGGGGCGTAGTAGGTTTATTTTTCGTAAAATCATCTTATGAGTAAGTTCCAAATATTTTGGATATTTTCGATTAGTTGGGCATTGTGTGGACCTGAAAAAGTGTATGCACAAATGGAATTATTGCCGTCTAAGTCCATGATATACAGAACAGCAGGGGTGAAAAAAATCGAAAAGATCATACTTGGTGATTCTACTTTAGGTCAAGCTGATTTTGTCACTTCTATAGAAGAATTGAATACTTTTGGATATCATACAAAGCAAACCAATTATGACGAAAACGGGGTGTCATCCATACAAGTTTTTTCATATTTATATGATTCTATAATGGTGAGAAGTCAATGGATTCAGGTAAAGGAAAGTAATTTTACTGTTAGAAGTACCGAGCATTCCCGTAATAAAAATAATAAGCTAAAGTCATTGAGTTTTTATGACGAAAACAGACTGCTTACTTCGATCAAATACAAATACTCAAAAGAAGGAGTCCTTTTGTCTGAAACCCAAAAACTATTAGGCAATAAAAAAATGGGGAGTATTAATAGCAAAATTGAAACTCATTTTACCTATGATGACAACGGTTCAGTAATAGAAAAGTATACTATAACTAAGAGAAATAATAAAACTACCCATAGGCAATTCTATTTTGTTTTTAGTGAAGACCGAAGAATTAAAGAAGAATATTTAGTCAATGATGTTGATGGAAAAAAAATAATTAAACATAGAGATACTTACGACGACAAGGGTAGATTGAAAGTAAGTGAGCATTTTTCTTCATCGGGATCCACCTATCATTTTAATAATCGGCAGATAAAAGTTGAAAAGGGAAAATCATTGCGTTATGAATATACTTACGATGACCGTGGATTAGTTCTTTTTGAAAAAATTGGCACAGAGGATGGACAAGAGATCAATATAAAATACAGGTATTCGGATTGATTTTACTTTGAACTCCTATGCTAATTTTTGTGAATTAAATAAATTCCCCCTATATTTGCATAACTAATGTCATCACACATGAAGGAATACAAAACCATAGAGGACACTGATACGGATTTAGTCAAAGAGCCAACCATAGATTATAACAAAGTCTATACTTATGCCGACTATCTCAAGCTAGAAATAGATGAGATGGTGGAGATTATTCGTGGTAAGATATTTAGGATGTGTGCTGCACCTAGGACAAAGCATCAAGGAATCAGTTTAAATATTGCTTCAATAATTCACAATGAATTAAAAGGAAGAAATTGTAAAGTTTTCAATGCACCTATAGATGTAGTACTTCCTATTGCTAACAAAAAACGTACCAGATCCACCACGGTCGTTCAGCCAGACATCTGTGTGATTTGTAACCCTAAAATCATAGAAGAAACCGCAGTTTTTGGAGTCCCAGATTTTGTGATCGAGATAGTAGCTGGAACAGATGTAAAGCGAGATACCCAATACAAATACAGTGTTTACGAAGAAGCAGGTGTAGGAGAGTATTGGATTGTATTCGGTGAGATGCGTTTTGTAGAGGTATTTATCCTAGAGAATGGAAGATATCAACGTCTCAATGCATTCTCAGAGGACGATATCATACCTGTGAAAACATTGCCAGGTCTCTCTATCAGTATTGATGATATTTTTGAGGGAGTGTGATGTTTGGATTTAGTATTTCATTCAAGTACAAATTTTTAATAGATTCCCCCTATATTTGCATATCTAAAAGTAAACACAAATGACGGAATACAAAACCATAGAAGACACGGAGACCGACAAAGTCAAGGAGCCAGCTATAGACTACAATAAAGTCTATACATACGCTGACTATTTAAAGTTGGAAATAGATGAGATGGTAGAGATCATCCGTGGTAAGATATTTAGGATGAGTCCTGCACCAAAAATAAAGCATCAAGATATAAATGGCAATTTACATAGTATCATTCACACTTTTTTAAGAGGTAAAAAATGTCGCGTTTATCATCCGCCGACCGATATTGTTTTACCCATTGCAAACAAAAAGCGAACGAAGTCCACCAACGTAGTACAGCCTGACATCTGTGTGATTTGTGACCCTAAAATCATAGAAGAAACCGCAGTTTTTGGAGTACCAGATTTTGTGATCGAGATCGTAGCGGGAACAGAAGTGAAGCGTGACACCCAATACAAATATAGTGTTTACGAAGAAGCAGGTGTAGGTGAATATTGGATCGTATTTGGTGAGATGCGTTTTGTAGAAGTATTTATTTTAGAAAATGGTAAATATCAACGGCTCAATGCATTCTCAGAGGATGATATTATTCCCGTCAAGACACTACCAGGACTATCGATCAGTATAGATGATATTTTTGAAGGAGTGTGATTGTAATTTTAGATCAACATTTATGAATTTATTTCATATAGTAAGTCAATGACGAATAAACTTATTCTAATCGCAATTAATTTTTTTTTATTTTCACTTTTTGCTTACTTGGTGCAATACGAAAAGCAAGTGGACAAAGTGTGCAATGAAATCATAAAAGATTACAATTGGGATTTACAAAGTAATTTTCACAAACTTTTAGATAGATCTAAAAAGAAAAAAACCATTCAAGACAATGCTGAAAAAATAAAAAATTATTTAGAAAAGTTAATTGCTGTAAAGACCTTAAATGAAGCAGATTCTGTTTCTAAGCAAGCCAAACATGTAATAAACAAATTGGGTTGGGATTTTGAGCTGGATTATACCAATCATCGGGATTTAGGTTTAAACATTATTAATCAATTTATGGACAAATTTGATGCCGAAGATAAAGATGCTTATGATCCTAAATTTCATATAGTATTTAGTAAACAAATTGAAAAAGGCGATTCAATTCACTTCGAACTGACACCTGTATTTGCAAATTCGAATTTTGATTCTATTTGGATAAATGGAGTTTACAAAACCTGCGAGAATCCTTTCTTTTATAAAGACTCAGTTCCTTTTGTTTTATTTTATGATAAAAACAATTGGAAGTACAAACTTTCACTTAAGACTAAAGACGATGAAGAATAATTTTCTAAGTAAGGCTTTGTTGTTTTTCATTTTGGTTCAAAGTGGAATCGTGATTTATCAGTTATACAAATTGAATATTAAAACCAAGTACATTACATCCAGATCAAATGAACTTAAATTCGAGAATGGCAAATGGTTAAATTTTATAATCAATTCAACATTCTTTTTAACTGATAACGATAGTTTAAGGAAAGAAAGATTATTGTATGCTCTTTCTGAAATCGATTTTAAAGTGGATAGAATACAAAATTCAGCTATCGAATCGTATAAATTTAACAAGTACTTAAACCCAAAAATAATGTCACTATTATCTTCGGATTACATAGAGCAAAACAATTCTGGTTGGTTGTTTCCAAGGTACTATGTCATTAAAGATTTTTACACTAACCAATATTTTATTGGAAATGATACTTATATTTACAGACCTTTTGAAAGCCAGTATTATGAAAGATATGATCTTACTATCAATGACGAAAAGTTGCCTTGGAATGAGAACCATCTTTACGCTATTCCCAAAGCTGATAGTTTAAATATTAAGCTTAAAAGATATTTTTTAGATTTTCAAAGCGGTAATTTGATGAATGATGAAGTGATAAGGGGTATAAAAATGTAGATGGTTGGATTGAATACCACAACAAATTAATCTAGAAAACCCAAAGAGAAAGTATCATTTTTTTTGACGAAATAGGGAAAGTAAAGTGGCAATCAAATTTTAATTTAAGACTACAAGTACTCAAACATTTAAATCATTCTGATTTTTTTGAAGATGTCTTATTTTTTTTAAAAATATAGGTCATAATGTTTAATTGATTATTCACTTATGTGACCTGAAAAATAATTTAATATTAATTTTTTATGAATTTTTAATTGGTTTGTCAAAACAAAACATACTTTGCGCCCGTTTTGAAACATGATGAAAAGTTTTGTTTTATATATAATATTTTTAGTTTCATTTGGCCTTAATGCTAAATCACCTGAATTATCAGACGAAGACCTCAAAACTGCTCCACCCAAAATTATTCGTACATGTTGTTCATTTGGATATGAAGTCAAATTAATTGGCTTGCCTTTCGTAAAATTTACCGATATTACTTCGTTTGATTTGCTAGGTAGGCATCAATATTTAGGAAGTGATACTGAGATGAATGGCATAGTATATACTCATTTTGGTGGATTTATTGATGTAGCCCATGCAAGAGATGTAGCAGATTGGACAGCTTACTTGTATAAATTAGTCAAGAAAAATCAGAAAGAAAAGAACCATTATTTTGAGATGAAGCTGGGAAACGAGGGTGGAAATAAAAAATTAAAATTGCGAATACCTGAGAATTTAAATGACGATGACGCAATAAAATTGGCGGGTAAAATAGCTTATGACATTTCAGTTTGGCATGAGATTGCAACTTGGTATGGAAATTCTTATTTACCCCTTATCAAAGAACGATACTCCGCTTTCTCTGTAGAAGATGCTTATTCTAATCTCTTAGGTGCCCATATTGGTATGGAAGCTATAAAAAGTGACCTTCCATATAATGATGCGGTTACCAAAATTATAAGACAAAAGCTAGCCGATCTAAAACCTGTAAAAACCAAGGCAGATACTGAAAAAGCGATGAATGCTGTTAAGGATATCTGGTGGACCGACAAAGAGTATTTACCTAGTGGCAAAGTGCTTATCAAAAGAGAATTCCGTGTTTATGGAGACAGCCTATATCCAAGATTGATTCCTTCTGATGAAGCAATACGGTTTAAAAGTCTTCCTATTTTCACTACAACTAATCAAGGAAAGGACCTGAATGATTTTTATGATTTATGCATCAAACTTAACTTGAAATTTCCATACAGAAGAATGTTTGCAGATTTAGAACATAATAAGGTAGAAGATAAAAATCGAACTATAACGCAACGCGATTTTCAAGCTATCATTTCTTTTGGGTCATCCAAAAATCGTAAAAAATACCCCATAGACCGGTATCAGTTTTAGCAATGAATAATGCTATACTTGGAGCGTTTTCATCAAAATGGCAAGTTGATTTATAATTTGGAATGCGATTCCGTTGATCAAAGGCATCATGATTGACGCTTTCATTTTTAAATATAGTAGCAAATGGCAAAAGATGAATTTAGAATTATTAAAATCATAAAATAGTCTTAAAGAGTAGCTTTATCTAGAAATTATACTGAGGTCAATTTGGAAATGAATGAATGCAAGAGACTGACATAATAGCATTGATTAATTTGAAAAGTGGCCATTATGTCCGAATATTTCTTTTGGTATGATCTTAGTAATTAATTCTACTTTCCATATTCTGTAGAAGAATTAATGTTTTGAAAAAAATAATAATATCTTTGCAGTCCGATTTCAGATATTTTAAGAATTTAATTTTTTTGCACAGCTTATATATTTCAAATTGTAAAATATCATACAAATATACATTAATAAAAATTTTAATATAAATGTTTAATTTTTTAAAAAACATCTTCGGCAATAAGCATGAAAAGGATGTCAAAGGTTATACTCCCATTGTGGATCAAATAAATACCTTCTACACACAATATGCATCTTTGAGTAATGATCAACTAAGAAATAAAACCCTGGAGTTTAGGTCTAGAATTGCTGATAGCTTGAAGGATATAGACAATGATATTCTGGCTTTGACAGAAAAAGCAAACAACGAACCCAATTTTCACACTAAGGAAAGTTTGTATAATGAAATAGATAATATCCAAAAGGAACGGGATAAATATCTCGAGGCGTCACTAAAACAGATTTTGCCCGAAGCTTTTGCCGTGGTTAAAGAGACTGCTAGAAGACTTTGTGAAAATCCAACCCTAAAGGTTTCCGCAACAGATCATGACAGAAATCTTGCAGCCTACAAAGATTATGTATCGATTGAAGGTGATCAGGCCATATGGAAGAATACATGGACAGCAGCAGGCAATGAAGTGACTTGGAATATGTTGCATTATGATGTCCAACTTATTGGTGGTATGGTACTGCATGATGGTAAGATTGCTGAAATGGCTACTGGTGAAGGTAAGACCTTGGTTGCGACATTACCAGCATACCTTAATGGATTGTCAGGAAAAGGTGTTCACGTCATCACTGTAAATGATTATCTTGCCAAAAGAGACTGTGAGTGGGTAGGCCCATTATTTCAATTTTTACTTTTGACTATCGATTGTATTGATAAATATAAACCACATTCTCCTGAAAGAATAGCAGCCTACAGGTGTGATATTACCTATGGTACCAACAATGAGTTTGGTTTTGACTACTTGAGAGATAATATGGTTCGTGATCGAGAAGAATTGGTTCAGGGAAAACATCATTTTGCTATGGTGGACGAGGTGGACTCTGTATTGATAGACGATGCCCGTACTCCGTTAATCATTTCAGGCCCTGTACCTCAAGGCTTAGAAGAGCAGGAATATGTAGAACTTAAACCAAAAATCGAAAAACTATTTAGCATACAACGCCAACAAGCAACAGAATATCTAGCTGAAGCCAAAAAACTGATCAATAATGGTAATACCGGTCACAACGAAGGAGAGGGTGGATTGGCGCTTTTCAGGGTATACAGATCATTGCCAAAATACAGACCATTAATCAAGTTTTTGAGTGAAGAAGGGGTCAAAGTAATCTTGCAAAAAACAGAAAACTTCTTCATGCAGGAGCAAAGCAAAAATATGCATTTAGCTGATGCACCTCTTTATTTTACCATAGACGAGAAAAACAGAAATGTAGAGCTTACTGACAAAGGTATAGAATATCTTTCTCGTGGTGAAAACGATCCTAATTTCTTTGTTCTACCTGATATCACCCAACAAATACAGGAGCTCACCACCAGAGAAAAGAATCAAGGGACGAGTCTTACAGAAGAAAAAGAAGTGCTGATTCAGGATTTTGCCGTCAAATCAAGACGTCTGCATGCAACGAGCCAATTGCTCAAAGCATACACTATGTTTGAAAAAGATCAAGAATACGTGGTCATTAATGAAGAAGTAAAAATCGTAGATGAGCAGACCGGTCGTATGATGGAAGGCAGAAGGTATTCAGATGGTCTACATCAAGCATTAGAAGCAAAAGAAGGCGTCAAAATAGGTGAGATCACTCAAACATACGCCACGGTAACCCTGCAAAATTATTTCAGAATGTACCATAAGCTCGCGGGTATGACAGGTACTGCTGAAACGGAGGCCGGCGAGTTTTGGGAAATTTATAAGCTGGACTGTGTCGTCATACCTACCAACAGGCCCATAGTCAGAGATGACAAAGATGATTTGGTATTCAAGACTGCTAGAGAAAAATTCAATGCAGTTATCGAAGAAATCGGTAAACTAACAGCTCAAGGTAGACCAGTACTTGTAGGTACTACATCTGTAGAAATTTCAGAGTTGCTGAGCAGAATGCTCAATTTAAGAGGAATCAAACATAACGTTCTCAATGCCAAGCAACACCAACGTGAAGCGGAGATTGTAGCAGAAGCAGGCAAAGCCGGTGCAGTGACCATTGCTACCAACATGGCTGGTAGAGGAACAGATATAAAATTAGGCCCAGATGTGAAAAATTCTGGAGGGTTAGCGATCATTGCTACTGAAAGACATGACTCTAGACGAGTAGACAGACAGTTGAGGGGTAGGGCAGGACGTCAAGGAGATCCTGGAACTTCACAGTTTTATGTATCTCTAGAGGATAATCTTATGCGATTGTTTCAGTCTGAACGTATTGCTGGTCTAATGGATAAGATGGGACATAAAGATGGAGATATTATTCAACACAGTATGGTCACCAAATCAATTGAGCGGGCACAGAAAAAAGTAGAAGAAAACAACTTTGGTATCCGTAAGCGATTGTTAGAGTATGACGATGTCATGAATATCCAAAGAGAAGCCATTTACAAAAAGAGAGATAGCGCTTTGCATGGTGAGCGTCTTGCAGTAGATCTTCACAATATGTTTGTTGGTTCAGTAGAGCATATTGTACTTACCAATAAAAAAACAGGTAATTTTGAAAGTTTCAGATTGGACTGTCTGAGTTCACTAAGTATAGACCCACAAATGGACGAAGATACTTTCAAAAGCACATCTGTAGATGATTTAATAGATCAGACACTTGATGCTGTAATTGGGCATTACAATTTGAAGTCGCAGCAAATTACACAAGTCATTTTACCTACCATTAAACAAATATACGAGAACGAAGGTCATCGATACAAACGCATTGCAATTCCATTCACAGATGGACGTACCAATCCTTTGCCTATCGCAGCAGATCTCAAAAATGCAGTGGAGTCCAACGGGGCCACCATCATGCGTGATATAGAGAAAACCATCACACTGGCTATTATTGATGATCATTGGAAGGAACATTTGCGAAATATGGACGAACTTAAAGATGCCGTCCAGGCCGCTTCTTTCGAACAAAAAGATCCATTGGTAAAATATAAAATAGAAGCGTACAATCTATTTGAAGAATTGATCAATAAAATCAATAAAGATGTAAGTGCCTATTTATTTAATGGTAAGCTGTTGATACAACAGGAAGTCAAAGAAGCCAAAGTTCAAAAAACAGACTTGACAAAAGTGCGTACCAGTCGTGAGGAAGAAGCCATCAGAGAAGCCGCAGAAAGTGTGTCTCGTACCAATGAAAAACCAAGTACATTTAAAAGGACGGAAGAAAAAGTAGGTAGAAATGATTTATGCCCTTGTGGAAGTGGTAAAAAATACAAACATTGTCACGGTAAGTAAGTAATTCCACCGAATAAATGTAAAGATATGGAAGACAGGTCAATACACAATGTATACATGCAAAGATGTATTGACCTCGCCAAGCATGGTTTTCGAGAAGTCAAAAGCAATCCCATGGTAGGTGCCATGATAGTAAATGGTGATAGAGTTCTTGGGGAAGGATATCATGAATATTATGGAGGACCACATGCTGAAGTTAATGCTTTAAATGCAGTTAGTTCTTCAAACAAGCATCTTATACCTGGAAGTACGCTATATGTGACTTTGGAGCCATGTTCGCATACAGGAAAAACACCACCTTGTGCCCACCGGATTGTACAAGAAAAGGTAGCAAATGTTGTTATTGGCTGTGTGGACCCCAATCCACTTGTCGCTGGAAGAGGCTTTCAGCTTCTTAAAGATCATGGTATCAATGTGACTATCTCCCCGTTACAACCGAAATGCGAAATGCTGATATCAAAATTTAAGATTAATCTGACAGGTTTGCCATATGTACATTTAAAATGGGCGCAATCAGCAGATAATTTAATGTCTTCATCTCATCAATCGACTTGGTTGAGCAATCCTATTTCCGGTATTTTGTCCCACAAATATAGAAGTCAATATGAATCTATTTTAGTGGGTAAAAACACTATTTTATCAGATGATCCACAGCTGACTACGAGAAACGTAACTGGAAAAAATCCGATAAGAATCATTTTGGATACCAATATTACCATTCCTACTTCTTCCAAAGTCTTATCAGATAATAACCCGACATTGATAATAAATCAAGTAAAAAATGATATTATTGGAGCCGTATCTTACATCAAAGTGGATGATCTTAATGATATCGAATCCATTTTGAAAATGCTTTTTATCCAAGGTATTACTTCAATCATTATTGAAGGTGGTTCTAAGGTCCTTAATGCATTTATAAAAAGCGGATTTTGGCATGAAGCAATGATCATTCAAACCAAAAAAATATTGAGTGACGGCATTAAAGCTCCATCTTTAACAGGAAGCCTTATTGAAAAGTATGTTTTGCAAGATGATGAAATAATAATGATCTCCAATTCTAATATAATACAATGACCAAAAAAGAAAAAATATCATTTATAACGGATACCTTGGAGCATCTCTATCCAGAAACACCTGTTCCGCTCACGCACAAAGATCCCTACACGCTGCTGATTGCGGTACTGCTCTCTGCTCAATGTACTGATGAAAGGGTCAATAAAGTGACACCTGCGTTATTTACTTTGGCTGACAATCCATTGGATATGAGTCGTCAAAAAGTTTCGGATATTGAAGACATCATCAGGCCTTGTGGTTTGTCGCCCCGTAAATCAAAGGCTATCTCTGAATTGAGCCATATTTTGATAGAAAAATACAATGGAGAGGTACCACAAAGTTTTGAAGAACTTGAATTATTACCCGGTGTAGGTCATAAAACAGCTTCGGTAGTTATGTCTCAAGCTTTTGGAGTGCCTGCTTTTCCTGTTGATACACACATACATAGACTAGCTCAGAGATGGAAACTCACCAATGGCAAAAATGTAGAACGGACAGAAAAAGATCTGAAAAGATTATTTCCCGAACAGCTTTGGAATAAATTGCACCTTCAGATTATTTTTTATGGAAGAGAATACTGCCCTGCAAGGGGACATATTGCGGAGAAATGCCCCATATGTAATAGGGTGGGAAAGAAGTGATAAAACTACCCATTCCCTTAACCAAATATTAATTCATTTGTTAATTGTAATTTAAATATCCTTATTTTTGAATCCTTAATCATATAAATTCAGTTAATACAGCATTGCCTTATAAAAGAGTATTATAATATGAGTTTAAAATATATTTTATTGCTGATTTCATTTGTATTATTGAGTAATAGTAAAACATTGGCTCAAAACAAAATTAAATGGTACACATGGAAGGAAGCAGTAGAAAAATCAAGTAAGACCAAAAAGAAAATATTTGTTGATATCTATACTGATTGGTGTGGTTGGTGTAAGAAATTGGACAAAACCACCTTTGCAGAAGATCATATTGCCAAATATATAAACGAAAACTACTATGCCGTTAAGTTTGATGCTGAAATGAAGGAAGCTGTGACCATAAGAGGCACAGAATACAATTTTGTAAATAGTGGTCCAAGAGGGTATCATGAGCTTGCAGCATACATCATGCAAGGCAGGATGAGCTACCCAACGGTGGCATTTTTAGATGAAGATATGAATTTAATCCAAGCTATTCCAGGTTTTCAAGATGTACCTACATTTGAGATGATTATTACTTATTTTGGTAGCAATACTCACAAATCCACACCATGGAATAAATTCATGTCCCAGTATAATAAAGATATATATTTTAAAAACTGATAAAATCTTAATCTTCTTTCTAAGAGGATTAGCCCATTTATAATTGCTAAATTATTTCGTGTTACTGTTTAGGAAAGATATTCCAATGATTTTAATTCAGACTCTATGCTTTCCAGTGATTCCTTATCATCAGAAAAATAAATCATCCAGGCGATTCCAGATATTATAGCGGCAATGCAAATGCCTAGCCAAGTAGACAAACGCTCATCCTCTGTTCTAAAAAAGTCCGATAAAAATACCACAAATATTGGGAAAAATAAGAAATACGCAAGTTTGACCGCACTGTATCGCATTTCTTTAAGGTGAAACCCTTCCCAAAGATATCTGTCAAAATTATCCTTATAGTTGGATAAACCCAAAGTAAAATGAGTCAGTTTCTTTCTTATATATACAAAATAAGCTAATCCCAAGACTACACAAACCAAAGAAAATAATTTACCAAAAAGGACAAAATGAATCAATGCAACGACAGTAAGTGCTATCATCAATACGTTAAACATGATCATATATTCGATCTTATCGGTATCTTCCTTCATTCTTCTGATGAGTTCGATTCTTTTTGCTTCCCCTGGTGACATTTTAATCTCACTTTTGGTTTCGTTCAAAAACTCAGCCTCTGTCTCTCTGATGATTTCAAGGAGCTTTTTGGTTTTGTCCTCTTGGTATATGGGTTTCATTTGCTCTGACATATTTTTAGATTAAAATTTAAAATATCGGCAAATTTAATACATATTATAAAATAATCAAATGTTTATGTAATTGTTTTTAAAGTATTTGGATGTTTACTCTGTTGCGGCAATACTTAGCACAGATACTGAATTAGGTTGGCACTGCCAGACAAGTTGTATGACGGCTTCCAATGTTGCTCCTGTAGTGATCACATCGTCTACGATAAGAACATTTCGAAGTTTTAAAACTTCCGGCTGTTTTATGTTAAATCCATCTCTTACATTACTGACTCTTTCAGTACGAGATTTTCCGGTTTGAGATTCAGTTTCTTTCATTTTTACTATTGTTTCTTCACTAAATGCTATATTGCAGTAGTTTCCAATACTTTTGCCAAAGATACTACTTTGATTATATCCTCTTTTCTTTTGTTTATTTTTATGTATAGGTACAGGAATGATGATATCAGGAGTAGGAAATAACTTACATTTACTTAATTTCTCAGCGCCAATCTTTCCAAAAACTTCACCAATTTCTTTCCTTTCTTTATATTTGAGCTGATGTAGCATATTTTGCACGATGCTTCCATCTTTAAATCTAAGAATGGCAGCGCCATGTGCAATTTTCACCCTTCCTTTAAAGTGTTTGACTACATTATTATCACCAATTTCAAAATGATCAGTATAAGGCATTTGATGAATACAGGTCACACAAAACCAAGCATCGGCTGTTTTAGGCTCTTTGTTGCAAGACAGACACAGATCTGGAAATAGTACATGTATGAGGTCTCTGTGCCAAATATTTAATAATTTCTTAATTTTCATTCACACGCAATTTTTAGTTATAGATTAAAGTGTAAAATTAGATAAAATTATTCAAAATAGTGGATTTTAATTTTACAGTTTTTTGCATATCAAGACTTCTACATGATTCAATTAGCTAGAATATTTAATCGGATCAAAGAGTTTTAAACGATTTGTACAGTTTAATTTAAGATGATAAATTAGCAATATATCTTAAAGATTTGCGTTTCAAACTAAATATCGTTGTTTATGAAAATTAATGTTCTGGTTTTATTTATAGTGTTTTTTTCTTGCTCAACTAAAGACCATAAAAGTCAAGAAGCTGTAACAGCGCTTCCCTTTATTAATAGACCAATTTCTTATCTTGATATTCCATTTGAAAAGTATACGATAATAGCTGAAAAAGGTGCAAAAGTTGTGGCAGCATCAGGGTCATTCATAGAGTTTCCTCCTAGTGCTTTTGTAGACAAGAATGGCGAATTAATTTCTGGAGAAGTTGATATTTCATTTCGTGAATTTCTAGATCCTGTTGATTTATATTTGTCAGGTATCCCCATGCAATATGATACTTTAGGAACAAGTTTTGTTTTTGAATCTTCGGCAATGTGTCAGATATATGCTTTTCAGAATAATGAAAGCGTATTTATAAACCCATCTATCAATCCACCCCTTCATTTAATTACAAAAAACGATGATACTAGACATAATTTGTACTTTCTGGATACGTTACAAGAAAAATGGTTTCCATTAGGAAAAAGTAAAATCGAAATGGAAACCGCTACTCAGACCCATCCTAAAGTTACAAGAACTTTAAAAAATGAAAAAGTTTTAGAAAACAGTATTGATATTCCAGAGCCAATAAAGGCTAATTCAGAGAGGCCAATTATTACGGTTACAATTCCTTATGTTGATTTCGTTCCTGAGTTACAAATATTTAAAAATACCAAGTTTGAAGTTGATATTAGTGAAAAAAATTATAATCCCAAAGATGGAGATATAGAGTGGGATAAGGTAAAACTTGAAAAGACAGATTCTGAAAATTTATATAATCTAATTTTTACATTAGGTAAGCGGTCGGTATCTTATAAGGTAAGACCCGTCTACGAAGGTGAAGATTACGAAGTAGCCATGAATACTTATCTGGATAAAATGGAAAAAATTAGTGAAAAAAATAGTTTGAAACAATTTAGTAGTCAAGCAGACTCCTTAGCTGAAAATTACAATTTACACGAAACTAAGATTTACAGAAAATTTAGTATTTTGAATTTTGGTATTTATAATTGTGACTATATATTACAAGGCGATTTTATAGAGTTAAATGCTACTTTCATCGATCCAGAGCAGAAGCCTTTGACCATAAATAGTGTGGAAGTATTGAACTTAAATCGAAACGCTAAAATTAATTATGACCCCAAAGCAATAAAACTCAGTTTGGAAAATAGGCAAGCCATGTTCGTGATAAAAAAGGACACCTTTTTATATATGACACCTACTGATTTATTGAATTCAAAAATTAGTTCAAGCACTAAAAGTACTACTTTTATGATGAAGCGCTTCATTGGCGAAATTGAATCACCAACTATGCTTAAACGTCTTCTTGAGATTTAAATGTTATTTTGGGAACTAATTTTCAAATATCAATGTACTAAAACTCATAATGTGCACTATTCAACTTTAACATTTTTTCTTTCAATTCATAATCAGGCATGATATCGGCTACAATTTTCCAAAATCTATCTGAATGATTCATCTCTATAAGATGTGCTAATTCATGAATCACAACATAGTCTATGACATCATCAGGAGCAAAAAATAATCGAACAGAAAAGTTTAAATTCCTTCCCGTAGAGCAAGATCCCCAGTTAGATTTATTGTATTTGAGCCGTACACCATTGATTTTCTGTTTAAAGTAATTTTGGTTGTAATGATTTACTCTTTCAATAATAGTGGGCAGAAAATATTTTTGAGCAAATTTTATGAGCAATGACCTAATGAGCTTTTGTTGGTCATAATCACTTCGATTAGGTATAACTATTTTTAAAGTCCTATCCTTAGTTATTTTTATTGATCCATTCTCTTGACTTTCTTGACGTATAGACAGTGTGAATTGATGTTTTCCTACTGACCAAGATTGGCCGTCTTCGTATTTTCTTTGATTAGTATACTTATTAAAAACATGAGGTTTTGTAGCTTTCAGTTGTTTTAACCAAGTTTTAGCCCATTCCACATGTTTGGGAATGTTAGACCCAAAAAATGGAACTTTGGGTACCCTTAGAATTACATGTGTAGCTCCTAGGGATACCCTTGCCCCATTTCTTCGTTCTTCTATGATCCGAAGTGGAATCGTTATATCATCTATATCTATATGATAGTCCAATTAAGAATGCAATTTTTCAAACTCTTTCATCACATCTACCAAAACCTGTACACCTTCTATAGACATAGCATTATAAGTAGACGCCCTAAATCCTCCCACTGATCTGTGTCCTTCTAAACCTACACAACCTGCATCCTTACATTTTGCCAAAAAATCCTTTTCCAAATCTTTATTGTGAAGCAAAAAGCAGATATTCATCATAGATCGGTCATCTGAATGAGTCGGAGTGTAAAACAAAGAGTTTCTTTCTATTTCGTTATATAGTAAGGTAGCCTTGGCTTCATTTAGTTTTTGTATGGCTGCAACTCCTCCGAGTTTTTTGATCCATCTTAGTGTTAACATAGATACGTATACTGGAAACACCGGTGGTGTATTGTACATAGAGTCTGCTTCAATATGATTTTTATAATCAAGCATCGCAGGAATTTGTCTGTTGACTTTACCCAAAGCACTCTTTTTCACAATAACTAAAGTTGCTCCTGCCGGTCCCATATTCTTTTGGGCGCCAGCATAAATTAAATCAAATTTGTTGATATCAAATGTCCTACTAAAAATATCTGATGACATATCACAGACTAATGGCACATTGACTTCAGGAAATTTATGGTATTGGGTTCCGAAAATAGTATTATTACTAGTCAGGTGCAAATAGCTGTACGAAGTATCCACTGCATAATCTTTAGGTATGTAACTATAGTTTTGGTCTTTAGAAGAGGCAACCACATCTACTTGACCAAACAATTTACCATCTTTTATAGCTTTATTTGCCCAAGTACCAGTATCAGCATATGCAGCTTTAGCTTCACTATCCAATATATTCATAGGAGCCATAGCAAATTGCGTACTAGCACCACCTCCTAAGAATAATACAGCATATTCATCACTCACATGCAATAGTTCCTTGACCAACGCTACTGCTTCATCCATAACTGCTATAAATTCTTTTGACCTGTGGGATATCTCCAATAATGAAAGTCCCATACTACTAAATTCCAAAACAGCTTTTGAAGCTTCTTCGATCACTTCTCTTGGCAAAATAGCTGGCCCCGCGTAAAAATTATATTTCATCCTGATATATTTTGAGCTACAAAGGTCATAAATTATCTTCGCTTTTTTTGTTAACTTTTATGTAATTTTAAGAGAAACTATAAAAATCTGTAAGATTTCTAGCACAAATCAGTTAATTGTGCTACCTTATGATGACAATATACCAAAATTTGGGCGTGCCCTTACACTGCGTTACAGGTCAGGCTATCCGCTTTACTTCGTGTTCGCTTCTAATCCTTCACGCATGGAGATTATCTTCATCTTTCCTTTAATCATTTAGCCCTTTAATTATTGATCCCTTCAATCATTCAGATTATTAAGATGTTATAAATATAAATTAATTAATTTTAAAAAATTGTAAAAATATTTTCAATAAAGTTACCAATTATATGGTTGGACACATTACCTTTGCGTCCCCTTAACGAAGGAACGGTTTTATAGAGAGATTGAGAGAGAGAGAAGATAAGAGATTGAGAATAGGGTAGTAGAATAAAACAAAAATTTA
>CAZGMB010000041.1:0-48445 GCA_964526715.1 uncultured Aureispira sp. | reverse complement strand
TATCAAATTCATATTGGATTTCGCTTTTAGTGATTTTCTTTTGTACTTCGTCGCCTGATAAGCTGTCTTTGAGGATGATGTATTTTCTAAAAGCATCATAAGCTTCTTGATATTTGCCCTGAGCTTCATAGTTTCGGGAGATGGCATTAAGGATGACACTTTGTTGCTGAATACTTTTTTGATCTTGTGCTGATACAAGGCCTCTTTGAAGGTAAATCATAGATTCACTAAGTCTACTCACAGCAGGTATTTTAACATTGAGGAGGCTTGAGTCTGGCATACTCATAATTAAATCCCCCAATCGATACAATTCTTGTGGAATAGTAAATGCATTTTTATTTTTTTCATAATAATCCAGAAGACCTTTATAGGTATAGTAAGCCTTTGAAAATTGTTTTTCTTGTAATAAATGGCCAGCCAAGAGACCATAGTTTTCAGCGGCAGCCACATAGTTGTTTGCACTTTCAAAGTCTTGGATCACTTTTGTGTAGCACTCAATAGCCTTTGTATGGTTTGACATTTTTGCATATGCCACGCAAATGGCATTATTTAAACCTGTTTCCAGCTTCTTATTTTTTACAGTTTGGTTTATTTTTAATCCTTTTTCTGCATATTCTATTGCTTTTTCAGGGTTATTAATTTCTCCATGGATTACCGCCAGATTTTGGTAATTGAATAATTGACTTCTGAGGTCACCAATTTCTTCATTTATTTTTAACGCTTTAAGCAAGCACTCTACTGCTTCTGAAGTTTCTCCTGCCAAAAAGTGATATCTTGATTTGCCGCCATAAGTTTGTGCGAGTTCTTGCTTAAGATTCTTTTTTGTATAGTAGTTGATGATTTTATTTTTGATTTCTATGGCTTTTTTAGGCTGCCCCATCAGACCATAAATAGATGACAAATTATCTTCGGTACTAATTATTAAATCTTCACGATCCAGCTTTTTAAATATCTCTAATGATTTTTCATAAAATTCTTTAGCTTTAATGTTTTCTCTTTTATACTTAGCAATTGTGCCCAATTTAAAATAAATATCAGCTTGATCCAATGACTTTTTGTTTTTTTCAAAATATATTAATGATTGGTTTAAACACGGTAAAGCATCGTCATATTTTCCATCAGAAATCAATATTTCAGCTTTTTTTTGATTGCACAATGCGATAAAAAGTGGATTTTTTAATGTTTCTGATATGCTCATAGCATTCTGAACATACTTGTACGATTGGCTTACATCTTTTTTTGATAAAATGGTGGCAATATTTAATGCTTTTTTTATTTTAAAAGTATCTTCATTTAAGTATGTATTGTACGAAATAATCAGACTATCTACATTCACTTTAGATTGCGAAAATATGCTTTTCTGAAACAAAAAAATAAAAATAATTAATAACAGTACATTTCTGTCCATTTTATGAAATTTCACTTTTGCATATCGCAAAGTTATGTTTTGACTGTGGTCATATCAAAATTTTTTCGTATAAAAATACTTATTATACCTTTAAATTAACCTTTGTTGTTAGACATTTGTCTGTAATGCAATAAATGTCAAAAGATAGTTGCCTTTCTGACTGATGTATTTTAGGATATCGATTTATAGAATTTCAAAGGTATAGACATCATATTATTATTTAGATGTTATAAAAATTTATATTAGCAATAGTTAAAAATAACTATTGTGTGCGATAAACACTTGGATTACTTTTGCGACTTCATCAGTTTTAAAATATTGAATAAACAATATAAGTTTACATAAAAAATGAATGATTTTAAAATAAGACTTTTTCTTTATGACGATCATCAACTAGTTACGGATGCCATCCAATCCTATGTCCTTAAAGATCCACGTTTTGAAGTAGTTGCGTGCTGTCAAAGTATTGAAGAGGTGAAAAACAGGTTGAGTATTGAAATACCCGACCTCATTATTACAGATGTTCTCTCTGACGAAGATGCGGGATTGAGTCTGTTTGAATTTCTAACTCAAGAATATTCCATGGTAAAAGTAGTAGCATTCACTAGTATTACCAATGATTTTGTAATAAAATCTCTACTAGACATGGGTGTTTCTGCTGTGGTAAATAAAAGAGAAAAAATACCCAATCTTTTAGATAAGGTTCACTCCGTAATTTTTGGCCCGCAGAAAAAAAGAAGCATTATGTATGAATATTCTAATTTGCAGCTCACTCCTAGAGAAAAAGAAATCGTTGATTATATGATCAAAGGCCTGTCTGCTAAAGATATTGCCAAGTTGTTGGATTCTTCCGTACATACCGTCAATAACCAAAAAAATGCACTGTTAGAAAAGTTTGGCTGCGCTAACAGCACCGAATTGGTCGTAAAGCTATCTCAAATGGGTTTGATTGGAATTTTATAGAAATTATTCAAAATTGGGTTTTAAATTAGAAATAAACCAGTAATATCAATTATTGAAATTCGATCCTATTGATTTTTGCAATATTTATCCATAATTATATAAATTGTTATAGCCAATCTTCATGACCTTTGTGCCGGCAATAATCATGTTGCTGCATCACAAAGTAAATAATATGAGCAATCTAATAGTTTTTCGCATTCCATTTTTGAATCTAAAGAAAGGAATCAGCAACTTTTTTGTGAAATGGCTTTTTGTGCTGTTATTGTTTGTTGGAGTTTCAAATATCGCACAAACACAAACCAATGGCGACTCTTATAGAACAGCCATCGGTATCAAATTTTACCCAACAGGAGTGACCATAAAAACATTCATGAAACCCAACCTTGCTTTTGAAGCCATAGGGTATTTTTGGGAAAGAGGAACCAGAATTACAGGCCTATTTGAATACCATTATAATCTTGTACCTAGTGGTAGACTTAAATGGTATATCGGTCCCGGAGCCCATGTTGGTTTTTACAAACAAGACTTTTATGACGGTGGTACGAGTGTAGGTATTGATGGCGTACTTGGCTTAGACTATAAATTTCCCGGCATCCCTATCAATGTCTCTTTAGATTGGCAACCATCATACGAATTTGGTAATTATGCAGGATTTAATGGGAATTGGGGTGGCATTGGATTGAGATTGGCATTTTAACCCGAAAGTATTCTGATTAAGGAAAGGTCAAGCTGTACCAATACTAGAGTAGTATTCAAATTCTACTTTGTCCAATTAGTACTTTCGGAAAATAGAAATTAAAAAAAGGTTTCTCAGGATCTAGAGCTCCATTGAATTCCCTTTTTTTTTTCTCCACATTTCTACATCAAAAATTATCATTTTGAATCACATAATGATGAGAAAACTTATTACATTTAACTATAACAAAGTAAAACTTAGGATTTCCAATGGTGCGCTATGCGCACTGTAATCATAAATTCTGGTGTTACCCTTCCAGCCATTCTTTAAAATCTTTAACTTTCTCGCGCGAAACAATTACTTGATCATGAAAGGCTGGAGTAATTTTAAGCGTATATCTGGAATTGAAATAGGTTTCTATTTTATCTATACACCGGTGACTTACGATCATGGAACGGTTCATACGGAAGAATTCTTTTGGATCAAGTAACTTAATGATACTGTCTAATGTATCGTCCAAAACATATTTTTTGGTTTGATCGCAAACCATGTGTGTATATCCTTCTTCTGAGTAGAAATAAGCAATTTTTTCCTTACGAATAACTCGGAGCTGATTTCCAGATTTAACTAGAAAACGTTCCTTGTAAGTAAAGGTTTTTTCAGTGAATGACTTAGAAGTATCTTGAATTTTGTAAATGTTTATGTATTTTTTGATAGCCGCATACAATTCATCTGCATCTACAGGTTTTAGTAAGTAGTCGATGCTTTGATGTTTAAATGCTTTGAGTGTATATTCATCATAAGCTGTGGTAAAAATTATGGGTATATCTAGGTTTATATGTTCCAGAATTTCAAGACTAATGCCATCCCCTAAACGGATATCCATCAAAATCAGGTCAATGTCTTTGCGCTTATACAAAAGTTTGATTCCTTCTGCCACACTAGACACATGCAGTATCACTTCTGTGGGATAAGGAGCATCGGCCAAGAGTCTCTCTATTCTACGAGCTGCCGGATTTTCGTCTTCTACAATGCAGATGCGTATGGGATTCATGACTACTTTTTATGGAGATGTTTTTCACTTAATATAGGTAGGCAAACTTGAAACGTATGGCCATCTTCACACACTTTGACTTCATCATTGGTAAAAAATGCATATCTGTTTTTGATGTTTGCCAGTCCAACTGATGTAGATTCATCTTTGTCTGCCAAAGGACTGATGTTGTTTTCAATACAAAGATATGCTCCTGAAGGCTCTGAATATAATTTCACATGCAATGGTTGTTCCTTGGTTGTGGTATTATGTTTTACACAATTTTCAAAGGTGATTTGTAAGCTAAATGGCAAGATATAATGATAAAGCAACGAAGCGTCAATATCTTCGGTATAAATAAGATTGTCGCCAAAACGTTCTTTGAGTAAGTGGATGTAAGCACGAAGGTAATGGAGTTCACTTTCGATGGTGACCAGACCTGCCTCTTTTTGCTCCAGAATATGACGGTACACTTTGGCAAGTTTTGTGACGAATTTATCTGCTCTTATAGGGTCTTCCAAGATGAGTGTAGACAACGTATTCAGACTGTTGAAGAGAAAGTGAGGATTGATTTGACTTTGCAGTCCGGAGAGCTTGGATTGTATGTTTTCAGTGATCAGTTTTTCTTTTTCAGATATGCTTTTACCCAATAATTTTGCCAGAAAAAAACTTTCGTAAGCGACTAAAACTAAAAAGGTAAATAAGATACTGGTGATGATTTTTAATGCAGGATTGGGCATGAGTTCTTCTTCCATCCTGTACTTAATTACATTGACAAGTATCTGATATCCTATAAAGTCAATAATGAAGTAACCGATAAATATGCTTACAATAGCAATCATCTGTCGCTTGCGTAAATCTTCGTATCCTGGGTATTTTTTGACTAAATAATAATACAATTCCCTGAATATGAGCCAATAGAGTGTAGTAAAATATATCGATACGGGAAAACATGTCCCGAATACCGCGAACTGATCATCCTTGAGCAAATGACCAAAGAGTAATGTATTGACCAATAAAGAAGTCACAGGGACACCTAGTAAGAGTATCCACCGGTCATCAAATCCTATGATTTCTTTGCGTGATTTAAACATTTTTTAATGATATGAGCTTCAAATGATATGAATTAATAATCTGTTGGTTTTTTTATTTGTGGCTTCGGTTTCATGTCTCTGCTACGCTGCACTCTATTGTGCTCAGTTACCATGTTCGGTTGATTGGTTGCTCAATAATTCTATGTACTAAATACCAATATCAATGCCAAACCGGCAATAACCAAGCATAAAGGTGTGTAAATTTTAGAGTCTTTGATGCCAAATGATGTATGTTTTATTTTTTTAAATAATCCAACATATTTAAACTCACCTATAGCTCGAATGATGAAAATACCACTTATCACCCATAGCCCATATTTATTTGTTATGTCATAATAAAAGGGCATTTTAAGATGAGAAATTTTCATCAATGCTATAAAAGCAAAAAATAATAAGCCAAACGCTACCATCAAGGTTGGAATGATACCCGGCATAGGAAGTTGGGTTTCATCATCTTTAGTCGGAAAAACTCCTTCGCTCGCCCACCTGCCTCCCAATGCCCAATAGATATGCAGGCCTGAAAGAAAAGCAAATGTGGTGATTAAAATTATTGCTGCTATTGATGTCATACTTTTGGCTTTTATTTTACAAACTCACTAGGGAGTTCAGCTTTTGGTTTAACCTTAATTTTTTTTAATGATTAAATCAAATTTATTACAAAGATAAATATTAAAACTGCACTCTCCATAGTATATCCGGGAAAAATCCAATCTGGTATAAGGTATCCACATTGTTCGTTACCCTGTTATATCTTTTTGCGAATACATTTTGTTGATTGGTGACGTTCTGAAAATCCAAAAAGAACTGTTGACTCACTTTACGTCCATTCATTCTTACGCCTATCTTTAAATCTAACCTAAAGTAATTGGTTAATTTATTGCTGAACGCCTTGTCCGTTTCCAGAATTTCAAATCCTACAAATCGGGATGCTTCCAGATTGACTGGTGTGATATACCTTCCACCTGCATAGGTACATTTAAAGTCTGTAGTGAAAACCATTTTTTTGCCCGCTTTCCATTCTTTACCGCCCAGGATATTAAACACATATTCATTGTTGAATGCGGTATTTCTTTCGATACCATCACTACCTGTATACTTGCTCTGAAAGACTGAACCTGTCAAAAGACCATAATATGACTTGCTAAAAAACTTCTCCACTGTCCATTCTATCCCATAATTTCGGCCTGTTCCTTCATTGACCAAATCTCCAGTAAAGGGAAATACAAAATCAGCACCAGCATTCAGGATCGAGAATGAAGAAGGTTCTTTTTCAACGGGTACATTAAACAAGTGCTGATAATAGGTCTCCACTTTTACACGCCAATCATTTGCAGGCTTATAGTCTACGCCAGTGACAAAGTGATGCGATCTCGTAAATCCAAGATTAGCATTGGATTCCAAAAACTGTCCTGTTTCATTGGGTGTTAACAAAAAGAAAACCGGCAAAGGCTGTACTTGAGCATGTAAGCCATACCCTGCATTCAAGCTGGTTTTACCCGTAATGGCATAGGTATATCCCAGTCTAGGTTCTACGACAGCTTTAGTATTGTATGTCTGTATTTGTCCATGTAAACCTGCTACCCAGGTGGATCTTTCGTCGGATTTGTATTTGAAAGATGCATATGGTTCTATGGTCGTAATCCTACCAACTATATCCCTTATAGGCAACAAATCTGGTCGGCCATCATTGTTCAGGTCAGGATTGTTTTCGCGGCTATCGACTGTAGAAATCAAGGAACGACTATCAATCGTCACGCCGATTCGACTGCTTAACTTTGCGCTATATTTACTATTGAGCAATGAATGCAGATTGACTCTGTTGAGGTCGTCATTGACATCTGTGAAGGTGAAATTTTCGGTATACGTTGTATCTACATATCGTTTTTCATCAAAGCTGTTTTTTGATTTTGAATATGATAGTGTGGTCCTAAAAAAGTGCTTGTCATTGAGCATATACGTATGTTTGATACCAGCTACTGCAAACTGTGATTGAGCACGAGAGTCTGCATCCTGTGCAGCAAAAAAGTCACCTTCGTCGAGTTCCTTACCTATGAAATTGATATCACTTATACCACCGATGCCGAATATTCGGAAGTTTCCCCATTTAGATTTGCCTAGATCTATATTGAAAGTAAGGTCTTGGTATTTTGGGGTGGCATTGGTCCCAAATTCCAAACCAAATGCATCTGCCAATTGTACAAAACTATATCGGTAACTGATCAAGTAAGATTTATCTCCTGATTTGCCGATGGGGCCTTCAGCCATAGCCTCGAGTCCACTGAATGCTGCAAGCTGGAAGGTATATTCTGCCTTGTCTTTATTGCCTGATCTGAAACCCACATCAAAAACACCTGATACCGCATTGCCATACTCAGCTGGAAAAGCTGATGTCAGAAAATCAGAATTTTTGAGCAAGTTGGTATTGAGTGCACTGACGGGACCACCTGTAGTACCCAATGTGGAGAAGTGATTTGGATTAGGGATGGGCACGCCTTCTAGTCTCCAAAGTATGCCTGCGGGACTATTACCTCTGACGACAATGTCATTGCGTGAATCATTGGCTGTAGCGACTCCTGCAAAATTAGAAACCAATCGACTGGCATCGTTGCGACCACCACTATATCGGGTGACTTCTTCCAGGGAAAAGGTGCGTGCGCTGATACTGGCCATTTCGTTGATAGTTTTGTCTTTATCAGCATTAGCAGAAATGACTACTTCATTGAGCGTGTTGATGCTTTCTTCCATGGTGATGTCTAGGATCATTTCTTTACCTGAAGTGACCAATATATTGGGTATCGTTACGGTTTCATAGCCCAGGTAACTTACCCTGAGATTGTATCTGCCTGGAGCCAGACTTTCTACTGAGAATTTTCCATTTTCGTCAGTGACGACACCATTAGATGTTGTATTGTTTTCCAAAACTTCTACAGCGGCACCTATAAGTGTGATTTCTGTGACACGATCTTTAACCGTACCTTTGATAGCTGCATTTTGGGCAGAAAGTATGCTTGTAAGAAATAAAATAAAAAGAATAAAAAACGTTGATCTCATGATGAATGATTTAATTGGTCTCAAAGGTATGGAGTATCATATACGATATTAAGTACTTTCCGATGAACTGTTGAAAAAGGTATATGAATTGTAAATGATTGCCATCAAAAGCGTTTAGAAATAATGTTAGAATACTGAATTGGGTATCGAATTATGCTATCCAAAAAGATGTATTACTCGCTGAAAGTGGTATTTTAAATATAGATTCAGCGAGTAATAAAATGATTAATGCTCGCTGAAAGTGGTTTGTATTACATAGATTCAGCGAGTAATATTTACTCGTTAATATGGATCAGTTATTTAGTCTGACCCGATTTTAAAACAGCATTATTTTACTCAATCTATACATCATGATCTCGATAGGAAAGGATCAACTCATATCTCAATTGTTGTTCTACTTGCTCCAAAACATCTTTCAAAAGTTTTTCTCTTGCGGTGTCAGTAAGGTTTTGATATACATGTAGTTTGGTCATGGACAAGTAAATGTGGCCGTCAGGAAGTTCCTTCTCTACAAGACTTAATATGTTTATTGATTCTTCATATCTTTTTGCTTTATGCAAACAGTAGGAAAGGTTAAGTAATATAAAGGGAGACTTTCCAAAATGTAATAGGATGTTGTAAAGATTTATGATTTCATTCCAGTGATTTTCATCCAGGTTTTTGCTTGTCATATGCTTGCTGACGATCAGTGCTTCAAAGTAAAACTTATCAGGCATATCGGATTTAGTTAAATACGAAATACCTAATTGCAAAAGGGATTGATCCCAAAGCTTTTTGTCTTGTTTGAAAAATGAAATCAGTCTTCCATCCTGAATTTTTGCAGGAATCCTGGACAAATGCAAGCAACACCATGCTAAAAGATTTCTTGTAGATGACTTATCAGAAACTACTGTTAAATTTTTCAGTAGCGCCAGTACATCAAAGCACAAATCATCATTGATCGTGGATTTGATTTTGGGATTGAAAGAATCAAACGCTATATTGAAAACAGCATAGAGAATTTCTTCAGATTGTGATATAATGCTCTTATTAATATGGTTTACAATACCATCAAAGCCAATTTTTAGCTTGTTATAAATAGCGTCTTTGGTTCGCGCTAGATTTTTGTAGATAGATTCTTCGGATTGAAGCGTGAAAGTACTGATTTCTTTTACACTTAGACCAAAAATATTTTTCATGATAAAATATAGGCGACTATGGAAATGGATCTCCTGATACGACGAAATTAATAGTATCAAATGTAACCTGTCATCTTCGACCAACTGAAAGTCATCTTCACAGATTTCAATATCTAGTACTTTTTTGGAACGTTGAATTTGATTGATTAAATCATTTTTTGCCACCACAAACAGCCAGTTAGCCTTATTGGCCGGAAGCCGATCGGGCTTCCAGCTTTTAAGTGCTTTTAAAAATGCATTTTGGATAGCATCTTCTATTTCGTCCATCCAAGGCGTACCAAATCTGTTCAGAAGCGAACTATACAATTGGCCATACAGACTTTTGAATGTTTCTGCTACGATAGATTGGCTATTCTCCATCATATACAGCAGCAGGTCTGATTTCTGTAGTGCCGCCCCAATGATGGCAAGGGCAATTCTTAGCAATAGCTATAGCACTATCCAAGTCCTTGGCCTGAATTAGATAAAATCCGCCTATCATTTCTTTAGCTTCGAGATAAGTGCTATTGCCCACTATGCTATCATTTCCTGTGATAGTAATACCATGGTCCTGAAGACCTTCTCCTGCTAAAAGGTGCCCTTCTTCAGCCAGTTGACGTGACCAAGCCATATGACTTTCAATTAATTCTTCCATCTCAGTTGGAGAAAGATTTTGCATTAATTCAGCTTGCTCGTGGAGTAATAATAAATATTTGTTCATTTTAAATAAAATTTTGATTCCTTTAAAAGACAAATATAGGAGCAAGTTTTGGACAAAGTGAGTAATTTTTTTTAAAAAATTATCCGTGAAATAACTTAATTCTTCAAAATTTAAAGAATGAATGGATATAAACAACTTCCTTCCAACGGTTTAAAATTGGATTTTTTAGAATTTCAGTATATGCTTATTTAGTAATGATACCTTTTCAAGATCCTTTTCTCGGCCAAACCACTTTAAAATTTTCAATTGTTCTTGTAATGTGGGTATTTTTATCGCAAATGTTTCATTAGCATTTGTAATGTGATCAGAAATTAGGACAGTTTCGCATTCATCGATAAGTAAAGGTAACCATTCATTTTCTATTTGCACTTTTAATTCCCCCATAACTTCTATATCAAATTTTGAAAAGCGATATCGTGAAAAATTAGATTTAAATAATTCATCATCCTTCATTATTGTGTTGTCAATCCTGCGTTCCGACCATACATCCTTGAGGTATTCTGCGTCTCTTTGGGATGTAAGGATATCTATATCAGAGATATTTACATTTTCAACTCCTAATAAAACCAATGCAGCTGATCCAATAATATAAAATGGGTCCTTTAATTGTCGTAATTGATGTTGTGCTTCATTTAAAACGATATTAATCTTGCTTTTCATCACATATCTTCTATATACTTTATAATGTATTTTTATAAAAAGAGTTTTCCATTGTTAATTAATGTCGCCCTTTCAGGATTTACTTAATATCATTTTGAGAATCTTTGATTTTGAAATCACCTATATTGCAAATAGAATTTATATTACTGCCAGCACCTGAAAAATGGATATAGCCAACTTATCTTGTTTCAATATTTTCTAAATTTGAGTTAAATATATAGAAGTGAAAATACACAATACTTTATGTAATTTTTTTGTTCTAAAGTATAGGTAAAAGATTTAGAAAGTTTGTTCTGGTTAATTTAAATATGGTAAGTAAACTTAACGAGCTTGATACATAGATTTTACACTAAAAATTACTTTATGCTCAAAATTCATTGATTATTGTAAAATTTAATAACTGTTTGATACATTTGCAATGTATTACGTGTTGGTATTTTCTAATTTAATTTATCCTATTTTTATTAACCTAATTACACACATTTATGAAGTGGAAATCTATTTTGATTTATTTGCTATTGATTATCATTCCTGCTGCTCTTTGTTCTCAAAAGAAGGCTGGTCGAGTCCTTTATAATGCGAGTATGGAAGTACATTTCATACCAAACAAGTCGGTAATTTTATATAAAGACAATGGTAAAATTACCAGCTCAAGTCTGGTGGATGTGCTAAAAAGAAAACTGTACATATTAACCCATATAAACGAAGTTCCCGTTTCTTATAAACTTATAGATCTAAATGAAGTATTAACAGAAGAAAACCTGATCAGTAGAGAAGCCTATGATCTATCAGTTGAAAATAAAAAAATGGATTTTGGGCTTGTAGAAAATGATTCCAAAGTTATTTTAGGTTTTCAATGCGACAAATATACTACAATGAACGGATATTCTTACAACACAGATCAGATACCCAGTCAATTGAGTATTTGGGATGGACTGAGAGCTTACGTAGGTGGTATTCCTTTGGAATTGTACAATAAATACGCGAATGAAGTGATTACCGCAATTTCAATGGATGACAAAGTTGATCTAAAATATTTGGACATTAATTTTGACAATTTGAAAAATGAAGATGTACAGAAGGTCAATGAAGAAGAAGATGAAGAAAGTCTTATCGTGATGCCAGCGCCGGGTTTTTCTATCAATGATAAGATTGATAATTCAGATTCCTACATTTCTAAGTTAGTACCGCACAGATTTAAAAATACAGGTATAAGTCTCAATGCACCTGAAAACTACATTATAGAAATGCTTTGCAACTGCCCGAGCAAAGAGAACTCATGGAGCATGGATGCAAAAGAATTTAAAAAAGGAAATAAAGACTTTGATTTTTTTCAACTCGATACCATAAATATGCGTAGTCGATTTAGCAAAATTGAAGCTTTTTTCGCTCCATTTTTTAAAAGTACTGAGTATGTCTTTTCTGAATTTCCAACGTCAGTTTCGTTTAATTATGTTTCTTCAAAAGTGGTTAAAATCAATAATCATTCTACTTTGATTGTTTATGGTTCCGAAAAGAACTACCATGTCAGTTATATAGTCATCTTTACTGATAAAACCTATGCCTTGATTAAGGTTTTGTATGGTCAACATCAAGGGTATTTATTCAAAAATGATATTGAAAAGTATTTTTCGTACGATGATGCTTATAAGAGTAAATTTTGAAAAAATCAGCATTAGACTTGAAGTGAAAGGTTTTGGTTTTTTTTTTTTATTATTATTATGGCCCTATAATTCATTGGTCACCAAGTTTCCACTCCCATACCGCCAGTGGAATGACGATAAGTTTTTCCATAGCAAAATACATAAAACCCAATGGCTTGATCACATCGGCATAGATTATTACTGAGGTTATAGAAATGAGACAATAGATCAGATTCAATAGGGCAATTAACTTTAGGAATTTGCCAGATTTAGGCTTTATTTTATGGCATGACAGAGAATATATACAATATAAAAATGGAAGGATGGCCAGCTTTTTTGCAAAAGTTGAAGGCATGCCAAATAGTGACTCAAAGCTTCCTATGACAAAATACAAGGATAGTCCTGATATCAATGCGCCGATTCCATCTATTAAGAATGCATTTTTTTTATTTAAAGTATCAGTGGTTAATATTTTCATGGGCATATTTGTCTACAGTTTTCATTGGCTAACAATGATTGGAATATTAAATTTTTACTTCTTTTTTGGTTTCTATGGTAGTGAGAGACATGAAGTAAAAGCTTACTAAAAATAATATCGCCAGAGTCAATACTGAGTACCTCATATTTTCGGTAATATTGTCAACGATTCCAAACAAAAAAGTACCTACTACCAGTGACATTTTGTATACCACATCATAAAAACTAAAGTAAGAGGTCGTATCATTATCTTTTTCTGGCAAAATCATAGCGTAACTAGATCTGGAAAGCGACTGTATACCACCCATCACCATACCCACAAAACCCGCCAATACATAAAAGAACAGTTTGCCTTGCGTAAAATATGCTGCAAAACAGATCACAAACCAGATGACGATCATGACCATAATAGAAAATTTATTCCCTTTTTTATTTCCAATGGCTGAAAATAACTGTGCACCTCCTATGGCAACCAATTGTAGTATTAGCACCAAAATAATTAACTCCTGAGTTTCAAAACCCAACTCAACTTTGGCAAATATTGTGGCTAAATATATTACTGTTTGTACCCCTGAACTGTAAAAGAAAAAGGCAGTTAGAAACTTTTTCACATTAGGATTTGCCTTTACCTTTTCCCATGCATGATAAATCTCTGCGTATCCTTTTTTAATGATCGATGTAGGGAATATTTGTTTTTTATCTTTTGGTAAATGGTAAAAAGTGTATTGTGCAAAGCCCAACCACCATATACCAACCATAAGAAATCCGATTCTTACTGCAATCTGACCATCCACTAGTCCAAATGTAGCCGGTTGCATGATCATAAATAAAATAAATATCAAGAGGATGACACTACCGATGTATCCGTAGGTATACCCTTTGGCAGATACCCGATTGTACTGATCTTCCGTGACGATAAGGGGCAAATAGGAATCATAAAATACCAGGCTACCTGCAAATCCAATCGTCGCCATGATAAAAGCGGATGTTCCTAACCATAATTGTGGCTCACCTTTGAAAAAATATAAGGCCGTACAAGATAATGAACCAATAATGGTAAACATACGGAGAAAAAAAAGTCTTCTGCCACTGAAGTCTGCAATTCCTGATAGTATAGGAGATAGGGCGGCAATGATAATATATGAAAAAGAAACAGCAAAAGAGTAAAGAGAACTATTTGTAAAAGTCATGGAGACTAAAGTGATTTCTTTAGGTGTGTACTCTTCAAAATATCCCGGAAAAATAGCTGTAGATATCACCAAAGCATAGGCAGAATTGGCCCAGTCGAAAATAGCCCAAGCATTGATCGTCTTTTTATTGTTTAAAGTAATGGTTGACATATTTTGATTTTTGAAGGTACCAAAGTAACTACATTTATTATTTATGTAAAGAAATTGGACAAAATATTTTAAGTTTCAGCCTTTCTTGTAATTTTACGGTTCAAATTATTTTGGATGAATATCGTAATACTATCCCGAAATGCTTCATTATACAGTACCCAAAGTATAGTAAATGCAGCCAGAATCAGAAATCACTATGTAAGAGTTATAGACCACATGGCTTGTGATTTGGTCATTGAATCGGGAAAGTCCAAAATATTTTTTAATAACCAACCCATAAATAATGTTGACGCCATTATCCCTCGTATCGGGTCTACAGCCACAAGTTATGGTGCCGCGGTGATCAGGCAATTTGAAAGTCAAGGGGTCTTCTCTACCTTACATGCAGAACCACTCCTAAAGGCCAGGGACAAATTGTCATGTCTTCAGATTTTGGGCAGTCATGGTATAGGAGTGCCCAAAACGGTCTATGTATCTAATCCATATACCATGCCTTTTCTTTTGGAGCAAATGGAACCTTATCCTGTGGTGATCAAATTGGTTTCGGGTACACAAGGAATGGGTGTTATTCTTGCTGAAAACAAAACCAATGCCGAATCCATTTTAGAAGCTTTTTATACTACCAAAGAAAAAGTCATCCTGCAAAAATTCGTAAAAGAGGCCAAAGGTGCAGACATCAGAGCCTTTGTAGTCAATGGAAAAGTTGTAGGCGCTATGAAAAGACAGGCTCGTCAGGGAGATTTCAGGTCCAATCTACATCGTGGTGGTACGGCGGAGATCATCACCCTTTCTAAAGCAGAAGAACAAACTGCATTGGAATCTGTACAAATATTGGGTTTATCAATAGCTGGCGTAGATATGCTGAAGACTCACCAGGGCCCGGTAGTATTAGAAGTCAACGCATCTCCGGGACTTGAAGGTATAGAAGGGACCACAGGCGTTGATATAGCGGGCGAAATCATTCGATTTGTTGAGACCACTACCCAGTGAAATAAATTTTTCTTCATTTCATATAAATTTTCATTATTCACTATCATGAGTTTAAATCACTTAATTATCCCCAAACTACTTCAAGAAACAGAACTGATTATTGATGGTGAAATTATTGGCCGAGATGTGATGCAAGTATTGCGTATCAACGCAGGCAAACTTCCGTCCGACAACAGAATCAATGTTTTCGCCCATGTATTGCATGCATCCAAACCAGGTCCTTCGGTTTTAATACTCGGTGGTGTACACGGCAATGAAATCAACGGTATTGAAATCGTCAGAAGGAGTATTGAACAGAAAATTTATAACCATCTTAAATGTGGCACAGCTGTCATCATTCCTTTGCTTAATGTGTATGGTTTTATCAATTTTAGCCGAGATGTACCGGATGGAAAAGATGTCAATAGGTCATTTCCAGGGCATATCAATGGTAGCCTTGCGTCCAGGGTGGCGCGTATATTGACCAAAAAAATATTACCTCATGTAGATATAGCGATTGATTTTCACACAGGTGGCGAAGCTCGGTACAATTATCCTCAAGTACGATACGCAAAACAAGATATCATAGCTGCCAAAATCGCATCTGTGACAGGAGTGAAGTATCTCTTGGAGCAACCACTCATTGCACATTCTTTTCGTAAAGCTGCATCAGATATGAAAGTACCAGCCATTGTTTACGAAGGTGGCGAATCTATCAGGATGGATCGGCTTTCCATAGATCAGGGTTTGAATGTGATTACTAATGTTTTGGCATCTTTGGATATGTTGGAATTGGAACACAAGCAAGAACCACAAGAACAATATGTCATTCATAAATCAAATTGGGACAGGGCTTCGGTACCGGGTATCTTTATTTGGGAAAAAAAGTCAGGCGATTTCATCCAAAAAGGAGACAAACTTGGCGAAATCAAAGACCCATATGGCCTGAGGACAACCGATGTGATATCATCTTACACCGGCCACATCATTGGACATAACAATGCGAGTGTCGTTTCATTGGGAGATGCATTATTTCATATTGGCAACGAATTTACAAAAATAGGTTAGTTATGATAGTTTAATGAACGTGAAAATATGCATTTGTATTTATTTATACATTTGAATATCAGTAGTTTAACTTATATTACTGTTTTGTTTAATATCAAAATAATTATCAAAAAACTTGTTTATAATCTAGCTATTGCCTTATTTTGCCCCTTTAAATTGAAAACATCGTAGAAATGTCACAAATCGCAGAAAAAGTTAAAAAAATTATCATCGACAAATTAGGCGTTGATGAGTCTGAAGTTACTAATGAAGCTAGCTTCACCAATGATCTTGGTGCGGATTCATTAGATACAGTAGAGTTAATCATGGAGTTTGAAAAAGAGTTTGATGTATCTATTCCAGATGATCAGGCAGAAAAAATTCAAACTGTAGGTCAGGCAATTGAATTTATAGAAGCTTCTAAAGCTTAATAGCAAGTTTCTGTTAAAATAAAAATCCACAACGTTTCAAACTGTTGTGGATTTTTTTTTTGATAAAAATGAGCTCAATTTTGATGGCTTAATCTTATCAATGTAATGATAAAGAATGAGTAATAATTGTGATAATTTAAATAAAATCATCATTTTTGCACTTTAAAATATATTGAATAGATTAATTTGCAAAAGTTTTCTTTTTAATTGAGACATTTTCAATACATTAAAAATAATGATTTTAAAAATTAGTTTATTTTCACTATAAGTAACCAATATGAAACGTGTAGTTATTACAGGTATAGGAGCATTAACACCAATAGGCAATACTTATGCTGAATTTGTACAAGGATTGAAAGAAGGCAAAAGTGGTGCAGGACCCATCACCAGATTTGACGCTTCTTTGTTCAAAGTTCGTTTTGCGTGTGAATTGAAAAATTTTGATGTCGAACAGTTTATTCCCCGAAAGGAAGCTAGAAGGTTGGACCCTTTTGCTCAGTATGCATTGGTAGTAGCTGATGAAGCTGTAAAAATGGCTGGACTAGATCCTGAAAAATTAGATTTGGATAGGGTAGGCGTCGTTTGGGGGACGGGTATTGGTGGCTTTGAGACCATCGAACACGATATTTCAGAAGCAGCTTTGGCTACTGGCGAACCAAGATATAGTCCATTTCTTATACCTAAACTCATTGGTGACATTGCACCAGGACATATTTCTATTAAATATGGATTCAGAGGTATCAATTTTGGGACAGTTTCCGCTTGTGCATCTTCCACACACTCTATCATAGCATCTTTTGATTACATCCGTATGGGCAGAGCCGATGTGATGGTGACAGGAGGATCTGAAGCAGCCATTACCAAAGCTAGTGTTGGTGGTTTTTCTGCCATGAAGGCTATGTCAGAGCGAAATGATGATCCACTGACAGCCAGCAGACCTTTTGACAAAGATAGAGATGGGTTTGTGTTGGGTGAAGGTGCAGGAGCTTTAATACTCGAAGAGTTGGAACATGCATTGGCGAGAGGAGCGAAAATTTACGGCGAGATCGTAGGTGGTGGTATGACAGCAGATGCTTATCATATGACAGCACCACACCCAGACGGATTAGGAGCCAAAAATGTCATGAAAATTGCCTTAAAAGATGCAGGTCTAGAACCCGAAGAAATCGATTATGTCAATGTTCATGGTACATCGACGCCATTGGGAGACGTTGCGGAAACTAAGGCCATTTTGGATGTTTTCGGAGATGCTGCTTACAAGTTAAATATTTCCAGCACCAAATCTATGACGGGGCATTTGCTTGGCGGTGCAGGAGCCATAGAAACCATTGCTTGTGTAGCTGCAATCAACGAGGGATTTATTCCTCCTACGATCAATCACTTTACCGATGATCCTGATTTTGATCCAGCACTCAATTTTACATTCAATAAAGCACAAGATCGTGTGGTAAATATAGCTCTGAGCAACACCTTTGGTTTTGGAGGGCATAATGCTTCACTTATAGTCAAAAGATATACATCATAGTTTTGGACATAGTACGCCGTTTTTATAATCTATATTTCTCGGAAGACAAAGATCTTACCATCAAGTTGAAACCTATTTTGGGTTTTACTCCGGCAAGATTGCATCTTTTTAAAACGGCTTTTTATCACAAATCTATGACCAACGAAACTCCGGGTATCGCCACCAATGAAAGGCTTGAATATCTCGGTGATGCTATTCTTTCTACCATAGTCGCAGAATATCTCTTCAAAAAATATCCCAGTAAAGACGAAGGTTTTCTCACCAAAATGAGGTCTAAAATTGTAAAGCGGCAGACGCTTAATGAGATAGCTGACCACATGGGCTTGGATGTGATACTTTCAGAATATAGCATGGGTAAGATGAGTAGCGCCATGTTGGGCAATGCTCTCGAAGCACTGGTTGGGGCTATTTACATAGAGTTTGGATACGAAAAAACCAAAGATTATGTCATCAGAAATATCCTGATGAAATATCTCAACATCATAGAGTTGGAAACCAAAGATGACAACCATAAATCTCAACTGCTCGAATGGTGTCAAAAACATGGTAAAGAGATCAGTTTTACCACATTGACAAAATTTAAGGTCGATAAGCGTGATTGTTTTAAGGTGGCTGTGATCATAGATAGTGTCGAAATGGCTACTGCGGAAGATTTTAATAAAAAATCCGCTGAACAAATGGCGGCGGCAAAGGTTATTGAGAAGTTAAATATTAACAAAGCTCAATACGAAGTATAACAAATGGATTCATTAACACAAATGGTCCTTGGTGCAGGAGTCGCCGAAGCAGCATTAGGGAAAAAGATTGGAAACAGAGCCATGGTTTGGGGCGCGATTGCAGGTACAATCCCTGATTTAGACGTGATTGCCAATGGGTTTATGTCACCCATAGATGCCTTAGCATTCCATAGAGGTATTACGCATTCGCTGCTTGTAAATGTGATCTTAGCTTTTTTGTTGGGCTACGTCGTTCACCACTTTTATAAACAGTCGTGGCAGAAATGGGTAGCAATATCTTCTTGGTCTATACTGCTTTTGGCCGTTGCTTTATCACTCCTCCTTTTGGGTAGTTTCAGTATCGTCAAAACGATCACAAGTCTCCTAATACTAGCCACAGGAGCATACTTTATCTACAAAAGATATTTTAAAAATTACTATTCACCTCCAGATGCTACGGTGAGACAATGGCAGTGGCTATTTCTTTTAGCATTGGTGACACATCCTATATTGGACTGTTTTACTACGTATGGTACTCAAATATTGTTGCCATTTTCTGATATGAGAGTTGCATTTAACAATATAGCTGTAGCTGATCCTGCATATACACTTCCTTTTTTGATCTGCTTATTAGCGGCAGCATTGTATCCCAAAACCCATCACCGACGTCAATATTGGATTACTGCTGGTCTATTGGTCAGTAGTTTGTATATGGCATTTACTATTTTTAATAAGACAAGGGTCAATACTATTTTTGAAAACACCTTGGCCAAGGAAAACATAACTTACTCTAGGTATATGACCACACCTACGATTTTGAACAATGTACTTTGGAGTGGTATTGCAGAGACAGATACAGCTTATGTTTTTGGCATGTATTCGTTTTTTGACAACGAAAACAGCTTTAAACTCAATACTATATCCAAAAACAGACAAAATTTTGCTTCCGCTCTTGAAAATGATCCAACATTAAAAACACTGAGATGGTTTAGCGATGATTTTTTTCAGTTAAAACAAATAGACAGCACAAGATATGAATACTATGATCTTAGATTTGGTACTTTCAGAATGAAGGCATCCGATCCTGATCAGTTTGTTTTTAAATTCAATGTTGAAAAAAATAAAGATGGTCAGTTTATACTCAAAGATCAGGGTGACAGGCCAAGGGATGCCAATTTTGCCGAAGCATTTGAAGGGCTTTGGAATAGAATTATGGGAAGGATATGATGCCTAATGTAAGATAGTTTATGACAGTAGAAGACTTCCAAGCCATAGAAAATGCTAAAGTGCTCAAAAAAGAAAATGAAGTCTTTTTGCGTGGTATCAGATCTTTAGACACCGTTCAATTTTATGCAACCCTTAAACAAACGCATGAAGCTGTATTTTCTAAAACCGACTGTCTCACCTGTGCAAATTGCTGTAAAACCGCTCCACCGCTAATTACCAAGAGTGACATCCGAAGGATAGCTTCACATTTGAACATTTCCAATAAAAATTTTGAAAGAGATTATGTGATCACGGATTACAATGGTGAGATGTCATTTAGTTTTGTGCCATGCCGCTTTCTTCAGAATGATAATACATGCTCCATATACGAAGTGAGACCTGATGCTTGTAGCAGATATCCACATACTGACGAAAAAGAATACGCATTGCGCCCCAAGCTCAATGTAGAAAATACCATTGTCTGTCCTGCAGCAGCTAAAATTTTAGATCAACTCAAGCAAACATTCCACCGTCATGATATATGAGTTTAATGGATATAAGCCAGTTATCGATCCCAGTGCTTTTGTACATCCACAAGCTACTGTGACCGGAAATGTCATCATCGGAAAAGATGTATATATAGGTCCAGGAGCTGCGCTTCGCGGAGATTGGGGCGAAATCATCATCCATGAAGGCTGTAATGTTCAGGAAAACTGTACGCTCCATATGTTTCCCGGCAAATCTGTAATCTTATATGAATCTGCTCACATAGGACACGGTGCCATCATCCATGGTGCCATCATAGGTCGTAATGTCATGGTAGGAATGAATAGCGTATTGATGGATGATGTGACCATTGGGGATGAATGTATTGTAGGTGCGTTGACTTTTATTAAAGCAGGCGAAACCTTTCCCAGTAGAAGTTTAATTGTAGGCAATCCAGCTAAAGTCATCAAGCAAGTAAGCGATGAAATGATCCATTGGAAGACAGAAGGTACTAAACTTTATCAGCAGTTACCTAATGACTGTCATCAAACTTTGAAAGAATGTGAACCACTAACTGAAATACCTAAGGATAGACCAAAGCAAGCAGAAATATACAAACGATTTTTGAAGTGAACATGAGTTTAGGAATCTCAGCATTACACCAACAAATCAAAAATCAATAAACAACCAAAAATTACACTAGCTACACCATTGGTGGTGAAAAAAGCTAAATTGATCCGCGATAAATCATTTGCCTTGACTATACTGTGCTGATATATGAGTAAAGTACCAAAGACGCCCCATGCTAAAAAGCTCAACCATCCTACTTGTGGGTAGGATTCAAAAGTCAGATAAACAACAAACGAAAGTAATGATGCCGACATCAAATGTAAGGCTCTTGAAATGTACAAGGCTTTTTGAGTGCCAAATGTTTCGGGTATAGAATGTAGTTGATTTTTTTTGTCAAAATCTTGGTCCTGCAAGGCATATATTATGTCAAAGCCTGCTACCCAACACAGTACCGAAAATCCCAGTAACACGGGTATCCAATCAAAGTGACCGGTCACCGCCAGATAGGCACCTACAGGAGCTAATCCCAAACCTATTCCCAATACGATATGGCATAAAGCCGTAAACTTTTTAGTGTATGAATACCCCAATATGACCAATAAAGCTACAGGACTCAGTAGGAAGCAAAGTAGATTAATAAAATAAGTGGTAACAATAAAGAGTATGACATTAATCCATACAAATAATAATGCATTTTTGCTACTGATGACACCAGCAGGTATTTCTCTGATGACAGTACGTGGATTTTTGGCATCAATATCTCTGTCCAACCATCTATTGAAGGCCATGGCAGCACTTCGCGCAAAGACCATACAAAGGATCACCAATATGAGTAAGGTAAGGTAATTTTGATTTTCTGATTTTAGATAGCCTAGTACAAAACCGATCAATGCAAATGGCATAGCAAATATCGTATGGCTAAATTTGATCAGGCTGAGGTAATTTCTCAAAACTTGAGTTTTTGTGTTTAAAAAAAAAGGCTGCCCAAAGATGAGCAGCCCTTATTTCTATAAAAAGTACCTAAACTGGAAATTACTTTCCTGCAGGAGCTTCTTCTTTTTTATCTACTTTACCTTTGATAGTCAAGTAAGTGTCAACAGGGTCAGTGTTTGCAGTGATGGTAACTCTTTTAGAGTCATCTTTTCCACCTACAGCACCTTTTCCTTTAGAATCAAAAACAACTTTGATCTCACCAGACTTACCAGGAGCAATAGCATCTTTTGGCCACTCAGGTACAGTACATCCACAGCTACCTTTAGCATTGCTGATGATCAAAGGCTCATTACCTGTATTTTTAAATTTGAAAACGTGAGTAACTTTGTCTCCATCCATTACTTTTCCCCAGTCATAAGTATCTTGATCAAATTTGATCGAAGTCAATGGACCAGTTGGTACTGGAGTAGCAGCAGCTGCAGCAGGGTCAGCAACTACAGCGTTAGGGTCAGCAGTTACAGCAGCATTGGCGTCACCAGCAGCTTGTGTTGTCATGGCAGCAGCATCAGTTGCAGCATTGGCTGAATCTTCAGCAGTTTTGTTGTCTTTACAAGATGTAAATGCAAATGCAGTTACAAGAGCGATCACTGCGAATAAATTAAACTTTTTCATTATGAACTTTACTTTTAGATTTGTTTAAAAAAATGATTTAAAAAACGATGCAAAAATATAGTTATTAATGTAATCTGCAACTCGTTTGATTTTAACTTTCAACCGATTAACAAGTATTTAACACATAAATAGATGTTTTAACAAGTATTTGAATAAAAACAATTCCATCCGATCATTTTTTTTGAGAAATCCACCTGGAAAAAGCGTCCACCCCTAATGCATTTAAGCAGTTGGTGGTAGTGAGACCACCTTTTCTTGCGGCATCTACTCCATATTTTACATAATGGATAGACTCCATGGAGTGAGCGTCAGGATTGATAGCAATCATGATGTCTTTTTCCATAGCATAAGGTATCCAAGTCCAATCTAAGTCTAGTCTTTGTGGATTGGCATTCAGTTCTATGGCTACACCATTGGCAGCACAAGCATCGATGACTTTAAGATAGTCTACAGCATATCCAGGCCTTGCTAATAATAGTCTGCCTGTAGGATGCCCGAGTATCGTGGTATATGGATTTTCTATAGCTTTTATCAATCTCGAAGTGGCTTTGTCGATGTCCATGTTCAAAACCGAATGGATAGAAGCAATCACAAGGTCAAACTGTTGGAGTATTTCATTGGCATAGTCTAGACTTCCGTCAATAAGGATGTCACTTTCTATGCTTTTAAACACTTTAAATCCATCATTATATTTGGCATTGATATGGTCTATTTCGCGCCATTGTTCATACAAACGGTCTTCCTTGAGTCCTCCTGCATATCCAGCAGACTTGCTATGGTCAGAGATTACAAAATATTGATATCCATGAGTATGTACATAATCTGCCATTTGCTGTAGGGTATGTAAGCCATCAGAGTATGTAGAGTGATTGTGCACTATGCCCTTGATATCTTCCATAGAAACCAATCTAAATTCCGGATTGTTAAAAGCAGGTATCAGCGCTTTGAGTTCTCTACACTCCGCAGGAATATATGGATATCCTTTTGCTGCGAATATGGTAGCTTCATCTTGGGCAGCTAAATCAACATCTTCAAAAGCAACTAAAAAATCTTCACTGCAAGACCGAGAAAACCAAGTAGATATAAATGATGCGGAAGGTATGGTTTCTATAAAATATGGAAAAGACTTGTATGTGTTATTTTCCAAGTCTAGGGACTCATCTTGTAAAGTGCTTATTGATATAGAAACATCAGTCAAAATTTCGATGCCTTTCACCTCAGGCATTTTCCGCCTAATGTCTCCACTGAGCTCTATTTGTTGATTGGGATACTTATTTTTTAATAAGTGTAGAAATCCTTCAGCCGCTTGATGTACATGTGCGTAAAGGTATTTTCCTTGAGAAGCCTGAAAGTATTCCAGTTTTTCTTTGATATCTGCTTGTACTTTTGTGCCAAAGCCTGAGTAATGGATGAGTCTGTTTTCGTTGCAGGCATAAAGTAGTTCGCCCGCAGTTTCTATCTCCATTTCTTTCCAGATTTGTTTCACCTTTTTGGGTCCCAATCCTTTGATGGTGAGCATTTCCAAGACTCCTGCGGGTGTGATATCCTGATAGTGCTGTAATGCCTTCATGTGTCCAGTTTGGATTAACTCCATGATTTTTTCTGCTGTGGAAGATCCTATTCCTTTGATGGTTGCAATCTCTTGTATAGGCATATCTGCCAAAGATCCTTCTAGTTTTCTCAGCGACAAGTAAGCATTGGCATAGGTCTTTATCTTGAAAGGATTTTCATCATGGAGTTCCATAACTTTGGCCAGAAGATCTATCTTGGCAGCTATTTGTTTGTTGGTAAGCATAGGGCTGATTTGGGCACAAAAGTAGTAAATTTTTAATAGTCTTAAAGACTTAAGAAAAGAGCAATTATCAGAAGATCAAGATAAACCACACCAACGGATGAATATTTTCCACCTTAATATGATTTACATGGAGACAGTCACCAAATTTCCCCAAAAAATATTGGGTATCGTTATTTAGTTATCTATATGGCACCAAAATATCCCCCAAATGGGTCATAATTGAAGCATTTAATACCCAAAATATACCTAAAATAAGTGTTTTTTTGGTCAAAATCGCTGCTCAGCCCCGTAAATACCGAGTCCGCAACGGAGGACATAAAAAAAAGTCTAAAATTCCTATTTTCTAAACGGATATACTCATCATAATCTCATTTTTGGAATTTCCCGACAGAAACTAAAGATTAAAATCTCATTTTTCCTAGATTCTGAAAGGAACTACCCGTCCAAAAAGCATTTTGGGGCATCCTTTCCGGAACCATAAATATTTAACCTGAAACATATATAAACCTTGGGAAACTAACCGTCCAGCAAATTTTATGACTAGCTCTCTATAGGATTGTATTATATTCCAAATATTATTTGTTGCTCCGTTTGGGGGCGGAATAAAATTAGTTTAGAATTGCATAGACCTTTTTTGAATAATTAATTACAGGAAAACTTATTGAAAATATGTAACTCATTACTACTGTTTTTTTATCATTTCTTTTTTCCATTAAGGATTGGCAAGGCATCTTTTGGATGCTACAGAATGGATTACGAAGTGGATATCAAGGTTTGCTGTATTTCTTATGAGTTTTTACAAGTTCTTTTGTTGTTTTAAACTTCGTAGAATGTTTAATTGTTAATCTTTCCATTAACATATTATCATGATACACAGCCTTAAAATTTTGACTATCTTTTTTGTAATGTCTTATCCTTTGTCGGCTCAAAACAAATGGACAGAAGTAAAATTCGATACTTATCACCAAATCACTAATCCAAATAATGGAAAAATACTTGGCTATGGAAATGGATCAGGTATAAAAATTCTTACTCTCAAAGGTCTAGCTTTCAAAGATTTAAATAAGAATGGCAAACTTGACAAATACGAAGATTGGAGATTGTCGACTGCTGAGAGAGCTAAAGATCTAGCTTCTAAATTGAGTGTGGAAGAGATAGCGGGCCTGATGTTGTATTCATCTCACCAATCTGTACCCGCACGAGCAGGAGGTTATTTTGCAGGAACCTATGGAGGTAAACCATTCAAAGAAGGCGAAATAGACCCGAGTCAGATTACTGATCAACAGTCCAAATTTTTGAAAGAAGATCATCTTAGACACGTTTTAGTGACCACTGTTTCATCACCTGAGATTGCAGCAAAATGGAATAACAATCTACAGGCGTATTGTGAATCATTAGGGTTTGGTATTCCTGCCAATAATAGTTCAGATCCAAGACATGGTACCAAGGCAAGCGCTGAATACGACGCTGCGGCAGGAGGTGAAATTTCTATGTGGCCTAGCTCACTAGGTTTAGCAGCCACGTTTGATCCTACATTGGTAAAACGTTTTGGTGAGATAGCTGCACAAGAATACAGAGCACTCGGTATCACCACTGCTTTGTCTCCGCAAGTAGACATTGCTACAGAGCCCCGTTGGAGTAGGTATAATGGTACTTTTGGCGAAAGCCCAAAATTGTCAGCTGCATTAGGTCAAGCGTATTGCGAAGGATTTCAATCTGACAATTGGGGAATAAAAAGTGTGAATGCTATGGTCAAACACTGGCCTGGTGGTGGTTCTGGAGAGGCGGGCAGAGATGCTCATTATGGCAGTGGTAAATTTGCAGTATATCCCAGCAACAATTTTTCAGAGCACCTTATTCCATTTATTGATGGAACATTTAAGCTAAAAAGTAAAACTCAAATGGCTTCGGCTGTCATGCCTTATTATACTATATCTTGGAATCAGGATCTAAAAAACAATGAAAATGTGGGCAATAGTTATAATAGGTATCTGATCACAGATTTACTGAGAGTGAAGTACAAATACAATGGTGTAGTATGTACAGATTGGGGTATCACTGGTGATCAAAAGCATCTTGATCAATTTATTGATGGTCGATCTTGGGGAGTAGATAAGCTCACAGTAGCAGAGAGACATTATAAAATACTTATGGCTGGTGTAGATCAGTTCGGTGGCAATAACGATGCAAAACCCATCATCGAAGCATACAAAATAGGTGTGAAAGAAATCGGTGAGCAGAAAATGAGGGCAAGGATGGAAGAATCAGCAGTAAGATTATTGACAAATATATTTAATGTAGGACTTTTCGAAAATCCATATGTCAATCCTGCTGCCACCAAAAAACTGGTTGGTAACCCTGAGTTTATGAAAGAAGGATATGAAGCCCAGCTTAAATCTATCGTGATGCTAAAGAATGATAATCAAGCATTACCTGTAATGAGTAAAAAAACGGTTTATATTCCCAAACGGTTTGTTCCGGCGGGTCGGAACTTCTTCGGAGCTCCTACTCCTGAAAGTGAAGATTATCCCGTCAATATAAATGTAGTTAAAAAATATTACAACGTCACGGATAATCCCAATGATGCTGACTTCGCTTTGGTCTGTATTGAAAGCCCAAAAACATCTATAGGTTATGATAAAAAGGATTTAGAAAATGGTGGTAATGGATATGTACCTATCAGTTTGCAATATGGGCAATATACTGCAACAGAAGCGAGGTCAGTGAGTATTGCAGGTGGCGATCCGCTCGAGTCTTTTACCAATCGGTCATATAAAAACAAATCTATCATTGCTTCTAATCATACCGATGCCAAACTAGTACAAGACACCTATAGTAAAATGAAAGGTAAGCCTGTAATTGTTTCTATCCTGACCAATAATCCCTTGGTTTTTGCGGAAATAGAGCCGTATGCTGATGCAATATTGATCAATTATGGCGTGCAAGATCAGGCGGTTTTAGAAATGATCATGGGTAATGCTGAGCCATCAGCAATGTTACCTATGCAGATGCCTCAAGATATGATTACTGTCGAAAACCAAGCGGAAGACAAACCATTCGATGTAAAACCCTACAAAGACGAAAATGGAAATGTTTATGATTTTGGTTTTGGATTAAATTGGAAAGGTGTGATTACGCAAAGAAAAGACTTTTAAATCTTACAAGAAGTTTGGTCGTTCTGGATGGACATCAAGTAGGTGGTTCGAAGTTTTAGTTTTTATTAGTAAGCTTAGACATATTACAACATTTTTAATCTTTTACGCAAATTTAAGTATTTCCACTAAATTTGCAGTAGAACCACATTTTTATAGACCAAGATCACTAAAATTTAAAGTTTTTACAAAATAAAAGTTAAAATTTTGGTATTATTAGAAAATGGTTGTAGTTTTGTTGCGTATTTAACAATTGATATGGGTGCTTTTCAATTTGAAACTTCTTTTGGACGAGCTCTAGGTATGGCACACACGGCTATGTTTAGGCACTTAGCCAAGTTGATGAAAGATCGTAATTTACCTATCACTCCCGAACAATTTGGCGTGCTTACCCACTTATGGCGTACTGATGGTTTACAGCAAAGTGAACTAGCAGTTTGCACGAATAGGAATCGAGCTAATGTGACCCGCATCATTGATATCCTTGAAAGAGAAGGCATCGTGGTGCGAATGGATGATCCAAATGATAGGCGGGTTTTTAGAATCTTTCTAACAGATCTCGGCAAACAACTTAAAATGGAAACAGCAGCTTGCGCAGAGAAGTCCATTGAAGATTCTTTGATAGACGTATCTGAAAAGGATAGGGCCGTTGCTATGGATGTTTTGAAGCGCATAATAAAAAATGTAGGATAAAAAAATTTGTAATAAATGTTGCGTATTTATCAATATACTATTCAACTGTTAATTGTTGGTCAAATATTTTTTAATATAAATTTGTCATGGTCTCAAAGCACAAAACCTAAAACTGACAGTGTAGTTTTCCATTATAAATTGGGTATCAATGGTACTTTTGATAAAAGCTTGGTTACAAGGTTGATTTTTAACACACAAAATAGTTTTGTGTTCCGCAACAATTGGGCAAGTTTTGAACCTACATTTAATTATCGTTTTGGTTATGTTCAACCAGCTAATCGACCAAAAACTGATCTCGAAAATGATATTCTTATTTTATTGAAATGCCATTTTTGGTACCAAAATAAGGTCTTCCCTTCAGTTTTTATTGGCTTTGAAAATAGTCCCAATATTAGACAATTAGACAATCGACTTTTTATGGGTATGGGTTTAGGTAGCTTTCTTCTAAAGTCGAAAAATCACCAACTACAAGCTACGTTGTACGGCATGTATGAGCAATCAGATTTTGAAACTTTCAGATATGAAGTATTCAGGATGATGCCATTTATAAAAGGAAACCATTTCCTTCAGAGTAAGCACATGGGAGTATCTTATACATTACAACCTTTTATGGCATTAAATAGTAAAGAGAACCAAAGATTTAGAGGAACACTCAGGCCCTATTTTAAACTGTCAAAAACATTAGAATTCAGTATTTCTTATGATCTATGGTATGAGTCTTTGGTAAGTGGTACACAACCCAAAGAAATTTCCGTGATTCTTTTAGGCTTTAATTATTCAAATTTTTAATACTTTAATTTCAATTAAAATGACCGTAACAGAAAACAAGTTAGCCATCATTGAATTGATGCATGCGTACATCCTGTCTATTGACAGTCATGACAACCAACTATTTGCAGACCATTTTACGGAAGATGGTGTTTATCAAAGTCCGTGGGGTACTGCCATAGGAAAGACTGCAATAATCGGAACCATAGACTACTGGCATAGTTCAGGAATTACCGATGGGAAACGCCATTTCGTAGGTAGCATCTTGATCAAGCAGCTCCAAGATAGTGAAGCTCTAGTAGAAAGTAGCTATTGGGTTGCAAGCGCAAAAGAAACACCAAGTATTGTCGCAACTGGTTTTTATGAGGATATCCTCCGAAAAGAAAATGGTCAATGGAAAATTGCCAACCGTAAGCAAACAGTTGATCCAAGTTTTAAAATGAATTCTTAACCATTATAAAAATTAATAATAAAATGACACAAAAAGTAAAAAATATCCTAAACTGGAGTCTCACTGGACTAGTAGGCTTTATATTTATTGGAAGTGCCCTGAGTAAATTTTTTGGTGGCGACGAAACTGTCCAAATGGCGCAAGGAATTGGCCTAGACATCAGCACTTTTAAGATCATAGGGGTTGTAGAGTTGATCAGTATTACATTATTTATTATCCCGCGAACAGGTATTTTAGGAACACTCCTTTTAGCAGCTTATATGGGTGGCGCTATGGCGGCACACGTCACACATGGTCAGTCTATCTTGGCTCCTGCATTGATTCAGGCATTCATTTGGATAGTGGCGGTGATAAGATTTCCTGAACTCAAGGGTAGAATACTTCAAGATCAATAGATCATAATTATGGAAAGGAGAGTCTTTTTAAAATCTTTGCTTCTAGCGTTGCCATCTTTTTTTTTATTTCGTTGGTTTAATGACATCTTTAACACATCAAAACATCATATTATGTTAAAATCCATTTTAAATAAATCTGACCTTCAGTTTAAACAAGCATTTCCTGGTCTAAAGGGTGTGGATATTATGGCCCATGCCTATCCTATAGAGCCGGTTTTGGTTTTTACAGAGTACCACATGGATAAACCAGTTTTTGGACCACATCCACATGCTGGTGTGTCAGTTATGACGTATATGCTTCCGGATAGCAAACAAGGTTTTATTAATCGTGATAGCTTAGGGGATTTTAGCTACATCGAACCCGGTGGAGTCCATGTATCGCAGGCGGGTAGTGGTATGTTTCATGATGAATTTCCAAAGGAAACTGGAGTAGACACACATGGTTTTCAAATTTGGATAAACCATAAAGAATCTAACCGAAATGTGACACCAAAGGCTTTCCATGTCAATGCAAACGAAATTAAAGAAGTCGAAACCACAGATCATAAAGTTAGAATAATTCATGGTGCATATTCTGGAAAGTTTGCTTCGTTTGAACTGGTTACTAAAATCAATATTTTTCATGTGTATTTACATTCGAATAAATCTATTGTTTTTGACGCAGAAGAAATGGCCTTTGTATACGGCTTAAATGGAGTGGCTAAAATCGAGCAAACTGAAGTAAAAGCACAGACATTGGTCAATTTCAAAAAGGAAGGCAATAAAGTAGCTATTAACGCGGCTGTTGAAGGTTTTGAATTTATGTATTGTACTGCAAAACCGATCAATGAACCAATCATTTATGGTGGACCATTTGTGATGACCACACAAGAGCAGATGCAAATCACAAAGCATCGATATGCTAACGGTGAAATGGGAGACTTAAAGCCTTATCGACCCTAAGTAAGATTGAAATTAATCGTAAGATAAATATGTGTGTAGAAAGAAGGTAATTAAATTTTACTAAATTTCTGCACGCATTTTACTCATAGATTTTAATTGAAAAATTATAACAAATATAAAATATATTTGCAAAATTTAGATAACCACAAAGGTCTTCATTTATCAAGCTTCTCATTCTGTAAGAACAATCGCCAATTCTATAAAGTCACATTGTAGTTCCATTAAGATGGACTTGACGAACATCGAAAAAGAAAGCCGAACACCCACCATTAAATCCCTACATACCAAATCCTTTCTCAAAAGTCTAAGCGTAGGCAGCACATAGGCCAAGATGTACATACTTTTAAACCGTATAAAGTCAAAACATTATCCTAAAATGTTTGTTTGCACCTTTTTATTATCCATTTCGTTTAAAAAGTAATTAAAAAACAAATCATGCTCAATCCAAAATATCTTGTTGCTTTGCTAGTCGGCTGCGTATCGTGGTTATCATCTTGTTTTAATGCCAATAAAGTGTCAGCAGCATCTGATACTATACCCGTCAAAACAGATCCTATGGCTTCTGTTTTTTATGATCTTAAAGCAGTCACGCTTCAGGGAGATACTATTTCGATGGCAGATTATAAAGGGAAAAATATTATTATCCTGAATGTAGCATCAAAATGTGGTTATACACCACAGTATTCTGACTGGCAAAAATATTATGAAGCCAACAAAGATAACACGATAGTTTTAGGTTTTCCATGCAATCAGTTCCTGGGTCAAGAACCGGGCAGCGCGATAGAAATAGCTTCTTTTTGTGAAAAAAACTATGGTGTGACATTTCCAATTTTCGAGAAAACAGAAGTCAAAGGTGATACCCAAGGACCTATATATCAATGGCTTACGGACCCTTCAAAAAATGGATGGAATAGTGATGTACCTAGTTGGAATTTTTGTAAGTATTACATCAATAAAGAAGGTAAGCTGACTCACTTTTTTGGATCCAAAATAACTCCAGAAAGCCCTGAGTTTTTGGCTGCAGTTAAGTAAATATAATTGTTTTATTTTAATTTAGTTGGTGTTGGAAAACGCAATGATATGTATAGCGTCCTACACCTGTAAAAAAAAATCTGACGAAAATGAACCTAGAAGTTCATTCCATTAACGGTATAAAAATAGCTGAAGTATTATCTGACCAAGTAATCATTAATACCATTGATGATGGAGTCGCATTATTTGGGAATATTTATTACCAAGGATTTGATAATTTGGTATTACATAAAAAAATATTACACCTGAATTTTTCAAGCTTAGCAGTGGTATAGCTGGTGAAATCCTTCAAAAGTTTTCTAATTATAGAGTCAAACTGGCCATTGTGGGCGACTTTTCAAAATATAGCAGCAAAAGTCTGACTGATTTCATTTATGAATGCAATAAGGGGAGGCATATAAACTTTGTTTCATCCATTACCGAAGCCATAAATATGCTTTCTTCTTCTCGAACTTGAAACAAAATAATTAATTGGACTTAAAATCTTTAGTTGATTAGATGCTTTTATGATTAGTTCATAGTATTCACAATACATCCTTCAATACTTTCCATACATTCTCCCTTACTATGTATTGTCCGGCAGCATTAGGATGTTTGCCATCTTCTAGATTCAATTTAGGGATAGTGGCAACATTGGCCAATAAAAAAGGTATCAATGAAGCATTGTATTCTTTGGCAAGTTTTGGGTAAATAGCTGCGAATTGTCTAGTATAATCGTTGCCCATATTCGGTGGTGCTTCCATACCTGCTAGAACTAACTTTACATCAGGATTTGAAGCTTTGACTTTATCTAAGATGGCTCTAAGATTACTTTCTGTTTCTTTGAGATCGAGACCGCGGAGCACGTCATTGGCGCCAAGTTCCAGGACAAATACATCTACTTTTTGTTTGAGTACCCAATCGATTCTGTTTTTTCCACCTGAAGTTGTCTCACCACTGAGACCAGCATTGATGGCGGTGTATGGCATTTTCAGACTATCCAATCGCTGCTGAATGAGTGCCGGAAAGGATTCGTTTTCGTCTAGTCCGTAACCTGCTGTAAGGCTATTTCCAAAAAATAAAATGTACTTTGTGTCGGATTTTTGAGTAGCTACATGGCCAGAATCAGCATTTTGGTCTTGAATTTCTGCATTATTCCCAACTTGTTGGTCTGCTTCTTGTTTAGACTTACATCCTTGGACCATAAAACCACCGATGATTGCAATCAAAAGCGTTTTTAAGGCATTTTTAAAATGGTATAAAGTTATATTTGCTTTCATTTTTTGCTTTGATTTACATTTATTAACCAATATGCCGCTAAAAGAGTTTTACAAAAATTAAAAATCAATATATGTCTTCCATTCTCGAAGTAGAAAATCTCATCATGTCTTATCAAAGCGGTAGTAAAACGCTTACCGTACTTCAAGACATCAATATCGTCATCCATGAAGGCGAAACAGTAGCCATCACAGGTCCATCGGGTTCAGGAAAGACCACGCTCATGGGACTTTGTGCTGCATTGGACAATCCTACTTCAGGGGATATCAAATTGTTGGGCAACGCTGTAAAACCATTGTCAGAAGATCAACGAGCACAATTGAGAAACAAGTTTATAGGATTTATTTTTCAGAATTTCCAATTGCTACCCAGTCTGACAGCGCTAGAGAATGTAATGCTTCCACTCGAACTTCAAGGTATCAAAGGTGCAGAAGAAGATGCAAAGAAGCTCCTTGAAAGGGTAGGGCTTAAAGATAGAATGACCCACTATCCAACACAACTATCAGGTGGTGAACAACAAAGGGTAGCCTTGGCCAGAGCTTTTATTAATAAACCCAAAATCCTGTTTGCAGACGAACCTACAGGAAATCTAGATGGTGATACCGGCGCTACGGTAGAATCACTGATGTTTGATCTAAATAAAGATTTCGGTACGACATTAATCATCGTCACTCACAATCCTGAGCTAGCTGCCAAAACGGGCAGAACGATACAATTGAAGTCGGGTCATATTGTCGCTGATGTAAAAAATATTGTCCAAAACACCGCAAACTAATCCAATGAACAGATTTAAGTTTTTGTGGAATATTGCCATCAGAGACAGTAGAAAAAATAGGTCAAAACTATTGCTTTTTATGTCGTCCATTATATTGGGTGTAGCAGCATTGGTAGCCATCAATTCATTTAATTATAATCTTCGAAAAGAGATTAATAAGGAAGCTGCAACGCTATTGGGTGCCGATCTATCTGCTACGAGCAATAGGCCGATGGATAGTACTATGATGAATATACTCGACTCATTACCAGGAGAAAAGGCCAGAGAGATGGAGATGATGTCCATGTCTTATATTCCCAAAACAGATGAAACACAATTTGTAAGACTGAAAGCACTCGAAGGTGATTATCCATTTTATGGCAAAATAAAAACGATACCATCAGAAGCTGCTCAGACTTATAAAACCGGTAGGTCAGCTTTGGTAGATGAAAGCTTGATGTTGCAACATGGTCTCCGAGAAGGTGATTCTATCAAATTAGGCAAAACGACCTTTGAGATCAAAGGAAAACTCTCGGGAGCGATAGGTAGTGTAGGCGCCATGTCATCTGTGGCACCTGTGATATATATAAATATGACAGATATCGATAGTACAGGTCTCATCCAACCGGGCAGTTTGATCAACTATGCTTATTACTTCAAAGTGCCTGCAAATCTCGATATAGACGATTGGAAAGCAAAAAGAAAAACCCAATTTCGATCCGACAATGTAAGGCTGGAGACCATAGAAGATCGTAAAGAAAATCTGAACAGAGCATTTAGCTTTCTAAATTATTTTCTCAATTTGGTAGCGATCGTAGCCTTGCTTTTGGGTTGTTTGGGCGTAGCATCGAGTGTGCTTATTTATGTAAAATCCAAAACAAACTCCATAGCTTTACTCCGTTGTTTGGGTATGAAGCCATGGGATGCATTTTTGGTGTATTTCATCCAAATTACCTTTTTAGGTACCATAGGTGTATTGATTGGTATTGGATTTGGTGTCATCATTCAGAGTGCTTTACCCGTATTGATGGCTGATTTTCTTCCTGTGAGTATTCAGATGGCTGTTTCACCAAGAACGATTTTTGAAGGACTGATTGTGGGTATTTCTGTGACGACTTTGTTTTCATTGATACCTTTGATCTCTATTCGAAATATCAGTCCTTTGAGAACATTAAGAGTTGCGACTGACGAAACTTCTGGCCAAAGAGATTGGCTCAAAATGGGTTTATATGTGGCCATTATACTAGTTTTAACGATCTACCTTTGGATTTTGACATCTTCTATTTTAGCGGCTTTGGGATTTGTAGTTGGGATAGTGATTTCCTATTTATTACTTAGTGGATTTGCCTATTTGGTGATCAAATTGTTGAAAAATAGTATTCCTTCGAGTGCAGGTTTTGTGGTGAAACAAGGACTTTCTAACCTGTTCAGACCTGATAATCAGACACAAACCATCATGGTTACTTTGGGAATGGGCACAGCGGTATTGACCACATTACTGATACTGCAGAGCATCTTACTCAATAATGTCTCTCTCATGGATAGCGGCAAACAACCCAATATGATCCTTTACGGTATAGAGACCAATCAAATGACAGAATTAAAATCTTTGACAGAAAGCTACAAGCTACCTATCTTGCAACAAGTACCTGTAGTCACCATGAAAATCGATGGTTGGAAAGGAAAAAACAAAGCACAATGGCTTACAGATTCCACCATGACAGCTGAAAGATGGGCAGTAAATCGGGAAGCAAGAGTGACTTACAGAGATACCATATCTGAAGATGAAACACTAGTCGAAGGCCGCCTTAAACCTTATCGAAATCCTTCAGATAGTATCTTTGTATCTTTAGGAACGACCTTTGCAGAAGCATTGGATGTAAAATTAGGTGACGAGATCGTTTTTAATGTGCAAGGAACCAGAATGGTGACGTATGTAGGTAGTCTTCGGGAGATCGAATTTAGAAATTTGTCCACCAGGTTTTTTATCGTTTTTCCTAATGGTATTTTGGAACAAGCACCACAATTTCAAGTCTTAGTGACCAAAACACCAGATAATGCGACGATGGCCAATTATCGTGGCGCTGTTGTAAAAGCATTTCCCAATGTATCTGTCATTGATCTCACTACCATCTTACAATCTGTAAATGACATACTCACCAAGGTATCTTTTATCATTCAGTTTATGGCTATTTTTAGCTTATTGACAGGATTGATTGTCTTGATTAGTTCACTCACACTGAGCAAATATCAACGACTCAAAGAAAGTATCCTACTCAGGACCATAGGCGCATCTCGTGCCCAAATCATCAAGATCAATGCCACAGAATATACCTTTTTGGGTGTACTATCTGCATTGACAGGAGTAGGTATTGCCTTGATTGCCAGTTTTATATTGACCAAAGTGCAGTTGAAACTGGATTTTGACATCTCTTGGTGGGTCGTCATGTCTATTACTTTTGGATTGGTATTAATTACGGTAATCATAGGTATGTTTAATAGTCGCGATGTGGTCAGCAATCCGCCATTGGAAGTTTTAAGGAAGGAGAATGGGTAATGCAGAGGTTTAAGTGTCTATTTAAAAAAATATTCGGATATGATTTAGCAGAAGATTATCTTTGGTTATCTTCAGAATATATTGATTGTTTAAAAGATGATTCTATAATTGAAGGAACAAAGGTTCTTGACGGTATAAATAATTGTAATATAATTTTAAAGAGAAATGCAAATATTGAAATAAAAAGATCTTTTCAAGGCAAAATTATTGGTCTTGGAAATAATATTGTAAGAATAAGAGGAGAATTTTGTGGAATCTTATCGTGTGAAAAAATGATAATATTAGAGGGAGGAAAAGTTGAAGGAAATTTTTGGATAAATAAAATGGTATTTGTAAAGAAGCCAGAATTCAAACTAAATGTTAAAATAAATGGTGGTGAATTAATTTCAAAACCAGATACTCCTAAACAAATAAATTTTGAATATATCAATCAATTAGAATCATAAGCTTTATCATCATCTTAGAATTCAATAAACACAAACTCAAAATACTCAAACATCAAACCGTTCCTAAATAAGACAAATCCAGAAACTTAAAAAATGACAATTACCAGAGAAAATTTAATCCGATTATGTGACCAATTTCTCAATGATGAGATTTGTAAATCCGAAATCAAAAGCTTTGCTTCAACATTAATGTTTTCTGAAGAAGTAGATTGGGATGATGATGATGAAATATTGTCAGAAACCATTTCTGAATGGGACAATGAAAAAATAAACTTTCCTATCAACAAAGTAAATATGTCGCTTTGGAAGCTAAGACTTGAAAAGAATGTTGACCAATTATTGGACCATAATTCTTGTAATCATCACATTGAAAAACAAAAAGAGATTTGTTTAAAGTATAACACAAAATGGAGCCCCATAAATTACAAATTAAATGTTGGGGTTTCTACTGATTTGAAAAGTGATCCGCTAAATGGCAAGAGAGAAAAAGCAGAAAGTGGCTTTACAGGATGGTATATTTGGTCAGGAGCGTATGATGATAAAGATGATTTTTTCCAGCCACTTTGTGCAGAACATTTGCTCCAGATAAGGCCCGAAATAATTAAGTACTTAGGACTGGATATTGGGTTCAGGTTTTTGATAGACAAAGATGGATATGAAGATGTTTGGCTTGATGTTACTTAATGATCAAATTAAATATGCAGTGAGTAATCCAACATTGGAAGTATTGAAGAAGGAGAATGGGTAGGTGGTTATGAATTTTGGCACTAAGATTGGTAATAACCAATTATATTATTATTTTTGTGGTATGGAATCATTTTTTATTACGAAGATTGATATTAAGAAAGTCAGACATCTACAAGATGTAGAGATTAATATTTCTGATACTGAGCGGAAGCATTTGATACTGACAGGCAAGAATGGTAGTGGAAAGACATCGGTTATTGATCATATATGGGTTCTATTAATTAATGCGATTTTTCCTTGGGAAAGCGAAATTGATCTATCAAATAAAAATGTCGAGCTAAATGTTTCTATTGAAAAAAATAGTTTAACTGCGAAATATGGAGAGATTTTAAAATGGTATTTTCCAGCAGTTCGAAATCTAAAAGTCGTAAAGTCTGAAGGTGTTAAAGATGAAGTTACTAAAAAAGTAGAAGACTTTGAAAAGTTCCTTGCCAAAAAGAGAACGGAGCAAGCTTTTTTGTCTTTTGAGCGCGAAAATGCAAAGGAAGTAAAATTAATTTCAGATTGGTTTGATAAATTGGAATCGTCTCTTTGTTTTCTATTTGAGGACGAAAGCTTGAAATTAATAAGTAAAAGAACAGAGGACAAATTGAACTTTTACCTTACTTCAGATCATAGGGAAGAATTTGATTTTAATACTTTATCCAGTGGATATAGTTCCATTCTCTACATTCTTTTTGACATGATGCAGCAGATGCAAAATGAAGGAGGAAGTTTTGATTACACCAAAGAAGGCATCGCTTTAATAGATGAAGTGGAAGCTCATTTGCACATATCGTTGCAAAAAAAGATATTGCCTTTTTTGACAGGATTTTTTCCCAATGTGCAGTTTATAGTGACTACGCACTCTCCTTTTATCTTACAGTCGCTCAAAAAAGCTGTCATTTTTGATTTGGAAACCCAAAAAAGATACGAAGATTTTTCAAATTATTCATCAGAAAGCATATTGGAAACTTTCTATGATATGGATAAGTTTGGAGACTTGATGAAACTAGATATGTCAAAGTATGAAGATTTATTGAATAGTGTTAATGGTCAGAATAAAGATGAGATTCTTGAAATGCGCAAAAAATTTTTAAAAGTGCCTGACATTGAAGTTAGCTATTGGATCAAAGATATGGATATTAGACATAGAGAAAAAATCAAACCACTTTTGGCATGATCAATATCGAAAGAACTATGCCTACTCCACCATCACTTGCGTCCCAATCTTTTGTTGGAGTTAAAGAAGCACTGATAAAGATGCAAGCTAATAAGTGTTATATATGTGAAAGAAAAGCGCCGGATACATCTCAAATAGAACATTTTATTCCTACCAATAATGGTGGAAAAGAACTACAGTTTGTTTGGGCAAACCTATTTTTAGCTTGTGTTCACTGTAATTCTATCAAAAATAATGTGTCAGATAAGAAAAAGCCTACCTTAGATATATTGGATTGTACAGATTTTTCAACTATCATCACTGATGTCATTCATTTTCATTGTGAAGGTAAACCTAGGGAAAAGGTCATCATCTCACCAGCCATAGATACGCCAAGTCAAAGTATTTTGGATACTGTTTTCTTACTTAATGGCATTTTCAATTACCAAAGTAAGTCTTTGGCCTTTGATGCAAAGGTGCTAACTGATGAAGTCATCAAAGAAATGAAAAGCCTTTTAGATTTACTTCATGATTACGAGTTTAAAAGCTATACAACGATATATAAAGAAAGTATAATGATGAAAATTTCTCAAGAATTGTCAATAGAATCCCCATTCACGGCCTTTAAAATTTGGTATATTAAGCGTAACTTTAGTGGATCTGAGTTTATGGAATTTTTGCCCAGTTTTATGAAGGATAAATAACCAACGACAGTTATTTAACTTGGCTTTAGATATGTTTTCAACGTTGCCGCATCAAAAAGATGATGATTATAAACATCGATGCGTATGGGGCGAAACATATGAAATGGATATTGCAAATGTACAGCTGACCATTAAGAATTGGATTAAAATAGCTTTTGGATTTCTAATTGAAATTCTTTTGCCAAAAGTTAGATTGAAATATGTATCATAAAATCATGAAGCCACCAAGGATATCGCGCACTATTGAAACGAACCTTCAGGTAGCTAAAACGTTTTTTAAGATTAATACGCCCATGAAGCATAAAGGGCTAAAGATAAAGAATGAATTCAATGCGTCGTCATCAGTATTTTATACATCATTTAGTAATCCTTAATAGGTAGTAAAGCATCGCCATATTTAAATACATTTTATGAGATATATCTTATTGCTGTTTAGTTTTTTAGTTTATACGATTTTATCTGCTCAGGCAAACTTACCGATCATACGCGCAAACTCAAAGAATGTTAAAATACAAGATGGGCTAAACTTTAAATCCGATTTTTGGGTCATTTTTCCAGAAACCAAACCAGATATTTACTACTTGGATGTACCAAGAAAACCTACAACGCTAAAATTTATTACCGATATAGATAGCATTTCATGGGATATGCATTATGGAGATATCCAAGATTTTATTGTAATTTTGAATGGTAAAGATTCTTGTTACACTCAAATTTCTGCTAATTATGCTAGCTTAAAAAAACCGACCAAGTCCAAACCAGGTAACGACACCATTCCATTTACTATGAAGGACCATAGAATATATTTTAAGGGAAAAATCAATGGGTCTGAGTTACTGAACATCCAATTTGATTTAGGGGCTGATGCTGTGAATATCAATAAAAAATCTGTCAAAAAGTTAAATATAAAATTTGATAAAAAAGGAAACCTGATCAATAGTGATGGCATTAATGAAACCAGAGTAAGTTCAGACAATGCATTTGAAATCGCAGGATTAAAATGGCATAATATAGAAATCTATGAGACTCACAATATGAAAAAGTATGAAGACGTTATCATTGGAAATAGCTTTTTTCTAGACCAAATTTACAAAATAGATTATGAAAATAAGGTATTGGTGTTATATGAAAATATGCCAGAAATAGAAACTGATTTTGTCAAAAGGGATATGATTTTGGACAACGGTGTGCGTCCGGTTTTTGAAGCTATTTTCAAATTTGACAGTATAAGCTACAAAGAATGGTTTTTGTTTGATACCGGAAATACAGGTAATGGTATATTAGGAAATAAGTATTTATTGAAAAATAACTTGTATGATCAGTTTTCAAATATAATTGGGTTTGGAGATAGAAAAGCAGCTTTTATACCCGAATTAATCATTGCAAATCAATCTTTTTCAGAAGGTGTTATCACTTTGGAAAAACAAAAAAAGAGTGGCTCTGATTATAAATTTGGTGGTCTTATAGGTAATAAAATACTCAAACGCTTTAACGTAATCATTGATAATCAGCAAGGGTTTATGTATTTGAAACCTAACAGTCACAGACTATATAAGTAACAACCAATTATTTACAATTCAATTTACTATTAAAATTCACATTAAGCTATTATATAATATCTGTGTTGTCATAACTGTCAATGTAACGCTTAGATTTTTTTTCCTTATTATTTTGAAAATGGCTCACATCATAATAGAATAAATATGTATGTTTGTTTCTCGAAATCTTAAAATTTATCAAGATACTATGAAGTATACGACTATTTATTTAAACGAAAATACAATTGAAATATTCAATTCTATAATAGGAAGAGAAACTATAAAGTTAAATGGGGAGATAGTGTCATCCAAATTTTCAATTACGGGTACGGAACACCATTTTAGAATAACCGAAAATGAAGAAGAAGCTGATTGTAAAATAATTACTGGTTTTGGACTAAGTGGAGTTGTAATTGACTTATACAAAAATAATGAGCCAATAATTGAGTCCCCTAAAATGGGTTGTGTAGGAGTTTTTTTAGTTACTTTTCTTATATTGACTTTAATTTCATTATATGAAAAGTTCTTTTCATAAAATTTTTCCTTCCATAGTTAGCCCATTATAGAGTCCTTTTTTTAAATCTAATACTGTTCTTTACCATACGTCTAACAAACCCTAGCTATCGCTCTATGCTTTTGCCAGACACTGCTTGAAGACCCGATCTATACTTTCTTTTTCTACTTCATGGCCGATAAACACGATTTTACTTTCCCGTTTTTCATTTTCAGCCCAAGGGCTGCCTTCTTCCATACGGTATGATTTATACACCGATTGTAAAATGATTTTTTCATCCATACCTTCTATGTTTAAGATACCTTTGATACGATATATCTGTTGTTTGTTTACATTGATCAGGAGCATCAGGATGTGTTTTAGCTTACGGTAGTCAAAGGCATCTTCATAGGTCAATGTAAAGGTATGAATACCTTGATGTTTTTTGGTTTTGGACGGTGACTGATCTGATATCATTTTTTCTTTTTTAGAAGTGAGATGCACGTCTAAGTTTATTAGTTGATCGATTGGAAATACACCTTCTGATCCTTCAAAAATATGTATTTCAGGTTGGATCTCAGATATGATATTTTTGGTGTGATTTATGGCATCTCGTTCAGCCTGATCACATTTATTGAGCAAAACAACGTCTGCAAAAGTAAGCTGTCTTCTGGCTTCTTCGTTTTGATCCAAAGAAGTTATTATGTTTTGTGCATCTGCCAGACATATGACACTTCGGATTTCGTAGTGCTTTTGCATGTATCCGCCCGTCCAGAAGGTTTCTGCAACAGCAGCGGGATCAGCAATTCCCGTGGTTTCTATGATCAACACATCAAAAGCATCTTTTTTTTGACTCAATTCATATAAAAGATCATAAAGCTTTTCGTTGAGATCGCAACAAAGGCAGCCTGCGGTGAGCTCTCTGATATCGGTCTGGTCCTGGATAAGCAATGCGCCGTCGATATTGGTTTTGCCGATTTCATTTTCAATGACTAAAACCCTTAATGTTTGATTGGTTTTGATAAAATGGTTGATAAAGGTTGTCTTCCCTGATCCTAAGAATCCTGTGATAATAAAAACCGGTATGTGATGTTTGGTCATCTTTTTTGATGCAAATTTAGGTTTTAAAAAAATCATTTTGAAATTAGTTTACGTTTTTCACAAAATCATCCTTTTATTTTAAGTCCTTGATTATATTTGCGCTATAATAACGTTTTACGCCATGCTTCATCAGGTCATTGACTTCTTTGAAAATCTGACAACTTTACATAAGTTTTTATGGATCGTATCTTGTCTTACCATTTTTTGGATTGCAGAGGGTATTTATCCCTTATTTGATCTGAGTTATGATAAATGGAAACACAGTAAGGTCAATCTGATACTTCTAGGTACTACGATGCTCATCAATGTGCTTTTTGGAATTGCCACTGTCGGTATTTTTACTTGGACATCTGAACATCAATTTGGATTGTTTTATATGATAGATTTTCCCCTTTGGCTTGAATTACTATTAGCGGTTATGGCATTAGATCTGATTGCACAGTACCTAGTTCATTTTTTACTACACAAAGTCAGCTTTATGTGGCGGTTTCATATGGTACACCATAGCGATACAGCCGTAGATGTCACGACGGGCACAAGACATCATCCTGGAGATTTTATCATGAGGGAGACTTTTGCATTATTTGCGATCATTATTTTTGGCATGCCTGTTGCATTTTATCTGATATACAGGATTTTGACTATATTTTTTACTTATTTTTCTCACGCCAATCTTCACTTGCCACCTTCAGTAGACAAAGCTATCAGTTTTGTTTTCATATCTCCCAACATGCACAAATTTCACCATCACTTTGAAAGACCGTGGACAGATACTAACTATGGTAATATTTTTTCCATTTGGGATCGCATCTTCGGCACCTTTGTTTATGATGACCCTAAGAAAATTCATTATGGTTTGGATGTGACAGATGGTACCAAAGCAAATGATTTGAGATATCAATTGGGAGTTCCGTTTGATGCTTCCATCAAAACTGATTATTAAAACTTATGGATAGCAGGCGGACCTTTCTTAAGCACAGCTTACAATCAGCGGGAGCATTTTCGGCATCATCCTTATTTACATTGTCCCACCAGTCATTTTTTGATGCATCAGACAACGGGCTTAAGAGTGATGAAGCATTTGCCCAAGATGAAGATTATTGGAATTATATATCTCAATGCTATACTGTAAACTCAAATATCATTAATCTCAATAATGGTGGTGTCAGTCCTAGTCCAAAAATAGTACAAGAAGCCGTCAGAAGATACAATGATTTGACCAATGAAGGTCCTTCTTATTTTATGTGGAGGATTTTGGATCAAGGAAGAGAACCGGTAAGAAAAAATCTGGCCGCTCTTGCTGGGTGTGATCCGGAAGAGATTGCTATCAATAGAAATGCCACAGAAGCACTCAATACCGTCATTTTTGGCTTGGATCTAAAAGCAGGCGATGAAGTTATAGGTACCAAACAGGATTATCCCAATATGATTCAAGCCTGGAAGCAAAGATCATTTAGAGAAGGTATAAAATACACTCAGCTTAGTTTTGATTTTCCTATAGAAAATGATCAGCAAATCGTAGATGCTTTTGAAGCTGCCATCAATGAAAATACCAAAGTACTTCATATCACCCATATCATAAATTGGGTAGGGCAGATCATGCCAGTAGCCAAACTTTGTGCCATGGCCAAAAAATATGGTATCATCACTATAGTAGATGGTGCACATAGTTTTGGATTACTCGATTTCAAGATCCACGATTTGGGATGTGATTATTTTGGGACATCTTTACATAAGTTTTTGTCGGCTCCCATAGGAACAGGCATGCTCTATATCAAAAAAAATAATATTTCAAAAGTATGGCCATTAATCTGCAATGACAATCCCAAAGGAGATAATATCCGAAAATTCGAGACGTTAGGTACGCGTAGCTTTCCTTTAGAACAAGGTATAGGAGAAGCATTAAATTTTCATAATGCTATTGGCAGTGCCAGAAAGGAATCCAGAATCCGGTATCTGAAGAATTATTGGGCATCCAAGGTAAAAGATTTGCCAGGTGTTGTCCTGCACACATCGTTAAAAGATGCCTATTCCTGTTCTATATGTGGTGTTAGTGTGGTAGGCAAAAAGCCGCAAGAACTTGAGTCGTATCTCTTTGACATACACAAAATTCACACCGTTGCCATAGAGTGGGAAAATATTAAGTGTGTACGTATCACGCCACATGTATACACCAAAATCTCAGATTTGGATCGTTTGGTAAGTGCTTTTGAATCATTTACAAAGAAATAGGTCACTTCAGGGGTAGACCTAGCAATTGCATTTTATTTTTGCAAATAATCCACCAACTTCATCACTGCCCGGGCCCTGTGACTGATTTGATTTTTTATAGATACATCTAGATCAGCAAATGTACGATCAAATCCTTCGGGTATAAAAATCGGATCATACCCAAACCCTTTGTTACCTGATTTTACTTTCGCAATACTTCCTTTAACAATTCCTTCAAAATATAGCGTTTGGTCATGATTTATCAGTGCAATAACAGTCCGAAACTGAGCACTGCGATGTTCTGTGTCTCCCAATAATTCCAGTAACTTTGCCATATTATCGTCCGGATCTTTTTGATCTCCAGCAAAGCGGGCTGTATGCACACCAGGAGCGCCACCCAATGCGTCGACTTCTAGTCCAGTATCTTCTGATAAAGAAATATATTGGGTCTTTTCATATAAATATTGGGCCTTGATACGGGCATTTTCTTCCAATGTGGATCCTGTTTCTGCTATATCCACTGTAATCCCGATATCTAACAATCCTTTAATTTCGTAATCCGGCAAAATCGATCTGATTTCTGTAAGTTTGTGTTCATTTGCAGTCGCAAATATTAGAGTTTGCATAAAGATCATTTAGGGCTTTAAAAACATTTCTTGCAATTTTGTCCATAACATTTGCTTCTTTTGGACATTCGTCACTATTTCCTGAAGGTGATCACAGTACAACAGTCGCCTTTGTTCAAACTGTGCTATGTGATAATGTTTAGATTCTATATTAAATCCTGCTCTTTCAGGTGATACACCAAAAAGTAAAACATCTTTATAACTTGGCATAATTACACTTGCCAATATGGCTTCATCTTTGGATAGTTCTACCCAAAAAACATCATCGGGAAAGGTGTATTTTATAGCACCAATCATTTTGGATAGGGTAGTGCGCTCAGTTTCGCCACATCGGTCTTTATCAGAAATGATCAGAAGATTTTTAAATCCAGAACCCAAAACGACAATCGAATCCTTGCTTGTTTCAGGTATTTGGTATACAGGGTGAGTAATCATTGGGATCAGAATAATATTTCTAAATTGGTTAAAAATTAAAATATTGTTTGAAAATGTCAAAAATAATTTACAAAAATAAAATAAAATTAAAAATACTATTACTTTTGTAGTGCAATATATAAACAAAAATTGTGTCACACAAGTTTTAGTAAAAGTTCTTTATAATATAGATGGGCAATGATCCAAGTATTTGTAATTTAGTTTAGAATGATCCAAAAGTTATTCCGTTTTTTGGGACGACTTTAGTTTGTCAGAAATTAAATTAGTGATGGTAAAGTAAGTTTACTATCTTTAATCAAACGAAATTATATTTCTTAAAACCGCCCAACTTGCTTTTCAGATTTGTATTGCATCAAAGGACCTTAATCAATTTATTAAACCATTAAATCCAACCATCATGAGTTACACATTCAAAATTACCAAAGTAGACCAGTCTGCCATATCTAAAGTGGACTTTGACAACATACCTTTCGGAAAAACTTTTTCTGATCATATGTTTGTAGCAGACTATATAGATGGTCAATGGACAAATTTGGAAATCAAACCTGTTGCACCTATACCAACACATCCTGGAAATATGGCATGGCATTATGGACAAGCTATTTTTGAAGGCATGAAAGCCACCCGTGACGCTGAGGGCAATGCATTATTGTTTAGACCAGAGATGCATTCCGTACGACTTAATAAATCAGCCTATCGTATGAGTATGCCTCAGGTACCTGAAGATTTGTTTTTACAAGCAATACATACCTTAGTAGACATGGAGAAGGCATGGATTCCACCGCATGCGGGTTCAGCACTTTACATCAGACCATTTATGTATGCCACTGACGAAACCATCGGAGTAAAAGCATCAGATACATATAAGTTTATCATTTTTGTTATGCCTGTAGGGCCTTATTACAGCGAGCCCGTCAAGCTTTTGGCTCAGGATACATACGTGCGAGCAGTGGTTGGTGGTGTAGGCGAAGCCAAGACAGCTGGTAATTATGCTGCATCATTATTGCCTTCAACGATGGCTAGAAAAGAAGGCTACCATCAGGTAATGTGGCTGGATGGTGTACACAAAAAATATATCCAAGAAGTAGGCACCATGAACATATTTTTTGTCATTGGTGACGAAATCATCACGCCAAATCTAGATGGTGCTATCTTAGCCGGAATCACTAGAGATTGTATGATCACCCTATTTAAAGACAAGGGATACAAAGTGACAGAGAGACCCATCACTATAGATGAAGTAATAGAAGCTGGAGAAAACGGTAGTTTGGTTGAGATTTTTGGTACAGGAACTGCCGCTGTCGTAGCTCCGGTTTCTCACCTAAAATACAATGATCATGTTGTAACCCTTGACATGGAAAAGAGAAGCATCAGCAAATGGGCATATGATACCATCAATGGCATCAGAAACAGAACCATCGAAGATAAATTTGGCTGGATTGTTCCTGCTTAAAAGTTAAATTTTAAATATCTATTTATTTAGTTATTAAAAAAGGTTAAAATAAGTCACCACTTGTTTTAACCTTTTTATATTTGCGTTAAATCTTTTCGGATATGCGTAGATATAGTTTAATTTTATGGGTTAGTTTGGTCTTGAATTTATCATTAAGTGCTCAGATCAAAATACTTTATGTAGACGACTCGGATGATGTTTTTTTGAATGCGGAGACAATCTATGATGCCATAATTGATGTAGGATATTCTGCAAAGTATTTTAATGCTTTAGATAGTGCTGACTTCCTTACTTTTGAATATTTAGCCAATTATGATTTAGTCATATGGCAGACTTCCAATGATGGTACTAAACTATCCTTGTGGAATGAAGACGATACTGAAAATAATGAAATCAAAACGTATCTAGAAAATGGGGGCAACCTTTGGATAGGTGGTTTGGATTTTTTGTTTGATAAATATGGTACACCTCCTCAAGCATTTGAAAAGGGATCATTTGTTTATGACTTTATGGGTTTACAATCGTACGATTGTCAAAGTTATGGGAATGATGGTGGTAAAGGTGTACCCTTTGTTGTACCTGAAGATACCTCGATTATACAGGATTTAGTACCCTTGAAGTGGAATTTCCCAACACTTTGGTGGGTGGATGGTATCACTCCGCGACAAGAAGCTCATGTTATTTATAGAATGAGTGGAGATAATTATATATTCGATCAGAAAGTTTGTGGAGTGTTATACTCAGGGGCAAACTATAATGTTTTTTCTAGTTTTTTTGATTTGGGAGTAGCTTTTGATTTTGAGCTCATGAAGATGTCCGTTCTTCCTGTGTTGGATTTTTTTGATTCAAAAATGGTGAATTCTTCCTATGATCAAAATATTCAACATGACGTAAGACTCTTTCCAAATCCAGTCGCACATAATATCATTAATATAGAATTTGGAAAACTTCTTGTACCCAATCAAAAGGTGGAGTT
>CAZGMB010000040.1:11356-48480 GCA_964526715.1 uncultured Aureispira sp. | reverse complement strand
TTCGTCGCAACGTTAAGACTATTTGCCACGACGTAAAGAGTATTCGTCGCGACGTTAAGACTATTCGTCGCGACGTTAAGACTATTTGCCACGACGTAAAGACTATTCGGCGTAACGTTAAGAGTATTTGTCGCGACGTTAAGACTATTCGTCGCGACGTTAAGACTATTCGTCGCGACGTTAAGACTATTCGTCACGACGTTAAGACTATTTGCCACGACGTAAAGAGTATTCGTCGCGACGTAAAGAGTATTTGTCGCGACGTTAAGAGTATTCGTTGCGACGTAAAGACTATTCGGCGTAACGTTAAGAGTATTTGCCACGACGTAAAGACTATTTGTCGCGACGTAAAGACTATTCGTCGCGACGTTAAGACTATTTGCCACGACATAAAGAGTATTCGTCGCGACGTTAAGACTATTTGCCACGACGTAAAGACTATTCGTCGCGACGTTAAGACTATTTGCCACGACGTTAAGACTATTTGCCACGACGTAAAGAGTATTCGTCGCGACGTTAAGACTATTTGTCGCGACGTAAAGAGTATTTGTCGCGACGTAAAGAGTATTTGTCGCGACGTTAAGAGTATTCGTTGCGACGTAAAGAGTATTTGTCGCGACGTTAAGAGTATTCGTTGCGACGTAAAGACTATTCGGCGTAACGTTAAGAGTATTTGCCACGACGTAAAGACTATTTGTCGCGACGTAAAGACTATTCGTCGCGACGTTAAGACTATTTGCCACGACATAAAGAGTATTCGTCGCGACGTTAAGACTATTTGCCACGACGTAAAGACTATTCGTCGCGACGTTAAGACTATTTGCCACGACGTAAAGACTATTCGTCGCGACGTTAAGACTATTTGCCACGACGTTAAGACTATTTGCCACGACGTAAAGAGTATTCGTCGCGACGTTAAGAGTATTCGTTGCGACGTAAAGACTATTCGGCGTAACGTTAAGAGTATTTGCCACGACGTTAAAAGTATTTGTTAGAACGTTGAGAGCATTCGTCTTGACGTTAAGAATAATCGTTGTGTCATTAAGACTATTTGTTGCCACGTAATTCACTATTAAGCTACATGCATTTTAATTTTGCCCATATATAGGTTTAACATCAAGCCCAAACCTAAAAAGGCCGTAAACCATTAAAGTTTACGACCTGAAAATTACTGTGTTGAATGCTTAAGGAAAAAATCTAATTTCAATGACTATGCAGTTTTTTACTACATTTTTATGGTGCAAAGTTATGTGCTATATAAAAAACAAACAATATAACTTTTGTTAGGTAAGGGATACCGAAAAAGTCTGGAATCATTCCATTTAGTTTCTGCTATTACCTACCTTTAAAGAAAAATATCTTGATGCCGCTGACTGTTTATGCCTATCGATTAGACCGTATCAGGGCGAATCTTACTCTGGATAAATGGATTTGTATTTTTTGACACGAAGTTTTTCCATCAATGCATCGCTTGCTAGAAATTTCATGGTTTCGGGATTAAACAATAATGTTTTCTTTTCTAGGTTAAACATTAGAAAATCGTAAAAATATCTTCTTGAATCATCATTTATGTTTGGGTCAAAAGAAAGATGAAAAAAATCAATTTGGTGGGTTTTGTCCTTACTGATTATAACATGGTTTTCTTTATAAAGTATTTCCAAACTATACTTATAACTATATCTGTCAAACAATTGATAATCTTCATAATCATCTATCAACGTACCAGAATATCCATGGATAAGTTTAACAGGAGTGTTTTCATCAAACTCAACACCCATGAAATTATCTCCAAAATCAGAAAAATGAGAAACTGATTTTCCTCCAAAAAGAATTCCGTGATCTAAGTGATAAATAAGTACATTTCCGCGATTTGCAATATCATCTACTGTATAAAAAAGATTCGGGAATATTTCAAAGTAAGGACCATTAAAAAAATACTTCCTATCATATACTTTCTTCTCATAAGTCACTGTATCAAAAACTGTCCAAATAGAGTCTTTTTCAAATGTGATGAAATTTCTGTGAAGTACAGAGTAATCGTAAATAAATGGCATAATGGTATCTCTTTTGACATTTAGATAGCCAAATAATCTGTTATTTTCAAATCTGGCTTTTTCTAGAGCTTCATGTCCTTCCCTTACTTTAGCTTTATCCTGGTATTTTTTTGTATAATCTATCACATTATATTTAACTTTTTGAGTGTCTATTTCACAAATCATACCAACATTATACCTTGTATTTTCGCCAATATATGAAAGTTGAATCGGTTTTTCAACTTGAGTTAATATCCCATTTTCAAATTCATAGTCAGTATAATTGATACTTAAAAAATTGAATTTGAACGCATCTCTTATTATTGGGCTGAAGATATCTCTTGATCTTTTGATACTATTGTCAATAACTGCATTTTTACAAAGTATTAAGGTATCATTTTTGTAATCGTATAAATATTTGTACTCTTTATTATTTACATAATACAAGGAATCAAAAAACACGTCAACTACATAACCGTCAAACTTTTTGTAAAATTTCAAATTTTCATCATAGACATAGCTACTATCTATCATTTGAGCATTAGTTCCAATAAAACTTCCAAAATATTTGATGAAGGTATTTCCTTTTCTATCAGCAATTGAATAATTTATAGTGCCTAAAATTAAGTTTCCAGGTCCAATTATGTAGGATTTTGATTTTGAAACTAAATAAGTATTTTCTCCATGATAGACTTGTTTAAAGGGTTCTTTGATAATTTTTTGTCCTTTGTGATTATAGACTGAAATCGAATCTCTTTTATGGTAATTAATAATAAGAGAAATACCATTTTGGTGGAAAAACCTTATTTGGTCTGAGTTTTCAATTTTCACTTTAGTGTCAAAAAATGTTCCATTAGGATACAGCAATTTTACATATTTTTCATTCTCGACCAAAAAGATAAAATTTCCCCCTTTCTGAAATCTTTCTATTTTTGAATAATTGTTTTTGTTGATGGCTTTCCCATTTTGGTTATACAATTTTGCCGTTTTGTAGTCTTCATGAGGAATATAGATTTTTCCATATTTAATCAAATTTTGTGCCTTTACAATTAATATCTTTTTACCATTATAATCGATCACCAAAGAGCTGTCTTTAGTAAAAGCACCATAAACTTGATTATTTAAAGTATCGATATTGAGTGGTTGAATAAATTTTTGATGTAACAACTTCTTTTTATTGCGCAAATAAACTTGATATTCTTCTTTTCGATAATGCTTAAAAATGATGTAATGATTATAAATTGCCGAAATGATGGGCAACGTATCCACTTCCTGAAATCTAGTCTCCTTTCCACGATCAAAAATATAAAGCTTCCCTTTTTTTCGTACAAAATAGGCATCTTCTCTTATTATCTGCGGATAGCTACAATGTCCTTGTACTATATATGTTGCTTCATAATTGCATGGTACTTTGATATTTCCATTTTTGTCAGAAAATCCCCATTTGTCATAATCACAAGCATAAGGGTACATTGCATTTTTCGGAGTATTGCAAATACGACCAGAAGAAACAGATGTTGAATAGCTGTTGATACTTGCGAGTAAAAAAATGAATATGAAGTGGTTCTTATATGTCATGCAGCAAAAGTAAAGTTTTAAATATTCCTAGCTTGTATCGAAGGCGACACAATGACATTTTTTACTCAAGATTTCATCTATACATCTTTTGTCCATATTTTAGGATGATGAACCAAGTAAGGTTTAGCATTAATTTGCTCGTAAGATATTCATGTCTTATATTTGTATCAACAAAACAATCATTATGTCTTCAAAGAACTTTTTTTACCCGTTTTTACTTTGTGGTTAATTGTATCAAACCTTCTTTGAACTCATTTGGTAAAATTATCGTTTCTATGAAGAAAGTCAGTTTTAAAATAACAATCATAAAAATAAATAATCAGCAAATGTCAATAACAGAACTAAAGGAGTCAGTAATCCAAAAATTAGAAGATGTGGGAGAGCCTATCTTGAAAGATGTTTTAGAACTCATTAGATTTGAGACATCTGACGAAATTTACAAAGTCAATAACTTAGAAAGGGAATCGATAAAGATCGGTCTTCGGCAAATTGCTAATGGAGAATTTATTACAAATGAACAGGTAAATGAAGAGACAGAAGAATGGCTAAAAGAATAGTTTGGTCATTGCAAGCAACCGAACAGAAAAATGAGATACTTTCTTATTGGTATCATAGAAATAAATCTTTGGAGTATCCAAGAAAACTTAATAATTTACTAGTTTCCGCAATCAATTGTATTGCTGAGTTCTCTTATCCTAGGATACTAACTGATATTGATGGTGTGTTTGTTAAAATCGTTAGAAACTATAAAATTTTTTACCAAGAAGATTTATATTGTATTTATATTATTTCCATTTGGGATACTCGACAAGATCCAGAAAACTTAAAAAGTATATTAACATAAGCAAAAGATCGTTGATTTCATTATCTTGTAAACTCTTTGCAACTTGTGATAAAAACTTTTCAAAAATTTCTTTATTTTTAAATTTTATCCCTATTATTCTAAGATTATGTAAAGAAAACAAGGCTTTAGTTTAAATATTTAATAGCCTAGTAATGATATTAAGTCATTAGTGTATGAAATAGCATTTTACTCAAAACATCCTTCCACTTCTTCTGTTCTCCATCCCTAAACAAATTAGAAGTGTTTTGCAAAACGTAAAAAAAGAAAATCTTCCCCAAAAAGTTTGCGCAACTTGTCAAAAACCATTCACTTGGCGTAAAAAATGGGAAAAAGTTTGGCATGAAGTCAAATACTGTAGCGATAAGTGTAGAATGTTAAAAAATAAGATATCATGAAAGTCGGTCTTGTATTTCCTCACCAACTTTTTGAAGAAAATCCTTTAATGGGCAAATGTGATACCATTTACCTTATAGAAGAGTATTTGTTTTTCAGACAATATCGCTTCCACCAACAAAAGATAGCTTTTCATCGGGCGAGTATGAAGTTTTATGCTGAGTATCTCCAAAGTCTAGGTAAAGAAGTCATTTACATAGATGCTCCATCTGAGCTTGGTGATATTCGCTTACTACTCCCTTATCTGAAAGCCAATAATGTAGATGAAGTCATCTATATAGACACCACTGATGATTGGCTCGAAAAAAGGATATCCAACGTTTGTCAGGAACAAAAAGTAGCCATAACAAAACTCCCTTCTCCCTTATTTCTCAATACACCCGAAGAGCTCAATGCTTATTTTGCCCATAAAAAACGATTTTTCCAAACAGATTTCTACAAACAACAGCGTCAGAAAAGAAATATCTTGCTCGATGCGGCGGGAAATCCTTTAGGTGGAAAATGGACTTTTGATGATGAGAACAGACTCAAATATCCCAAGGACAAAACACCGCCTAAAACTACTCCGATCACCCAAAATAATTATTACCAAGAAGCCATTTCCTACACAGAAACGCATTTCGCTGACCATTATGGAAAAGTAAATCCAAACTTTTTATTTCCTACCACCTTCCTTGAAAGCAAAGCTTGGTTGAAAGTATTTTTGGAACAACGATTTGCGGAGTTTGGGGCTTACGAAGATGCCATTGTAGCCCAAGAAGTGGTCTTACATCATAGTGTACTCACGCCCATGCTCAATGTGGGACTTTTGACACCGCAATACATCATAGACGAGACGCTAAACTATGCGAGTGAACATCATATTCCCATCAACTCCACTGAAGGATTTATCAGACAAATCATTGGATGGAGAGAGTTTATCCGCGCTGTATATCAACTCAAAGGCACCCAAGAACGCAACCGCAACTATTGGGGATTTACCCGAAAAATACCTGAATCATTTTGGAAAGGCAATACAGGTATCCAACCATTAGATATCGTAATCAAAAAAGTATTGGATACCGGATATTGTCACCACATAGAACGATTGATGGTCGTGGGCAATTTTATGCTTTTGTGCGAGTTTGATCCAGATGAAGTGTATCGCTGGTTTATGGAGTTGTTTATCGATGCCTATGACTGGGTCATGGTACCAAATGTTTATGGTATGAGTCAGTTTGCAGATGGCGGCTTGATGTCTACCAAACCTTACATCAGTGGCAGCAATTACCTGATGAAAATGAGTGATTTTAAGAAAGGTCCTTGGCAAGAAACCTGGGATGCCTTATTCTGGAGATTTATGCACGTACATCGGGATTTCTTCTTGCAAAATCCACGTTTAGGTATGTTGGTACGTAGTTTTGATAAGATGCCGATAGATAAACAAAATGCACTTTTAGCCAAGGCAGATCATTTTTTAAATACCTTATCATGAACATATTACTTACGGGCGTAACCGGTTATATCGGTCAGCGACTTTTACCTGTTTTACTCGACAAAGGCCACCATGTGGTTTGTTGTGTGCGAGATGCCCGTAGATTTAAATACCACAATTACAACAAAAATGATATCACCGTCATAGAAGTTGATTTCTTAAATCCCGAGACGCTAAAAGCTATCCCTGAAAATATTGATGTGGCTTATTATCTGATCCATTCAATGTCCACATTATCAGGTGATTTTGAAAACATGGAAGAGGTTTGCGCTCAAAACTTCAAAGAAAGACTAGATCATACGCACGTCAAACAAGTGATCTATCTCAGTGGTATCGTCAATGAAGTAGCGCTGTCTCGCCACCTGACATCAAGAAAACATGTGGAAGATATCCTGGGGGAAGCTGCTTTTGCGTTGACCACTTTGCGCGCAGGTATCATCGTAGGTTCAGGCAGTGCTTCCTTTGAAATCATCCGTGATCTGGTAGAAAAATTACCTGCCATGATCACCCCAAAATGGCTCAAAACGAGATGTCAACCCATAGGAATACGCAATGTGATTCAGTTTTTGGATGGTGTCAAAGACAAGTCAGAAACCTATGGACAGACCTATGACATTGGTGGTCCGGATATACTTACTTACAAAGAAATGCTACTCAGATTTGCCAAAATCAGGAATCTGAAACGATACATTTGGGTAGTGCCTGTGATGACGCCTAAAATCTCCTCGTATTGGCTCTATTTCGTGACTTCGACATCTTACGCACTAGCAAAAAACCTGGTGCATAGCATGAAAGTTGAAGTTGTCTGCAAACCCAATCATCTGGCAGCATTACTCGGTATAACACTTCTTGATTATGAAACATCCATCAAACTGGCGTTTGACAAAATAGAACAAAATCAAGTCATCTCTAGTTGGAAAGATGCACTCACCAGCGAAACACTTAATAAAGGCATCTCTCAATATATCGAAGTTCCTGTGAATGGATGTTTTACAGATATTCGAAAAGAAAAGGTGATAGACCTAGTCACCACGATGAACAAAATATGGTCGATAGGTGGTCAAAATGGTTGGTATGGCAATTTCCTTTGGGAACTGCGTGGATTTATAGATCAGCTTTTCGGTGGTGTCGGTATGCGTCGTGGACGGAAGAGTCCCACAGAAATCCATTCGGGCGATGCCTTAGATTTTTGGCGTGTGCTCTTAGCTGACAAAGAAGAAAAAAGATTGTTGCTTTACGCAGAAATGAAGTTGCCCGGAGAAGCTTGGTTGGAGTTCAAAATAGATGAAAAAAACATGCTTACGCAGACGGCTACTTTTAGGCCTTTAGGCGTATTAGGAAGATTGTATTGGTATGCAGTGCTGCCTTTCCATGGATTTATCTTCAGCGGGATGATCAAGAAGATGGTGGGTAGGTAAGTGTGTTTATGAAGATGCAAACTTGGTTGCAGTCAATAAGTAAATATAACATTTCAATACTAAACTTTTTCTAGCCGCATGATCAAAAAGACAGTAAAATAAAAAAGTTAGTATGGTACATCTAAACCACACTAACTTTTTTACTTCCCCATACTTCACCGGCTAATCCTTAAGGACAAGCTACCTTTTTGGAAGATAATTTTCCTTTATTATTTACTTTGATTCTATAACAAAATCCATTGGACGATTTGAGTATCACGCCTCTGAGACTATTATCTACATATACATCTGAGCTTATCTGCATCGATCCTACACCGGAAACGGATTGACAAGCATCCCCTACCCCATCATTGTTTGCATCTGCTTGATTTGTATTACTTACCAAAGGACAATTGTCACATGCATCGCCTACACCATCATTGTCGGTATCTTCTTGGTCATCATTGGGGTCATTAGGGCAGTTATCATCTGTATCAAAGACATCGTCCTCGTCTAGGTCAGAACAATAAACACCTATAATATCAAGCAAGCTAGAGCACTCTGCCCCATTATCATATATCTGCACTTCACCCAATATTCGATTCTTAGTAACCAATGATGCAATTTTACAACAAGCATTTAAACTCGGATTTTCATATAAATGCAATGTGGCACCAATGATTTTCAAATTATCCAAAGCAGAAATATCTGTCAGAGCACCATTTTGTATAATATAAAAGAAGGACTTCACGGTATTCAAATTATTAAGTCCTTCCAAACTCAATAAACCATCGTTATTTGAAATTACAAGTTCGTCAAGTTGAGAAATGGATGGGAGTCCAACCAAGTTGGTCAAGGCTGGATTTGAAGAAATCCCCAACACCTTATTTATCTTCAAATTAGGAGAGAGATTTAGATTGGCCAAACTATTGCATCCCACCACACTAAATTTATCTGCATATGACAATGAAGATAGACCTCCAAGATTATTCAAATTGGGAAAGCTATTTATGGTAAACTCAGTGGTAACAGTATCTAGATTGGAGAGAAAATTCAAATTTGTATTTTGTAACCCATGTAATTCTACTTTGACACTTTTTTCAAGCATATTAAAAGAAGTGGAACCAGAAACCTGCAAGACCGATCCGGTAGTTACATAAGAAATTATTTTTAAGGACTTTAAAGTTTTGATTTGGGTAAAGGCAGTTTGAATATTTACCTGCTGGCCTATAAAAACAGTATCCGTTTTCGTTAAAACATTAAAGCCATTTAAGGTGGCTAGATTACTATTATTATAGATTTCAATTTTATTGTTAACGGTGGTTAAATTGTTGAAGCCATTTAGACTTGACAAACCCGTATTACTAATCAGCAAACTATTGGTTATTTGTTTGAGATTAGGAAATAGATTAGATTGATTTAGGGTAGTGGTTACAATATTGAGCTTTCCATTGATCTTTTCAATATTATTTAATGCATTCAAGTTATTTATATTTCCCTGGATAAAAACATTTCCATTGATTTCAATACATCCAGGATAATTGACTGCAAACAGATCTACTTCTGCCTGACTACTAAAAACAATAAATCCATTTACACAACTTTGGCCTTTTGCCCATAGATTTAGAAAGAGTAAAAAGCATATTAATATTTGATTTCGCGTTTGCATGGGTTTGATTTTTGTTTTGAATAAAAATATAACAAAACAAAGTGTGCGCAAAATATCAATTGCGTTGCCTGAAGCAAAATAAAAAAAGCAAAAATCTAAAAATGCTCAAATTAAACCAACCCAAACTGATAAAACTTAAAACTTATCCTACACCTTCCATCACATTACGAATCACCTGCGTCACCTTGCTGCTCTCTGTCAAAAATCCATCATGTCCCAGGTCAGAATGAATCACATCTAATCGGGCATTAGGTATATGACGGTATAAAAACTGCTGCTCATCCAATGGAAAAAGGATGTCTGTTTCTATACCCAAGATAGTCGTTTTAGCCCTGATTTTGGATAAAGCCGCAGGGATTCCACCCCTATTTCTGCCTATATTGTGACTATCCATAGCTTTGGAAAGTGTCCAATAAGAAAAGGCATTAAATCTTTTGACTAATTTTTCTCCCTGATATCTTTGATAAGATTGCACTCTGAAGTGATCGGTTTTATCTGTATCATCCGCCTGAGTTTTGTTGTATCCTTGTGATGATCGGTAGCTCAATAAAGCAATCGACCTCGCAGCCAATAATCCGGCACTACCTGCATCAGGTCGTTTCTCTTGCCAGGTTCCATCGGCTTCTATGGCCAATCTTTGACTTTCATTGAAGCCAATACCCCATGGTGAATGTTTGGCATTGGTTGCAATCAATAATAAATATTCAAAAACAGAAGGAGCAAGCACTGCCCACTCGAGTGCCTGCTGTCCTCCCATAGAAGCTCCTGTCAGTAAACGTATCTTGTCGATACCTAAGTGGATTCTTAATAACTCATAACTATTGGCAATATCGCGAACCGTAATCAAAGGGAAATCATGATAATATGGCTCGCCTGTCCTTGGGTCCACCGATAAAGGTTGGGTAGAACCATAGGGTGACCCTAAACAATTGGCACACACTATAAAGTGTTTTTCAATATCAATGACACAGTCTTTGCCCACTACGCCAGGCCACCAATCTACCGGATCACTACTTCCTGTCAGTGCATGTACCACCCACACGACATTATCCTTAGCTTCATTGAGCTTGCCATAAGTATGATAGGCTAATGTAAACTCTTGTAAATACGACCCTGCTTCCAACTGAAACGGGTGCGGATAATGAAAATACTTCAATGTTTGTGGTTGGAGTGATTCATCTGCTTTATGGTCAGAAATAGGTGATCCTTGGGTTTCCATGGTAGATATTCAGATTTTAATTTAAAATAGGGTTTGGAGTAGCTTTAGTAGTGGCCGCACTATTTTGTCTGGCTTTGACAGCAGCGAAAGCCTGAATCAAATCTTCTTTGATATCATCTATGTGCTCTATGCCTACAGACAACCTTAAGGTGGTGGGCTCAACACCAGCGGCTTTCTGTTCTGCTTCAGACAATTGCTGATGTGTGGTTGCGGATGGCTGAATGATCAATGTTTTCGCGTCACCAACATTAGCCAAATGACTCACCAACTGCAGACTATCGATAAATGCGGACGCGTCTTCTTTCTCTCCTTTGATGGTAAAACTTAAAACACCTCCGTAGCCATTTCTTAAGTATTTCTTCGCCAGTTTGTGATAAGGGCTGCTTTCCAATCCTGGATAATTAACACTTTCCACTTGTGGATGTACCGATAGCCAATGAGCAATTTCAAAGGCATTCTCCACGGTGCGTTGTACTCTCAAAGAAAGGGTTTCTAATCCTTGGATCAATTGGAATGCATTGAATGGACTCAATGATGGTCCAAAATCTCTCAATCCTTCTACTCGGGTACGGATGGCAAAAGCGATATTAGGCAATCCTAATGGATTATTGACCCCAAAAATATCTGAAAATACCAAACCATGATACCCTTCTGATGGCTCCGAAAACTGTGGAAATTTACCATTACCCCAATTATAATTACCACCATCTATGATGATGCCCCCTATACTGGTACCATGACCACCAATCCATTTTGTAGCTGAGGCAGTGACAATATTGGCACCATGCTCTATGGGCCTGAATAAATATCCCGCAGCACCAAAAGTATTGTCAACCACTAAAGGAATATCATACTTTTTGGCAAGATCGGCTATGGCCTTAAAGTCAGGAATATTAAATCTTGGATTTCCTATGGTTTCAAGATAAATGGCTTTGGTATTGGTATCAATAAGGGTCTCGAATTGTTCTGGAGCATCTCCTTGTGCAAATCTCACATCAATACCTAAACGTTTAAAGGCCACCTTAAACTGATTGTAAGTGCCACCATAAAGATATGATGTGCTCACAAAATTATCACCTGACTGCAAGATATTATTTAAAGCCAGAAACTGAGCGGCCTGACCTGATGAAGTAGCAACTGCAGCTACACCACCTTCGAGAGCGGCAATTCTTTGTTCAAATACATCTGTAGTAGGATTCATAATCCTGGTGTAAATATTTCCAAACTCCTTCAAAGCAAAGAGATTAGCTCCATGTTCTGCATTTTTGAAGACATAGGAGGAAGTTTGGTAAATGGGAACAGCTCTAGATCCCGTACTTGGGTCAGCAGCTTGGCCAGCATGAAGCTGTAAAGTTTCGAATTTGTATGACTTAGTGTTTGACATGGGTAAAATATTTAAAGTTTGAAAAATAAATTTTACAAATAGGAATAGTTGCGCAGAGATCCCTAGTTGGGAATCCACAACATACATGATAAAAACAGCCTTATTTTATGAAAAAAAAAATTACATCATGTACGCTGCGCTTTAGTTGTTACAACAACAACAACAGCAACACATGGAAATAGAAGGAGTGGTGAAAAAGTCGCTACCCACCGATGGTGAGTCATGTTTTAAGTTTAAATGTTGAAAAGAATTCATGATTTAATAAGTTCAAAAATTTATATGTCCCAATATCGGGAAGGAATTGGCACCTTACTTTTTGTAGGTTGCCTGAGGGTCTCTGAGCCTTTTCTCTCGCCTCATCTGTATAAATAATGCAGAACAAAACTGTGAAGTATTATCACTGACTATTTCGGGTACAAAGATAGTGGTATATTTTTCAATAAATCAAGTGCTTAGCCAAAAATAGTTTTAAATTTATGTTTTTATTATATTTAATCATTTTTTATTCAATGTTTTATGCCGATATAAAAACTGAAAAAAATTAAATTTAATTTTAAAATCATATTTAATCTGCATCATTCTCGTGCATTCGTCGGATTAAATTTCGCACATAAATCTATTTCCAACCGCACATATTAAGGCTTGATGGACTCTGAAATTATAAATATAAGAGTTTAGAAATTGTATTTTATTTTTCCAGCTCAAAATATTTTTTTCATTTTTTGAAGAAAAAAGTATAATTTTGTTGCTCAATTAAATCAGTGTAAAAGCATCTAAACATCATTCATGAAAAAACATCAAGCTCATCTATGTCACCAAAAAGCATCTTAATATTTAAGAAGTCAGTCCAAGTGACATTCACCTATGTAACTTATTTTGGGTTCTAATATAAAATCTAGTAGAACGCTGTTGCTATTAGACCTTCTAAGACTTAATTTTTTTATTACAAAAAATAAATAATCAAAAAAAAAAAAATGGTACAAAAAACATCAAACGCATTTGTTGCAGCCTCATGGATAGCATTTGGAACGGGCCTGGTAGGATATCTTATCGGTCTTTTTCGTTCAGAAATGGTACTCAATGAACAAGGATATTATTTTACAGTCTTAATGTTTGGTCTCTTTGCCGTAGTTTCACTTCAGAAAAGCGTCCGTGACAGACTAGAAGGTTATCCGGTAACTGACTTGTATTACAATATTTGTTGGTTTGCTACCATATTATCCATAGCCCTACTTATTATTGGACTTTGGAATGCAACTTTATTACCAAGTGAAAAAGGGTTTTATGCTTTTGCATTTCTTTTAGCTATGTTTGGGGCTATTGCCGTTCAAAAAAATACTAGAGATAACTTATTGATTAGCAAAACTGAGCAAAATAATTCATAATACTTAATGGCTTGTGTTTGACGTTAGGAATTTTAAATCAACTAATTAAGAAAGTCTGTTTGATCAAAAAAGACAAATCCTTTGTGTCGATAAGTCAAAAATGGTTTCCAAAGTAAATTACCTTTAAAGAATGATAAAGGTAGGTAGCTAAAGGCACGCTACCTGTATCATTCTATCAAACTCTTTTCATTACCGTATAGCTGGATATATAATCAGCATATGGATATTTTTTTATGATTAACTTAGACTTTATTTATATAATTTTTAACATCGACACACACTAGAATATATATCTTTGCCTATTCTTAAAACTTAACAAAATCAACACATCGATGAGACAAACATTACTCTTTTCCCTGCTTTTTTGCTGTACGTTTTACTCCTGTGAGCCGGTATCTTATGTAAGGCTTGTCAAAGACAAAATAAAGGAAACCGACACCTATCTACTCAACTTAACAAAATATGCTACTTCGGCACTAAAAAGAAAACACCAAAGATTTAATATTGAGTTTATAAAAACCAGCACCAATCCTAATATGGTTGACATCATTATTACTACCAACTTAGATGTAAATGATGCTGATTTGTCCAATGACGTATACTTTATGTATGGAGCCCAAAAAATGAAGTATGAAATGACAAACCTGAAGACCGCCGCGGTAAATGAAAACAGACTGGATAATGAAACTTATACCACTTATCAAAACACAACCAAGCAAGTACCTGTGACAAAAACTGAAACAAAAATGGTTAATGATCAATGGGTCACAGAAACTAAGACGGAAATGCAAGTTGTCAATGAACAAACTCCGGTACAAAACACAAGACAAATCAGTAGAAATGTTAGTTATACTCTCAGTAAAAACAAAATTAGCCTAACCGAAGAGCAACTAAAAACCATTATAAGTTTAAATACATTTTACCTAAGAATTTATAATAATGAAAATGATTTTTGGAGTTTAGATTTTAATCTATACAACACTAAGGATTTGAAGAATTTTATAAACAAAGTTGTAGCTCCACATAACATTCGAGTAAATTAGGTCACAAAATAATAAAACAATACAGACACACCATACGTTTAATTACGACAAAACATCTAGTATGAGAGTCTGTCTTTTAGCTTTTTTATTGTATTTAGGTTTTTTACCCTTTTCAAGTGCTCAATTTGGGCTAAGAGCCAAATACAACAACCAGTCATTCTCGGCATGGGACAATAGTATTTTCAATGCTAATAGTAATGAAAATCAAATATTTGACACAGGATACGAAGTGGGACTAGACTATTGGTTTAGACTCAAAAAAAGACGGGTCGAATTTATGCCTGAAATAGCTTACAGTACTTCCAAAAGCACTTTGAATGGTTTGCATAATATAGACAATATCACACTCACAGGATATTATTTCAATTTTAATACGCACATTTATGCCCTAGATATGGAAGGTGATTGTGACTGCCCTACTTTCTCCAAACAAGGCCCATCTATAAACAAAGGCCTTTTCTTCCATTTTACGCCAGGGTTAGGATACGTGACTAGTAACACCAAGTCCATAAATAATGCGACTGTGCAAAGTGATGACGTCAATAGTATTATCTTTCGTGCGGGTATTGGAATCGGTCTCGATATTGGTATCAATGATTTAATCACAATCACACCCATAGTTTCCTATTATTTTCATTCAGGCATTCCTTGGGAAAATATACCTATTGCTGAAGCCACTCTTGTCAATGCTACTGCCAACCCTAAAAACCTCCAATTTACGCTTAGGGTAGGTTTCAGACCTGATTATACCAAAGGAAAAAGACGAAGAAGGTAACCGCAATAAAATGGACCATAAAAGATGAAATCACCGATCACATTGAGTGATGAGTTTAAGGGAATCTTAGACCAAATGGAATACACCGCTGATCCACTTTTCATCACCGGACGTGCAGGCACAGGAAAATCAACTTTATTGCAAGTTTTTCGCAATACCACCAAAAAAAGGGTTGTAACTTTAGCACCTACCGGGATAGCAGCGCTCAATGTCAAAGGTCAGACTATTCACTCGTTTTTTGGATTTCCACCCAGAATTTTAAACAGGTCCGATATAGAAAAACGCAAAAACTTCAGAATATATGTCAATCTGGATATGATCATTATAGACGAAATATCCATGGTCAGAGCAGATATTATAGATAATATTGATTATTTTTTGCGCATTAATAGAAATGTAAACTTGCCCTTTGGTGGTGTGCAAATGATATTTTTTGGAGATCTCTTTCAGTTGCCTCCTGTAGTTTCTACTCCTTTTGAAAAAGAGTATTTTCGTACCACCTATGCGACACCGTATTTTTTTTCAGCACAAGTGATGCGAACCGTCAATATCAAGATGATAGAACTAATCCATGTTTATAGACAAGAAGAAAGAAGTTTTATCAATTTGCTAGACAATATCAGGCTCAACAATATGGACTATGAAGACTTTATGTATCTCAATGAAAGACATCAACCTTTGCCTGAAGATAAAGCGTTTTACATCACACTATCATCTAGAAACGACATTGCCAATAATATTAACGAAGCCGAACTAAAAGCTATAGCATTGCCAGCTATTTCATTTCAGGCAACTGTGGTAGGCGAATTTAACCCTCAGCTTTTCCCTACTGAATTTAATTTGATCTTGAAAAAAGGCGCACAGGTCATGTTCGTAAAAAATGATCTCCAAAAGCAATTTGTCAACGGCAGTATAGGCATTATTGAAGAACTCAGTGAAGACCGCATTTTAGTAAAGATTCTAGATGATCGAGAAGATGAAAAAACTATTGAAGTGGAAAAGCAAGAATGGGAAATTATAAAATACGAAAATGATCCCGAAAAACCTGGCATGATCACCTCTAAAACCATAGGAACTTTCAGACAATATCCGATCAAATTAGCGTGGGCCATCACCATACATAAAAGTCAAGGCAAAACCTTTGACAGAGTCATCATAGATATGGGTGGCGGCGCTTTTGAAAGTGGCCAAACCTACGTTGCTCTGAGCCGTTGCCGTACCCTGAATGGAGTCATCTTGAAAAGCCCATTGCGCAATAGAGACATCATCGTAGACGAACGCATCACTGAGTATTATGAGCAAATCAAATACCTGAGTTAAAGTTTCTTATTAGTTGTTTTATATTTTTTCAATCTCGCAGAAAAAACCACGTTTGCAAATATACCACTGTTGTTAATTTCAGGACCATTGACCACATCGTCCCAGCTATTATTTCCCGCAGCACTATAACCCAGTTCGATACCTAAAGCAGGTGTTATTATTCCTTTTTCTTCTTGTCTTTGCTTAAATAAATAATCATATCTGACCAAAAACCTATTGGATAGATTGCCGCTAAACAATGATTGTGTTGTCCTTTGGTCTAAGGCCGCACCAAAATCAGGCAATGCCCGAACATTATCAATCAGACCCAGCTCATTGCCATCTATTCCTAATTGATACAAGAATGAAACTTTATGGCTTTTATTTGACCAAACATCATAACCCAATTTTAGTCCTGCACTAAATTTTGAAAGTCGAACACTAGTTCCAGATCTCATAAAATCAGAAGTAGAACCTACCTCAAAATTCAAACCTGTGTACAACTTATCAAAAAAGACAGCACCAAAACCATAATTCAAAAGAATCAAACTACTTGAAAGATCAGATCCATAATTATTTGCCCGAAGCGAAGCTTTCAAAGCCGTAGGATCAAAAGACTGATACCCTAAACCAACTTCATAGTGCCAAGCTACTTTTCTTAACTCAGCATTGTTTAGAGTGTTTTCCATATTTTGTCCAAAAGAACTCACGGCCCACATTGCAATCATGACAACAGTACTTAAAACATTTTTCATAATAATAACTTTTATTAGGTTTTAAAATAAGAATGTACGCTTATAAAACAACCAAAATTTCAAGAGAGAATTCAAATAGTTTCTTTTAAGATAATTTTAACACAAGGCTTCAAATCAAACACATATAATAATCTATAATACTAACTACAAAACAAACAATTTCAGTATAAAACATATATTTTATTTATAACATATTAATAAACTTAAATCTTTATAAAATTGATTATCTGTTATTTACAAATACGATATAAAAAATATATTAAAAACACTAAAATAAATGACTTTACACATACAATATATCAGTAATATGTTATATCTTTGCATTGTGTAAGTTTTGGTTATTAAATTGTAAAATTCGTAGTTGCTCGTGAAAAGTCACGAGCACTATTTTTTGATCACAATCATCCTTTAAAAGGGATTCAAAAATATAAAATAATTCACTTACAAATAGTCATATTAAAACATATGAAAATATTTGGCACGATATTTGAATTATTAAGAGTATGAGTTTTGGTTATTAAATTGAGTAATGCCCATGGTTTCGTCTCCATGGGCTTTTTTATTTGATGTGATTTCGACTTCGCTCAATCATCAAAAGCGAAGAAGGTGGCTAAGCTTAGCCGAACCCACCATTAAATTTTTAACATCACACGTACCCAAGTCAATCTCAATTTTCTTGGATCGCCAGTAAAATGTGCGGAGCAGCTCAATCATATAGAGCGAAGACGGTAGCTGAGCTTAGCCGATGCCACGATTCAAGTTTTAGCACTTCAGGTATTCAAGTTAATCACAATTTTCTTCCATAACACATCGGCAGACAGGCCTTCTCAATCTTATCCTTAATCTTAATCTCAGCCTTAACCTTAATCTCAGCCTTAACCTTAATCTCAACCTTAATCTGCCTTCATTGCATTACAGCAGTCAGGTCTTAATCTCAGCCTTAATCTTAATCTTAATCTCAACCTTAATCCCACCTAACCCTCAAAAAAGCGACAGCTGCGTCGGAGTTGATCGGTCCTCATCACTTACTTCAACGATCAATGCTGCGCCTTGTTCCTTTACGCTATTGATTTTGGGAGAAACCCGATACGCCTTCATATCCTGGTCTGCATAAGGCAATAACAATTGGACAGCATCTTGTGGTTTTATTTCCGGATCTAACCACATACGTTCATTGGATTTGGTCAGTATGGCAGGCATTCTATCATGTATGGATTCCATGAGTTTATTTGCCCCAACTGTGATGACCGTAAATGAATGGACTACTTCTCCTGAGTCAGGATCTTTCCAGGTATCATATAGTCCTGCCACACCAAAAATATCCTGATCTGTAGTAATAATTCTGTAAGGTACTTTTTGATTGCCGGATTTTTGCCATTCATAAAAACCATCCATAGGCACAATACATCTATGGGATTTTAATAAATTTTTGAATGCTGCCTTTTCAGTTAATGTTTCACTTCTGGCGTTGATCATTTTAGCGCCTATAGTTCTATCTTTTGCCCAAAACGGAATCAATCCCCATCTCAATATTTTAAGGTGATGCGCGTCGTCTTGAGTGATCACAGGCATCATTTGTGTTGGTGCCACGTTATAATTGGGCAATGGATTGTACCTTTCCAACTCTTCTGAGTAGAAAGTAGCTTGGAAACGACTTTCTATTTCTTTTTCAGTCTTAGTGAGTGACGATCGACCACACATAGTGAATGAATAGTTTAAAATTATTGGGTCTTCACAAAACTATCCACACCTTTGCCTTTTAGAGTCGATACCGCTGACTTGGCATTACTTTCTGATGTGTATGATGCTGCTACCACAGAATGATACCCTGATGCCGAAAATACCACCATCTTAGCATCCCTGTATCCTAATGATTTTAATTTCTTAACCATTTTTTCTGCATTTTCTTTCAGAAGGTAGCTACCTGCAATGACTTTATACTTACCACCATCACCGACTACAACTTGGGGTTCTGTTTTTTGTGTTTTGATTTTATCAGCTTGCTTTTGACGCTGTTCCTTTTGTGTCTTAGTCAATTCCTGTCTTTGCTCTATTTCCTTGACTTTATCATCCAATTCTTTATAGTCTAGTGTTCCATCTACAATCTCTTCGTTAGTAGGTGGTTCTGTACTGTCTAAAGTGGTGTCTCTTTCTGTTACTTGAACATTGGTGTCTATTTGCGTAGTCTCAGGCTGTTGAACAATGACTTCACGTTTTTGATAGGACCTAACTATGGCAGTAATCCAAAAGTACAGTATCAAAATGATAAAAGCATATAATAAAATACGGACTAATCTACCCATTGCACTAAAAATATGGCGAAAGGTAAAGAAATAATTTAAATCTGCCAAAAATAGAACCTACAAATGCCTTTACCATTGATTAATCATTAGACTTTGTAGTGAAATAAAAAAAGTAGGCGACAACTTCTATTGGCGATATGAACTATCGTTTTTGCACTAATAATTTTTTGTGTTGAATCTGCGTCACCTTCGGCTAAATAAAAAAGAGGTACTTATGCAAACGCACAAATACCTCTTTTGTATAAAAAATCTATAGCACCTTATCTAATGACGGTTACATCGCCCGTCTCCACTATATTGTCATCCAAGTCATTGGACATTTCAAAAATATATACATATACTCCCGGTACTACATCATCTCCTCCTTTGCCGTCTTTGGACCATTTACCATTCCAAACAGCAGGATTTTGTGTAGCACTAAAGTTCTCACTCACAAATACTAAATTGCCCCATCTATCATATATTCTCATTTTTTTGACAAATAATGAAGGGTCTTGTGCGGTGATCTTAAACTGATTATTGACAGAATATGGATTGATAATATTCGGGAACCAATATTCGTATAAGTCCACCACTACATAAGACAACTTAGCAGATACTTTACAACCATTGTTGTAGTAAATGGTCACATCGTGCTCATGAGGTCCTTTAGTCGGTGTATTAGTAAATGTACTACAAGTAGCTACAGTTCCTGAGCACACTCTCTTACCATCCAGTAACCAAACTACTGAATCTACTACATTGATGAATGCCTGCATACCCGATAAATCCAAAGTATGGGTAGCCTGCTTATTCAAATTAACGATACCTGGACCTGTTATCGTAAACGATGGTCGTGCAGGAATCACAATATCAAAAGCTTGTGAAGACTCACAACCATTGGCATCTCTTACCACAAAAGTATGATTGCCAGATGTGATGCCTGTAGCAGGAGATCCTGTCACAGCTCTTCCATCAACAGTAGTGGTATATGGTGCCTTTCCTCCTTCTATAGTAAAGTTGAAACCACCTGTCAAATCACTGTAACATTTAGGATTAACAACTTCCCATAAAATTCTTGGCAACTCATTGACATTTATAGAAATTTTGCGCTCAAAAGGACACGTTTCGTCTATATAACTGTAGGTGATCTCGTGAGTGCCTGCACCTGCTACCACAGGATCAAAGATACCATTAGCATCTACTCCTTTTCCACTCCATGTTCCTTTGCCACCAAGTGTATTTCCAGTTACAGTAGCTGTGATGGTGATTTTGCCAGCATTCGGCACCAAACAAGTACTCAACTGAGAAGCTTGTAATGTAATATTCACTGGTGGACATCTCTTAGCTTCACATGTAAGTGTTGCCGAAGGTATCGGACATTCACAAGTAGATATAGAAGCTAAATCTATCACTGCTTTATCGCCTTCCATTAGACCTGTCACTGCAAAAGTTCTTGCAGTTTGTCTGCCTCTAGATACCCCATCAATTTCTACATCAAACTCCGTAGCACATGTTATAGCATTCCAACTGAAGGTCACTGAATTTAAGGTAGATGCGCATGTGATGACTGGAGTAGCAGGAATAGCTTCCACAACTACAGATTTGGTAAACTTAGTAGATGTACATCCATTTAGTGATGTGGTCACGCCGATCGTATACGTGCCTGGTTGAGGGAATGTATAACTTACGGATGTAGCTGTCAAATCTAATCTAGTAGCTCCACCATCATCCCACGTCAGCATTCTGCCACCCGTGTTGGTACCTGTATAATTGACTAAAAGTGGATCACTAACGCATATTTTATCTTCTGATGTAAATGATGCTTGTGGTACAGGTCTCAATGTTACTAAAATGGAATCTTTCCATTCGCACAATCTTTGTTTGTATGACAGCACAATAATGTGGTTACCCACACCAGCTGTTTGTGGATTGAATGTTGGAGGCGATGTACTATTGTTGATCGCCGCATTGGTGATCGGACTCACACTACTCCACAATACTGTAGGCACTTCACCTGCGATATTATCTTTAATTGTATAAGTAAGTGGCAATGGAGCCAATGTACTTGTAAGACATTCTGTAATTACTTTACTAGGGAATGTAATGATAGCATCAGGACAACTTGTAGCTTTACACACTACAGATGCTGAAGTATTTGGACATCCGTTGTTAGACACAGCGGTGACTGTTATACGCACATCGGTTCCTTCTGCTATACTCGAAACATCATATGATGTGTTAGTTACGACACCTGAAAACAAAACAGCTCCTCCTACTATCTGTACCGTGATATTGTATCCACTGACATTTGCTACCGGATCCCAACCGAAGGTGACACCATCTATTCTTCTATCCGTACAAGATACGGTAGGTGTGGTAAGAACAGGATTAACTGTCACTGTTCTTGAAGTCACTGTTGATGTACATCCATCTTTTGATACTGTAAGTGTGATGGTCTTCAGTCCAGGATTGGTCCATCTGACATTATGTGGTCCAGTACCGTTGTAGGTTCCTATCACATCTGGACCAAAATTCCAAGTATATACTGCACCCGTAGTACCGCCGGTATAGGTCACCGTCACAGGATCCAATACACAACCTCCAGGTCCTACAGTAAAGACTGAAGAAGGTGTTTCAGACACTTTTACAGTACTAGTACCAACTTGACTACATCTATTGTTATCCCAAGTTAATAAATATCTAATAGTATGTGTTCCCGCTCCTAAGGCCGCTGGATCAAAAACCGTAGCAGGATTACCATTTACAGTGAATGAACCGGTACTATTTGGAACAGGAGGTGTCACAGTAATTAATGATGCATTAAGTGGAACAGGAGTACCTGGCAAACAGATATCTGCTATACTACTAATAGTTACTGTTGGTAAAGTACCACAGTCTTGAGCTGTACATGTCTGTGGAAGTGAAGTCACATTGCCACATGGGCCCGGTATTACAGCCACCACAATAATGGTTACACTTTGCCCCAAAGCAAGTCCCGTCACTTCAAATCTATTTTGACCCGGCACTTTTGTACCTGTGATGCCGACAGGGTCTGTGATGATTACATTGTATGAAGTAGCTCCCGGTACATCATTCCAAGAGAAGGATACACTACTTGATGTTCCACCCGCACAGTCTACAATGGGAGGAGCAGGTGATTCTACCACATTAATGGTTTTAGTGACTGGGGCACCGACACAACCATTTTCTGATACAAATAGACTTACCGTCTTAGTACCTGCACTTGCCCATCTTACATTATGTGGACCTGGGCCATTGTTTGTAGGCACATCTGGATTTCCACCATCAAAACCCCAATTGTATACCACTGGAGTTGCAGTGTGTGTACTGGTGGCCAAGATTGGCGTTGCATTGTCTTTACAGATATCACCTACCATACTAAAGTCAGGATCTATCATATCTACATAAACCACTGGTAGACATGTAGCAGGACCATCACCACATAGATTTCTGGCTCTTACACAGATATCACCACCTGTTGGACCATTCCATCTTACGATCAATGTACCTGTGCTGTCGTCCTGAATTTTGGTAGCTGTAGCTGGTACAGTCCACAAATAAATCAAATTTGGATTAGGCGTCAATACATTGTAAGTAGCAGTGTTGGCATCTTCACAAATCTTTTGTGGCCAATTGTCTGCCACAGGTGCCAAAGGCAATCTACCTGTAAGATCTATTGTTCTATTGAAATTAAACGAACATGATTTACCAAACTTAAATACCTGAATTTCTAGCGAATAGGTACCTACCGCAGTTACAAAAATATTGGTAGGGTCTGCATTATTGTCAGCAATGACATTTCCTGCACTATTTCTCCAAATATATTTTATAGAGTCTCTTTCTGCATTGATAAATGCGAGTCCCATATTGAAAGTCAAGTCAAAACCACCTTGAACACATGCATCTGTGATATTTCCACCCATATTAAGTATTCTGGTAGTAATATTTACGATAGAGTCACATCCATTTTTAGTTTTAATATCCAACTTATATGGATAATTGGTGACCTCTGTTCTGAAAGTAGTATCCTGATAAGTGTACGGTATTTCATTCTGACATATGGCGATATCTTGTTTACCTTCACCTGTTTTCACTTCAGTGATACGCATTGCCTGAGTATAAGTACAACCACATGCATTTTCATAAACACTACTGTAATTCCAGTTTCCACTTCTAACCATAGCAAGAGTTATTTCACCGCCAAACCATGCCCACTGATTGCCATGCTTGTCCAAAAGTGGCATATTGTTATTATTCGGATTGATAGCCCCTGACCAAGGGAAGTCGGCAGTACAGATTTTAAACTCCATGAAATCATCTGTAATATTTTCGAAGGTGAAAGTCTTACAGAAATCAGGTGAGTCACCATCACATGGGTGATATGTACTCAAACATACGGTATACGTACCTGCTTCTATAAATACATGCTCCAAAGTAATACCTTCAGGTCCCTCAATGCTGTACTCTGTAACTCCACCTGGGCCACTCACAGACCAATTGTATATGGCGCCCGTGATCTCTTCGATCGGAGGTATAGAACCTGGTTCAGGTACGGCAGTCAGTGTGACTGGATTGAGTGATGGACAAAGTGGTGTACATGGAAAATCCAAACGAATATCTTCAATGTCAGGTACTGAACAGTTGTTCCAATCACCTATGACATTAGCATAATAACTACATACTGAACCTGAATAACCATCAATCCAGAAAATATAGGTGGTACATGGTGTAAGTAAGCTGGAAGGAATTGTTACTGTTTGTCCGTTTCCTGTAGCACTACCATCACAAACCACATAAGGTCCGCCAGGACTACAGGCATCCATCACCCCATATTGCACCCCTGTCCCAGCACAATTGAATATCGTAAATTGAATACTGTAGTCACCTGAACCTGCCACAAATCCATAAAATGATGTATTGTGATAAACGCCATTACAGTGAGGCGATGGACTCCAATTCCCAATTTCTGAAGGATTTTGACCGCAAGGAAATGTTCCAATGACCCGCAGGTCACAAAGCGGATTTTCATATGCACCATCACAATCATTACCATAAGAATATGGATTTTCGGAGCAATTTGGTGGTGGACAAGGGAAAAGAATGGCATCAAGATTGTTTTCACAAGGATCCAATTCTATACATTCCGCTACGTTGGCATCACAGCCCACAGTACTGTTAGGGTCAATCGTAATCAGGTAGGTTAAAGGAGGAACAGGCAATGATCCTGGAGCGAAAGTAAAGTTACCGCTATCATCTGTAGTGACTAAGATTGGTGTATTACTTTTATTACAATCAGGGAATGCAGCTATCGATACACCTCCTAAAGGCACATCGGCACCACTAAAACTACCATCCATATCCAAATCCACAAATACTGTACCTGTTACTGCTGGTGGTTCGAATGCAGGCAGAACCTGACCATTAAACGCTCCTTCTCCAGCTTCAGAAGAACTTACTGTAATATATATAGTAGACCCTGGATCAGGACACTCTATAGTCGATGCATCAGGTTCACAGTTGCCACTGCCACAACCTGGTCCTATAGACACATTGAAACCTGGTACGTTGACTCTTAGTCTTGTTAATCCTTCTGGAGGCACGGTATAAGTGAAATATACTGCTGACTCATTGTCTGGAGCCGCACACGGACCACCATCAGGAGCACATACTGTGGTTCCAGAAAATGAAAGTGGAGAAAATCCTGTACCTACATTGATGGCACTACCACAGCTTCCATTGGCAGGTGCAGGAGTGACCGTAATATTAATATTGTCTGTACCTGTACATCCGTTAGCATCTGTAACCGTTACCACCCAGTTTCCGTTGTGGCTTGCTACCACAGCAGATCCTACACTATAAGGGCTACCTGAACCGGTTCCCGAAGGCAAAGTCCAGCTATATGTAAACGGTGCCGTACCTGTAGTAGAAACCACCGTAAGGTCAAAAGCCTCGCCCGCGCATATTGTGAAATTAGCTGGCGATCCCTCATATTGTATCTCCGGCGTAGGAGCGTCTAGTACAGTTAGTAATATTTCTGCAACACCTGCGCAACCTGTAGCCGGGTCTTCTACCCTAGCGTATACGATGGCTCCATCTGTAAAAGTACCTGTAGCACCTATTTGGCCTGTATTGTTTTCAGCTCCTGCTTGTGTACCGTGGAATGTTACTGTAAAAGCTGTACCATTATCTACATCAGCGGTTACATTGGAATTGGTAGCAGGGAATCCTGGAGGTAGCTGCGCATCAGTCAAGGTAAACATAGCTTGATTTGACCCAGCAGGCATTTCGCACTCTCTGAGTTCTGTATCGTTTGCTGTGGGTAAAGGCAGTACTGTAAGTAACACCGTCGCTACATCAAAACAAGTTGTTGTTGTATTATAAATTCTAGCAAATACCGTTGTACCATTGGCATATGGGCCGTCAAATATTTCTCCTGTGTTACCTTGTGCATCCGCTAATGTAGTGTGATAAGAGATGTCAAGCCCACCGTTACCATTGTCAATATCTGCAGTTACATTGGAGTTTCCTGCAGGAAAGGCAGGGGCTAACTCTGCATCAGAAAGTGTAAAATCAGCCGTACCAGGATTGCCTGGGTCGGCACATGCTCTAAGTTCTGTATTGCTTTTTGCTGGGAGCGGCACTACTTCCAATGTTACCTGAGCTACAGCATGACATCCTGTGGCATCATTTTCTACTCTGGCAAAAACTACCGTACCATTAGTATATACACTACTGGCAATAGCTCCTGTACCTGCATTGGCAGCGGCTAATGTAGTGTGATAGGTCACTGTGACACCACCTGCGCCATTATCTACATCAGTTCCATCATTTTGGTTGGTTGGATAGTTGTCTGCTTCATTGGCATCTTCTAGTACAAAATCACCTTGATTGCTACCTGTAGAAATAGCACAAGCTTTCAGGGTTGTATTACTAACCGCAGGTAAAGGCTCTACAGACATGACTATATTTGCAGTATTGGTACAACCATTGGCATCAGTGACTGTAAGATTGAACGTACCATTATGACTAGCAATACTTGCACTAGCTATGACCAGTGGATTGGTACTACCGGTACCGCCTGGGAATGCCCAACTATAAGTAGCACCTGCACCTACGGTAAAGTTAGCTGTCAGTGTGAAAGGATCACCAACACAGACGGTTTCGTCATCATTGGCAATACCTGATGTTTCTGCGTCACTTATAGTGAACTCAGGAACCGGATTTACCGTTAAGGTAGTGGTGAATGTCGTGGTACACATATTGGCATCCGTAACGGTTACAGTGTAGGTACCCGTATTTGATACCGTGACAGGGTTGATGCTTACTGGGTTACCTGAATCTGAATATCCATTAGGTCCCGCCCAACTGTAAGTAAGACCTGTCAGAGATGGATCAGTCATTACTGCTTGTAAACTTACTTGACCACCTTCACACAAGATACCGTCATTATTTACTGCGCCACTAGACTCCGTCCTGGTGATGCTTGCCACCGCAAGAGTGGTGATAGTAATATTGGCGGTAAATGTCGCTGCAACAGTTTGGTTAGTATTTTGTACCCTGATTTTGTAAACACCCGCAGTACAAAAAGCTAACGGGGCAGTATCTCCACCATCAGGCGTGTTACATGGACCGATTTCTTGCATTACAGCATTCGCACCACTGATGGTAATCACCGCTCTTTGGTTTCCAGTAAGGGTGACTAAAAAATAAAAGTCACCATAAACACCACCATTATTGAAACTTTGATTGTTTAATACTCCTGAAGCAGAAAAATTATCTACAGGGTTATTACAATTAAAATTGAACAATGTCATATCCATAGAAGTAGCAGATAACTCCTGCTTTCCATCAGGGTGGATGTAACAAAAATCATAATTTAGCATGGTGCTTCCAACAGAAGCAGCACTCATGTCGCCTACCACGAAAAGTGATACAGCAAAAAATAAACTTTGTAAAAACTTATTCATTCTCTTGGTTTAATTTGAATTTGAATAATACAATAATAGAAGCCAAAACGATGACTTCAAAATCAAAAAATACTATTCGCACGGAGGGAACCGCTTGTCTGAAACTGAAAAAACTCAATATTCGGTGTAAAATTAATATTAAGATACATTAAACCAAAGATTTCTTAACAAATATGTAACACTTAAAATCTAAGGTCATTACCACTAAAATCTAAAATATACAATTTATCGAAATAAAATTCCTAAACTAAAAACATCATGCATACAAAACGCCCTATTATTCCGAAAAATGAAGTTAAGTCCAAATTAAAATTTTGTTAATTTTTTTACATTTTTTTATAATTTCTATGAATGTTCGCATAGAATAAGTCTAAAATATAAAATACTTCATTGATACTCGGTATTCCATATTGAACTTCATTCATCGTAAACATATCCTTAAATCAAATTAATTCTACTTTGTCAAACGACATAAAAAAAAGATTTCACACCACTTTGTAAATACTAATGACGCCTAAAAATAGAGAAACGGTGGAACACCAAAAACTAACATAGATCTTCATTTCGAAGGATATTTATCAACTGAGAAACCCATTTTATGACATTACGGTAGCAAATTTTAAATTTAACAAAGTAGAACTAGCCTACCCTTCCATGATTACCTTTACTATTATATTTTAAAATCATAAGAGATAATTTGTATTTAAACTTCTGAGATCTTAAAAATTTTATGACATTTGCACTTTTATTATCAAAATCACCTTCATGTCTGTAGCCAAGAAAGATATCAAAAGAATCACTACCCATGTACTTCATGCCATGAAAGAGCAGGGCGAAAAAATTTCTATGCTTACAGCCTATGATTATAGCATGGCCAAAATCCTTGATGCTGCAGGTATAGATATATTATTGGTAGGAGACTCCGCATCCAATGTGATGGCAGGACACGAGACCACATTACCTATTACGCTGGAACAAATGATATACCATGCTCAGTCTGTCATCAGAGCAGTAGAACGTGCTTTTGTAGTGGTGGATTTACCTTTTGGCTCTTACCAAGGCAATAGTACCAAAGCTCTTAACTCAGCCATAGCGATCATGAAAGAGTCTGGCGCACATGCAGTAAAGCTAGAAGGAGGATCAGAAATAGAAGAATCGGTAAGAAGAATATTGTCTGCTGGTGTACCTGTCATGGGTCACTTGGGATTGACTCCTCAGAGTATCTATAAATTTGGAACCTACAGCGTGCGTGCCAAAGAAGAAGCAGAAGCACAAAAACTTATGGAAGATGCCTTATTACTTCAGGAAGCAGGATGTTTCGCCATTGTTTTGGAAAAAATTCCGGCTACTTTAGGCCAAAAAGTGTCAGAAGCATTACATATACCTGTTATTGGTATTGGTGCAGGTAACGGAACAGATGGTCAGGTTTTGGTGGTACACGATATGCTGGGTATAACCAAAGATTTTAATCCGAGATTTCTCCGAAGGTATCTCAATCTTTATGACACTATCAAAGGTGCTGTAGAAACCTATGTATCGGACGTGAAATTTGGTCATTTCCCTTCGGAAGATGAGCAATATTGATAGATTGTGGAGATGTGGATCCCGCTTTCCGATAGCTATCGGAACGGGACTTCGCTTCGCTTCGGTTGTGGAGTTGTGGAGATGTGTTTTGGATTTTTGAATTTTAATTTTAATAAATAAAATATGTCAAAAAAAGTTAAAATTGGATTAGTGGTTGTCTTGGCTTTAGTGTTGATAGCCTATTTATTGGTTGGAAAGACTATTTTCAGTCCAAATATCAAAGGAACAGAAGATAAAACGATTTTCATTCCTTCAAACTCGACCTTGGATGATGTAAAGAAAATACTTCAAGAAAATGATGTACTGATCCAACAAGCTTCATTTGATGTGGTAGCTGGATATATGAAATATGGCAGTAATATCAGGCCTGGAAAATATACCTTCAAACCCGGTTTTACCAATAGACAAATAGTTGGCAAACTCAGATCCGGTGATCAAGACCCTCAAAAAGTGGTGATCAATAATATCAGATTGATACAGGATCTAGCAGGTAAGGTATCAAAGTATATAGAAACAGATTCTCTCACCATATTAGCTTATCTACAAAATCCCGAAACTGCCACATCATTGGGTTTTAATCAGGATAATTTTATGTCTCTTTTTATACCTAATACATACGAAATGTTTTGGACAACCACACCAGAAAAATTCGTAAAGCGCATGAAAACCGAATATGATAAATTTTGGACAGAAGAAAGAAAAGCCAAAATTGCAAAAAACAATCTAGATCCAACACAAGCTTATATCGTTGCATCCATAGTTGAAAAAGAAAGCAATTATGATCCCGAAAGACCTACAATAGCAGGCGTATATATCAATAGATTAAAAGCTGGAGAAAAGCTGCAAGCAGACCCGACCGTGGTATATGCTATGGGAGACTTTTCGATACAAAGAGTCCTTTACTCCCATCTGAAGACCGACTCACCATACAATACATATATGTATGCTGGATTGCCTCCCGGGCCGATTTGTATGCCTTCACTAGCCAGTCTAGAAGCAGTGATCAATGCTGAAGATCATAAGTATATGTTTTTCTGTGCTAAAGCAGATAATAGTGGGATTCATGCTTTTGCGGAGACCTATGAAGATCATCAAAAAAATGCAGATGCCTTTGCCCAATGGCTCAACAGCTTGAATATTAAATAAAAATCAGAAAACAAATCCTGCCCTGAATTGGAAAAATTGGGTAGTGGATAAATCAAAACTAAATTGATGAATATCAGGTCTATTGGTCAAAGGAACAGTAGTGACTTGTCTGGATTCGAAATCCACTAAGACTTCTTCATATCTTGTCCTCTGATTATAATTGTAGGAAGCCACTAAAGGAATTCTAATCTCCGCATTTAGAAAAATCCTTTTGGACAACATGTAGTCAACACCAAATATACCCGCAAACCCCAATGATGCACCTATATATCTAGACTCTAGAGTTTCTCTTCGAGTATAAGTACTACTAAAGACATCTTCATTGATAATATCACCATTTTGATAATCATAATGATGGACCAAATCATCATAAGATACTGACATCAAAAAGTCATGCCCATAATACAGACTAAATTTATTTTGAATAAAGTGCTTTTCTTTTCCCACAGTAAATCCTACAGCAAAATCATTGACTTTTCTAAATCCATCATCCAAAACACTGAATGAATTATTTTGCCTATCCAAAATATTGGATCTGAAATTTGCACTTAAAGTTATTCTTTTTACTTTATAATCAGGTAAATATCTTCGATATACCAAACCCGCAGTATGGAGTCTTATATTATTGTACGATGCACCATTAAAAAGATTGCCTACAAAACCAATTAAAGGATCCACGTTGATCATGATCGCTTTTCTTCCGACATAAGGGTGCTGGACTTTGACTGTATCTTCAACAAGTAAACTAGAATTTGCATAGCCTACGGAACTGCAAAAAAAGAGACAACCTATGGTAAAAATCAAGTTCTTCATAATTTTTATTTTGTAAGATTTTAAAAAAAAAATAAAACCCAATAATGACTACAATTAAAGCTACAAAGCCTGTATCCAAATGAAAATAATAAATGCTTTTAAAACAAAATGGATCAACAGTACCCAATTAGGTGACATATTGATCCATTTATTGTACTATTTCGTTACTCCTGATGCGCAGCTTCTATACCATTGTCCAATATATCTTTATAAAGGATAGCATCTGTATATTCTCTTTTGAATTCGTATCTCAGTACATCAAAAGTGGTAACTAAGCCTACCAAGAAATTGTCTTCCTTCACTACAGGCAGCGCATGAAATCTATTGTCCAAGAATAATTCAGCGGCAGTACCCACTTTATCATCTGGGTCAAGCTTTACCAATTTTTTGCTCATAATATCTTTGATCATGGTAGCATCATAAGCATCGTGAGCTATTTGCTTATTCCACAAATCATGTGTAGTCACTAAACCGACCAACTTCCCTTCATCCACTATCGGAATGTGATGGATTCTTTTGGTTTTGAAGATGTCTACAGCATGAGCAACTGTACTTTCAGGACCGAGTGTGATCAGATCTTTGATCATGATGGTCTCCACTTTTTCATTCATCATATGGCTTAAGGTTTAAAATGTTAAGATTAAAAGAATAAAATTGGATGCAAGATAAAGGAAAAAAAATTAAAGTCAAACTTTGAAAAGAATTTCTTATTTTACAATTTCAATAAATCCACTTTGTAGCTCTTTTTGATACACCCTAATATAATCAATCTCCATAAAGTTTGGATAAACGGGATTCTTTTCTTTATGTTTACGACATACTGATTGATTTGCAATGACCTGCACTGGTTCGCCATAAATGGGAAATGATGGTTCTGTAAGGTATTCGCCTGGTTTAATATTGCAGGTATTGATCGGCCTACCTTTAAGGTCATAATATTTGGGCACATATCTGATCATGATGCCATCGATATAAAATTTGATCAAATGTGGCTCATACTCCACAGTGAATGTATGAAAATCTTGAGAAAAATCAGTTCCGAAATTTACAATACCCGTTTGACTGGAGTAACATGGTTTTCCTTTTGCTGCTCTTTTACGATCTGGGCACGTAGGTGTGATCCACTTATGAATGGAGAATTCAGGTTTTTGGGGTCCTTGACAAATAAATTCAAAAATATCAATCTCGGTATTCCACCCAAAAATCCAAAAAGCTGGCCATTGTTGTTTGCCTGGTGGCAATTTACATCTGATCTCATATTTTCCATAGGTCGTAAACTTAGTTTTGGAATGTACCATACCTGATGTATACTCGTACATTTTGCCAAACCACTCCGCTTTCTGTTTTGCAGACTTAAGTATCAACTTACCATCTTTCACTATACAATTGGTATCTCTGTAGATATTGGCAGATACATGGGTGCGGCAAAAAGCACACGAGTCCTTGACCTTTTCAGGCCCATAAGGATAATAAGTGTACCATTTTGCTGTATCCAAAACATTTCCATCAAAGTCATCATGAAAAACCAGTTTATACGGTTCGGAGCTGCAAGATTCAGCTTGCTCAACATTGACTTTAAGCTTTTTGAACTGAGCCAAAGAAGTCATCTGAGTGACCACTAGACACCCTAATATCAGTAAATGTTTTATCACTTTTCTTTACTTTTTATTCTTTTGATAATGACTGCTAAGGCCAATCTGATCTTATGGAACTCTAAGGGAGCCATCAAATATTCTGCTATAGCAGCAAGTGCCATTTCCTGTCCTGCTTTTTGCCATGCTTTTTCTACAGTAGCTATTTCAGTTTCAGTAACATATTGCATTAAGTCTATTGGCTCATCTTTAGTATACAAATAAGCCAAATGAGAATAGATCGTAGTTTCTGCTATATCTCTAATTTTAGCGATTTCCCTGGGTGACTTACCTTGCCTGTAGAGATTAAACGTTTCCAAATATGTTTTGCCTTGTACACTAATTTCGTCCGTTTGGGAAGTGATAAAACCTTGAACAATTGAGATGATATCTTTACCGTATTGTTCCAATTTTACTTTTCCGATACCTTCTACCTGTAGCAAGTCAGCGAGCGTCAATGGTTTGGATGCTGCAATATTTTCAAAAACCTTATCTGCAAAAATCACATATGCGGGCACTTGTTTGTTTCTGGCTTGTTCAGTTCGCCATTCTTTAAGTTTTTGTATAAGTTGATCTTCGAGTATGAATTTCTTTTGTTTAGGTTTAGGTGCTGCATCAGCCACCTGGTCAGTATAAGTCAAGTCCACCAAATGGACCTTTTTGCCCTCAAAAAGCACCGCTTTGGAAAGTGGTGTAGTCTTGAGTTTAAAATGATCTGTATAGTCTATCCTGACATATCCTTGATTGATCAGCTGAGTGATATATATTTTCCAGTTGATATAAGAAATATCTTTGCCTGCACCAAAAGTCTTGATTTGATCATAACCACCTTCTCGAACTTCGGCTCGAAAAGATCCCCTTAAAACATCAATCAACAGATTAAGTCCTACATTCTCGCCACATCTGAGGACAGCAGACAAGGCCTTTTGAGCAATTTCAGACGCTTCCCTGCTTTTGGGCGGCAGCAGACAATTGTCGCAATGTCCACAGGGTTGGGTACGGTATTCTCCGAAATAATTAAGCACAATATTGGTTCTGCATTCATTAGCTGATGCATATTCCCACATTCGGTCTAGCTTCGCGTATTGGACTGTTTTAAAATCTTCCAAAGCATTGCTATCATCAATAAACTTTTTGAGCATCAGATAGTCTGCCCAACTATAAAACAATAAAGCTTTGGATGGGCTGCCATCTCTACCTGCGCGGCCTATCTCTTGGTAGTATCCTTCCAGGTTTTTGGGCATGGAATAGTGTATGATCCATCTTATATTACTTTTATCTATACCCATACCAAATGCGATGGTAGCACAAATAAATTGAATTTTATCGTCTTGAAAATCCTTCTGAACTCGATTTCGATCTTCAGCGTCCATACCTGCGTGATAAAACTCACAATTCCAGCCCATTTGTCTAAGCTTTGCGGATAGCTTTTCGGTTTCTTTACGACTTAGGCAATAAATGATGCCACATTGATCTTTGACTTTGGTCAGGAATTCCATGACTTGTCTGAATCGCTGCTCTGCAGGTCTGCCTTCCACAGTAATATTTTTACGCTCAAATGACGAAACAAAAACTTTAGGCTGCTGAAGGTGTAACTGTTTACATATGTCATCCTGAGTAGCGCCATCAGCAGTTGCTGTCAATGCTATGAAAGGAACATGACTAAATCGATCTCTCAAGACATTTAATTGTACGTAGTCAGGTCTGAAATCATTGCCCCATACGGATACACAATGAGCTTCGTCTATAGCAAAAAGCGCTAGTTTTAGTCTTGACAGCAGTTCTGAAAAACTAGAAGTATTAGCCCGTTCTGGACTTACATAAAGCAATTTTATATTTCCTATTACCAAATCTCGCTCTACATCCATCATTTCATTTCTGGTCATGTTACTATGCATGGCAGCTACTTGTACACCAGAAAGCTTTAAAGCATTGACCTGATCATTCATCAGTGCTATCAAAGGGGATATGACGATAGCTACGCCTTCCAAAAGCAATGCGGGCAATTGAAAACACAAAGATTTTCCACCACCTGTAGGCATAATGATCAAAGCATCCTGACCCGACAATACATGATCAATGATGTCACTTTGGGGTTCTCTGAAAGATGTGTAACCCCAGATTTCCTTGAGAATTGTATATTTGCGTTCCGTATTCAAAAGTTGTTTTTTCTAAATTTAGATTTAATAGATCAAAAGTATATAAATTCCTTCAATGCAAAAAACAATATCCATCTTACCTCAATCTTTTTATGAAAAAGATGATGTCGTTAGTATAGCAAAAGATTTATTGGGTAAAATCATTAGAACAGAAATAAATGGAAATATCACCACAGGCATTATAGTAGAAACCGAAGCTTATCGAGGACCCGATGATCGTGGTTGTCATGCTTATAATCATAGAATAACTCCACGTACCAAAACCATGTATATGAAGGGCGGCCATGCCTATGTCTATATATGCTATGGCATGCATCCCATGATGAATGTGGTCACTGGACCTGAAGGAAGTGCTCACGCTGTACTGATTAGAGCCATAGAACCTACATCAGGCAATGATATGATGGTACAAAGACGTGGCATGGAGAAGCTCACTCCTACTACTACCAATGGACCTGGAAAACTTGCCGTAGCTTTAGGTATCGAAAAGAGTATGGACGCTTGCTTGCTTAATGGTTCGGCTCCCATTACGATTTTGGATGGAATAACAATTCAAGCAGATAATATGTACAGCGGACCTAGAGTAGGCATGACCAAGCATGTAGGAGATTGCGCACATCGCCCATGGAGATTTTATATCAAAGATAATCCCTGGGTTAGCAAACCTTTGGTGGTAGATTATCGAGGAAAGTGGTAGGGATGTAGCTCCTACCCTTCCTTCAATATATTCCTGCTTATTACCAATTTTTGGATCTCAGATGTACCTTCTCCTATTGTACATAATTTAGAATCTCTAAAAAACTTTTCTACAGGAAAATCTTTGGTATAACCATATCCTCCGAATATTTGGATGGCATCTGTAGCTATCTGTACACATATCTCAGAAGCATAATATTTAGCCATGGCAGACATTGTGGTGACAGGCTGGTGGGCATTTTTAAGATGCGCTGACTTTCGGATCAGTAATTCCGCTGCTTGAATTTTAGTTGCCATATCAGCTAATTTAAAAGAAATAGCCTGGAAATTGGCTATTGGCTGACCGAATTGCTCACGTTCTTTAGCATATTTTACAGATGCTTCGTAGGCACCTTTTGCTATACCAAGTGACAATGCAGCGATGCTTATTCTACCACCGTCTAGGATTTTCATAGATTGGATAAATCCTTCTCCTACATTACCTAATATCTGTGACTTATGTACTCTACAATTATCAAAGATCATCTCGGCAGTCTCTGATGCACGCATGCCCAACTTATTCTCCTTCTTTCCAGCTGAGAAGCCCGGAGTACCTCTTTCTACGACAAATGCAGTAATGCCACGGCTGTCCAATAAATTACCTGTGCGAGCCAAAACAACAGCTACATCACCGGATTTGCCATGTGTAATCCAATTTTTGGCACCATTAATCACCCAATGATCGCCATCTTGGACTGCAACACACTTCATGCGCATGGCATCAGAACCGGTATTGGCTTCGGTAAGTCCCCAAGCACCAATCCATTCGGCAGATGCTAATTTCGGTAAATACTTTTGTTTTTGTTCTTCATTTCCGAAAGCTAAAATGTGACCTGTGCAAAGACTATTGTGCGCAGCGAGACTCAGGCCCACTGATCCACAGACTTTGGCGACTTCCACAATCACACTTACATATTCTTGATAGCCTAAGCCCGAACCTCCATATTCTTCAGGTACCAACACCCCCATAAATCCCAAATCACCCAATGCACGCATCGTATCTACAGGAAAGTATTGTGCTTCATCCCACTCCATAACGTGCGGTAAAATGTGTTGCTGTGCAAATGCTTTTGCAGATTCTTCGATCATTTGCAAGTTGTCAACAGTTTCTAGGTACATATATATTTTAACTTTGTTGATTAAATAACGAGAGATAAAGCTAAATGTTTTGTTCTTTTATATCAAAATATAAAAATATTTCAATTCAATAAAAAGACATGTTGATTGCATGATCACCATGAATTAAATTATTAATAACAATATGATTGCACAAATGCTAAAAGATCAAATATTTTTCTTCAAAATATCATTGATTTGCTCCACTGATAAATGGGTATATTTTACGATCTGCTCGATCGGAATTTTATCTGCATACATTGCAAGCACTATTTCTGCTATTCCTTCTGCCTTTCCTTCTGCCTTTCCCTCTGCTTTAATTCTGTTGTATGTGGTCATCATATTTTCTTTTATGGGTTTAGGAATGTATGTTATTCGTGGAGTATAAATTAAAAAAAACTTAAATACACGAATAAATT
>CAZGMB010000040.1:0-11256 GCA_964526715.1 uncultured Aureispira sp. | reverse complement strand
TTCTGTTGTATGTGGTCATCATATTTTCTTTTATGGGTTTAGGTATGTATGTTATCACTTTTTGAATCTCATTTTCGGAGAACTCCGAAACAGAAAAAAGGTAAACAAATATCTGCTTTATAAAGTTCCCTTGTTCCATTTCTACGGGCAAAACTTCAAGTATTTTTAGTAATTCATCAGCAAGTTTTAGAATGTCAAATCCTTTTTTCTGAGCTAAGATTGCGGCAGCCATAAAACCATTTCTAATCTGGGCTATCTGTGATTCATCCAAGGAGTTGAGCGATATAAAAATATAGTTAAACCAAGGAACATAGTTTCCAAAGGCTCCTAACTCCTGTGGGAAAACATCTTTTATCTTAGGTTGCTTCCATTTTTTCTTTCCCTGATAATACAAAACTGGTATAATGGGTTTTAACTCCCTTTTTTCGCTAATACATTTGTACCAATGTGCAAAAATATAATAGCCTAATTGTATGACAGCATACTTATCAGGTCTTGACTTATGTTCCAAAATGATTGATAAATTTAATGAAATTCGATCCTTAGATTGAACCTCAAAAACGATATCAGAAAAGTATTCTTTCAAATCATTTTGTATATAAGATTCCTGCTTAATCTCCAATGTAGAAAGGTCTAATTCAGCAATACAGGACTCAGGTAAAAACTTTTCAAAAAAAGCCGCTGCCCTATCCTTGTCAGAAAACGAAGCTTTTACAAATTTGTCATGTATTTGGTGATTTCTTTTTCTCATACCAATATCCAAATGAATCTCATGGACAATGCCACTATACGGAACGGTTGACCTTATAAAACTCGCTGACGATCACCTCCGTGATATATTTTGTCTTACCTTCTTTGTCCTGATAAGTCCTGCTGCTGAGTTTTCCTTGGACGGCAATTTCATTACCTTTGGTCAAAGATTCTGACATCAATTGTGCTATCTTTCCCCAAGCTATCAAATTGTACCATTCTGTTTTTTTTACTTTTTCACCTTTGATGTTGGCATAAAATTCACTCACAGCTATTGTGATAGATGCTTTTTGAGATCCCTTATCAAAGGTAGTCAAAATGATATCTTTTCCAATATTGCCCACAAGTTGGACTGAATTTTTTAATGTGTTTGTCATTTTGTATTGATTTTGAACAGTTATAAAAAATTAAAATAATATGAATTAAAATGGAACAGCTTCTACGGTATGTTTAGTGGCCTTTTCGATTTTAAAGAATTCTGTGGCCAATATTTCAGTAACACATCTCGTAGTACCTTTAGAGTCAGTATACGTTTTGTTGGCCAATTTACCATGTATGGCTACTTTTGTTCCTTTCTTAAAACTCAGCGCTAATTCATCAGCTTTTTTGCCCCAAGCAATGACTTTGTGCCATACTGTTTGTTTGACTTTTTCACCATTTTTCTCGGTATAAATTTCGTTAGTGGCCACTATGGCTATGGCTTTTTTATTACCATTTTCAAAAGAAGTGAGTATTATATCTTTACCCACATGACCTACGATTTGAATTGAATTTTTTACATTGTGTAACATAATATTTAAATATTTATGATCGTGATACATGATATTTATTTATTGGCATCACCATCGGGTTTAATAAAATTTTGATCTTTCGATCGATTGACGGTGCAAAGATGTGGACCCTGGTTTTTGCCATTCGTTTTTTTGACATTTATATACGCACAAAAACGTATATAATCGGCTACAAATAATCTGAACAATCCCAAGAAATTGATTTACAGATATTTACGAAAATTAAATAAATGAAGAAAATTATTAATTGCAACGTATTTTCCATTTTAAAATTCTTGCATAGATTTTCATTAAAAATTTGGCAACTACAAATTACCTATGTTTAAAACTTTTGAGTATGTTTGTGAAAGATTACCCAAAGCTAGAACTTAAACAAATGACGACCCAAATAATAAAACATGCACTAATCCTGATAATCGTACTGAAAAGTACTCTATTGTCCTTTGGCCAACATAGCGTGAATACAGATTGGATTTCGGATTTAGAATATTTAAAGACAACATTACCGTTGCACCATGCTGATTTATTTTATCAATATCCAAAAGAGTCTTTTGAAAATGATATAGAATATCTTAAGACTAAAATACACACGTACACAGATGAACAAATGTTTTTTGGCATTCAAAAGATCTTAGTCAAAATAGGAGACTCACATACTACTAGTTCTATTTTAGTACGTTTGCCACAAATTTCTCTCCCCATTTATGCTTATCCTTACGATGATGGATTATTTGTAACTTCAGTTTTAGATGCTGACAAAGATATTTTAGGTCAAAAATTAACCGCAATCAATGATTTCCCTATACAAACCATCATAGATAGTTTAAAATTGCTATACGTAGCTGAAAATGAATCTTGGCATAAAAGGAGGTTACCCCAACATTTAAACAACTACTCCATTCTGAAATACTTTGGGTTTGTAGATGATAAAAAGATTACGATTACAACCGAAGATTATTATGGAACAGAAAAGAAGTTTAAAATCAAAGCTACAGAAACCCTGGATAACGAAGAATCTGACTATGATTTCATCAGATTTAGCTCTAAAAAGCTAAGGAGACCTAATACCCGAGAGATTTTTGGCAACAAATATATCCCACAGGATAGTATGCTTTTTGTGATGTACAATAAATGTACGGGACGAGAACAGCAACAGTTAGCTATGATTGCAGATTCTATGAGCATTGAAAATTCTGTAAACGATCATTGTGCAAAACGAAATAGAATCACTCCAAAAGATCCCAAAAAGCAAAAGCCTGTGCCAGTACTACCCTACTTTAGGCATTTCAGAGATTCTGTATTTAATTACATTACTAATAATCAGGTAAAGACTTTGGTTATTGATCTGAGCAAAAATGCAGGCGGAGCGACTTCCCAAGGTAGTGCGATGATGGAGCATCTCTCCAAAATTATAGATGTAAAGAAAACAAAAGTTTATGTGATTGTAAGTCGTCGTACTTTCTCTGCAGGATTGATTCATGCTATGGAAGCCAAAAGAATGCTTCAAGCCACTATCATTGGAGAGCCTACGGGAGGAAAGCCACAATTTTTTGGGGGTACTAGTGAACTCTATTTGCCTACTTCATGCCTAGGTATATCTTATTCCAGAGCTAAAAGAAAGACAAGCAATGATGATGAAATACTAGAAGCAAATACACTTACTCCTGATGTTGTTTTTCCAGTAAAGTTTTCAGATGTGATGTTTGGTACAGATTTGGTGTATGAATGGATTTTAGCTCAGAAAAAGAAGGAATCGAATATAAGACCGTAGGAGTTTAACCTTTTTTATTGATTGCAACAATGTTTATGTAAAGTAAGCCAGACTATAAAATAACCAATGGGTGGTCCAAACTAGTTAAAATTAAGATGAAGAAAGCATCATTTGGCATCACTTGAGCTCAGTATTTTAACATAAAACTTTGACTTCCTACACGGAAAGCTTCTGTCAGTCTAGGTGTTTTCGTTCCAAACCCAATGGAGATCATGACCAACACTAAACTTGTATCATTATCGAAGTGTCAGCCTAGAAAAGTATATGACATATTTCAAAAAAACGATTCCATAATGAGTTCAATCTTATGTCAGGATTAAAGATTAAAGCAAATATCAATTGAATCATCGTTTAGATTCCATTTAAAAAATCCTGTAAAATTTGTCATCATGCATTAGTATAGGCTGCAATCGTTCAAACTTTTAGAAAAGAATTTGTAATTTATTCAAAAAGTTATATTTTGTCGTTTTAATACAAAATCAGCATATGAATTTCAAATCCAATCTATTTTTTGCACTTATCGTGTTGTTTCTCATTCCACTGACTTCTAATGCTCAGTTTTGGAAAAAGAAGAAGCCCGAACCACCCAAAGCTCCTACACCAGCAGAACCTAAGAAAAAAGATGAAAAAATCAAACCTTACGCCGATGTCATTACCAAAGATGCCGTGACTTCAGCAGGTATGATTACGACACATAAGGTTAAAGACAAAAATTATTTTGAGTTGTCCAATAAAATTCTGGAAAAAGAAATATTAATCACATCTAGGATTTCTGGCTTTGTTAAAAATCTAAATTTCGGAGGTGCAGGAGTCGAGTCTAGACCACAACAAGTGATCAGATGGCAAAAAAAGGATGATAAGATTCTTTTACGATCAGTTTCTTATAATAGTATAGCCAATTTTGAAGATCCGATTTATCAGTCTGTCCGTAACAATAATTTTGAACCCGTCATTATGGTTTTTGACATTCAAGCATATAATAAAGATACGACTGGATATATCATAGATGTGGAAGCTTTGTTTAACACTGATGTGGAAACGATCGGAGCAATGGATAAAGACCAAAAGAAAACTTTTGAAATCAAAGGTGTAGACTCTAAAAGGAGCTTTATACAAGAAATGCGTTCATTTCCTGAGAATATTTATGTGAAACACGTTCTTACCTATACGGGTAGCAATCTCCCTGACAACCAAATCACAGGAACATTATCTGTGGAAATGACCCAAAATATGGTACTACTGCCAGAAATCCCAATGCAACCTAGATATTTTGACCCTAGGGTGAGCTATTTTTCAATCCAACAAACAGATTATAGTTCTGATGATCAAAAAGCTTCTAACAAAAGGTTGATTACTCGATGGAAATTGGAACCCAAGCCCGAAGATCGTGAAAAATATTTCCGTGGTGAGCTTGTAGAACCTGCCAAACCAATCGTTTATTATATTGATCCTGCCACTCCCGAAAAATGGAGACCCTATCTTATGCAAGGTGTCAATGATTGGAAAGGTGCATTTGAAGCTGCAGGATTTAAAAATGCCATTATGGCCAAACTACCACCGACCAAGGCAGAAGATCCGAATTGGTCGCCAGAAGATGTTAGATATTCAGTGATCCGATATGTGAGTACCGACATCCAAAATGCTATGGGACCGCATGTACACGATCCACGTACAGGTGAGATTATAGAAAGCGATATTATTTGGTATCACAATGTGATGAATTTACTACGAACATGGTTTGTCACCCAAACGGCTGCCATTAATCCTGAAGCCCGTACACCAAAATTGAAAGAAGAAGTCATGGGCAGGTTGATTAGATTTGTGTCAGCACATGAGGTTGGTCATACTTTAGGTTTACCACACAATATGGGTGCTAGTGCTGCTTATGACGTGGATTCTTTGAGATCGGCACATTTTACCAAAAAAATGGGTACAGCTCCTTCCATTATGGATTATGCGAGATTTAATTATGTGGCGCAGCCTGAAGATGGCGCTGTGGGACTCATGCCAGATATCGGACTGTATGACATTTGGTCTATCCAATATGGCTACAGACTGATCAAAGATGCCACACCAGAATCTGAAAGACCGATCATCAATAATTGGATAAAAGAAAAAGCGGACAACCCGGTTTATAGATTCGGACGTCAACGTGGATTGCCTACAGACCCAACTGCACAGACAGAAGATATAGGAGATAATTCTATCAAAGCTTCAGAATATGGTATTAAAAACTTACAGCGAATTGTTCCCAATCTGGTAAAATGGATGGGTGAAGACACCAAGGGATTTGAAGAGTTGAAAGAGTTTTACGATTCGGCTATCGGCCAATTTAATAGATATATGGGCCATGTCACTGCTAATATCGGTGGTGTATCAGAATATTACAAAACATATGATGAAAATAGTCCGGTCTATTTCCACACTGATAAAGCAAGACAAAAAGATGCCCTTCGTTTTCTCCATGATCAACTCTTTACCACACCACTTTGGATAGCTGATAAAAATATCTTGAGCAGGATAGAAGAGCATGGCAATACCGAAAGAATCAGAAGCTTACAAGAACGTACACTCAATCTTTTACTGATGAAAGATAGATTGCTCAGAATGCAAGAAAATGAAGCCTTAAATGGTGACAAAGCCTATAAGCTCACAGAAATGATGGATGACCTGACCAATGCCATTTTTACGGAAGTAAAATCTAAAAAATCAATCGACATCTACCGTAGGAATTTACAAAGAACGTATGTAGATGCGCTAGGCAAAGCACTCGAACAAAAGGACAATGCTGCCAAAAACTCTGACATCACCGCCACGGTAAGAGCACAAATCAAAAAGATAGATACGATGTTGGCCACGTACGCTTCTGCCGATATTTCGTCTGCATATCACAAAGATGATCTAAGAAGTAGGATTAAGAATATCTTGGATCCAAAATAGATTTAAATTAGAAAATATCGGAGTAGGTGGTGAGACATTTATTTCGATATTTTTTTTTGATTTTTAGGGTATAGAAAATATATATTTGATCATGAATAATGTATTAATATTAGAAATATTTAAACCAAAAAATAGGATACGATTAACTTTTGTTTTCTTTTTATTGTCAGTAATATTTAACTTTGGTAATGCTCAAAACATAATTGCGTATGAATCAGAAGAAGAATATTTCAATGCATTAGAATATGCATCAGGAGAAAACCAAAATTACTATTTTGATGATATAAGTACCAATTCATCATTAACTAGATTAGATTTTTCATTATATAAAGAAAAATCTATTGATTTTGGAAAAATAAATGCAAACCATCGTATTAAAAGCTTATTTATATTCGCTAAATCAAATATAAATAAGATAGATCCTAATTTATTTCATGAACTGAGCTCGCTGAAAAACATTAAATTCGTATATATTGAATTTGATGAAAATTTTAATCAGAAAAGTGAATTATTTGAATCAATATCCAAATTAGACAGTTTAGAAGGGTTAAAATTTGATAAATTAAAAATTGATTCCCAAGACACTTTAGTCTTAAAAAATATTTTTAATCGATTAAAATATCTTAAATTACATTACAATACAGAAATTCCCAAAGCACTAACTGTATTTGATAATTTAGAAAGATTAAGTTTTAGTGGACTTTTACATAACGACAATTTTAAGTTTATTAAAAATGGAATTTCAGCACCGAAATTACGAGCCCTTGGCCTAAGCTACACTCTGCCAAATGAAACACTTGACAAACTTAATTTATTGTTTCCTGAAATCTCAGAGATGATAATATCTCCAGTTGATACTTTGACTAATGAAAATTATATTTCTTTTTCAAAATTTAAGAATTTAAAAAAATTATCTATCTACCAAAACGTTAAACAGATTAATCCCGGCATTTCTGCTCTTAAAAATTTAGAGACATTTAATATCTCATATGTAAATTCGATACTTTTTTATGATGGTATAAAATTCAATTTTGACTTTTTAGAAGGCTTGAAAAAACTTAAAACACTAAAGATAAAAAACTGCAATAAAATAAAAATAAATAAAAAAAATCTGCATCATAATATCTTGGAAAATTTAACAGTTGTAAACACAAAATTTCTAGACTTTAATTTTGATGCTTTAATTGAAAATAAAATAAAAAAAATTATCCTTTCAAATTGTTCCTTAACAGTTGTACCTAAAATATTATATTCTTTCAAAAAATTAGAATTACTGGATTTGTCAAAAAATCAAATAGTAAAAATAGATTCTGAGATTAAAGCATTACAGTCGCTTACATTTTTGGATCTTTCAACAAATAAAATATTATCGATACCAAATGAAGTTGGATCACTTGCAAAAATCAAAAAATTAGACATAAATGAAAATGCATTAACGTCTTTTCCCAACACAATAGGAAATTTAAAAAATCTTGAATACTTAGATTGTAGTGCAAATAATATTGATAGTCTTCCTTATTCATTTTCACTATTAACTACACTACAGCACCTTGATTTGGGATGTAACAGATTCGTCAAAATTCCTAGCTCAATTTGCAAATTAGACAATCTTGAGTTTTTAAGTCTGGACAATGATTGTTACAAAAATGAAAATAATAGATATTTAGATAGACACAAAGCTGACAAAATACCTTTTAATTTACCAAAAATTAAGCATCTTGATCTCTCTCCGTTCGAATTAGATATGTACTCTTTTGAATCTTTGTGTTTATTGCCCTTGAACTTTGAAGTTATAAAGATAAAAGGAGTTGACTCTCTGCCATATTGTGATTGGAAAAATACGAAGGGTAAATTTTTAAAAATAGGTTCTATAAAAGGCGGAAAAATATCAGACAATCTATTTAATTCCAATATTAAGGTCATTGAGATGTATTTTAATAATTATTTCTTTACTCTCAAAGAAGAAGTTTCAAAAAAGTATGCTAAAATAAAGATAGGCTTAGTATCCTATGAATCAATAATAAAAGATACTGCATTATTAGTGTTTTTAGCAAATAAACGAAGCAAAAATTTAGATGATTATGAAATGATGTTTAGAATTGATTCTACATTTGCCATTAAAAATGTAAATATTCCTTTGTATGTTAGTACCCTAAAAGACAAAGGAAGATTTGAACAAGCACTATATTATTCCAATGTTTATTTAACTGATTCTTTGTATAAAAAATCAGAAGAAGATATCTATCATATAATTTCAAAAACAAATAATATACTAATAAAACTACATAAAACGGATGAAATTATAAAAAACAATTTAATACTTGACAGTCTATATAACTATAACTTCAGCACTGAAATTGGATTCCATTATTTATCCAAAGGTAACACCGTAGATGCAAGAAGATATTTTAAAAAATATATAAACGAAGCTTTTTATAATTTAGAAATTGCAAAATCTGCAACAAAAACTATTGAATATTTAAATCTGATTGAATCACTATTTTTAGTAGATGATTATCAAAAGATTGATTCCTTATTTAAAACTATAGAAAATGATTCAGCAAACTTTGGTAAATATCAAATAGTCTACGAATATTTACTACTTTTAAGAAAGATAACGTTATCAAATTTGAATTCTAATGAAATTGGGACCTTCCAAAATAAATTTAAGAATAAAAATGATACAGACTGGTCCTGTTATTTAATCACTCAATGGAGTGATTATCTTGAACCTATTAAAAGGGATAAAATAAAAATTTTGAATCAAGTTATGTGCGCTGAAAATGGTTATAGTATTATAAGCGTTAATGATCCAAAATACCGTTCAAAATTTAAATACTACTAAATTTATTTTTTCAAATTTAATCATATTCGATATAAAAATTTAATAATTATGGCCGGCACATTTTCACAGATTTACGTTCAGTACGTTTTTGCACTGAAAGGTAGAGAAAATTTATTGCAAAAACCCTGGCGCGAAGAAGTTTTGAAATACATGTCAGGTATTATAAAAGGTAAAGGTTACAAACCAATTATTGTCAATGGTGTCGAGGACCACGTGCATGTTTTTGTCGGATTAAAACCAGCTATGAGTATTTCAGATTTAGTAAGGGATATAAAAAATAATTCTTCTAATTTTATTAACGAGCAGAAATTCATTACCAGGAAATTTTCTTTGTTTATCAATACGTTGCCAATCAGGAAGAACATCACAAGAAGAAAACATTTAAAGAAGAATACATTGATTTTTTGCAGAAATTCGAGATAGAATATAATGAAAAATATTTATTTGATTGGATAGATTAAATTGTGTAAAACTATGCCACCCTTACAGGGTTTTATGTGGGCTGCATTGAATTAAAGTTAAAATTTTAACATCCCTTCGGGATTGAAAAGGTATTTGATCTTTGATGAAATTCCAGTTGAATTTGGAAATGAGATTCCATGTTGAAAACTATGCCACCCTTACAGGGTTTTATGTTGGCTGCATTGAATTTTGTCTATAATTTTAACATCCCTACGGGATTGAAAAAGGCATTCGATATTTGATGAAATTCTAGTTGAATTTGGAAATGAAATTCCATGTTGAAAACTATGCCACCCTTAAAGGGTTTTATGTGGCCTGCATTGAATTTTGTCTATAATTTTAACATCCCTTCGGGATTGAAAAAGGCATTCGATCTTTGATTAAAATTCTAGTTGAATTTGGAAATGATTTTCCATGTTGAAAACTATGCCACCCTTCCAGGGTTTTAAGTGCGCTGCATTAAATATTTTCCATTATCTTTAGCATCCCTTCGGGATTGAAAAAGGTATTTTATCTTTGATTAAAATTCCATTTGAATTTGGAAATAACATTCAAAACCCATATCTAAAAATGTTATTTATTTTTGAAATGAGTTAATTTCAAAATTTCATTTCCATAGCTTATCTACAATCCACTAAAGAACATGTACTTTTGCAGACAAAATTGCCCAATGGCATGGTCAAACAAGTAGAAATTAAGGTTTTCCCGGACAAAGTCCTAGACAATGAATATATTAAAACGCTCATTCATCAGCAAATGAAGCGTGAAGTATCTCATATCCAAGATATCATTTTAGCAAAAAGATCCATTGATGCGCGCGGCAAAAGACCCATATACTTACTCCGATACGATGTCTATTTGGATGAACCTTACATACCTCCAGTATCAATAACTTCGACATTTAATGATGTAAGTCAAGCAGAAGAAGTGATCATCATTGGTGCCGGCCCTGCAGGATACTTTGCTGCATTGGAATGTTTAGAATCTGGACTAAAACCCATAGTACTAGAAAGAGGAAAAGACGTCAGAGAGCGTCGAAGGGATCTGAAAGCCATCCAGCAAGATGGTGTTGTACATCCTGACTCCAACTATTGTTTTGGCGAAGGTGGTGCTGGTACTTATTCCGATGGAAAACTATATACCCGATCACACAAGCGAGGCAAGATTGAAAAGGTCTTGAGATTATTGGTGGAGCATGGTGCTACACCGGATATTCTTGTGGACGCACATCCGCATATAGGGAGTAATAAACTGCCACAGATTATATCGGCTATCCGAGATACGGTAGAAAGGCATGGAGGCAAAGTACTTTTTCATCATAAAGTCACCGATTTTGTCATTGAAAATCAGGAAATCAAAGGTGTACAATGTGGAGAAACTACCTTTAAAGCTACCAAAGTTGTATTGGCTACGGGACATTCAGCACGAGATATCTATTATCTACTCCAACAAAAAGGAGTGTATATGGAGGCTAAACCTTTTGCCTTGGGACTCCGCATCGAGCACCCACAATCTTATATAGATCAAGTACAATATCACCAAAATCAACGAGAAGAAAACCTTCCTGCTGCCAGCTATGCCGTAGTGGCCCAGGTAGAAGATCAGGGCGTATTTTCTTTTTGTATGTGTCCCGGTGGTTTGGTCGTACCCGCAGCAACGGCACCCGGTGAGATCGTAGTCAATGGCATGTCATTGAG
>CAZGMB010000039.1:0-49004 GCA_964526715.1 uncultured Aureispira sp. | reverse complement strand
AATTAATGATTAGTGAATAAGAAAGGCCAGATCATAACAACGGCTATGATGATAGTTTCGCTATCGCTTCATCCATCACATAGCCAAAACGTTATGTCTCATTAAAATAAAAGATGAAATATTATATATACATAAGCTTTCTTGCAATTATTTTATCCTGCAATTCAATATCCCAAAGTGATGAGCAGAAGTTTATCGACATGAACAAAAGTCAATTAGACACAATTCGAATATTCAATAATTTGAATGATTCTCTTTATAGCTTACTTGATACAACGATTTATATGCGATATGATATAAATGAATATGAAAAAATCAGTTTAAAATTTAGTAAATTTTATTATACTATTGATTCAATACAAAAATCACTGATTGATCGTGCTAGTAATTCTGGTGATATTGAAATTGTTAATAAAGTAATGATAGAAGAAAAAGGAGAAATAAAACTTCAAAATAAGACTAAGGAACTAAAAAAATTGATTGCTCCAAATATTCATGCTCTTCAATTTGATGATTTATATTATAAGTCAATAGATCAACATATTTATGTAACGACTAATGTATTTAATAATACACCACTATTTTCAGCTATACATTTATTAAACAAATGGAAAGCGGATAAACTTAAAGAACAATATTTGATTCTTTTGAAAGTTACTGAAATTCCAAACGAAAAGAATCCACAGAAATTGAATGTTGGAACTCAGGTCAATCACTCTAAATATGGCATAGGGAAATTAATGGATCTTTCTGACAAATATGTTGGAACTTTCAGGTTTAAAAACGAAGAACGTAAAATAATTTTAAAGTTTACAAAATTTGAAATAGTAGAATAGAAACGAAACATAATCGAGTAGACGGCCCCACCAACCAAAGCTGATGGGGAGCGCCTCTCATAATTTATCACGTCTTTAGCGTGACCACCGTACGTACAAAAATACTTCCCCTAGCCGCAATTGATATTGCGGTTCTCTCATTTTGATCAGACATTTAGTCTGATCAATAGTTTTTATTAAAAAACTACCACTCGTTCACAGTTCGCAAACTGATGGGTTCAGTTTAAAGTACAAGTCCAAAAGAGATTGATAACCACGTTTCTTAAGTCGTTGAAGCGTAATAGTTGTTATCAAAATTGGGCTTTGGGCTACCTAATGGATTTTATATCTTTGCTCTCGAAAATGGGGGTAGATATAAAATATTAATGGAGTGAATCTAGAAAAGTACGATATAGAAACAGAAGTAAATTCCACTTACTTTGAGTACATTAGCAAAGGATCTCAAGGTAGTATCTTTAAAGTTGTTAAATATACTAAGATCTTTGAAGATCAAGATATATATAATTTGGGGTTCGGAGATAAAAATTTGACGACAGGTGAACTTGATGATAAGGTTATCTCAAATAATGGGGATACGGACAAAGTATTAGCAACTGTTGCTGCAACTATACATGAGTTTTTTAATGGGTTCCCAAATTCTATTGTTTATTCTAAGGGAAGCTCACTTAGCAGAACTAGACTTTATCAGATAAACATTTCCAAATATATTGCTGAAATAGAAAGTGAATTTGATGTTTACGGGGAACTAAAAGACACAATTGAACGTAAAAGGAGTTAATTATTTGGGATTTTACGTTATTAAGCACAAAATATCATAATCATGGCGGTCAAAAGCAAAGAAAAGCAAACAAGTATAAAGTATAATCCAGCTTTGGATAGATTTAAAGATATGGATCTATTTCCTTCTAAAACACAAGCAGAAAGAGAACATCTTAAAGGACGAGATATAAGGAAAGAAATTGAAGATGTAATTAATACAGAAAGAATCACGAAGCCATAACAAAAGCTACCCCGGACATCTCGCTCTATCGGGACCACCGTTTATTTCCTATAGTCTTTTCAAAAATTCAGAAAAAACAACCTATTATTGTACTTTATCTGTAAGAATCAACAATGGCGAAATGGTATTTAAAGCTGCAAACTCGGTCATGCTTTTATGAAATAAATTCTGAAATATATTGCGGTGTTTGGTAGACAATACGATAAGGTCATCTACATCTTTAGTAACTAAATCTTTTACACTACTGAATAAATCAGTGGTATCAATGATTTCTACATGATATTTGAGCTCAGGAAAATAATTTTCTAGAATCTGTATAGTATCACTTACGTCGTAATCATCATCTTGCTTGTTCCTAAAATGTATCAATCTAAACTCTGATTGTGTTTTTTCACAAAGTTTGCCAGCAAAAAGCAAGTGTAAAGTATCATTTTTTAAATCTTCAGATAAATAAGTGATCCGTTTTAATGCGGAATAACCAGCACCAGGTGGCACTAAAAATAACGGGCAATAACTTTTTTCAATCATGTCCAAAGATAATGAGCCGAAAATCTTTTTGAATGCATCGCCTGCCCCTGTGGTACCCATGACCATGATAGCTCCTTTTTCTTTAGAAAGCTCCACAAGTTCCAAGACAGGAAAACCCACTTTAAACTGACCTTCCACCATTGGTTCTTCCACAAAACTGCCTATCCAGTCCTGATTGAGTGAAGATACCATTTCATTTAATTTGTCTTGGTGCACCTTTTCTGCTGCTTCATTGATAGCTACAAACTGATTGACATCGGTGGATGTAGGATAGTAAATATGGGTCAATAAAATAACTCCAGAAACATCCTTAGCCAAGTGATGTGCAAAGTTATAAGCATTCATAGATACATCCGAAAAATCTGTGGGAACTATTATCTTGGTCATATTACCGTAATTATCGAGTTTTAAAATACCCTGAATGGCCATTCTAAGCGATGCATTATAATGGCCATTGGGTTTGATTTCAAAGAGGAGTTTGTCGTTTACTTTTACAGCGGGTACTGATGATACATGGTCATGCATAATTTCCGATATCTTTGTGATTTCAGAAATATGGTACTGCATCCCGGCATTATCCAATACCTCCTTGAGTTTGACCTTTGCAAGTTGAAAACCCGGGGTTTTGGTACCGTATATTTTTATATCTATCATCTTTTTGTTTTCTATAAAAGTACTTTTTACTTTGAATGAATATCTACAGTAAAAGTGGGTAAAAAATTATGTGTTGACTCCAAATACTATGTGTATAAATACATCCTAAATACTAGGACATTTGACAGTCCTGCAAAAACATTGGGCTTAATACCTATTCATATTCCGCTACGGCAACAGCATCTACAGCCAATCTATTGATAATATCAAAAGTGGTGAGGATACCTACGATTCTATCTTCTTTTACTATAGGAATAGCATGAAAAATATTTTCTTTAAATACTTCGAGTGCTACATTGATTTTATCATCTGGATCCAATTTGGCTAATCGAGTAGTCATGATATCTTTGGCCGTATAGTTGTTTAATCTGACTTCGTCTTCCAACTTTTCTTGTTCGTCGTTAGTAAATCCCCTTCTAAAAAATAAAAAATCCGATTTACTCAACATACCTACCAGTTTCCCTTCGCTTTCTACAGGCAAATGGTGTATTTTGTGTTGTTTGAACAATTTATCAGCGGTTATTAGGGGTTCGTTGGCTCCGAGACATATAGGGTTTGGAGTCATAATAGAAGATACAGGGTTGAGGATATTCATATAATTTTGTTTTTAAATTTGTGTCAAAGTTGAAGTAAAATAAATTGCAGATATATGATTTAAATCATTACTTTACATGATTTTTATCAAAACAACGATTCTGAAATTAGAATGAACTTTGATGTAAAATTGGAATAATAACCAATAAAAAACCTAAATGAATAATTATCAAGACATTGTATTAAGATTAAAAGCTATTTTTGATGCCGCTGTAGACGGTATCATCATTATTAACTCGAGAGGCGTGATAGAAGAAGTCAATCCTGCTTCTTGCAAATTGTTTGGATATGCCGAAAACGAAATCATAGGTAATAATGTAAGCATGCTGATGCCTGTGAAAGATAGTATCCAACATAATAAGTATATACAGAATTATCACGATACTGGCAAAGGACAGATTATTGGTATTGGTAGAGAAGTCAAAGGCAAAAAAAAGGATGGCGAAGAATTTCCATTTTGGCTCGCTGTGATTGAAGTCAAACTGGAAGACCGAGTGATTTTTACCGGCTTTATTCATGATCTTACTGAAATAAAAAAAGCAGAAAGCCAACTTAAAGCCATGAATGAAGAGCTCGAAAACAAAGTCACCGAACGTACATATGAACTGGAAAATGTGGTAAACCAACTGCTCGCAATGAACAAACAGTTGGAAGATGAAATACATAAAAAAGAAAAAGCTCAAGAAAAACTCCGCGAAAGAGAAGCAGAACTCAAATTGAGCTTAGCCAAAGAAAAAGAATTAGGCGAACTAAAATCCCGATTTGTTTCTATGGCTTCACATGAATTCAGGACGCCTTTGGCAACTGTTTTATCCTCTGTTTCATTGATCTCTAGATATACCGAAACCGAACAGCAAGCTAACCGAGATAAACATATCCAAAAAATAAAATCATCGGTGACTCACCTTACGGGCATTTTGAATGACTTCTTATCTATGAACAAGTTAGAAGAAGGTAAAATCATAGCCCACAACGAAACGTTTAATATTCAGGAGCTATGCGAAGAAGTAATAGAAGAAATGCAAACGATTCTGAAAGGCAATCAAAAAATAGTTTGTATTCAAGATAACGGCATCTCCAAAATCACCAGTGACAGAAAGATTTTAAAAAATATTTTAATCAACCTGATATCCAACGCTATAAAATATTCTGACGAAAATGGTGTCATAACTTGCCACCTGGATACTAAATCCGAATATGTAACCTTTAAAGTAAAAGATCATGGCATCGGTATCCCTGATGTGGACCAAAAGCATCTTTTTGACAGATTTTTCAGAGCAAGTAACGTTACTAACATAGAAGGGACTGGATTGGGACTTCACATCGTAAAAAAATATGTAGAGATTTTAGGTGGTACCATCGAATTTGAGAGTAAACTCTACAGCGGTACCACATTTACCATACAAATACCATCATTACAATTAATATAAATAAAATCAATAATATGGATTCTAAAATTTTAGTCATAGAGGATAATAAAGATGTCCGTGAAAACATAGAAGAATTGCTCCAACTCACCGGATATGAAGTCATTACGGCAGAAAATGGTAAAATTGGAACCAGCAAAGCCTTGGAACATGTGCCAGACCTCATATTGTGCGATATCATGATGCCCGAACTAGACGGATTTGGGGTCTTGCGCATCTTGTCCAATCATCCGGCTACTATGGATATACCTTTTATCTTTTTGACAGCAAAAACAGAAAAAGAAGACTTCCGCAAAGGCATGGGTTTGGGTGCAGATGATTATATCACCAAACCCTACGATGATGTACAACTATTAGACACCATTGAAATCCGTCTTAAAAAAAGTGCTAGAATCAAAAATTCCTTTGATAAGACTGGACAGGGTTTGCAAAGGTTTATAGACGAAGCTAAAGCTCAAAAAGAATTTGATAAACTCTCTGAAAACAGAGAAATCAGGAAATATCACAAAAAAGACCTCATTTATGAAGCAGGTCAGTATCCCAAATGGCTCTATTTTGTAGCATCAGGAAGTTTAAAATCTTTTCAAATCAATGATTTTGGTAAAGAATTTACGACCAATATTTATGCAAAAGGTGATTTTTTTGGCTATTTGCCACTACTCCAAGGCGAAAAATATCACGACAATGTAGCGGCGATTGATGATTGCGAACTAAGATTAATACCCATAGAAGATTTTACCTTGCTATTGTTTAACAACCGTGAATTTTCTGCAAAATTTATAAAGATGCTGGCCAATCAATCGGAAGAAATCGAAAAACAGCTCATCGAAATGGCCTACAGCTCAGTACGCAAAAGAGTAGCCAATGCTTTACTCAAATTTAGTGAGTCCAAACACACCACCGTGATGTCTATCCTGAGAGATGACATTGCGAGTCTTGCCGGCACAGCGAAGGAAACCACCATAAGAACCTTATCTGATTTTAAGCATGAGGGTATCATTGCTATAGACGATAACAAAATAGAATTGCTAAAAATAGAAAAACTTAAAAATATGCCTCAATAGTGATTCATATCAGCAATAAGTATGATGATAGTCATAAAGAATTTATTCATGTAGTCTTAGCTTTGTGGAGTAATAAATAATTAGGATGACCAAGCAGCTGGGACAAGAAATGGTGGAACAATGGATGACTAAAAATGTCATGAGTGTAGCACCTGTAGATAGTCTCAAAGTTGCCAAAGATCTGATGAGTAAATTCAGCATTAGGCATCTTACGGTGCTAAAAAATGACACTTTGGTGGGTATCCTGAGTAAAAATGATGTTGATAGATTTGTCGTAACTAATCAAGATGGAAATGATGCACTCAAAGCAAAATTAATAGAGCAGATCAATGTAGCGTTTGTCATGACCAAAAGCGTCAACACCATTGATGTAAATGACACTTTAAAAGAAGCAGCAGAAATGTTGAGTCTGAGTTCTTATCACGCATTGCCTGTCATGAAAGACAACAAACTCGAAGGCATCATCACGAGTACAGATTTGATCAGATACTTATTGAGCCATTGCTAATTACTAAACGTGTGATATTTATAGATAAATAATTAATCTCATTTGTCAAAAAAGTTTTTAGAAGTATAGATTGTTGATCTAATTGTTTTGATTTTAAGAGGCAGCACAAAAGGTGATGCCTCTTTTGTTTTGTTAAAACTACATTACCCGTAATTTTTGATAATTCAAACTATTAATTACATTTGCATCATATATTAAGTAAAACGAAGTAAATATTAGTAGTATTTATCTACTTCAATAAAGGATAAGTACATTTAAAATATTCATTTCAAGATAAAAGTTTTTCATACAAATGCAACCTAAATGCTGAACTTATGTACAATAGCATGAAGGTGACAATTAAAATACTTGTATAAATAAACAGATGAAATATTTGATTGTATCCGCAGCTTTTTTGGTGTTATTGAGCTGTGAAAATAACAAAAAACCACATGTAGAACTCTTTTCCGCAGATGACATACACTTACTAAACAGGAAATTGTTGGAAATATCTATGGAAGACATCTTCAATCCACCGGTAGCATCTAGGGTATTTTGCTATCCTAATCTTGCGGCTTTTGAAGTGTACAGTCATAAGAAAAACATTTCTCCCATCAACCAATTATACCCAAACACGATAAAAACATTAGTTGCCGACACTTCACAAATCGACTATTCACTGGCAGCAGTATATGCATATCTAAAAATCAGCAGACAGCTAGTTTTTAGTGAACATCTGGTGGACTCCTTGAAGAATATTTTCGATTTAAAACTTGAAAATCAGGATGAAGCCATAATTAGCCAAACAATATCATATTCAGAAAAAGTATGTGCAGATATCATTTCCTTTATCCAAAATGATAATTATGAGAAAGTGAAAAGTGATGATTTCTACACTTTAAAAAATACGGACAGCAGTTGGGTGTTGACGCCACCCACTTATGCCCAACCTTTGGAACCCAATTGGAAAAATTTGAGACCTTTGGCCATCGGATCAGTAGATACATTAAGCTATATTAGGAAGCCCAATTTTAGTAAAGACAAAAATTCTGATTTTTATAAAGCTGCACTAGAAGTCTATCAGCAATCTAAATCTTCTGACCAAAAAGCCACACAAGACATTGCCCTACATTGGGATTGTAATCCAAATGAATACAATAATAAAGGACACAACACCTTTTTTGTACACAAAATAAGTCCTCCTGGGCATTGGGTCAATATCACCAAGATACTGTGCAAAAACAACCAGGCTAATCTCGAAAAAACAATAAAAGCATATGCTTTAGTGACCGTATCTATTTTTGACGCTATGATTGCCTGTTGGCATATTAAATATACAGAAGAACTGTTGCGTCCTGTTTCCTATATCAATAGATATATAGACCCCACATGGCAACCTTTTATTGAAACACCTCCATTTCCAGAATATACGAGTGGCCACAGTTCCGTATCAGGTGCCTCTTCTCAAGTATTATCATCATTATTTCGGCAAACAAAATTTACAGATGACACTGAAGTAGAGTTTGGTCTGAAAGAAAGAACTTTTGACAACATCATTCAAGCCGGAGAAGAAGCTTCTATAAGTAGATTTTACGGAGGAATACATTATAAATTTGGGGTAGATAATGGTCTAGCTCAGGGTAGAAAAATTGGTAACCTTATTTTAAAAAAATTAGACAAATAAATTATGAATTCAAAGTACACCTTTATAGCGATTGCAATTATTTTTGGATTGACCATCTTTGTGGGTTGTAAAAATACCAGTAATACAAAAGTCAACACAGAAGACCCTTCGGTCAAAGCAATACAAAAAAAATATGCAGCAACACAGGGTTTATTCCAATTTGTAGACCCAAATTATTCCAACATCCATTTTGAAAATATCGTAGATGACCAATTAGTAAAAAACATTCATTTTTATGAATATTCTTTTAATGGTGGTGGTGTAGCTATTGGAGATATCAATAATGATGGACTAGATGACCTGTTATTTACATCTACCGTCGGCAATAATGAGCTATATTTAAACACCGGCAATCTTGCCTTTAAAAATATAACGGCATCATGTGGTATCAATATAAATCAAGGCTTCAATGTTGGAGTCGTCATGGTAGATATCAATAATGATGGTTGGCTCGACGTTTACATTTGCAGATCAGGTAATCTTTCAGATAAAAACACCCGAAAAAACCAACTCTTCATTAACAATAAAAATCTAACTTTTACTGAAAAAGCAGCGGAGTACGGCTTGGACGATTATAGCTATTCTACCCAAGCTTACTTCTTTGATTCTGATTTGGACGGAGACTTAGATCTGTACTTGGTCAATCACCCCATAGGTTGGGGAAAACAAAACAGAATTAAATATGATCAAGATGCTTCAGGCAATTACAAACTACAAGCAGACACAATGAAAACCTATGTCAGCGACCGCTTTTATCTTAACGAAAATAATAAATTTGTAGACAAGACTAAAGCCTTTGGTATGGAAAACTTAGCTTTTGGCCTTAGTGCAACCATTGCAGATTTTAATAAAGATGGTTACCCTGATATTTATGTAGCCAATGACTATGTACAACCCGATCACTTTTATATCAATCAAAAAGGCAAAGGTTTTGTAGATGAAGTAAATAAATATTTTAAAAACCTATCTACCACTTCTATGGGAAGTGATGCTTTTGATGCTAATAATGATGGGGAATTAGATATTTTTGTCAATGATATGATGCCTTCACAAATAGTGGATATAAAATCTCAACGTAGCTTTGTAGATTATGATGCACATATTGTAGCTCGGAAATTTGGCTATAACGACCAATTCAGATACAATTCCTTGCAACTAAAAAATGAAGCGGGCACATTTTCAAATGTGGCTCAAATGACTAGTACTGCTAGGACAGATTGGAGTTGGGCAGTATTGGGTGAAGATTATGACAATAATGGGCATCAAGACATCTTCATCACCAATGGATATTTTAAGGATCTAAACAATGCAGATTATGCTTCATTTGTTGGTGACTCACTCAAGAAAAACACATCAAAAGATCAGTTTTTTGACATTTGGAATAAAACCATACCTTCAATATCTCATCACAATTTCTTTTATGCTAATAATGGTAACCTTGAATACGATGATGTGAGTAAAATATGGGCTAGTAGCGGATACAATTTCAGTAACGGTGCAGCTTACGCTGATTTAGACAATGATGGCGACCTAGATTTAGTGGTCAACAATATCAATCAGAAAGCCTTTGTAATGCAAAATACTCTATGTCAAAAAGTTCAAACTGAGTTTTATACCATTCAACTCCAATATGGATCTAAAAATAATTTTGGGATAGGAAGTGAAGTGACCGCTATCTATGAAGATGGAACGATAGCCCACAAGCTTTTTAACCCTATGAGAGGATATTTGTCTTCTTGCTCTTACAAAATGACCTTTACTGTTCCAGCAGCTAAAAAAATAAAAGAATGGCTCGTAAAATGGCCAAACGGTCAAAAAGAAACCTTTAAGAATCTAAAAGCCAATCAATACAATCTGATAGAAAAAGGGAAAGGTACACCTTACAAACAACCGGCCAAAGTACTAGATGTGACCTTCGAAAAAATAAATATCAATTGGAAACATAATGAAAACAGTTTTATTGACTTTAAAAGAGAACCACTCTTACATATGCAACAATCTGTATATGGTCCGTCCCTAGAAGTAGCAGATTTTAATAAAGATGGCTTGGAAGATATATTTTTGGGTGGAGCTTCAGGCCAGTCATCAGTGGTTATGTACCAACAAAAAAACGGATGGAGACCTGCACCTTTAGACGAGACAGATGTCCAATATGAAGACGAAGCTGTGGCAAGTTTAGATTATGATAATGATGGTGATCTGGATCTCATCGTAGCAGGTGGCGGGTACGAAAAACCTGAAGGTGATCCTAGTTATCAACTTAGGGCTTTTAAAAACGATAATGGTATTTTCACCAAAGCATTAAACGTACTTCCTGATCTAAAATATAATATAGCGTCGCTAGTAGCTGGTGATATCAATAACGATGGTTGGATGGATCTCGTGGTAGGATGTGGTGCCACACCCAATGAGTATCCAACAGGTAAAGGAGGTTTTGTACTTATGAACCAAAAAAGCAAATTTGTAGATGTAACCAGCAAAATATGCCCTGAACTGAATGGGACCGGCATCATTAAAGATGTGAGCCTAGCAGATATAAATGGTGACAAGACATTGGATATCATTACATGTGGAGATTACCAACCAGTGAGAGTGTTTATCAATAAAGGCCACAAAACATTTGAAAATGGCACCTCTATCTTGCCTGCAAATACTCACGGATTTTGGCAGCGGATATATGTGGTTGATACCGATCTAGATGGTGATAAAGATATAGTTTTGGGCAATTTAGGAAAAAATGCATTTTTTAAACCAACCCTAGAACAGCCCACAAGCATATATTTTGGCGACTTTGACCAAAACAAAGAAAAAGATGCAGTCCTAACAACTTATGTAAATGGCCAATCAGAAATAGTACATTCACGAGATCGAATATTGGCACATATGACCAAGCTCAGGAAAAAATACTTGAGATATAGAAATTATGCTCCTAAAACCATCGAAAATATATTTGAAGATGGCGTGGATGATGCCCAAATATTCCATAGCTACATGTCTGAAAGTATAATACTCATCAATAATAAAGAGAAATTTTCGATTCAGTCACTACCTACACCATCTCAACTTAGCATAACCAATGGCATAGTATCCCTTAACCATAAAAATCAAAACCTACTCATCACTTGTGGTAACTTCTACAATACAGATTTCGATTTTGGTAAATATGATGCCAGCTGTGGTGCTGTATATGTATTAAAAGATAATACCCTACAAAAGGTCAAACACAATCTAGATGCTTGCGGCAATATTAGAAATGCCAAGGCAGTTAAGGTAAATGGTAAATCATGCTTTATTGCCGCCGCAAATAATGATTACCCTGTGATATATTGCTTGAAGTAAATCTGATGACCTAATTTTAAATACATCAATCTTCCAATACTTCTGGTTGGCTATTTTTTTCTATCCACAAAACCACTACAAAACCAACCAAAACGGACAAAATGGTTACGATAGTTTTGGGACTAGACATCCAGTAATCCATGGGAAGTACATTGGTTTCGCTCAGAACCTTCATCTTTTCCATGTCAAAGGTCTGAAGTTGAGCTAAAGAATTGACACTGGTTTGCACTCCTGTGGCTTTATCCACAATCACATTTAGATTGCGCCAAGGCCAGATCTTATACAAAGACCCAATCAAAAAGCCAGTCAAAAGCACAAAAGTTGTAGCTCGGTAATGATTAAACAACCAAGATAAAACTCTAGAAAATGATGTGATCCCAATCAAACATCCCACTGCAAATATGGAAATGATGTAAAAGCTTTCAAAATCCTGATTTAAAATGATGCTTTTTAAAGATGGAATGATTAAGGTGTACATCCCCATAAGTAAAAGCATAAAACTACCTGATATGCCCGGCAAAATAAATGCAGAAATAGCGATCATCCCAGCTAAAAATATATATAAAGGATGCGTACTCCCTTCCGTAGGCGATACTGTTGCTATAAAAACAGCAATAGCAATACCCACGATGAGAGCGATTGCTTTTTTAAGATCCCAATGCGTGACATGCCTCGAAATGAGAATAGCAGATGCCATAACCAATCCAAAGAAAAAGCCCCACAAAGGCTCGGGATAATGCTCTAGTAACCATGTAATCGCAAATATCCCAAAAACGATACCTACCACCATGCCTGATAGCAAACTCAGCAAAAACCATCCATTCACTTTGTCCCAGATCTCAGCAAATTTACCTTTGAAAAGGAGCTTAAAAAACTGTGCATCAAAAGCCTTAATACTATCCAAAAGTGTTTCGTAAATACCGGATATAAATGCAATGGTACCACCTGATACTCCCGGGATGACTTCTGCGATTCCCATGGCTCCACCCTTAAGGAGGGTTGAAATATTTAACTTCATATATACTTTTAAAAATTTAACATTATTTAATTATCATGAGCTCTTGCCTTAACATTTATATCAGGTTTGATCTCTTCCACAGTGACTTGTATTTTTTCGTCTTTGGTAATGACCGGCTGCCCCGCATCAACCCAAGCAGTGTAAATACAAGATCCTATAGCGTGAATTGAAGCTCTCATTTGCTCTTCTACCATGGACCCTAGTGCCTTGGTATATGCTTTGGTATACTCAGGACATTGGATCCTAATCGTTTGTCCCAATCTCTCATCATAACAGTATTGGAGATCGGTATCAAAAGTTTTGCTTAGCCTTTTTTCAACTAGAAGTACACTATCTAAATGACTATGCGCTTTAATGATGATATTCCAAAAATATTCGCGTGGATTGTCAATATAATCTGCTTTGCCTACAAAAAAATCATATTCACTTTCTGCAAAAAGCTCCGGTATGCGTGATTCCCAAAATGCGTGTATTCCAACCTGATTGGTTAGTTGACCATTATAATTGGATGTGGTGTGCAAAGGTACATGGGCATCTCCGATATAATGACCAAATTCTGCTGAAATCCTGAGTACCATATCCAAATCTTTCCTCTCAAAAGCTTTAGTGAGCTTAATCTGTGTAGCTTCCAGATGATAAGGTACGATACCATACTGCGAAAAATGATCTTCTATCAGCACATCGATTTTGTTTCTTTGAAAATAAGTAGTGCCAAACAATTCATCCAAATCATACCCTGAAAGCCTCCACTCATCTTCATAATACAAGGGCTTGATAACACGTTTCCAATATTTCACAAAAGTTGGATAGTCTACAATGAGTTTAATTCCATCAAAATAATCTGTTTTTAACATCACGGAGTCGGCTGTGATCACTTTATCAAAATACAAAGAATCAGTACCGGAAATAAATCTGATTTTACAATGTTTGATGATGGCTTCTTCAAAATCACGCGGCACATTAGGAAAAGGTATCTTGTCCCAATGATCTATATCAATATAATGACGAACCCCTTCATGCTTGGTAGCATATCTTCTCTTGTCAGGATCAACAGCATGCTCAGTCATATACTCAATATGCTTCTTATAAAAGCCTATCAATTCGGGTGGTAAGGTATATACAGCCATCCTGTTGATCAAGCGATGTCCATAAAACCCCCAGGCCTCAGGTTTGGCAAAGGAACTTAGAGTGACCGCAATAATACACAAACAGCAGGTATATAAAACCTTTTTCAATTTTATATGATTTAAAAAAACGCTGCAAAATAAGACATTTATTCCAAACCTTTCCGCTGTAAATTCTCTATTTTGCATTTAACAGGTAAACAAGTAGGATAAAAATTACATTTATTCTGTTAATAATCAGGAAATTTGAACCATTTGGAGTCATTTCACATTTTAATATAAGTGTTAGTACAATGGTAAAATTTTTGCTGTTTAAACATTAAGACATTTAAATTTTTGAAAAAATGAAAAGTAAAGTAATTAGCATTTTTTTATTGATATTTATTGCAAAGATAATTCAGGCACAAACAATGCACGATTTTACCGTCACTGATGTTCATGGTGCCACACATAGATTGTATGAAGATTATTGCAACCAAAATAAAGTTGTAGTCATCAAATTTTTCTTTACCACCTGTCCACCTTGTATAGCCAATGCCCCTTTATGGCAACAAAAATATGTACAGCAAGGCTCAGGTAATCAAGGAGTAGAGTTTTTCAGTGTTACTACCATTACTTCTGATTACGACCCCAATGTAGTCAATTTTGAAGCCACTTACAGTCAAACGATGAAAGGAATCAGCGTGGATGGCGGTGCTGCATCAATAGTTAATCCTTTTAAAAACGGAGCTTATGGTTCATGGTACGGGACACCTTCTTTTGCTGTCATCGCACCTGACCGAACCCTACATTATCCTGTATTTTTTAATGAATTGGACAGTAAAATCAATTTGGCCAAAACACAAACCGGTGCTGTTCCTGCAACAGTGAGTCTCAACCTAGCTACTTTTGGTTTGGATGTTCCCGAAGGTCACGTCAAGTTTTTTGTAAAACCCAAAAACAGTGCAGCTCCAAAAATAGAAATCATTAAAAATAGTCAGGGTAGCTTCAGTTTTGCATATCCTTCTGCACAGATACCTTCTATGTCCGACCCTCAAATCATCATGGAAAGTCCAGGTCCAGCCTACACCAACAAAGTTACTGCATCTGATTTGTTGAGTATCCAAAAACACATTTTAGGCTTGACTCCATTGGCACAACCTTATCAACTCGCAGCTGGGGATACCAATAGTGATCAAAAAATAACTGCGTCAGACTTACTCAATATAAGGAAGGTCATTTTAGGATTAAGTAATTCCTTTCCAAATAATACGCCTTCTTACAAGTCTATACCCGAAAAAATAGACATAAACCCAGTGGCTGGCCAAACTATCAACTTAGAAATGACAATAGTAAAAACAGGAAATGTAAATTAGAATAAGAATATCATTCACAGATTATTTAACTTTGATCCAATATTTATAAAAATTCAAGTTTAATCTCCAAATACAAAAAACATTTTTAATGCCTTTGTAATCAAGAATTAAAGTTTGAAAACGATCTATTTGTAGGAAAAATTAACAAAAAAACGTAAAGAATAAATGAAGTCAACTCAAAAACTAGCACTTAGAGCGAATAGAGCTATTGCATACCTCATTGACATTTTGCCAATATTATGTTTAGTATTTGCAGTATTTTATTTTCTATTAGGATTCGATGATACATTAAGCTTGTATTTTGACAACAAAAATACTCCTACGTATAGACTAGAATATCTGAAAATTAGAAATTGGATTAGAGATATATCATTTTTGGTGTGGGTTGTTTATTGTACTTTTATGGAATCTTCGGATAAACAAGGAACTTTTGGAAAATCCCTGATGGGAATTAAAGTAGTGAATGATAAAGGTGAAAAAATGACTCTCCATCAATCATTCATCAGAAATATCTCTAAAATATTGTCCTACTTTGCATTATCCTTGGGATTCATATGGATACTATTTGATAGGAAGAGACAAGGATGGCACGATAAAATAAGTAATACCTACGTTGTTGATAAAAATGATGATTAATCATTTCACCAATACTGATTTTACATTATTCCATACTGCAGCTACCTATAGGAGCTCCAGGAGGTATTGCAGCAGGTGTTGGCCACTTTATATTTCTAATATCTTCAGTTTTCATTTGAATCAATTCGTACAAATAACTTTGAAAAGCATCACTGGCTTTTGTTCTTGATTTTTGTTTCGTACCTAGTTGATTTCGGTAATCATTCAAAATATTTTTGAGTTCCATTCTGACTAAATGACCCACATTTTCCTGATGAGTCAATGCCTTGATGCGCAATATTAATTGAATGTTGGCGATTTGTTTTATTTCATCTTCCCCCATATCTGTAAGCAAATGTGTTACTATTTTGCTTAAGTAAGGTTTTAAAATACCTTGATTTTCTAGTCTTTGGAGTCGTTGTGGCTGGAATAATACATCCATGATCATGATGACGCCACTCTCGTGCACACTGCTGACATCAAATGCAGGAGTAGACTTTGATGTAAAACTTTCATGATTCAGTGGATATCCATCAGCAGGCGGATAAATAACATCTTTAATATGTTTGGGAAGTGTCAAATAAGAAGATGTCAAAATCTGAAGTAAAGCTTGAAGTGCTTCATCCTGTTTTTTAGGTTCCACCATTTTTAATGGTTCTACTTTACCAAACCCTTTGACCGCATAATGATAATCCAATCCACCAATAAGTTTGCTAACTGCTTCTATTTGATAGCGATGCATGAAATACACAGGTACCAAAATCTTTTCGAGTTCAGATACAGGTGTTCCATTAGGTATGGTATTTAAACCAAAATTTTTTAATGCCACAGCCCTTACTGTTGATATTCTTTTAAGTTCTACAATTGGGTCAGGACCATTGTCCCAAACATGGTTGTGAGGAGATGCGCTGCCCATACTTCGTCCATCTTGATCAGTGAGATATTTAAGTCCCATTTTCTGGTTTTCCAAAATAATGTCCTTCAAGCCTTGGAATTCATCCTCAGCCGTTTTGAATGGTTTGTATCCAAAGGTCACCGCACGCTTATCCCAAACTCCAATTTTATCATCATAAGCTTTTGAAAAATCAAGATTTCCAACAGAGTCCACAGTGATATAAGGATGAGGATAGTCCATGACTGAAGCACGATCATTGACACTAGCCGCAAAATTGTGGGCCAGCCCAAGGGTATGACCAATTTCATGGGCCGAAAGCTGCCTCAATCTGCTCAGTGCCATTTCAGTCATGATAGTGTGGTTTTCATCATCTGTTCGGTATGGTGATAATATACCTTGTGCTAACATAAAGTCCTGCCTTACACGAAGTGATCCTAGTGAAACGTGACCTTTCATGATTTCACCTGTGCGAGGATCTCTGATACTGGAACCATAAGACCACCCTCTTGTACTTCTGTGTACCCACTGTATCATATTATATCTTACGTCTAGCGGATGTGCACCTGCAGGCAAGTCTTGTATATCAAATGCATTTTTAAAACCTGCCGCTTCAAATGCTTGAGACCACCATCTACCACCTTCGACTAATGCTGATTTAATGGGTTCCGGGCACCCTGGATCTATATAGTATATTATAGGTTCTGTGGGCTCACTGACTTCAAGATCAGGATATTTCTTTGTAAGTCTATGTCTGTTGATATATTTCTTTTCGATAGGTTGATGTATAGGTGTGGCATAGTCAAAAAAACTAGTATAAAAATATCCACTTTCAGGATGGAAAATTCGTGGTGTGTATTGATCATCAGGCAATTCAATAAAAGAAATATGCTGGCGATAAGTCACATATTCAGGAGTAGGTACCACTGATTTAATGTAACTACCTGTGGCTTCTCCAACAAATGTCAGTATACTTTCAAACTCCACATTTTTTGGAAAAGCATGTATATTTTCAAAATAAAGAGCAGATCTTGACTTTTCAAGCTTATATATTCCTTGCTTTTGATCCTTGAATTGGGTCACTAAAAAATTCAAATCTTCAAGTAAAAAAGGCGCTATATCTATGTAAAATTTATCTTTTTCTGATTTTTCTATTTTAAAACCAAAGATTACAGACTGAGCAAATGCTTCAGATACAGACTTCACTTCCATGGTATTATTCGAAACTGCCCTGTAACTAAGATTGGGTTGGATCAATAAAATTCTATCACCATGTTTTTCAAATCTAACTATACGAGTATTATTGAGTTTGCCGCGGTCCATACCTAAATCGTTGGAGCCTATGCCTGTACCATAACCATTGACCATCAAGAAATCCTTATCCAGCTTTGAAATTTCCAATATCATTTTGCCTGATTGCTCATCAAATTCAAAATTAAAAAAACCTTGATATTTCTGACCATGTAAAGTAAAACCATGCAATAGAAGGAGGAATAGGCAAAATACCCTTAAAACAGACATAGCAATGAATTGAAATAACGATGAGTAATATGTATACATGTAGGCTATCTATAAAATCCTACTTATTTTTCTTGGCCAATGACTGCTTTGCTAATTATAGGAAAGGCTGCGCTTCCATAGTGTGAAAAGCCTGTAGTATGTTTTACTGAAGATTGATAGTTAATGGCAAACTTTGACATCAAAGCTTTCACATTGTCATAATTCATATTTTTAGAATTTGGCTTTGGATAAAATACAATATAATCGATAGTACCGTTTTTTGACCAAAATACATTCATCCATAATTTGACACCCTTGATATCTATATTGTTCTTATCTGCAAAAACCTCAAATTCTTTTAATAAAGTACTCCAATGTTCATAGGCTTCATCCATATTATTGTTACATACCGTAAAAAGCATTGACTTATACTTTTCAACCAACTTTTCATACTTTTTCTCGTCTTCTCCAATGAAATATACCTTGTCCGAAATCTCGGTTTCTTCAACTTTGCTTTGTCCAAAAGTTACGCCATTTGCAACAAACAATCCCAATACAACTATTAGAAATCGGCCCATTAAAAATTCATTCAGATTTAAAACTACGAAATTATAATTTTATTTTTAGATTAATACGAAAATTTCAAAATAAAATCAAATTTATTCAAATTTTATAAAGATTCAATAGATTTTAAGGCTAGAATCCAACACATATTCTTAAAACCGAAAAAGTTCATCTGTCTGATAATGAATAAGCTCGAATAATAAATCACTGCTTTGAATCATATATTGACCAAAGTTAAACTTACAATAGCAATTTGAAAAGTAGACTTTCGGTTTATCCTATCGGAAACAAAAAAAACATTAAAGCTCTAACTCTATTACCAACATCAATATTTTGAAGATACCATTGATTTGGCAGACTGCATTTTACTTTTCACCAAAGTTGTGAGTAGGTACATACTTCCAAAGATAACTCCAGTAAACAAAAGATTGGAAAGCAAAGTAGTTTTAAAAAACGGTAAACCCGCTGTATAAGATGTTAGCAACCCTGGTAAATCTTTAGTGTATAATGGCGTTGGGCTCCATAAAGCTCCCAAATTTGTTATCAAAAAGAAAATAATGGAAGCTAATAAAGCTGATAAAATTACATTTCTGACATTGACTTGCTTCAGTATTTTTTGAGCCGTATATACAATGAAAATGATGGCTATGATATTGAATAGCATGTAATTGCTCCACAAAACGATACCATCGTGATTTGGGAAAAATGGTCTAGCTATCGTATTATTTATTAGTAAGTCCGTAAAGTACATAGTAAGAATTGGAACTACGTACGGCAAAACATTTCTTCCTAAATAGACTGCCCCAAATATTGCAATGCTTTCAGTAGGTGAAAAATTAGGCATGTGTGGAATCATTCTCGCACAAGCGCCTATCACCATAAGCATAATTGCTAAAACTATATTGGTCTTTTTATTCATCATAAAATTGAATTATGGTGCAAAGATAGATTTTTATCACATGAACTTAAATTATTCAATTATTTTTCTTAAAATTTACTGCAAAAGCCGCTCTAATTTCAAATATGCTCAACATAAGGTTTCCTTATTTTGTTATAAAATAAAGTGAGCAGTTTTAATCACATTTTTTTTCAACTTTGCACCCAGTTTAACATTAAAACAAAAAATCATGAGTGATCATAATGAAAGTAAATGTCCATTTTCAGGGCATATGAAAAAATCTGTAGCCGGAAATGGTACAGACAACAAAGATTGGTGGCCTAATCAGCTTAAACTTAACATTCTTCGTCAAAACTCTTCATTATCTGACCCTATGGGTGAAGATTTTGATTACGCCAAAGAATTTCAAAGCGTAAACTTAGCAGAGCTTAAACAAGACATCTATGATCTTATGACCAATTCGCAGGATTGGTGGCCAGCAGACTATGGTCATTATGGGCCATTTTTCATCAGAATGGCATGGCACAGTGCAGGTACGTACAGAATTCAAGATGGGCGTGGAGGAGCTGGAAGTGGAACACAACGTTTTGCACCGCTCAACAGCTGGCCTGACAATACCAATCTAGATAAAGCAAGATTGTTATTATGGCCTATAAAACAAAAGTATGGTAAAAAAGTATCATGGGCAGACCTGATGGTGCTTGCTGGTAACTGCGCTTTAGAGTCTATGGGATTTCAAACGTACGGTTTCGCAGGAGGACGCGAAGATATATGGGAACCAGAACAAGACATTTATTGGGGCTCAGAAAAAGAATGGTTGGATGACAAGCGATACAGTGGAGATAGAGAACTCGAAAATCCATTGGCTGCTGTACAAATGGGATTAATCTATGTTAATCCTGAAGGTCCAAATGGCAATCCTGACCCCATGCTTTCGGCAAGAGATATCAGAGAGACTTTTGCTCGTATGGCAATGAATGACGAAGAAACAGTGGCACTTATAGCTGGTGGTCATACTTTCGGCAAGACTCACGGTGCTGCAGATCCGAGCAAATATGTAGCAGCTGAGCCAGCTGGTGCTGGTATTGAAGAACAAAGTATGGGTTGGAAAAATACCTTTGGCAAAGGTCACTCAGAAGATACCATTACATCAGGTCTGGAAGGAGCTTGGACAACCACTCCTACTCGATGGAGCAACAATTATTTCGAAAATCTTTTTGGTTTTGAATGGGAGCTCACCAAAAGTCCTGCTGGCGCACACCAATGGATACCCGTAAATGGTTTGGGTGCTGATACGGTGCCTGATGCTCATGTTGCAAACAGAAAACATACCCCAGTGATGTTGACTACCGACCTTGCTTTAAGAGTGGATCCAGCTTATGAAAAGATTTCAAGAAGATTTCACGAAAACCCGGACCAATTTGCAGAAGCATTTGCCAAAGCTTGGTTTAAACTGACGCATAGAGATATGGGACCTAAATCAAGATATTTGGGGCCTGAAGTACCAGCTGAAGACTTGATTTGGCAAGATCCTGTACCTACCGTGGATCACCCTTTGGTAAACGCAGAAGACATCTCTCTTATAAAAAGAATGATTTTAGCCTCTGGTCTTACTATTTCTGAATTGGTATCTGTAGCTTGGGCATCTGCATCTACTTTCAGAGTATCTGACAAGCGCGGTGGTGCCAACGGTGGTAGAATTAGATTGGCTCCTCAATGCGATTGGGCTGTCAACAACCCACCTCAGCTTACAAAAGTATTAGGCGTGTTAGAAGGAATCGGCAATGAGTTTAATGAAAAGCAAAGTGATGGGAAGAAAATTTCCATGGCAGACTTGATAGTTCTTGCGGGTAGTGCTGGGGTAGAACAAGCAGCGGCTAATGCAGGGCATTCTATTTCTGTACCCTTCTCTCCTGGTAGAACTGATGCCACTCAAGAACAAACCGATGTGGATTCTTTTGCGGTATTGGAACCATTTGCGGATGGATTTAGAAATTATTTAAAGGGAAGATCCGCAGCATCTGCAGAAGAAATGCTCATCGATAAGGCACAACTAATGACTTTGACTATTCCTGAGATGACAGCATTAATAGGTGGCATGAGAGTGCTCAATACTAATTATGACAAATCAGGTCATGGTGTATTTACGCATAAACCTGAAACATTATCTAATGACTTTTTTGTCAACCTTCTTGATTTTGGCACAACTTGGAAAGCGATAGATGATCATCAAAATATTTTTGAAGGTAGAGATAGGAATACTGGAAAAATAAAATGGACAGCAACACGCGCAGATTTGATTTTTGGTTCCAACTCTGAGTTAAGAGCTATAGCCGAAGTTTATGGTTGTAATGATGGCCATTCAAAATTTATTAGCGCCTTTGTTAATGCTTGGACTAAAGTTATGAATCTTGATAGATTTGATTTAGTGTAGGTTTTTCATAATATTTAAAATAAAGGCTGACTCAAACAACATGAGTTGGCCTTTATTTTTTCCAAGAGTTTTTCTGAATTTGATAGACAAAATTATGTTTTACAGCTTCTCCATGGTATGCGACTTCAACTTCCCCAATCTTTGTTGCTCCCAGTCTTGTTATTGAAATCTGAGATCTCACATTTTGTGCTCCGATATGAAAGATGACTACATCTACAAATTGAAATAGATAGTCCAGAAGCAATTCCTTTACTTTATGATTTACGCCAGTACCCCAATATCTTTTGCCATAAAAAGTGTATCCCATGAAGATACTATTGTCAAGATCATTATAATCATAAATTCTAGTACTTCCTATAACTAAGCTAGATGATTTATCGATTATCTTAAATGCTCCGCGGCTTTTAATAGCACCTTCGAAAAATACCTGAAAAACTTCATATTTCCACCTGTCTTTATTGGGGTGCTGCTCCCAAATTTCTGGATCTGAAGCCACCCGATACAAGGTTTCAAAATCACTCCATTCTAATGGCTTTAAAATATAAAATTCATTTTCCAATACAGGCTGTAAATCAAAAGTTGGCATTTGGTATATAATTTATAAGGTAAAAAAAATGGGACTGCCACTTTATTGATGACAATCCCATTGGTTTATCTATTGATTACCGGCTATTATTCATTTTTAAATTTTAATCTTACTGTCTCTCCAATCCAACATCCAACAGATGCACTTTGTCCTTCAGAGACGCCTCTCATGAAACCTTCTGATTTTGCCGGAAGTGATCCATAATAATTGGATAATCTGTCGTTAGCTTCGCCGGCAAGACTACCATCAATAGACTTAGCTTGGCTATATTTATCCATTGCAGCAAGAATAGCTAATCGCTGATTCCAGCTGTCTCCACATGATCTTGCTGTTTTACCATACATATCCCCAATCAGCATATACGGTCTACCCCATCCCGGATTTAATTTGGCAGCAGCATAAGCTGTACTTCTTGCCTGACTATAGAGACTTAACTTTCTAAATTCTATCGATGCTATACCAAAAAGATAAGTTGCTTTCTTTACATTATCAGTTTCTTCAGCTATTGCTTGTCTATATTTTGATATAGCTTCCTGATATTTTCCTGCTTCATAAGCAGCTTTAGCAGCAGCAGCAGGGTTATTAGCTTCAAACTCCGCTTGAAGTCTTGCATTTTCAGCAGAAGCATACTTCTTCCACTCTTCATCTAATTTAAGAACTACAGGATCATCAGCTAGACATCCTTGCGCCTTAAGTGTAACTAATACTCGCTTAAGCGTTGCTGCATCTTCTTTATTTTCTTCGTATTCAGGGATTAATTTTTCTTTAAAATATTGACAGTCGAAAACTTCTTTTTCAATTTCGCCAATCTTAGCATCCATTGCTGCTTGTGCTTGTTGATATCCTTCAGAAAGTTTTTCATTATTTGCAATATTATATTCTGCTACCTGCGTCAGTTTTTTATAAACTTCAATTACTTTTTCCTTAGTCATAGTTTTCTGTTTGAATTCCCACACCATAATATTGGCATATGGATCCATCACAATGTACTCTGCTTTGTCACCTGCGTACTTTAAGCATAAGTCTAAAGCAGCAATATTATCTGCATAAGGTGCATTTACCACGTAGTACATATCGTATGCTTTTCTACCATACAAATATCCAATTTTGGTATTGAGCTCTTCGTCTGTGCCGCCTTTTGTGGCAATACTTTTGGACTGATAACATGCGATGGCCTGATCATATAACTTAATGATTTGGGCTTTATATTCTTCTTTTGTCTTTTCATCAGTCACACCAGCTAACATTTGTTTATATAAAGTAACACCATCTGTAAAATGGTAATCTCTTTTTCCATCTGCTGCAGGTGCTAATTTGAATGCTGTTTTCCAATTTTCAAATGCAGTAGCAAAATCATTTGCTTTCAGTGCTTGTCGATAAATTGAATGGGCAGCTTCAGCATCCGCTTGAAACGGCTTACCTATCCAATTATCGCATTGCGCTTGGATGTTATTAATTGCAATGATCAGGATAAAACTTAATAATCCACTTAAAATTCGATTGTTCATAATCACTAAAGATGTTTTGTTAATTGATCTGTTAAAAATTTAATTATACTTTCGCTTTAAAAACCATTCATCATCGTTAAAAGTTACACCTAGCGTAAATTTAACAAATTTTTCAGATATTGGAGAGTTTTGACCTCTAATACCTGCATTTACACCTAAGTTAACATGAGATATTTTTCTTTGAAATACAAAAGGCATACCAAGTCCAAAAGTCAAACCATAAGTATCTATGCTTTTGCCATCAATCACTCTGGGGTCAGTATTATAATATGCCCCGTACCTATAATAAACTCTTTTAAAGAAATTATCAAAAGACTTATAATCAGGTCTTAAAAATCCACCCAAACTCCATTTTGAAGTATTGCTCAAGGTACCTTTAGATTCTCGCGCAGCGTCATTAAAATATTCTGACCAGTTAGCTGCTGTATAATTCAGTCCTATTGCGAACTTCTCACCGTAATAATATGTTGCACCGACACCTAATTCTGCGGGCAGCTTTCCCTTTCCAGCCACTTCAGAAGCAATATTAACCGTATCAAAATTTATCAAATTTGATGTAATTTGTTGTATTAGTAAATGATTAATATTGGATGATGTGCTAAACGAAGTTCCAGAATTAAAGTGCGCACCTATTGAAATTCGCTTACTAGGTGTGGTTTTGTTAGCTAAAATCTGCTTTTTATTTAATACATCTGAATACATAAATCCAGTGTTCCACAAGAATCCTCTAACATTATAATCATTTGCATAAAAATCACTGTAAGCAAATTCAGAATCATCAAAGATAAGTTTATTTTCATATCTTAGACTGCCAAAAAGGTAACCCAAATTGACCCCAATCGATACTTTTTTATATTTAATTGCATTTCCCCACATGACTTTATATGAACCTCCACCACCAGTATAGTTTCTTGTAAACGGCTGTCCAACTGCAACTGAGTCCTGGTAAGCGATATTGTAATCTACAGTAGAGTGCGGCATCAGGGTCAATGCCATTCCCAATTTGTAATCCTTTTTGACACCATCATAGATCTCGTTGATAGGATTCCTTAGTGGAAATGCAAGTGATAAGTAATCTAAGTTGCCCGACCAAACTTTCCCAATATTTTTCCCATCATCTAAGATCGACCTCTTTGCAAAAACGCCCACATCAAAAGCTGTTGCATTTAAATATGCCAACGAAGCAGGATTAACAATATTGATATGGTATGCATCTATAAATGAAGCACCCAAACCACCCATCTGCCTTAAGTGATTAAAATTGTTGTCTGTAAGGTCTCCAATTCCAAATCTTGAATAAGGATTGTTATCGTTTTGCTGAGCATGCAACCCACCAAAAAACGAAAAACTTAGGATTAGAATAAATTTAATTTTTTTTAGCATTATACTTTAAAATTTCGTTAAGGCCTTCCAGCACTAGATTTGGAGCGACAAATATCTCATTTTTTGTCCACTTTTCAAATAAATAAGCATCTCCACCTGTTAATAATACTTTAATATGGCCAAATTTGGTTTGTATCAATTGTATAAACGCATCAATTTCCAAAAACGCGCCTTTGACAGCACCATTTTGTAAAGCTTTAACAGTTGAATTGCCAATAATTTCTTCAGGCACACTAATTTCTACCTTGGGTAATTTTGCTGTAAATCTATGCATTGCCTTCAATCTCATACTAATTCCCGGATGAATATTTCCACCTAAAAACACACCTTCTGATGTAATATAATTCATCGTAATACATGTACCCATATCCACAAAAACTACATTTTCATTCTTAAAACGCAAGGAAGACGAAACCGATGCGGCCAATCTATCTTTTCCAAGTGTAGCCGGAGTCTCGTATCCATTTATCACTGGTAGAGGTGTGCTTTCATTCAAATGTATAAAATGACTTAATGAATTCAGTAAATGTAAAGTATTTTCATCTGGTGTTGAAGTATTACTAAGTATGGCTGCGTTAATTTTATATTTACTTAGCATATCTTTTATCACTTTAGAACAAAACCTTTTGGGTTTTCTATTGATAACTAAGATTTTATCTTCAGAATTAATCACAGCACATTTCACCCTGGTATTTCCCAAATCAACAATGAGATTCATAAGCATTTGAATTCATAAAATACCAACTTCAAACTGTTTCTGACCTTCATTAAAATATCTAAATTAATGTTTAAAATGTCGTATACCTGTGAAGACCATGGCCATATCATTTGAATCACAAAAATCAATGCTTAATTGATCCTTGATGCTACCACCAGGTTGTACCACAGCATTTATGCCTTCTTCTTTTACTAACGCTACACAATCAGGAAAAGGAAAAAATGCATCTGATGCCATAACAGCACCGCTCAGATCAAATCCAAAATGTTTGGCTTTAGAAATAGCCTGTTGACAAGCATCTACCCGTGATGTTTGACCACAACCCATACCCAAGAGTTGGTTGTTTTTAGCCAAAACTATAGTATTTGACTTCAAATGCTTAGCGCACTTCAATGCAAATACCAAATCCTTGGCTTCTTGCGTATTGGGGGACTTCTTTGTTTTGACTTCAAAATCATTTTGCAACTCAGTGGCTAAATCGGCATCTTGAACTATAACTCCATTGATAAGGCTCTTGAATTGTTTAGATTGAACTATGTTTAATTTTAACTTAAGTAACACTCTTTTGGATTTTGCGGCCAGCAAAACTTCAGCCTCCTGACTAAACCCTGGAGCTATCAATACTTCATAAAATATTTTATCAATCAAAATAGCAGCTTCTTTATCTACAATTCCATTACAAATCAAAATACCACCAAAGGCTGAAACCGGATCAGCGGCCAAAGCTGCTTCCCAAGCTTCTGCTACAGTTGGCCTCGTAGCTACTCCACAAGCATTTGTATGCTTAAGGATAGCAAATGTAGGTTGTCCATCTTTAAACTCGTTTATCAATTGTAATGCAGCATCTATATCTACCAAATTATTATATGAAAGTTCCTTCCCACAAAGCTGTTCAAAAACATCGTTAATATTTCCATAAAAATGAGCTCTTTGATGGGGATTTTCACCGTATCTAAGTGACATTTTAGGTTTGACTTTTATAGCGAAAGACCCATCACCACCTACATATTGCTGTATGGCGTGATCATAATTAGATGAAATGCTGAATGCCTGACTTGCAAAATTTCTTCTTTGCTCCAATGTTGAAACAGCGTCTTGATCGACCAAAATTTGATTTAACTCTTGATATTGTTCTTTGGATGAAATAACGATTACATCATTAAAATTCTTAGCAGCTGCTCTGATTAAGGAGATACCACCAACATCTATTTTTTCTATGATTTCTTCATCAGTTCCCCCAGAGGCTACAGTTTCCTCAAAAGGATATAAGTCAACAATAACTAAATCAATCGCAGGTATTTGATATTGATCTAATTGCGATAAATGGTCTTCAGTACGCATGGCAAGGATTCCACCAAAGACTTTAGGGTGTAATGTCTTAACGCGCCCACCTAATATAGACGGATAACTAGTAAGGTCTTCTACACGAACTATAGGAACTCCCAATGATTCAATAAAGGCCTGTGTCCCTCCTGTTGTATAGATGACAACTCCATTATTATGCAAATTTTTGACTACGTCATCTAAGCCATCTTTATAGTATACAGAAATTAAAGCTGAAGAAATTTTTTTATTCATTGAAATATATAAAATTGGTAGTGAATATTAAATGTATTAAGTATTTTAATTATATCTAAAGGTAGAAAATAAAAAATGGGAAGCCATCTGTGATAACTTCCCATTTTTATTATTCTTATGGAAAAATTAATATTCCCAAAGATCATGCTCAAAATTGAGCAATTCGTTTTTAATTTTTTCAGAATATAACAACATATCTACACCAGATCTATTTTCGGTATCATCAGGATCTGGAGTAAAGAAATCCTTTAGACGATAGTCCAAAACGTTAGATCTTTTATATATGTATGAAGAAAAGATTCGTGTATCGAATAAATCAGTCCATGTCATTGGCGCAATATCGTTTTCTTCGTTAAAAACTCTGAACTTAGACATCGGTGTACGACACTCAGGATAGTAGACCCAAAATAAAGGCATAGGTGGAATACCTGCTTCTTTATCTTTTTGGCTTTGATAAATTGGAGCAATACCTAAGATTCTAACATCCATTACAGATCTTTGCTTATCAAAATACCATACTTCTTTGATACGATACTGATTTATATCTTCCCAGTTGATATCATTTTTAGCAATTACGATTTTCTCTTCATAAGTGTCAGGATCCAAAGTAATAGATGTATCCATTTTTGTCATTTTGGCCGCAATTTCTTCGGCTTTTAAGACATTTTTGAAATTCTCATCTGTAAACCCAGTGATATCACCATTATTGATCATGGTCTGGAGTGTCTTAAAAAGATTCAATTCCTGACTTCTGAACGGAAGATTCAGCTTTTCACGAGAATCAATTACTCTTTGGATTCTTTTCTCCCAAGCAATATCAGCTTCTCTTATGGGTTGCTGAGACATAAGCTTATTTTCTACAACGATACGTTTTGCAACTATATCATCAATAAAAATATCTTCTGAAGGTACTGAAGATTCAGTTTTCACTTCTTCAGCAGCAGGCTTTGTATCTTGTGCAGAAACTGCAAAAGTTAAACCTGTAATAAGAATGACACTTAAAAAATTGAAAAACGATTTCATGCGTTTGATATTTTTTATTCTTTAAATTATTTTCTTGTTTGTTAACAAGAACTTGAAAGTTACATGAAAAGTAAACGAAATAAATTTTATTTACTTTTCATGTGTTTTCAAATTAAAAATTTGATATATAATTGATATACAATATAATTATTGTACTTCAAATACTAACTGTCCTAAATTACGTGCCGCAGCATCTCCAGGACATTTACACTTAATATCTTGGAAGATAAATCTATCACCCGGGTTAGCTTTATTTTGAATAGACTTAGCATTTCCTGCTATAGTAGCTCCTGAGTTAGATGCAACTTCAGGGTCTTGTCTTTTAGCCACTCTTACAAGGGTATAGCCTGCCATTTGACACTTAGCATCAAAATCAAAATCCTTCAACATCGGAATCAAAGCAGAGTGAGCTTTGAATGAACCGTTTCCAATACTTCCTCCTTGCTGAGTACCACCTAACATCGGTATTGGGTCAGGAATTCTCTTTACTTTATACTCTTTGCTGTAAGTAACTCCTGGAGCAGCTACTCTTACAACCGCTTTTCCTGGATTATTTACTCTTACGTTGTATATCCCATCTTTTCTTTCGATAGAACCACCGTCCATTGAAACTTTGATTTGAGCTGAAGGTACTCCAGCAGCCGAAACAGCAACTGGGTTATCTACTCCAATGTAGAATACATTCATCTTTTCCGCAGAAACGGTTACAGAACGCTCTCCAACTTCGTACTCAAATTCATTTTTAAACGATTTCGTTTCACCAGTTACTGGGTCTTTTACACTTGCCACTGCTGAGTATTTTCTAATTCCTAAAGAATTAGCAGTTTCTGTATATTTTGCAACACCGTCTGAATTAGTAGGTAGTGAACGACCGTTAACAGAAATTGAAATACCAGTTTTAGAATCATTACCAGCAGCCGCAGATAAAAATACTTCTGTTTCAAAAGGCTCTCCTTTGATAACATATGACTTTTTAGGTGCAGATACAACTGTAAATTTGTCAAGAACCACAGTCTCCCCACCAACTCCAACTTTACCAGCTAAGTAATTTAAAGCTGATGCTTCAGAAGCCTTAACGTCATTGATAAACTTAGAAAATATAGGCATGGTTGCACCAAGTGGCATGTGACCAAATGTAAAATCAGCCCAATTCTTCTTTTTATTAGTAGAGCTTTGCCAAGTAGCATCATCGATAGCAATTGGAATATTTGCTTCTAACTTTGCTTTATCAGCAGGATCTGCCACTTTTGCAAATGCAGCCTTAAACTCTAACATTTTGGTTTTCAATTCTTCACCTACACCTTCATCTACCATTAGACGTGTTGTAGCTGCATAATCTCTTTTTCCCAACAATTCTTTTACACCTTCTGCTTCGATGTAATCGCCATCATCAACACTTCCATTTCTATTACCAGATTCATCGATCAATTTATCCATGATACCTTTAATATATGCTGTTGCTTCTTTAGATGTGGTTGTTACTCCATCTATTCTATCAGCATAAACTTTAAAAGACTCCTTCTTCTTAGCTGCATCTTTGATTAATGTAGGTAACTTACTATTACCTTCATCTAATACAGAGTTAGCCGATTTCAGTCCTTTATCCACCATGTCGAAGGCATTAAATATCTCCGCAGAGACGTTTAGTGCCAATAGCGCGGTCAGTACGAGGTACATAACGTTGATCATCAACTGCCGCGGTTCCTTAGGTATTGACATTTTTTATCTTTTTAATTTGTTACTAAATAAATTACACACAGAATAAATTCTGAATTATCCTTTTACGTTGTATGCAGAAAGGATATTTCCATACACACTGTTAAGCGATGTAAGGTTTTTGCTCAAACTTGCCATTTGTGCTTGATACTGTTTGGTATCTTCAACACTTGAATTTAAAGCATTCATGGCGTCATTCATTCTGGTATAAAAATTATTCATTGTTTTTAATTGATCTCCAGTCTGTGAGAAATCAACTTCTTGTAAAGCTTTAAGTGAACCTAAACTCTTTGACATAGATTGAAGTTCAGAAAGCATACCTCCAAGATTTTTCTCTACAGCATCAGCATTTAATGCTTTTGGTGCAGCTGCATTTGTTCCACCAGCTGTAAGTGGTGCAATATTGGAGCTATACTGATCCAAACCTGGATACAATTTTTCCCAATAATAATCTTTCTCAGGTCCTAGAACACCCAACAATGCAAATAAAAATGCTTCTACCAATAATCCAGCAGTGATCATCATACCTCCCCAAGGGGTACTGTTCAACTTACCTAAGGCACCTATCATTACAACTGCAGCACCAATACCGATTAATAAATTTTTGATGTACTTAAAACTAGGTGATTTGAAAAAACTCATTGTTTAAAAATTTTTGTGATTAGTTAATAAAAAATTGATATTTAATGCATTCAACAAAGTTGATGCAAACTTTAGCCAAAATAATGATTAATATGATTAGAAATCGTTGATAGATCTACCCAAGTAAGTAATTACACATCTAAATCCGATGTATGACTTGGTAGAATCTTGAAATTCCCACGTACGAGTACCTGTTTGACAGTAGTAAGAGATGTCTTTCCAAGATCCACCTCTGATTACCTTTCTTTTGTAAGCTTCAGGGTCGCCATCCTTAGCATCATATCTGTAGTCAGAATTTAAATCGTGCTCGTGATCATATGCGTTTTCATGGAAAGCAGATGATGTCCACTCAGCTACGTTTCCTGCCATATTATAAAGTCCGTAATCATTAGGGAAATAAGCGTCTGCCTTTACGGTGTGAAGACCACCGTCCTCAGGATAGTTTCCTCTTCCAGGTTTGAAATTGGCTAACAAACAACCTTTAGCATTTCTGATGTAAGGACCACCCCAAGGGTAAGGAGAAATATCATGTCCGCCTCTTGCTGCATATTCCCATTCTGCTTCTGAAGGAAGTCTAAATACTTCTGTATTGGGCTCGTCAGCTTTAAATTGGTTCCAAAGCTTGGTTCTCCAATGACAGAAAGCTGTAGCTTGCTTCCAGTTTACACCTACTACAGGATAATCATCGAATGCAGGATGCCAAAAGTAATTTCTCGTTTGTGGTTCATTATAAGAATATGCAAAGTCTCTAATCCAACATAAGGTATCAGGAAAAACTTTTACTTCTGCTTTATTAATGATAGAAGTTCTAGTTGCTTTTTTATCGTGGGCTGCTTTTTGCCAGTCTATCCACTGATATTTGTACTTTAGACTAGCGTAATCCAACTCTCTTCTACCTTCGAATGCCATATCTCCTTGATAGTACATTTCGCCGAGAGTTTCGTCGCTATAGTCTAACTCCAATTCCCAATCAATGGTCTCATTATCAAAATCATCTGTTTTCTTATTGCCCATTAATTCATGAGCAGTTGAGTCTCTAACCCAATCCACAAACTGACGATATTCATTATTGGTGATTTCTGTATCATCCATAAAGAATCCAGAAATAGAAAGATTTTTTTGTCTTTGTGTGAATGTTTGGAAAACATCCTGATCACTCTGACCAATAACAAGAGTTCCTGAAGGCACATAAACCATACCAAATGGATTGAAACCACCCCAACTTGGCCTGTTTTGCACTCCGGTAAGCTCTCCCGACTGTTCTTTTCCACACGAGGAAATAAGAATAATTGATAAAAGCAATAAGCTTAGACTTGATAAACTTTTCATTTTTCTTTAGCGATTTAACTATTTATATTGATGGTGTTCCTTAATACTGAAATTTTCTTTTCCAAACTACTGATCCAAATCACACTAAGCTCAAAAATTGCTTAATAATTTGTTAAAGAAAGTGTTCTAATATTTAAAAAGCGCCGTAAAGATAAATGACTATTTTAAAACTACAAGTATTTTAAATTCCTTTTTTTTAAAATAATTTTTATCCTTATAAAAACCTTTAGCATATTTATAACGTGAAATATTGTACTTTATTGTGTTTTTACAGTAAATATTTATAATTGTTTTATTTGCAAAACTTGGTATAAAAGTGGGCTCAAAATGACATTAATTAAATAGTAATTATTTGATTAAACATAATATATACTCCTAATATATTGATTTAAAATTAGTCGCATTATGTAAAATATTTTCTTTCAAATAATGTCAATTAGTTCAAAAATGAATCACTTTAGTGCACAAAAATACACCCAAAAACATATTATAAATTTTATAAATTTCTTGGGTTGTAAATAATTTTGGGCGGCAAACCAATGCCAATGAGCTTTTGAAGATTGTAAGAAAGCATCAATTCATGACTTCCTTGATGAAAAGAGCGCAGTTGAGAAAGGCCAAAATCGTAACTGTAGGTAACAAAATATTTTTTCCCGATGTTAGTCCCCAATACTACAGAGAAAGCATCTATCGACGTGGGGCTGTATCCACGGAAATTTAAACCTAATAAAAGGTTATCATTAAATCTAGCAAATGCTCCCAAATCAGTTTGCAAAACAGCCTGGTCCACCTTCACCTGCAGTGAAGGAGCTAATTTGATTCCATTGGTCAAATTGAGCTTGTATTGCAAAAAAAGGGACGAACTCCAATTCCTATTATATGTGGCATTTCCTAGACGATATGGATGGGTGGGAAATTCAGAAACTACAATTCCTGCTTCTAAACTTGAGCCGTAAAAATAAGTACCTAATTCCCATGATAGACCGACTCCAGAAAACCTATTGATATCGAGAGTAGGATCATTATGGTTAAACACACCTTCGTAAGAACCTTCAGGTGTAATGATACTCGTACCGTCAACTCCCATATGATCAACACCTACCCTACCTCCAAAACTCAAAAAACCCACATTGGTGCCCATAACATAATTATAGGACAGTTTTAGGTTGGTATTGGTAAAAACACCTGCTCTTTGATTGAATAAAGTAAAGCCAAGAGCTCCATTCCAAATATAAAATGGCATATCCGCACCAATATAAAAGGTCTTGGGATTTCCTGTAAATGTACTCAATTGATCACGATAACTTGTAAATACGCTCAAAGATCTTTCTAGTCCACCATATGCAGGATTATCTCTGTATTTATTAAGCATATATTGGGAGTGCTGCGGCAATTGCTGAGACAACCCAACAGAGATGCATCCAAACCAAATAAATATTAACGCGTATTTCATAATAGGTCAACTAAAATAAAAGAATAATACAAATGTAAACTTTAAAAGTTGAATATTGAAATATATTTTACTCAAAATAGATAATTAGTCGTTTTCTAACATTCGATGACCATTCCGTCAAATCCTGGAAGAATATTTGGTGGGCATTTCTCGATTATGTCTTGATGTAATCCCAAGTGGTGGGAAATATGTGTCAAGTAAGTTTTTTCAGCTCCAATAATTTTGGCCATTGTCACAGCTTCGTCAAAGGTAAAATGAGAATAATGTTTTTTAAATTGAAGCGCATTGATCACTAAAACTTTGAGATTTTTTAACGAATTTAATGAACTTTCATCCAAATGTGACGCATCAGTAATATATGCAAAATCTAATATTCTAAAACCCAGAATAGGTAAAGATCCGTGCATTACATGTACAGGTTTAGCTTTTAACTGATTGCAGACCTGAAAAGTACTTTCAGGAACTACTTCATGACATTCTATACCTGGAGCTCCTGGGTAAGGATCAGCAGCAAAAACGTATGCATATTTTACTTTTAGATCTTCAATCGTTCTTTTCAATGCATAAAAAGGAATTTTTGCCCCCTGTTTAAAATTAAATGGTCTGATATCGTCTACTCCAGCAACGTGGTCATTGTGCTCGTGGGTAAGTAGCACGGCGTCGATCTTTTGTACTTTGTATCTTAACATTTGCTGTCTAAAGTCAGGTCCGATATCAATCAATATGTTGAGACCTGATTCCTCTATCAAAACAGATGATCTCAGCCTTTGGTCTTCTACATGACAGGAACTGCATGTCTCGCATATACATCCAATGACGGGAACACCTTGTGAAGTACCAGTACCTAAAAGCGTTATCTTCATCTACTTTATTTATTTTCAGAGCAACTATATATTCGCTCTGCGTTAACGTTGTTACTGGGATTTCTCCATAAATTTTCTAATGCTATCCAATTCACATGACAAGACTAAGCATTTGACAATTCCTTTTTGAGCAAACCTTTATAAAATAGTCTGGATTTTTCAGTCAAAATGTTATCATCAGAAAGTAATGATTCTAAAATATCCAACAGAATACTAACTCTTCCATCTGTATCAAAAAATTTATTGACCACTACCACTTTATTGTTTTCCACAATACAATATCCAGAATTGAAAGTACCTTTTTCATATCTGACACTGTAGTCCAGTTCCTTAAATATATGTTCTATTTTCTGTAATGTTGGTTTGGTATATTTGTTCATCTTTGGTTGCAACATTAAAAATTAATACATTTGCAGGACAAATATACAATGAGTACCGTAGAAGACATTCTATTCTGCCATATTTTAAATAAATTTTATTTCATCAACGTTTTATGTGAATTCTGGACAGACTTGATTATTTTCAATTTCATTTTATAAAACAATATCGATTTTTAAATATTTACTAATCAGAAATCAATTATTTGATTCCAAAAAAAAGAATTTTCATGAACAATATTCATTTTAGGTATCAGTGTTTATTTATACTTTGTATGACATTTATCATACCCTCATCCATGTATAGTCAAAGATTTAAAGCCATGGGAGTTTTTGGTGCAAATACTGCCCAAATAGATGGTGATACGCTATATGGGTTTAAAAAATTAGGTATTACTGCCGGTGCTAGACTATCTTATTCTAATGAAAAAGTTTGGGATATTGCACTCGAAATGCTTTACAGTCAAAGAGGGTCGTCCGAAAATTTATTTAACACCAATAAAGGTAGAAATATTAATCTTAACTTTATCGAATGGCCACTCATATTCAGTATCAGAGATTGGTATCAGGAATCTGAGAAATATTATAAAGTAAGGGCTGAAGCAGGTCTCTCTTATGGATATCTTTTTGGAGCTGAAGCTAATGGATATGACGTGTCAGAAGTACTTAAGCATGATGTCAGTTGGCTATTGGCAGCAGGACTCAACTTTACCAAAAGGCTCGGAATATCTATGCGTTATACGTCTTCTTTTTCAAACTTATACGATGGTCCTAGAAATGACATCAGATATAAGAGCTATTTCCTTACTTTCAGGACTGAATACCAATTTTAATTCATTACTAAACTCAACACTCAATGCACAAAATTAGCTTTATTCTACTTACACTCATTATCGGCCTAGCTGCTTGCAATAGTGATAAAAACAAATCAGTAGCCACTTCGAAGACAGTAACAGCACCAATCCCGGCGGCACCAATACCAGGTTTCCCCAAAGAAGCCATGATGAAACTTCTAAATGAGTGTACGTATGTAGACTATATTTTCCATAAATTGCCGTTTAGCCTGAGCCAAAATGAAGATCCTAGTATCGACCAAAATATTAGTTTTTTGGATGTAGAAAAACCATTAGAGCAAATTCCTACAGGCTGCAAACCTGACGCTCGAAAATTTTTCCAAATCAAAGGAGATATTGTGTATGATGTGGATGTATACATTCAAAATGGTTGCCACTTTTACGTATTTGTAGATAAAAATAACAAACCAATTTATGCAAACCGAATGACACAATCGGGTATCAATTTCTATAACAACATTATACAGCAAGCCGCTGGTATGACCCAACCACAACAATAATTGAAAAGATATGCAGTTATAGACCTGGGCTCCAATACTTTTCATTTACTCATCACTGATATAGATGAAAATGGACAGTTGTGCGAAGTTTACAGAAATAGAGCATTTACATTTCTCTCTGATGGTGGTATTGACATCATCCGTGAAGAAAGAATGCAAGAAGGTCTGAAAGTATTAGAAACTTTTAAAAGCAAAATCGACTATTTTAATCCGATAAAATTGAGGGTTATTGGTACTGCGGTATTAAGAACTGCATCTAATAGACAAAAATTTATTGATGGTGCTCAGCGTATTTTGGGTGTTAATGTAGAAATCATAAGTGGTGATACTGAAGCAGATTATATCTACAAAGGTATCACTATATCAAAGGAGCTTCTTTATGGAAGACATTTGATTATGGATGTAGGTGGTGGAAGTACCGAATTTATTTTGATAGATGATCATCAAAAAATCATCGCAGAAAGTTTTAAATTGGGGGCAGGCGTACTTCACGCTTTGTTTCATCAAAGTGACCCGATCACACCCAAGGAGATAGATTCGATCAAAACCTATATCCAAAATATGTTGCATTCTTTTTTGGAGAAATGCCAGAATCAAACTCTAAAATCCCTGGTAGGAGCATCGGGCTCATTCGAAATTTTAGAAAGCATGATGTCTAATGAAGTTTCTACTACTCAAGTATCACCTGTAAGGCTAGAAACTTTCGACGAATTGTACTTCAAAATCATCAACTCAAGTGAAGCTGAAAGACTACAAATGCCAGGATTACCTCCTGAAAGGGTAAAACTAATCGTGGTAGGTATGATCTTAAAAAAAGTGATCATCGAAATGTTCAAACCTGAATATATATTGGTATCACCTTATGCTTTGAAAGAAGGTATACTCAGAGAAATGTCATCTGAACAAGACAACACTTGAACTAGTTAATAATTTGAACATAAAATTCTTGTGTAGCAACTAACTTAGAAAATTATTCATTGTCTGTCAAAAATATTTTTAGCTATTATTTTCCGATTCTTTTTGATAAGAAAGCCATGCTACCAAGCCGGATATCAAATCAACTATGACATGCAAAATCACCACAATTAAAAGTGATTTTGAATACCAAAAAATGACACCGAATAACAGAGCTACAATGAAAATTTTAAAAACTGCCCACAATCCCTGGTATAAATGACTCACTGCAAATACCACAGCAGGTATGGTGATAGCTATGTATTGTGCATAATAAATGTAATTCTCTAGCTGCAATAAATAATTGACCAAAAAACCACGAAAAACAATTTCTTCACAGATGCCGGCTGCAAATGCTAAAAAGATATAATGTTTGTAATCATTTTTGTTTAAGGGCACAACAAATGACATCGCTTCTATTTGTTGTATTTTATTCTTACTTATCATCCCGTAAAGGACATCTCCTAAATAAAAAATCATCACGGCAGTAATGGACACTATGACGAAAATATTTATGTCAGGCCATTTCCATCCTAAGGATATCCAAGTGCGATCACTGATATTCCATGATGTAAGGACAATCAAAGCTCCAATAACCAAAGTAAGTCCATTTGTATAATAAATGTGTTTTTTAGGAGGCAATAGATCACCAATTTCTTCAGACATTTCGCCCGATCGCAATGACATTATGGGTAAAAGTACCAACAAAAAGAAAGCAATAATATGGTCGAGAATATGATATTCCAATTTTGATAATTTGGCACAAAAGTACGTTTTTTAGTGACAACATTAGATTTGTTGAAGATGAGTAGAGAAAAATTATGCCAACTAATATGAAAATATAATGTTCCATGGTCATTTAAATTTACAAAATCGTACAAAAATCGTTGTATAATATAATTTATATTCAAGATTTTCCACTAACTTGCATAAAAATTCAGATAGAACAGTGCCATATATTCCTTTTGTAGAACTTTTTCCTCTCATCGCCAAAAAAGAAACTAAATTAGTAATAGTTTTAGATAATAGCGACACACCCAATCTTCCTTTGGGTGAATACATATTTGTGAAACTGTTTTGCAATGAGTGTGATTGTAGAAGTGTTTTTTTAAAAGTAATTAAGGCAGTAAAAGAAGTAGCTCTAATTGCTTATCAAAGATCGCTCCTCAGGTCTTTGTATTGTTCAAAAGTAAATTATTTTCGGAATATTGTACATGAAAAGAATTGAAAGACATTAAGAAGCTTTCAAAATTGCCCTAAATAAAAAACGCTTCGACTGAGTAAATGCTTTAAGAAGAAGTGATTCAGAAATACTCCTTACATAATAAATCATGGATATCTTCCCTACCCTAACCACTAACAGACTTACATTGGATAAAATCAGGTATAGTGAAATACCAAATATCGTTAAATATGTGAATAATAAAAACATATCTGACAATACATTAATGATGCCGCCCCCATATACAGAAGACAATGCTGTGTTTTGGATCAATATGTCCAATCAAGGATTTTTGAGTAAAGAGCAGTTTATTTTTGGTATATATCTTAGAGAAAATGATTCTTTAATCGGTGGTATGGGGTTGCACATAGATAAAATGCACCATAAGGCAGAAATGGGATATTGGATCGCTGAACCGTTTTGGAATCAAGGCTATGCTACTGAAGCAGGAAAGGCTGTATTTCAATTCGGATTTGAAGTTTTAAATCTACATAAAATCTATGCTACACATTTCCCTTTTAATCCTGCATCTGGAAAAGTGCTTTTAAACATCGGCATGGCCTTTGAAGCAGATCTGAAGCAGCATTATTTCAAAAATGGAGCGTATCTGGATGGGCGGCAGTATAGTATCATTCATTAATTTTTATGCCACAAAGACTCTAAGGCACTAAGTTTGGTAAAGGTATATTTCTAATATTTACAAGCGTGCCGACTGATCAATTTGATACCTTCATCTGTCATTACATAAACTTCTGTATAGTAAAGGTCAAAAGCATATGGCTTTCCATCCATACTAACATAAAAAGTGCCTTTACCCGTAACTACACCAGTATTATTGACTATTCTAGTTTGGGATTCATGTACTTTTACATCTGTGTAGGCAAGTTTACCAGATTTAATATTGGCCATCACTTCTGCTTTGGACTCTTTCCAACCATTGGAGTGTATATAGTGCACATCCTCGTGAAGCAGTGTAATGAGTGAGTCAAATTGTTGGGTTGCAAACCATTTGAACTTTTGGAGATGTGTTTTGTGAATTTGGGTTTCCAAATCTCGGTGCTTTGATGTATCTACAGCTTGACTTGAAAGTTGAAAAATCACTAAAAAAAAACAAATAACACTAAAGAGTCTCATAAATTGTAAGTTCAAAAAATAAAAAAGTCAGGCAAATGTAGTGCTTTGCCTGACTTTTAATATAAAATAAAATTCTTAATTAGTTGAAGATATATCTTACACCAATCTGCATTTGCCATCTTGATGCAAAATCAGAAACATCCCAGCCTACTGGATTTGTATTTCTATAAGTAAAGCCTTTTCTACCTGCATCTACATTTAATAAACTTAATGCTTGATTGCTTACAAAATATTGTCTTCCCCAGTCTTTATTTAAAAGATTGGTAAAGTTGAAAATATCAAACGTTAACTGTAACCCATGTTTTTTATTTCCAATATTTGTAGCTAAATCTTGTGATATTCTTAAATCTATTTGATGCTCCCAAGGAGTTTCGGCACCATTTCTTTCAGCATATTGTCCTCTTCTGCTACTTAAGTAAGGATCATTTTCAATAAATGCATTTAAATTCTTCCATTGATCTGCTGGAGAAGTGGTCACTCCACCTACAGTAAGAGGTACAAGATTTATCTCACTTTGGGATCTTGGTATATAAATCAAGTCATTAGAAAATGCTCCATCACCATTCAAATCACCTCCTGTGTAAACATATGAAAAAGGATTACCTGATCTACCTGCATAAAATACATTAATACCTGTTCCGAAATTTTGATTTTTACCATACTTTATGGTATACCCTACAGCTCCAATAATTCTATGAGCTAATTGGAAGTTTGAAATTGCTAAATCCGGATTGTTAGCATTAGATGCTGTCTGAACAAATTCCCAGTTAGATAATGCAGTACTACTAGCGCCATCATTAATTGATCGTGCTTGACCATATGTGTAGGCAATCATAGCATTGAATCCATTATCAAATTGCTTGGTAAGTTGACCTGTCAATGAATAATTATAACCTTCATTTGTATTGTCAAGAAGAATCACATTTGTAAATGCTCTGTTTACTTTATTGGCACTTGAAGAATTGTAAAGAGGTCTTTTGTCTGCTCCTTTACTAAATGTTGTGTCTATTGTTGCCACGGATTTTTTCAGATTGAGATCTGAATAAATAACATTATTCAAGGTTTTTGAATAAATACCCTCAATAGTAGCTACTACACCATAAGGCAATTTTATATCCGATGCTAAATTAAATCTCAATACTTGCGGTAATCTGAAATCTTTTGAAACAAGATTGATTTCAGTTGTTGTACCTGCGTTGCCCACATTCTTTTGGTTTGCTATAATTGGTTCAAAACCATTGTTTTTATTTATTTCGTTTGTCGGAGTGTTTAAGTTATCTCTGACATCTACAGTACCAAAAAGTTTTCCGCTGTTAGAAAATTGGTTAGAAAGCCATACGAAAGGTACTCTTCCCGTAAAAATACCTGCACCACCTCTCAATTGAACACTTCTGTCTCCTGTCACATCATAATTAAATCCTACTCTTGGAGACCATAATAACTGCCCACTTGGAGTATTTGATGTGCTAAGGTCACCGAATGCAGTAGTTGTATCTACAGTCATATTGTATAATGGCTCATCTCCTATAATAGGAACATCTAACCTAATACCTGCAGTAACTTTAAGTTTGTCACTAAAACTGTACTCATCTTGTACATAAAAACCAAGTTGCATCGCACTAAACTCAGCAGAAGGTCTGTCAACACCGTCAACTATTGAGTAAGTAGCTCTGGCTCTGAAAGGTTTGTTATCAACAAAGTCTTGAACACTGTTAAAATCCCATCTACCATTATAATTATTAATAAATAAGTTTCTGAATTTAAAGAACTCATTATGTGTACCAAGTGTAATACTATGTTTGCCTTTTGTAATTTTCACATTGTTTGTTATTTCAAAAATATCTTGATCTAGCTCATTAGCAACTGAAGATCTTTGTGAACCAAATTCTACAGAATTAGTTGATTTACCATCAATATTTGCAATAGTTATTTGAGGGAATAATGATCCAGCAGTTTCTCTATTATCTCTAATCCTAGAATATCCCAAAATTAAATTATTTGAGATATTATTTGTGATTTTACTTCTGAGTTCAGCTACGGTAATATTTTGAGTATTATTAAATTTGTAAGCATTGTTACCAAATCTGAAAAATGTACCAGACCTATTAATATTATCATCAAAAGCGTTAATATAATTATTACGTAAAGATAATTGATGGTTTTTATTAATATTATAATCAAGCTTCACTAAATACTTACTATTTTCAGTTCTCGCGTTTTCAAGGCCGTACGACCCTACATCATAATTCCACTTCTCTTTAGCGGTTTTTGCAATTAACTCTGCTGTAGCTAAAGAAATGGCTGATCCAGTTTCTCCAGCATTAAAGGTGAGAGGTGCTGAAATTCGGCCTAGTTCTGCATTAACAAAATAAAATAACTTATTTTTAACTAATGCTCCCCCTAATCTAAAACCAAATTGAGAATTAGTAAAATCATTAGCCTTTAAATTTGTTAATGGGCTTTTTCCTATAGTATTTTGATTCCGTGTAAAAAAATAAACTGAACCTTCGGTATTATTTGTACCTGATCTGGTTACTGCATTGACTCCACCACCTGTAAAATTTCCATAAGTTACATCATAAGGAGCTAAAACAACCTGAAGTTCTTGAATTGCGTCAAGAGATATTGGTTGCGTGTTTGCCTGACCTCCTGGTGTTCCTGATCCACTTAAACCGAAGACGTCATTATTAACAGCTCCATCTATTGTAATATTATTGAATCTATTGTTTGCTCCTCCAAAAGAATTTCCATTTGCTTGTGGTGTTAACCTTGTAAAATCCCCAATTCCCCTAGATAAAGTTGGCATGTTTTCCAATTGTCTTTTTGAAATATTTGTACTGGCTCCTGTCCTTTTACTATTTAAAATGTTATCTTTTGCTCCTACAACTACAATTTCTTCCAAAGAAACACTATTTTCTCCAAGTTTTGAATTGTAAACATAAGTTTGTCCAAGACTCAAGTATACATCTGATTCTTTTTTATCTGTATACCCTACATAACCTACGATGACATCATAAGGTCCGCCTACTCTCATATTTGAGATAGCATATTGCCCGCTCTCATTAGTTACAGTACCATATTGGGTACCTGAAGGAACATGTGTTGCCAAAACACTAGCGCCAATCAAAGCTTCCCCTTTTTCATCTGTTACTTTTCCTACCATACTGGATGTCGTAACCTGTGCCTGAACTCCCAGACCCAGCATCATAAACAAAAATAATTGTAAAATTCTCGTCTTCATAAAATTGTGATTTTGTTTTTGTCTAAGTTAAGTTTGCTGAAATAAGAAAACTTAACTTTTTGTTAAAAAATTTTGATTTGGTTAAAAACTGCCGCAAAAGTAAGGTCTTAATATTAAAATAATGTTAAATTTAATATATAAATTTTATAAATTTGACCCTTAAATGCATTTTTTTATCATTTTCTATTACTTTTATGCTTTAATAATTTAAAATTGTGATCATGAAAAAGTTTTTTACACTTCTCATTATTAGTTTTTTTACCTGGCAAGCGACCCAAGCACAATTGGTCATCACCGAAATATCATACAATCCACCAGAGTCAGGTACTGATTCACTGGAGTATATTGAAATATTTAATGCCGGGACTTCAGACATTAATGTCAAAGATTATAAGTTTACCAAAGGGATTGACTATACCTTTCCCGATTCTTTGATTAAAAGTAAAGCATATTTTTTGGTGGTCAAAAATGCAAGAGCATTTAAAACGGTTTACAAAATTACTGCAGCAGATTGGAGCCCTGATAATGCTACTTCGACCTCCAACACATTGACAAATAGTGGAGAAATATTAGAGATTACTGATGCTACATCAAAAGTCCTTGTTTCCTTTAAATATGAAAAAGTGATACCATGGCCTACTTTTACCGAAGGTACTGACGGCGCAGGAGGTTCTATAGAACTCTGTGATGCTAATGCAGTACCATCTATAGGCAGCAATTGGAAAACATCAACCAATGATTTAGGCTTTGAATTGAATGCCAGAAAAGTCTTAGGTACACCTGGTAAAGCTAACTCCATCACTGTATGTGACAATAATCCACCTATTATAGATTTGTACCCACTTCGCACTATAGCTCAGATGAAAGGTGTCAACGCAGAAGGTGTTGCCGATTCTCTAAATAAAAAATGCACATTAAAAGGTATTGTTTACGGTGTCAATAACAGGCCTGCAGGGCTCCAATTTACTATCATTGATGGTCAAAACAAAGGCTTTGGCGTATTTAATAACAGTGTCAATTTTGGCTACACGGTTAAAGAAGGCGATGAAATCACGGTTAAAGGAAGTATTACTCAATTCAGAGGGTTATCACAAATTGTGGCAGACTCAATCAAAGTACTTTCTACAAATAATAACTTAATCTCTCCCAAAACTGTGGTAGAACTCACAGAAACCGACGAATCAAGTCTAATACGAATCACCAACCTTACCTTCGTAAATCCATCTGAATGGACAGGTGCGGGCACTGGATTTACGGTCAATATGACTAATGGTTCCACAGAATTCCCCATCAGAATTACCAATGCCATCGATGCGTTTTCTATGCCTATACCTGGTGGCGGACCATTTAATGTGGTAGGTATTCTCAATCAGTTTTCGGGCACAAGTGCTCCTTTTAACTCAGGATATCAATTACAACCTAGATACATGGTCGATTTCAGGCCAGTTTCAAGTACCGAAAATACTTATACCAAGCATACTGTCACTTTGGCGCCTAATCCAGCGACGCATTGGGTAGAAATCAATACGGTAGATACACCTGATGCCATAGAAGTCATGGATATACAAGGACAAAACATCATGACAGCATTACAAACCAAAAATATCGATTTGAGCTTAGTTCACTCAGGTATGTATATCTTCAAAATTACCTTTGGTCACCAAAGCACGGTATTGAAACTTATAAAAATGTAATCTGCAAGACATATGAACTAATAAATCGGAGATTTAGTAAAATGCTATATCTCCGATTTTTATTTTATTCGTAATTTTGTTGCTATTTTAAAATCATTAAAAACATTATCAAATGACAAGATTTATTTTAAGTCTTTTAATTTTAGGTTGGGTAAATCTAATTTCAGCCCAGCTCAATAAGGTAGAATTTCAGGAATTCACTTTGGACAATGGGTTGAGAGTAATTCTTCATCAAGACAAGAGTACTCCCATCGTGGCAGTCTCGGTCATGTACCACGTGGGTTCTAAAAACGAAAAACCTGAACTAACTGGTTTTGCACATTTTTTTGAACATCTACTTTTTGAAGGAACTGAAAATATAGGTAGAGGCGAGTATGACAAATACGTCGAAAAGGCTGGAGGCACATTGAATGCAAATACATCGATGGACAGAACCTACTACTACGAAATTTTACCGTCCAACCAACTGGAGTTAGGCTTATGGTTGGAATCAGAAAGAATGTTGCATGCCAAAGTAGAGAATATAGGTATTGAGACACAAAGATCTGTAATTAAAGAAGAACGCAGACAGCAGTACGAAAACCGACCTTATGGTAGATTTTTGGAAGAAATCATGAAGCGTGCTTACACAGTACATCCTTACCGATGGCCAGTTATTGGGTCTATGGAGCACATTGGAGCAGCAAAGGAGCAGGATTTTAAAGATTTTTACGCTAACTTTTATGTTCCAAATAATGCTATTGTATCCATAGCCGGAGATATAGACTATGATGAAGCCAAAACTTTAGTGACTAAATACTTCAAAGATATTCCTAGAAGTACCAAGCCTGTATATAGACCATCGATAGTTGAGCCAGCCTTGGGTGGAGAAGTAAGAGACACTTTTTATGACAATATACAATTGCCAGCAGTATTGATGGCTTACAGAATTCCGGCAGCGGGTACATCTGATTTTTATGCTGTATCTATGTTAGGCACATTACTATCTCAAGGCGAGTCTTCCAGACTACAAAAAGCATTAGTTGATCAGCAGCAAAAAGCTGTAGCTGTCGGCAATTTCCCACTAGATTTGGAACAACCTGGCGTTGCGATTGCTTATGGTATCTGTGGTATGGGTGTAGATGTAGTGGATACTGAAAAGGCCATAACGGCAGAGATAGAGCGTATCAAAAATGAACCAATATCTGACGAAGAATTCCAAAAATTGCGCAATCAGGTGGAAAACGATTTTGTCTCTTCCAATTCAAGAGTAGCAGGAATAGCAGAGTCTTTGGCAAATTACAAAATGTACTATGGTGATGCCAATCTGATCAATACTGAACTCAACAGATATCTTGCAGTAACTAAAGAAGATATCAAAAATGCTGCGGTTAAGTATTATCACAACAACAATAGAGTAGTACTTCACTACCTACCACAACCTGCAACTCCTTAATTCAGAGATGTTGAAATAACAAATTTTTTTGGCTAGATATAATATTTATAAATATTTTACAAGACAGTATTTAAAATAACTATATTTTGTTAATAATAAAATTGATATAAAAAATTTTAAACTTAATTATTAAACGAAAAATAAAAAATGAAGCATATAATCATAGCCTTGGGTCTAATATTTATGTTTGCCCAATGTTCTAAAAAAACAACTGATGTAGTTCAAACGGTCAAAGGTCCTGACAAAACCTGGCGTAAAACAGCGCCTGCACCTGCTGCCGCAAGAGATATCAAACTGGGCGATTACTCCAGCTTTGACCTTGCCAATGGCTTAAAAGTGATCGTTGTAGAAAATCATAAGCTACCGCGAGTAGCTTACCAGCTTTCACTAAATAATGACCCTTTGATCGAAGGTGACAAAACAGGTTTTACCAGTTTTGCAGGTGACTTGATGAGTAAAGGTACCAAAACAAAATCAAAGTCACAAATAGACGAAGCTATTGACTTTATTGGAGCCAATTTAAGCACTTCATCTTCAGGCGTTTTTGCAACTTCACTAAAAAAACATAGCGAAAAATTGCTCGATATTATGAGCGACGTATTGTATAATCCAACTTTCCCGAAAGAAGAGTTTGAAAAATTGCGCAAAAGAACCGCATCTGGACTAGCAACTGCAAAAACGAATCCGGAAGCAATAGCTTCTAACCTAAGAAGCGTAGTCAATTTTGGAAAAGCACACCCTTACGGTGAAGTTCAAACCGACGAAACCATCAAAAATATCACTATTGATGATTGTAAAAATTATTATAACACTTACTTCAAACCCAATAATGCATATTTAGTAATTGTAGGTGATATCACTCCTGCTGAAGCTAAAGTGCAAGCTGAGAAATATTTTGGCAAGTGGGAAAAAGGAACCAATATACCTGCTGCAAAGTACAATAAACCAGAAGAACCTAAAGGTGCACAAGTTAGATTTGCCCACAAAGATGGTGCAGTCCAATCTTTAGTCAACATTTCATATTTTGTAGACCTAAAGCCGGGCAGTGAAAATGCAATCAAAGCTTCCTTAATGAACTCTATCTTGGGTGGTGGTATATTCAGCGGAAGACTTATGCAAAATCTTAGGGAGAAAAAAGGCTATACCTATGGAGCAAGATCTAGCTTAAATTCTGATAAGTTATTGGGTAGCTTTTATGCTTTTGCCAATGTACGCAACGCAGTTACGGATAGTTCAGTGACTGAATTTCTCCATGAAATGAAGCGCATTGTTGCCGAACCAGTATCCGAAAATGACCTTAAACTTGCTAAGACAAGTACTGCAGGAAACTTTGGCCGCTCATTAGAATCACCACAGACCATTGCCAATTTTGCATTGAATACCTTTAGGTACAATTTGCCTAAGGACTATTATACTAATTATCTTAAAAATGTGGATGCGGTGACTGTAGCTGATATTCAGATGGCTGCAAAACAATATATTAAACCAGAAAACTGTAATATCATAGTCGTAGGAAATAAAGATGATGTAGCAGATAAACTTAAAAAATTTGACGCAGACGGCGAAGTGGACTTTTATGATGCTTTTGGCAAAAAGCTTGAAAATAAAAAAGTAGAGCTTAGCGCCGATGTCACAGCGCAGAGTGTGATAGATGATTATATAGATGCGATAGGTGGTGCTGCAAAATTGAAGGCTGTAAAAAGTTTATATACAGGGATGAAGGCAAGTATGATGGGACAGGAAGCTACTTTCGAGACATTCCAAACCGCAGAAGGAAAGTTTGCCATGAAAATGAATATGATGGGTATGGTAGTACAGGAAGGCAGATATGACGGTACTAAAGGCATGCAGTCAGCCATGGGAAAGAAAACGGTAGTGACCGAAGGTAAAGAGTTGGATCAATTGAAGAAGCAAAGTATTATGTTTGAGCAATTGATGTATAATAATGGCAAATATAAGTTGGAACTCAAAGAGATAGAAAATATAAATGGCGCAAACTGTTATAAAATAATGGTTACTGATCCATCAGGAGATGTCAGTACAGAGTATTATGACGTGAAGACAGCCTTATTGGTCAGAAATGTGACCAGCAACGATAAAATGACCATGACCACTGATTTAAAAAATTATAAAGATGTCAATGGTGTCCAAATACCACATACCACCGAAATCAGTGGTGTGATGCCTACGGCATTGGTCATGGAAGCAAGTAATATTGAAATCAATAAAGCTTTTACCGATGATATCTTTAAAGTAGAGTAATTGCGTTAACAGATCCTTTGATCATTGAACGAAGAGTCGTTAAATATTGGAGTTTAAACATTTAAAACAGCTTGAAAGGTATAGTGTCTTTCAGGCTGTTTTTTATTATACAGATATTGTATCCATACGTAAAATATGAATCAATAGTGAAAAAAAACGGGTCAGGAACTATTTGAAGGGATTAAGTATTTTTGTGTTTTAGAATTGATCATAAATGACTGTGAATTTTTAAGTTTTAAAAAGCGTTTTACCTAGAAGGTTACTTGATTAATTTGACATAAATGATGTAAAGAATTAGGACATTTTGAAATCTTTACTCCCAAACATATTTTTCTTCGTATTCAACTTGATACTTCTTTAAAAAGGCTCTATATTCATCTTGAAATGTTTTCTTTTGGTGACGTTCCTTTTGATTTGTTATATATGAAATCACTTTATCTATGGATATCTCCTACCGTACCTGTAAACTTGAACAAACTACTTAATTTTGACATAAATAAAAAAATTTAAAAAGTTAAA
>CAZGMB010000038.1:18563-49009 GCA_964526715.1 uncultured Aureispira sp. | reverse complement strand
GAAACTAAAGATTAAAATCTCATTTTTCCTAGTTTCTGAAAGGAACTACCCGTCCAGAAAGCATTTCGGGGCCATCCTTTCCGGAAACTAAAATATTTAACCTAAAACATATATAAACCTTGGGAAAATAACCGTCTAGCAAATTTTATGACTAGCTCCCTATAGGATTATAAAATACTCCAAATATTATTTGTTGCTCCGTTTGGGGGCAGAATAAAATTAGTTTAGAATTTATAGGAAAGTGAATAGACCATAAAATCTCAATCATTTTATCTCGTAAGTCTGGGTGTTACCATTATTGAAGTTTCTTTTTGGGGATCTTTTATTCGTGCGATAAGTTAAAACCATACTCAAAGCTACGGAAATACATGCAACAGATCAAAGTTTGTGTAAGTCATGATAGGGTCTAATACATTTTTATTTGATGTATGAATGGTCTCTACCATGGAAATAATGAATTGATATGAGATCACTCCATAATTAAGGAATCTTACAAAACTTTTTAGGGGTGGGTAGGCACAACCATGCAAATCTGAAGTTCTTTAAATTGATAAAAAATCTTTATGTTTGCGAGACTTAATGAACTGTGATAGGGGAGAGACAGGGATTGTTGAAATTGGAGTTATTGAAAAAATTGAAACCAAGTATCCTTCCTTGGGCTTAGTTGTACAATTAATTTAATTTTAAAATGAAATTTAAGAGACATATACCTTTGGTTTTCATTACCTTAATCGCTTTAAAAAGCATTTATAATTTTTATACCACTGATCTTGAATATGAGATTAGGCATTATCTCTGTTTTATTCTAATAGGTTTAGCGATTACATTTCTCGCACACAAGAATGAAAAGATAAGTTTTTATATAACTTTTATCATTTTGGTATTAAGTAGCTTTGATTTATTGCGTTACTCACTGATTACTCATAAAGTTGGCATCGGAGGAGTTATAAATGACCTAGATTTAGGGATAAGTATTCAAACCAGATCATTGGTTTTCCTAATTATATTTATTATTCTAAATAAAGATTTTGTAGCTCATATACTTACCAATTTAAGTGAATTTAAAGCAAGATATCTACATATAGAAAGAAAAAAATAATTTTTTAATCGGCTCAGCCTGGGCTTCTATTGTATCGCAGTGTCGTATTAGCTTTGCCTAGATTTTTGGTAGTTTACTAGATAACCTTTACATTTGCATGATATGAACATAGTATTTTAAATATATGATAAATCTTTGTATTCAAATTAAAAATGGTATCACTTAGATCATACCTTGATTGAGAGGCAGTGGCGTAGCTAAGCCTAGTTGGTGATATTCGATTTATACGTAGATTTTATTTTTCTTAAAAATATAATATGGCTAAATAAAATGGTAAATCTAATTCTTATTATAGTTTGTTCTATTGTTGGTTATTATTTAATTAATTTCTTAAACTTGAAATTTAGAGAAAATGCCAAAAGTAAAGTCATCGATTTGGCCTATAAATGCCTCGATGAATATGAAATTTTAACTCTTAGTGAATTAAAAGATTTAGATGATCTTCCATTTGAATTCGATGAAATAGAACCTTCTTTTAGTCGGGGCTCAAATCTGTTTCAATCCCGATTTTATTTTAAGCTTACAGTTCAAAAAGATTCTGAAATATTAGTAAAATGGTTTTACGCATTTTATTTTTTTACATTCAAAGTAAATTTTTTTATTAAATAATCATTTCCAAGCCTTCCGTTCAGCGTAGGTTGTATTTCGGTCGTTGTGTTACCATGGCTGTGCCAAGATTCTTGGTAGTTTGTCACATAACCTTTACATTTGCATGATAGATTGGGATCTAACTCCATAATTATGATAAGATAGATAGGGTAAAATATATACACAAAATTACAAGATGGAGATTTACATAAATTAGAACATAAATATAGTGGATATAAATAAGAAGATAGAAAACTTAATGAATCTTTCAGAAAAAGAGAAGTATAATTATTTCATTAGGAAGGTTGTTGATTTTGAAGAAATTTGGGGCCTTTATAATAATGGTTGGGCTCTTTTAGGCGATGAAAAGAATAACCAAGTCTGCGTATTTTGGCCTGAGAAGGAGCTTGCAGAATTATGTGCTATTGGTAAATGGAATGGATATGAAGCATGTGTAATTGATTTAAATGATTTTTTGGAAAAATGGATAACAGGAATGGAAAAAGATAATTTTTTAGTTAGCATTTTTTATAACAATCAATCAATGGGAAAAACAGTTTTGCCACAGCAACTGCGTAATGATCTGATTAAAGAATTAGAACAATACGAATAAAGCCTTCGTTCGTCGTAGGTTGCACCTACGTCGCTGTGTTGCCATGGCTTTGCCATGAATCAAAGATGGAATAAATAAGATAACCAAAGCCAACCACCCTAAAAAGTTGTGTGGTTTTTTCTTTTCCGCAGCCAATTATAGAAATAAACAAAAGTTACCTTACTTTTGCGTAATCACCAAAAGTGGTGATCATGTCATAAAAGAGTTTAGATGCCAATACTTGAAGTAGTTAGGAGTAACTATCGCTGTAAATTTAATTTAAAGGTTGTAGTGTATAATGTACGCAAGTTACATTTTTTGAGCTTGTTTTGGGCTGGAATTTTCAAGAGATTAGATAAAGGTATTAAAGGCACAAGTTGCAAACTTGCGCCAGCAAAGGAATTTGTGGGTGGAAAGCTCATATTAATAGAATTTGAGAAAAAAATATATGAATTATCGGATTTAGATTTTACCACTAGGTTAAAACCACTTCTAGGCGTAGTTTATAACTACGTCCGTGTGATGCCATGGCTTTGCCATGAATCGGAGATAGAATGAATAGTATAAACGAAAGCCACACGACAGAATAAGTGGAGTGGCTTTTGTTGTTTTCAAATTGAATATATTCAAGAAAAATATTTAAATTTGCATCATCACTAAGTTTTCAAATGTACCATCTCCATTCAATTTACAATGAGTTTTAGTTATAAATTAAAAAATCAAAAGAAGCATTTTATTATGAAAAAGAATAAATTTATCTGCCGTTTATTGTTCTATTTGGTTGTTTTTCCGCTTTTAGTAAATGTAATTTCATTTTTGGAAGTCACTTTTGTTAATAAGGAATATTTGAACGATTATTTTAGATATGTTAAGTACGTATATTCGATAATCATTATTGTTGATTTGATATATTCAATTAAATATTATAAATGGTTACCCATTTGGTTTTTCTTATTAGTTATACTTCTTATTGGGTTTAATTACTTTTATGGTTGTATAGTACTGGTATTATTATTTTATTTTTACCAAATTGAAACAAAGCATATTGTCTAGGCATCCTAAGCTAGTTATAAGCCTTTAGTAATATGTAAAATGAGATTTTCAAGATGGGAAAAAGTGGGCGCTGCCTTCAGGGGTAAAATCATAAGTATCACAAATAGAAAGATTAATCATCATGGATAAGACATTGAAACATTTAGAAGGGAGCATTGCCTTAAAATTTAAAAAAATTAAAATATTGACTCCTTTAGAAGACAGAATTGTAAATTTACATGATAATATCCCATTAAATCAATATACGTCTGATGATATAAGGTTTATGATTTTACAAGAATTAGGTTTAATATATCTAATTCCTTTGGGGTTAAATGTGTTAAAAGATAATCCACTTATTGAATCGGCTTATTATGAGGGAGACTTATTATCAGCAATAATTAAAGTTGATAAAACTTATTGGGTTGAAAATAAGGAAGAGTGTAGTAAATTGAAAGAAATCTTGAGAACCAATATCACTTTTATAAATTCAAGATTAGATATGAATGAAAAGGTTGATCGTGAACTGTTGTCTAACATTGATATTTTTAATCTAGTCAGCTGCCGGGAGTAGTATATAATATTTCTAAGCGATTTCAATTTTACGATATGAAATTTTAAATATTAAAATAAACAAAAGAGTTATATGTTATATTCAAAAAAAGAAATTATTACCTGTGGGAGAATGTATAAAATTGTTGACCTAGAGTACACAAATAATCATGATACAAAAGCAACAGTTTATTTTATTTTGAACTATTTTAAACAAAAGTTAAATCAAAATTTCAACCATTTTTCAATCAATTATGGAAATAAGGTATATAGATCTCTTGATGGGTTCATGAAATATTTAGAAAAAGTAGACAAATCTAAATTATGTTATATCTCAATGTTTGCTTTAAATGAGAATATATCTTTAAGAATTACACATTCTTTTAGGAATTACTTGAAGGGAAGGGAACCTAAATTAAATACTTTTGATTTATTTATAGATGTGTATAAAAATGAATTAAATAATAAAGAAATTGTAAAGTTTGCAAAAGAAATTATTAAAACTGAGAATTTTGATTATGCCTATTTATTTGATACTGATGATAGGGATTATAGTTATAGTGAATACAAAAAATCATTTTTTAAAAAAGACATTGGATTTGAATTGAATGTATTATGGAACCATCATTGTGTGGGAGTTAAATATGGATTTTTAAAGAAATTGTATAAATATAATTTTATTAATCATTCTCAAATAATTCAGCCAATTGTTAATGAGTGTTTTAAACAAAATATAGGAAAATTTGAGCTTGTAGATGGGGACATTACACTGTGGCAATTAGATGATGATGAATATAAAATAGCTTATGATATGTTTAGAAATACTCCTTGGTTAATATACGATGAAAATTGTTATCACCTATTTAAAAATTCTGAGGAAGCAAAGCATTTTAACTTTTTAATGGCCTAAGTTTAGTTGACTGCTTAGCTAAGCCACCGCTGCGCCATAAATGAGCGACATAATGAATTGTATAAACCATAGCCATATACCAAAGTATAAAATTGTGTGGCTTTCATGATTGTACAGCGTAGCGATCTTTTTCTGAAAAAAATCTTTAAACTTCTTTTTGCGCCAAGAGGCTAAGGACACTTCGTCCACAGTTTTATATCGACTATAACATAAATTTGGTACATGAATTATAACCATTACATCTTTAAAAAAGCAAGAGTTGTACCTTTGTTAAATATTATTTCTAAAAAAATCCTTATTTTTGCGACATTCATTAAAATACACAAAAAGTTAATACACAAAATGGCAAAACATTATTTATTAAGTGCATTGTTAGGTTTGGTACTTGTGGTTCAAGTTCAAGCCCAAAAGAAGGCGAGTCCTTATGATTTTGGTAAAATGTGGACCTTTGAAAATCCACCCAAGGAATGGGTAAAGACTACCTATGGTATGGATGTTCAGGACGAATGGTTTGACTACGTACGCAAGTCATCATTAAGATTTGCTACTTGGTGTAGTGCATCTTTCATTTCAGAAAATGGACTCATCATGACCAATCACCACTGTTCTCGTGATGTAGTGACGGCCCTTCAAAAAGATGGCGAAAACTTTGATAAACAAGGCTTTTATGCGACTACCCTTGAGGATGAAAGAAAGGCGGAAGGTCTTTTTGTAGAGCAAATGATCTATGCGGTAGATATCACTTCTTTAGTCAAAGAAAAAACAAAATCTGCCAAATCAGATACAGAAGAAATGGAAATGCGTAAAAAAGCGCTGGAAGAAATCGAAAAGATGTACAAGGAAAAAGAAGACTGGAAAGGTCTGAGAACACAGGTGCAGACGTTCTATAGTGGTGGCAAGTTTTCTATCTATGGTTACAAAAGATATAGCGACATCAGACTAGTATGGATTCCTGAGTTGGACTTAGGCTTTTTTGGTGGCGATCCAGATAACTTTACCTACCCAAGATATAATTTGGATGCTACCTTTTGGAGAGCTTATGATGAAACAGGAAAACCTTTAAATACTTCTACAAATTATCTGAAATTTAATAAAAACGGTGCCGCAGAAGGGGAGCCTGTATTCGTAGTAGGTAATCCGGGAAGAACAGAAAGATACAGAACCGTATCCCAGTTTACTTATGATAGAGATCACAGATACCCGCTTCAGTATAAGTTTTTGAAAAACAGAAACGATTACTTAATGAAGAAATACATGAGCATGAAAAACGATCCTGCCAAAGAGCGTGAATCTCAGGAATTGCTCAATGATATCGCGGGTATAGCCAACTCTATGAAAGCTTTTGGAGGAATAGCCAAAGGTCTTAAAGATCCGGCATTATTTGGAAGAAAAGCAGAGATGGAAAATTATATCAAGTCGAAATCTCCAGGTCTGACTTATTGGGATGAAATGGCCAAACATTATGAAGTACTCAATCCACAAGGTTGGGCCATGGCATATTTGACGCCCAATCCATTGAGAAGCAACATTTATACTGTAATGCATGACCTAGAAAACTATAGAGATTTGGTAAAAAATAATGGTGATCAAGCTAAAAAAGACAAGCTAAAGGCTACCATTATGGATAAGGTAAAGACTTTTAATGATCAGGAGCAAAAAGATCTGTTCACGATGTTTTTGAATGAAGTGAAAGAAGATATTTATCCGGGTGATATGTCACTTCAAAAAGTTTTGGGCAAGAGAACCGTCAATGAATATGTCAATTACCTACTTAAAGAAACCAAATTTACGGAAGATAAGAAAGTAGAGAAATTCTTTGAAAAAGAAGATAAAATGGCCAAAGATGATGATCCACTTTTGGAAGCAGCAGCTATTTTTGTAGGCAAACTGAAAGAAGCATCTCAGTTGTTCCAATCTTCAGGTCCTGCAAGACAAGCATTGGAAGGTAAAATAGCCAACCAAGTCTTCAAGGTATACGGAGATAAGTTGCCACCGGATGCTACCTTTACTTTAAGAATCTCTGATGGAACAATCAAAGGTTATGATTATAACGGTACCACTGCTCCTGCCGTAACCACATACTTTGGTTTGTATGATAGATTTTATGCTAACAAAGGAGAATTTCCTTGGTCATTACCAGAGAGATGGCAAAATCCACCGATGGAATTACTCAAAGCGCCTTTCAACACCGTTTCTACCAATGATATCATAGGTGGTAATAGTGGAAGTCCTTTGATCAATAAAAATAGAGAAGCTGTAGGTTTGATTTTTGATGGAAATATCGAATCCCTTCCGGGTAACTTTATTTTTGACGAGGAAGTCAACAGAACCGTAAGTGTACACGCAGGTGGTATATTTGCAGCACTAAAATATATTTACAAAGCCGACAGAATAGTTGCTGAGATTGACTAATCCTGGCAATCAAAATACCCTGCACAATTAATTGTGAACGTGACGATCCTTTGCAAAGAGGGTCGTCTTTTTTTTTGTATTGTCCAAAAAAGCCTGTGTGCTTCACTGCAATGCTATAAACTCATTGTCATGTTTATAAAAGCGGATTGTAGTGTCCGACCATACACAAAATTAATACGCAAAAACCAACGGTTGTATTAAATTAATCAAAACACTTACATGGTTAAGCCCAAAAATAATTTACCTTTGTTTTCTGATAACAACAAAGATGTCTCGAATCATTAAATGGGGAATTTTAGGGTGTGGCCGTATTGCTGAGAAATTTGCAAAAGATATGGCGTTAATACCTGATGTTCAGCTTGTAGCTTGTGCCAGCAAGGATATAAGTAAGGCCCAAACATTTGCCGAAAAATTTCAGGTGACGCATTATTATGAATCTTATACATCAATGCTTGCCTTAGCAGAGCTTGACGTGATATACATTGCTACGACCCACAATTTTCATTATGCAAACATTGTCCTATGCCTGGAGCATGGAAAACACGTTTTGTGCGAAAAACCTGTGTGTGTTACATCATCAGAATTGGATAGGGTAGTGACCTTGGCAAAGGATAAAGGTTTATTTTTAATGGAAGCAATGTGGACGGCGTTTTTGCCTGCTTTTCAGGGATTGTTGCAAGATATAAATTCAGGAGTCATCGGTGAAGTAAGATATCTGCGGGCAGACTTTGGATTTTTTTCAGCTTACGATCCAAAACACAGGTTGTTTGATCCATCATTGGCCGGTGGCTGTATTTTAGACATAGGAATTTATCCACTTTTTGCTGCTGTGGAAATATTGGGCAAACCAACAGAAATACACACTTCCAAGGGGCATGCGCCATCAGGTGTAGAAGATGAATGTGCAATCCAACTCAAATATGAAACAGGAGCTCACGCATCATTATATACTACTTTAACCTGTAATACCAGCAATACTTTAGAAATATTTGGTACTCAAGGTAGTATCCTTGTTCCAAGCCGTTTTCACGAACTCTCTCAATACCGAATAGTAGATCAACAAGGGAATGTTCAAGACCGAGTATGGGAGAAATTAGGTTTTGGATATACTCATGAAATCATACATGTATCTGAGTGTCTTAGAAAATCCATGACAGAAAGTGACATCATGACATTTGCCCAATCCAAAGCATTAATGGAACTGATGCAACATGCTATTAATCATTAAAATATAAAATTAAATTTCAAATGGAAATATATATCGGAAGTATTCCCTTCAAGTGGAAAGATAAGGATTTGGTAACCCTGTTCGAAAATTTTGGCGATGTGCAAAAGGCATCCATAGTCATAGATAAAATTACCAGACAAAATAAGGGGTTTGGATTTGTGACTATGGAAGACCCTGTAGCTGCTCAAAATGCAATAAAAGCCCTTCATGGTACGGAGCATTTGGGTATCGTGATCAAAGTACAAGCGTCTGACCCACAATCTAAAGAAAAGAAGTTTGGAAGACAAAAAGCTGAACCTGTAAGTAAAAAACCTTTGCACGAAAAACCCAAAAAGAAGCTTCCACCTTGGTTGCGTAAAGAATATTGATTTTATTTTTTAACATTTTATTGACTAAAGTTGCGTAACAATTTACCATCCTAAATTGTCATTGATATCAGTATGTAACACGTAATCCATTTTAAAACATACACCAACATATCAAGCCATCTATCTATATAAACCATCTCCATTATTAAATAAAATTTTATGAAATCTTACATTATTTTATTTGGGTTAGCTGTATTAAGTCTTACCGTCCAGGCTCAAAAATCTACCATGACTTCCAAAAAGGATAGTGATCCCAAAGCAAAACAGATCTTGGACAAACTAAAGAAACAATTTGATGGGTACAAAACGATGGAAGTAACTTTTGAAATGGAATTGGAATTGCCCAATCAACCTGTAGAAAAACAAACAGGCAGTCTGATCCAAGACCAAAATAAATATGTAGTCAAAATGAAGGATCAAGAAATCTATGCAGATGGTAAAACCGTTTGGATTTATCTGAAAAAAAATAAAGAAGTACAAATTTCTGATTTTGATGGTGCTTCATCTTCAGAATTTATGTCTCCCAAACAAATGATGATGCTTTACGAAAAAGGTGATTATGTATATTCTATCATTGAAGAAAGGAAAGTTGGTAACCAAACATTTACCGATATAGAGTTTAAACCACTTACTAAAAAATCAGATGTAGCAAAATTAAGGCTCACAGTGGATACTAAAGCTAATAAAATGATATCTTTGCGCGTATTTTCAAAAGACGGTTCCAGATATTTATTAAAAGTAAATAGTATTATACCCAATAAAAAATATGAAACTTCTTTATTTTCTTTAAACACTAAGACATTAAAGGGTGTTCATATAGAAGATCTGAGGATGGATTAAATAGAACCGAATTCAGTTACTCAGTTTAATCAACCATGGATTCCCGGCCCAACCTCCGGGAATCTTTTTTATTCATACCTACTTTGAACATTCTTTATCAAGACGATTATTTGATAGCAATCAATAAACCCCACGGTTTGTTTGTACATCGTACGGCTTTAGATCATACAGCTACAACCTTCGCTTTACAAATGGTGCGGGATCTCGTAGGCAGCCATGTTTACGCTATACACAGATTAGATCGCAAAACTTCAGGAGTATTATTATTTGCAAAAGATAAAGAATCTCAGTCTCAAATGGCCAAGATGTTTATCCAAAAGGAGATCAAGAAAAAATATTTGGCTATCGTACGTGGATATACTGATGACAGCGGCAAAATAGATTATCCTTTAGTGACCGATGATGGAAAAACACAAGATGCAGTAACCTTATATCAGACATTGGCAAGAAGTGAAATTCCTTATTCGTCGGGAAAGTTTCCTACATCTCGGTACTCTCTTATCGAAGTCGAACCAGAAACAGGTAGAATGCACCAAATCAGAAAGCATATGTCACATATATTTCATCCCATCATTGCTGACCGGCCTCACGGGTGTAACAAACAGAATAAATTTTTTTTGGAACACTTCGCTATGGATACGATGATGCTTCATGCTTCTGAATTAGAGTTCATACACCCACAACTACGCACAAATATACATATCAAAGCTGATTACCACGTTGAGTTTGCCCGGATGATAGAGCTCTTGGGCTTTGATGAAAAACAAATTTTTAATAGATAGATTGAGTCAACCTTCTATATCTTATTTTGTTGGACGTCCATAATTTTCTTTAGGAATTTCGGGATGGCAAGACAAAAGACAAACATAGTGTGGCTAAAAAGGGATCTAAGGTGGACTGACCATCATCCTTTGTTTGATGCCGTACACAAAGGTGAAGATCCACTCCTGTTAGTGTATTGTTTTGAGCCTGACATTTTAGCTAATCATGACTCTGACATCAGACATACCAGATTTATTTACCAATCTCTCCAATATTTAAATGCATATTTATCCAAATATCATGGAAAGGTGCATCTATTTTATGGTAATGCCACAGATGTATTTCAAAAACTAGCTCAAACTTTAGAGATAGTAGAAGTGCGCTCTTATCAAGAAACAGGGAATCGCGTTACCTTTATAAGAGATCAAAAATTAAAGATATTTTTTAATGAAGCTAAGATAAAATGGACTGAGTACAGTACGGATGGTATCAAAAGAGGAGCCAAAAACCGCAAAAACTGGAAAGACCAAATGCAGAATTATTTGCATGGCCCCATATTAACTCCCGATATGGATAAAGCCAAATGGATGCAATACGAAGATGAGGAAGATATAAAACTTTTTTTAGCGCCGGAAATTATGGAGACAGACCCGAACATGCAGCACGGAGGATCCCAATATGCATGGAGGTATTTTTATTCGTTTTTGCACAAAAGACATCAAAGTTATGGAGCGCACATTTCAAAACCGCAATTATCCCGATATTCATGTTCCAGACTATCACCTTACTTGACTTACGGCAATATTTCAGCCAGAGAAGTTCATCAAGCTACTATACAATATGCCCAAGGTTCCAAAAGGAATTTGAAGCTTTTTTTGGACAGAATGTTTTGGCGATCCCATTTTATCCAAAAGTTTGAATCAGAATGTACAATGGAATTTAAGGCCTACAATGATGGATATAATGCCTTGGAGTATAAAGATAATGAAGCGTTTATCGATGCTTGGAAAAACGGACTTTCAGGTTTTCCTTTGATAGATGCTTGTATGAGATGTGTGAAAGTCACGGGATATCTCAACTTTAGAATGCGAGCTATGGTCGTTTCTTTTTTTGTATTCAACCTAAGTCAAAATTGGTTGATTGCAGCACACCATCTTGCCAAAATGTTTCTCGATTACGAACCCGGGATACATTATCCACAAATCCAAATGCAATCAGGTATTACCGGTGTGAATACAATCAGGGTTTATAATTCGGTTGTCAATAGCATGAAGCACGATTCTGATGGTAGTTTTCTAAAGAAATGGGTTCCCGAATTAAACAGTTTGCCTACAAATTTGATCCATGAACCCTGGAATATCAGCCCATTGGAAGAGGAGTTTTATAACTTTCAGCTTGGAGTCTCTTACCCACATCCCATAGTAGACCCCAAAAAGTCAAGTAGAAAAGGCGCTGAACGAATGTTTAACTTAAAAAAATCTAACAAAGTGCAAGAAGAAGGTCAACGAATTTTAGATCAGCACATCATTGATAAAAAAAATAGGAAGTAAGGCCCTTAAAAGTCATAAGACAAGTACTTTCAGTAGCAGATATGCATAAGTTAGTCATCATAAAGTCATTTATATCATTTAAATTGAAAAAAAAAGCTATTCATATGAAACTTTTTTTTGTAATATGATATTTAAGGTCTAATATTGTGCGTTTTTTAGAAAATTAAGTAAATACATATGGCAAATCAACAAAATGTAACGTCAAGATATAGCGATGAAGAGCTCAAAGAGTTTAAAGACCTCATTGATGCTAAACTCGAAAAAGCACACCATCAATATCAAAGTTTGAAAGAACAACTTAAAGATGTTACAGAAAATAATAATGATGACTATGCAAAAGACATTACGGATTTCTCCTCTATACAGACAGAGGTAGAAATGCTCAATAACATGGCAAATCATCAAAGGAAATATATTCAGGACTTGGAAAATGCCCTGATTCGTATTAATAACAAATCTTACGGCATCTGTGTGGTCACCGGTGAGTTGATAGATAAGAAAAGGCTTTTGGCTGTTCCGAATACTACCAAATCTGTGACTGCTAAAACCATGTCAGAAATGAAAGATGTTCAAATGCCGACAGAAAGAACTAGAGGTTTTGATGATCTTGACGAATTTGATGAAGATAAGAGTACTAAAAAGTCAGAGCCTAAAAAGCCTGTGATCATTTCTAAGGTACTGAAAAAGCCTTCTGCAGTTAAAGCTTCATCATCTTTGGATTTGGATGACGATATTGATAAAATCTTTTCAGAATTAGATGTCATCAAAGAACTAGACGAAGCTGACTTGGCTTTAGATGTAGATGATGACGATGATGGATTTGGAGATGATGAGGATCTCGATAGCATCGCAGATGACGTGGCAGATGATTATGATGAAGATGATGATATGGACTAATTATCATTTAAAATCTTTTAGATATTGTATACTTATTATTTTGAAATAAATTACTTTTGTGTAAGAATAATAAGAAATAAAAAAGGCTTAAGTTGATTAAGCCTTTTTTATTGATTTTTGGATATATTTTACAAATAATTAAACGTTAAATGATGTTGAGATTTTTTAGTCTGGTTCTTATTTTAGTGATATTTGGTTTTCATAGTTCTTCAGGTCAGGTAAATATTGATCTTGAAAAAATGTTTAAAAGTCATGAAGTTTTAAGGGTTGATTCTAGGGACGTTTACCAACAAATATTGTCAAAAAGAAATGGAGGTCATTTCGTACTGAAATTATCAGACAATATCAAATGGGATTTAACTCTCGAAAATGCAGGTATCATTTCAGACGACTATTTTGTTACTGAAGCGAATGCAACAGGACTGAAAAATTATAAGCCTAATGTCGCCATACCCATGAAAGGGCATTTGACCAATAATCCCAACAGCAAAGTAAGTCTAACATTTAACGAAGGATTTATCTATGGTTTTATTCAAATCGGATCTGTAGAATATTTTATAGAACCAATGACTCATTATAAATCTACAGCAAATCCGGATGACTTTATTGTGTATAGCTCAAATGATGTCATCACAGACGATAATAAAAAGTGTGGTTATGAAATATATAAGGCCAAACTTGATGAAAGAAAAGTCGACAGAGTAAAAGATGTTCAGGGTGGAAACCGTTTACCCGGGCAATGTCTTCGTGTGGAAATAGCCTTGGCCGCTGATTTTTCTATGGTTCAACAATATGGTTCAAGCGCTGCTGTACAAAATCATAACATAGGCGTTTTGAATAATGTGCAAACGAATTATGATGACGAATTTCCTGATGAGCTATTGTTCATATTGACTCAACAATGGGTATCCACTTGCGCCACTTGTGATCCGTGGACATCAAGCAATGACCCATATCAATTATTGGATGATTTTACGGCTTGGGGTATTAGCGGTTTTACAGCGCCACATGCTGTAGCTTCCCTTTGGTCAAGTCGCAGTTTTACAGGTAGTGTGATTGGTTTAGCTTGGGTAGGTGCAGTATGTACTCAAAATAAATACAACGTATTGGAGGATTTTACAACGAATGCACAACAAAAAAGAGTATTGCAAGCACACGAAATAGGTCATAATTTTGATGCAACGCACACCTCAGGTATCATGGCGCCGTCAGTGAGCACATCCACCACCTGGACTCAAACGAATATCAATGAAATAGAAAACTACTACAATAGTGTCAATTGCTTGACAACTTGTCCATCTACAAATCAGCCTACCGCTAACTTTACGTATTTGATGACCCAACCGTGTGAGCCTGCACAAGTGCAGTTTACAAACACTTCTACCAATGCTACATCATATTTGTGGACTTTTGAAGGGGGAACTCCAGCTACGTCTACACTACAGAACCCTGTAGTAACCTTTGATGTAGCAGGTACTTATAATGTTACCTTACAAGCATTTGGAGGTTCAAATTCCAATACCGTAACCCTTCCGATATTTGTAAATGCCATCTCTGATCCTGTGGCCAGTTTTTCATATACGATATCAGGACAAAACGTGAGTTTTATATATACAGGTTCAGGAGCGGCTAACTATTATTGGGAGTTTGGAAATGGAAATACATCTACTTCGCAAAATCCCACGCAAAATTATCCACTGAATGGTATCTATAATGTAACATTGGGTGTGATCAATGCCTGTGGTGAAAATTCAATAACCCAACAAGTGGAAATAAGTGTATTACCTTTCGTAAACTTCACTTCAAATATCAGTACGGGTTGTCAGCCTCAGACCATTACTTTTTCCAATTTGTCTACTAATGCAACTTCATATCTTTGGACATTCCCTGGCGGAACGCCAGCCACTTCAACATCAATGTCCCCAACTGTGGTATATAGCACGCCAGGCGTTTATGATGTCACCCTTGAAGCTACCAACAATACAGGAACAAATACCATTGTAAAAAACAACTTTATTACGATTAATCCAAATCCAGTGGCTGGTTTTACTACAGTAGTCAGCGGTGCCACTGTAAATTTTACCAATACAAGTCAGCACGGAAATACTTATAATTGGGCATTTGGTGATGGCAATACCAGCACTGCAGCTAGTCCCACTCATATTTACAATGCATCAGGTACTTACACAGTGACTTTGACCACTACCAATAATTGCGGCTCCAATACATCTAGTCAAGCAGTCAATGTAACCTTGGCTCCGACGGCTGCCTTCAATTCCGATACAACGATAGTTTGTGCAAGTGGCAACATACAATTTAATAGTCAGGCTTCGTCTTCAGCTACCACGTGGTTGTGGACTTTTGAAGGCGGTTCACCAGCTACTTCCACTTTGCCTAACCCATTAGTTCAATATGCAGTACCAGGAATATACGATGCAACACTTACTGTTTCTAACGCTTCAGGTCAGAACACATTGACTTTAACTGATTATGTCACTGTTTTGGGCTTACCAACGGCTACATTTGCAAGTTCGCAGACCAATAATGTAATTAACTTGACAAATACAGGAAATGGAGCAACTTCCACTTCATGGCAAATCATCCATGGTGAAGATATCTTCTTCGGTGGTGGAAATAACATCGAATATACTGCATCTGCCAATGGTACCTATCAAGTAGTGATGACTAATCAAAATCAATGTGGTCAAATGGTATCAGATACAGCACAGTTTACCATTAATGTATTTCCCATAGCATCGTTTAACATAAATGGAGGCTCAGCAGCTTGTGCATCTCAACCGGTTAACTATGCTGCTACGGGAAGTAATTATACATATCAATGGGCTTTTGCAGGTGCCCAACCTAGTACATCTACAGATCAAAATCCAACGGTAAATTACGCATTGCCGGGTTCTTATACCGTTCAATTGATATCTTCAAATGCATTTGGGAATGATACTTTAAATACATCAGTTTTGATAGGCGATGTACCTAATGCTGTATTTTCATCCTTGGTAGCCAATAATCAAGTCCAATTTACCAACAATACTACCAATGCGAACAGTTATGTATGGCAGTTTGGAGACGGAAATACAAGCACTATTCAGAATCCAACACATACATATACATCAGGAGGTACATTCACTGTGAAGTTAATCGCTACCAACAACTGCGGCATGGACACTTCTATAAATACAGTGCTCATTGTTTTATCTTCCACTTCAGAAGCATTAAAGGGACTGGGACTAGAAGTATATCCCAATCCGGCTTCAGACAAGGTTTTTGTAAGAATCAATGCCAATGAAACCATTCATATCCATCTTGATATCATAGATATGGCTGGAAATATCTTGCAAAAAAATAAACATAGCATATTAGGAGAAACCATAATTCCTATTGAAACAGAAACATATTCAAGTGGGTTATACTTATTAAGGCTTACTACGGAAGCAGGCTCTGCAGTTTACAAATTGATTATTTCAAAATAATCTTGAATTACCTACTGATACTGAATATCTAGGCATTTTATTACTGCAATATTTGTTAATTAAACTCAATATGTTGACCTTTGTGTCTCATATTGAGTTTTTTTATTGATAAAATAGTAAACATGGTTAAACATTTGGTGGCTCCTTCCATTTTGGCAGCAGATTTTGGCAATCTACAAAGAGATCTTCTCATGATTAATGATACTGAGGCCGACTGGTTGCACGTGGATATAATGGATGGTATGTTTGTACCCAATATTTCTTTTGGTCCTGACATTCTCAAAATTGCTAAAGAATATAGTAAATTGGTTATAGATGTCCACCTTATGATCGAAAAACCAGAGCGATATATTCAAGAATATAGATTAGCTGGTGCAGATAATATTTCCGTCCATTATGAAGCTTGTTCACATTTGCATCGGACGATTCAACAAATCAAAGAAACCGGAGCCAAAGCAGGGGTAGCCTTAAATCCACACACGCCCGTACATCTTTTGACAGATATCATTGAAGATTTAGATTTAGTGATATTAATGAGTGTCAATCCAGGTTTTGGTGGGCAAAAGTTTATCTATCAAACGATCAATAAAATCAAAGAACTCAAAAATATCATAACAGAGAGAAATACATCTACACTCATTGAAATAGATGGTGGCGTAGGCTTACAAAATGCTGAAGCAATCTTACAAGCTGGAGCTGATGTTTTGGTAGCCGGCAATAGTGTGTTCAAGGCTGAAAATCCTAAATTGGCAGTTTACGGACTCAAGAATATAGGTATTCAGGGATTATATGCCTGATAAATTGTATCAATTTAGTGCTTAAAGAATACTTAAATCGGACTATAATGCGTTTGAATACCGATTATCTGTAATATTTCATTTTTTTGAATAAAATTAAAATTATTTTGAGTAGAGTTGGGTGTTTGCTTTTTCTAATGTTGTCTGTGTGTACAGCTTATAGCCAGTCATCAGTTGTATTTGGTATTATCAAAGACATTGACTCCAATGTTGGTGTAGATTTTGTCACGGTGTATGCAGATGGAACCCAATCTATCACAGAGTCAGATCTAAACGGGCAGTATAAATTAAACGTTGCAGAAAATACAAAAATCACTTTAAAGTTTTCCAGAGTAGGGTATAGCGATCTTACGATTATTGTAGAACCTATGAAAGCTGGTCAAAAACGAAATATCAATGTGAAAATGGTGCCCCGATCATCAGAGTTGGAAATCGTGGTAAGAGCTGGTAAAATAGAAGATGTAGGCATGGTACGGGAAGATGTTACAGAGCTCAAAATATTACCGACTGCATCCGGCAATTTTGAAAGTATCCTTCCACACATAGCCTTGGGAGTCAACGCAGGTTCCGGTGGTGAATTAACTTCACAATACAGTGTGAGAGGTGGAAATTATGATGAAAACCTCATTTATGTCAATGATTTTGAAATTTTCAGACCACAACTCATCAGAAGTGGACAGCAGGAAGGACTGAGCTTTCCCAATATTGATTTGATTAGAGATCTAGAGTTTTCCTCAGGTGGTTTTGAAAGCAAATTTGGTGATAAGATGTCATCTGTGTTGGATATCAGATATAAAAGACCAGAAGATTTTCGAGCTAGTGTGACTGGAAGTTTATTGGGTGCATCAGCCCACATAGAAGGAAGTAAAAGAATGGGACCCAATGCTTACAATAAATTTAGGTATTTAGTAGGTGCAAGGTATAAGACCAATGCTTATCTTTTAGGGTCAACCAATATTTCAGGAGAATATTTACCCACCTTTTTAGATTTTCAAGCTTTTCTGAGTTATGAACTTACAAAATCATTGCAACTTTCTCTGATATCTAATTATAATGGAAGTTCTTACAGTTTTACGCCATCTTCAGGTAGAAGCAAAAAGGGAACCATTGATTTTCAATTAGAACTCAACACTGTTTTTGAAGGACAAGAGCGAAATGAATTTAATTATGGTATGACCGGAATGGCATTCACATATGTGCCCGAAAGGAAAAAAAATCCTTTATTTATGAAGTTATTGGCTTCTTCATATCGGGCCACAGAAGAAGAGAAATTTGATATATTAGGATATTATAGATTGTCGCAAATTGAAACTTCGTTAGGAGAGAATACTGGTCAAGAAATAGCTGTATTAGGTACGGGAACACAACACACTTATACCAGGAACTATTTGTACAATACCATTCATAATGTAGAATATAAAGGTGGTATAGAATTACAATCTAGTGAAAATAGTAATTTGCATTTTATCCAATGGGGCGCCAAGTATCAATATGAAGAGTTTGATGATAAATTGAATGAATGGGAAAGATTGGACTCCGCAGGGTATTCTTTACCTTACAATGGAACAAGTGTGGGACTCTCAAAAGTGATCAAATCTCAAAATATTTTGACCAACAACAGACTACAGGCTTACATTCAGGATGGGTATAACGTGAAGACTTCAGCACATGAATTTAAGTTTACCGCTGGTCTGAGGGCAACGTATAGGTCTATGAGTGATGAGTTACTATTCAGTCCGCGAGCACAAATTTATTATAAGCCCTTAAACTGGTCCAAAGATTTATCTTTTAAAATTGCTGGAGGTATTTACAATCAAGTACCTATATATCGGGAGCTCCGTCGACCTGATGGAAGTGTCAACAGAGATCTTAGATCTCAAAAATCTACACATTTAGTCGGAGGGCTTTCATACGATTTTACTTGGGAGAAGGTAAGCGACCGACCTTTTAGAATCATTTCTGAAATCTACTATAAGAAATTGGATGACATGGTATCTTATGAACAAGACAATGTCAGAATCAGATATGCTGGAGAAAACAATTCTACAGGTTACATCACGGGTTTGGATTTCAGGATCAATGGTGAATTTGTACCCGGTGCCGAATCATGGATTAATCTATCGTTTTTGAGAGCTAGAGAAGCTATAAATGGTATAAATCATATCAGATATCAAGTTATTGATTCAGTAAATACAGAGGTCATCGTAAAAGATGTACCTAGACCTACAGATCAATTAATGACCATCAATATGTTTTTTCAAGACTATCTTCCCAAAAATGAAAATATAAAGGTCAACTTAAACTTCTCTTATGGTACGGGCCTGCCTTATGGTCCTAGAGAAAATAATCTGGAGTTTCGTAATTTTTTCAGATTGAAATCCTACAGACGTGTAGATATTGGTTTTTCATTTCAATTATGGAAAGCGGAGTGGAGAAGTAAAAAGCCAAGGCATCCGCTGAGATTTTCTCAAAATAGCTGGATCAGTTTAGAGGCTTTCAATTTATTGAATATTGCTAATCAAGCTTCGGTAAATTGGATTAAAACACTTACCAATGTAGAGTATGCTTTGCCCAATAACTTGACCGGAAGGAGGATCAATCTAAGGTTTAGAGTAGATTTTTAAAGGGATTACCAAACTTATACGTCATGTTTTAAAATAATAGCTGTACTTTTACGCCATTAAAATTTTATATTGTCATATGGCTAATAAATTAAGTCTTCATTCGCTCTGTGTAAAGGAATTTGCAGATAACTCTTCTACAAAGCCACATCAACTACCAATCTATGCAACATCTTCTTTTGTTTTTGAAAACATGGAAGAGGGTATAGATATATTCACAGGTAAAAAAGAAGGTCATTCCTACTCGAGATACGGCAATCCAACCATTGATACAGTTAGCCAAAAGCTAGCTGACATGGAGGCCTATGGCACAGGACTAGAAGCTTACGGATTTTTGACCAGTTCTGGGATTTCTGCTATTTCTATCTTGATCACATCGTTATTAAAGACTGGAGACATCATATATACTCAAGGAGACCTTTACGGCGGCACCACAGAACTATTTAATAAGGTGTTTTCTAGGTCTGGTATCCAAACAATGGTAGCAGACCTAAACGATACTGACCAGCTAGAACATCAGTTGCAAACCAATAGAAGTATCAAACTCATATATTTGGAGACACCAGCCAACCCAACGATGAGGTGTATTGATATTCATGCTATAACTAAATTGGCCAGGAAATATGGTGTTCTTACCTGTGTGGACAATACCTTTTGCACACCAATTATACAGCAACCATTGGCGCTAGGCGCAGATTTTGTCATTCATTCCACCACAAAATATCTCAATGGTCATGGCAACTCTATCTCGGGTGTGATCATAGGTCATGATGATAAGTACAAAAAGCAAATTTGGACCACCTTAAAACTAGTTGGTGCCACATGTAATGCATGGGATGCCTGGTTGATCAATAATGGCATTAAAACCCTAGGATTAAGGATGAAAAAGCACTCAGAAAATGCCATGCAATTAGCCACCTTCCTAACCAAACATCCAAAAGTAAAAACAGTAAACTACAATGGTTTGCCCAATCATCCTTCACATCAGATAGCAAAAAAGCAGATGAAGGACTTTGGTGGCATGTTAAGTTTTGAAATGGATGGTACCACCAAACAGGTTTTGGCGGCAATGAATAAACTTAAATTTTGTACCATGGCGCCCACACTAGGCGATGTTGATACTTTGGTACTCCATCCAGCCACGAGTTCACATTTGAATGTAGATAAGTCCATAAGAGAAGAACATGGCATCACAGATGGATTGATCAGAATATCAGTAGGAATTGAAGAAGCAGAAGACATCATTCATGATTTGAATCAAGCATTAGCTTAATATGTCGAAAATAGGAATCATAGCAGGAAGTACCGGATTAGTAGGATCTCTACTTTTATCCCAAATGCTTGGAGATGATAGATATGCTCAGGTAATATCTTTAGTCAGAAAAAAATCAAATTTAAGTGACCCAAAATTACAAGAAATAATTGTTGATTTTGATGATCTACAAAGCTATACTCAACATATTGTTGGTGATGATTTGTTTTTATGTATTGGAACCACTATGGCAAATGCAGGCAGTAAGGAAGCTTTTTACAAAGTAGACTATACGTATAATGTAGAATTAGCAAAAATGGCTCATAAAAACGGAATTAAAAACCTTTGTTTGATATCTTCGATGGGTGCTAATGCGGCTAGCCATATCTTTTATTCGAAAGTAAAGGGTCAAATAGAAGATGCCATAACTGCCTTAAATTTTAAAAAGACCGTTATTGTAAGGCCATCTTTGCTAGTAGGAGATAGAAAAGAATACAGATTTGGAGAGAAGATTGGTATATTTCTGAGTAGCTTCCTGAATCCATTGCTGATCGGAGGTTTAAGAAAATACAGATCCATCAAAGCTGAAAAGGTAGCCCATGCTATGATAAAATCGTGTAACCTTAATCAAGATGGATTGATCATCCTGGAATCAGATTTAATTCAAAATTATTAATATAGTAAAATGAATAAACCCATTGTAAAAAAATCAATGATTACCATCGAAGTTGGTCTCAATGAAGATAAACATCCTGAAAGTATCAGGTGGCAGTCAGATGATAATCCCAATACCAAAGAAATGACCGAATGTAAAGCCATTTCACTTTCTTTATTTGATAAAGAGTATAAAGACACGCTAAAAATTGATCTTTGGACTACTGAAATGCAAGTTGTAGAGATGGATAGATTTGTTTTTCAAACGTTGAGGTCATTAGCGGATACCTATTTCCGTGCTACAAACAATCAACAATTGGCCAATGATATGCAACTTTTTGTGGATTATTTTGGCAAGCAGACGGGCATCATACAAGAAACATCTGAATCTTAACCAACAAAATCTCATCAAATGAAAATCATTTGTATAGGACGCAATTATGCAGAACATGCTAAAGAACTCAAGAATGAAGTACCCACTTCTCCGCTGATCTTTATGAAGCCTTCCACAGCTTTACTTACTGATGGTAAACCATTTTATCATCCTGATTTTAGTTCTAATATACATTATGAATTGGAAATAGTACTGAAAATATCCAAAAATGGTAAAGCCATTCAGCAAGAATTTGCAGCTTCCTATTATGAAGAGATTGGATTGGGAATAGATTTTACAGCCAGAGATCTTCAGGATACTTTAAAGTCTAAAGGAAGTCCTTGGGAATTGGCCAAAGCATTTGATCATTCGGCATGTGTGGGTGCATTTACCCCAAAATCAGCATTAGATATGTCAGCTTTACATTTTCAGCTTTTAAAAAATGAACATGTTGTACAAAATGGAGACACATCAGATTTGATTTTTTCTTTCGATTATATTATTAGTTATGTTTCCAAATTTATTACTTTACAAAAAGGAGATCTAATTTTTACAGGAACACCTGCCGGAGTAGGAAAAATAGAAATTGGTGATCAATATATAGGTGTTTTGGAGGGTAATGAAGTGCTGAATTGCAGTATAAAATAGTTGTAGAAGTCAAAATTTCATTGGGAATAAACATGAAATGACTAATTTTATTAGGAAAGAAGTTAAAATATATAAAAAAATAAAATAATACTTGGATAAGAGATCATTGAAATTGTACTTTTGTCCCGTAATAGATTCAATAAAATAACAATTTATAGTCATGCCTTATTTGTTTACATCCGAATCCGTATCAGAAGGACATCCTGATAAAGTAGCAGACCAGATATCTGATGCGATCGTAGATCATTTTATCGCTTTTGATCCTAGTTCAAAAGTAGCTTGTGAAACTTTAGTCACTACAGGTCAAGTGATTTTAGCAGGAGAAGTAAAATCAAAAACTTATTTAGATGTACAGCAAATAGCCAGAGATGTCATAAAAAGGATTGGTTATACTAAGTCTGAATACATGTTTGAAGCAAATTCTTGCGGTATTCTCTCAGCAATACACGAACAATCTCCCGATATCAACCAAGGAGTAGAAAGAGCGAAGAAGGAAGATCAAGGTGCAGGTGATCAAGGTATGATGTTTGGTTATGCAACTGATGAAACAGACAATTATATGCCTTTGGCGTTGGATTTGTCACATCGCATTTTGCAGGTATTGGCAGATATCCGTAAAAAGGGTAAAAAAATGACTTACCTAAGACCGGACGCCAAGTCACAAGTCACCATAGAATATTCAGACGATAACGAACCATTGCGTATTGATAGCATAGTGGTTTCTACACAACATGATCCCTTTGCTGACGAGCCTACCATGCTCGCTCAAATCAGAAAAGATATTATTGAGATCGTGATACCCGAAGTCAAAAAGGATATTAAAGCATCATTAAAAAAATTATTCAATGATGATATCACCTATCACATAAACCCAACAGGAAAATTTGTTATTGGTGGACCACACGGTGATACAGGTTTGACAGGTCGCAAAATAATCGTTGATACATACGGTGGCAAAGGTGCACATGGTGGTGGCGCATTTTCAGGAAAAGATCCAAGTAAAGTGGATAGATCTGCAGCCTATGCAACACGACATATTGCTAAAAATATGGTAGCCGCAGGATTGTGTAAAGAAGTTTTGGTACAAGTTTCGTATGCAATCGGTGTTGCCAAACCTACAAATATTTACATTAATACCTATGGTACGTCAAAAGTGAATATGAAGGACAGCGAAGTAGCTGCTAAAATTTATGATATTTTTGATATGAGACCTTATGCCATCGAAAAACGACTCAAACTTAGAACACCTATATATTCAGAAGCTGCTGCTTACGGTCATATGGGTAGAAAGTCAGAAGAGAAGGAAGTAACTTTTAAGGATGGCTCAGGAACAGTAAAGACATTTAAGGTTGAGACTTTTACTTGGGAAAAGTTAGATTATGTAGATAAAATCAAGAAAAATTTTAAGCTATAATAAGTTTAAATACATTTAATATAAAAAAAAGCGCTGGATGAAAATTTAATCCCGCGCTTTTTTTTTAGTTCCGCAAATCTAATGCATCGATAATACTCTTGCAGGCTACAAAAATAATCTCTCGGCCTACAGGTGATATCAAACTTTCTTCATCTTGTTGCACACTATCTTCTATCAGGGCCAATAGATCTTCCTGAGGATAGCCATCGAAAAAATTGTCTAAAATTTTAGTGAAGTTTTTACTGTTTGTACTATTGAAAATGTCCCAATTTTTTTCTTCACAAGTTTCTATGTCCGTCGCTTTTATGATGGGCGTTTTTTTAAGCTGTAATTTGACACTTTGATATACAACAAGTGTCAAATACTCTAATAGCGTGGCTTCATCTTTGGTTAGCAAAGTGTGATTTTCCTGATCAATGAAAAACAGAAGGTCAGGGTATAGTTTTTGAACTTCTTCCAATACTTGTAAATATTGAGGTTCTGAGTCGAAAAGTTCTATGACTTCTTCTATGTAATTTTCAGAAATAAAGACCATGATGATTAATTTTTGTTTTCTAAAATACAAAAGTATAAATATTAAACTTACTTTTGGGCAAAAATAAACTCAAAGTAAAATAAATAACTTGCCCTACGGTTAATTATGGGTAAAATTTAAATATATAAGTATAATGAGATACCAGTTGCCCCATACTCCTAAAGCCATAGATAGATGAAAAGGACCGTAATCATAGGATCCGGAAGTTTCATACCTGATCAGATAAAAACCAATAGAGACTTTGCAGTAAATGATTTTTATGGTGAAGATCATAAAAAAATTGACGCACCACCTGACCTTATTGCTCAGAAATTCCAACAAATCACAGGTATTGAGGAAAGGAGATATGCTACTCCTGACTGGACGGCATCCACTATGGGCGCGGAAGCTGCAAAAATAGCATTGCATGAAAGTGGAATCGATCCCGAAACATTGGATCAAATCATCTTTGCTCACAATTATGGAGATATTAATAAGCATGCTATTCAGATGGATGCTGTACCTTCATTAGCTTCAAGAGTCAAACAAATTTTAGGTATTTCAAATCCGTCATGTACCGCTTATGATATTTTGTTTGGTTGCCCGGGTTGGTTGCAAGGCATGATTCATAGCGATGCATTTTTTAAAGCGGGTATAGCTAAGCGGATCTTAGTCATTGGTGGTGAAACATTATCCAGAGTCATCGATCAATACGATAGGGATAGTATGATTTTTAGCGATGGGGCAGGTGCTACAGTGTTAGAATATAAAGAGACAGAACAACATTCAGGAGTGCTGGCTTGCAGTGCTATGTCGCATTGTGTACAAGAGGCAGAATATATTTATTTTGGAAAATCTTACTTTCCGGATTCTGATCCTCGAGTGAGATTTATAAAAATGAAAGGTAGAAAGGTATTTGAATATGCCATGAAAAATGTACCTTCTGCGATGAAAAACTGTTTGGAGTCATCCGGCATAGACATCAAAGATTTAAAAAAAGTTTTTATACATCAAGCCAATGAGAAAATGGATGAAGGTATCATCAAGGCATTTTATAAACTGTATGGATTAACGGATATTCCTGAGTTGATCATGCCTATGAGTATTCATAAACTTGGCAATAGCTCAGTGGCCACCATTCCTACACTTTATGATTTAGTGGCCAAAGGCCATTTGCCTGAACATCAGATAAATGCAGGGGACATTGTTTTGTTTGCTTCAGTAGGAGCTGGTATGCATATCAATGCGGTTTGTTATCGGGTGTAATTATCACTCCTTGGCCCAATCAAAACTGGTACCACCATTGGCGAAGTAAATACCTGTAAAAATGAGTGCAGGTATCAAAGCTAGGCCTGCTAGAAGATAAAAGTATTCTTTACTTACTTTGGACTTTTCAATCTTTTCAGCAATGTAAGACACCAACAAAATACCCGAAAAGATAGGGACGGCAATGAAAGTCAATAGGGATGCTAAGTACTCATTGGTGATCCAAAATAATATAAAGACGATGGCTTCTACAATCAAAATTTCCTTAAAGTACTTCATTTCTAGTATTATTTATAAATTTTGGTCTCTCTTTGATTAGGTTTGGCCCAACCTCGGTACATACCTGACGAATTGAAAGGCATCTCAATATTTCCGTATTTATCTATAGCTATCAGGCCACCTTCTCCACCTTTTTCTACAAGTTTTTTATTTACTATCAGGTCACAGGCTTCTTTAAGACTTACGCCTTTATATTCCATTAAAGCAGCGATATCTCTTGCCACGGTATATCTGATGAAATACTCGCCATGCCCTGTACAGGATACACCACAAGTAGCATTGTCAGCATAAGTACCTGCACCAATTATTGGAGCATCACCCAACCTATTGTATCTTTTATTGGTCATACCACCTGTAGAAGTACCCGCAACAATATTACCATACTTATCTAAAGCGACACATCCTACAGTACCATTTTTCTTATTTCCTTTTTCATCTTCCGAAAGTGCAGTTTTTTCAGCATCTTCCTTAAGTATTTTTTGTAGACTATTCCACCTTATATCTGTATAAAAATAGGATGGTTCAACGATTTCCAATCCACACTTGGCAGCAAATGCTTCAGCACCTTGGCCAACCATCATGACATGTTCAGATTTTTCCATAATGGCTCGTGCGAGTTTTATAGGATTTTTTACATTAGTGACACTACCAGCTGCACCAGCCATTTGGGTGTCACCTGTCATTATGGATGCATCCAATTCATTTTTTCCATCATTGGTAAATACAGCACCTTTACCTGCATTAAATAGGGGAGAGTCTTCCATGATTTGAATAGCCGCTATGACAGCATCAATACTTTTACCGCCTGATTTCAAAACACTTTCGCCAGCGTCAAGTGATTGATTTAAGGCATCATGATATGCTTTTTCGGTAGCTTCATCCATATTGCTTTTTTCTATGGTGCCCGCACCGCCATGAATGACTATGGCATATTCGGGTTTAGTTATTTCATTGGATAACGAATTGTTGGTTTTGTTTTGCTGGCAGCTCATTATGGTGATTAAACTTAAGAGCAAGATTATTTTGGTCATAATAAAATGGTGAAATGGCTAAAAAATGGCATTAATGTCATTATTGATTTCTTTTATAGTTTCGCATTGATTAAAGCAAGTGTCAGTTATTATGGTATAATATACTTTTAAGCACAATCCACCAATAAAAATGATTCCCAGCCACCATAAAGGAATACTAAATATCAAGAATAGCGTTAAGATTATTATGTACCAAATAATGATAAACAATAAAGTTATAACGAAAAGTATCGAAGCTTTAAACTCCTTTTGGCTTACTTTAGCCTTGGTAAATGATTTTCCAGCAAACAACGGTATCATATGAGAAACATAGCCCAATAAAGATGGTATAGCTCCAAGGAATAGTATTAATATTTCGCTCAAAGTAATTTTTCTCTTAGACAATGATGTCCATTGAATCTTATTATGTTTTGCTTTAGTTTTTAAGAGTTTGATTTGATTAGATGATTGATCTAGATTTTCGGGGTCAAGTTGATTAATATTATCGCTATGTGTTTTTTCCAATTCAAACCTTGATGAATCTTTACATAATATGGGCAACAAACCTTTGGGAGTCGAAGCTCTTTTAGAAATAATAGTGTCTTCAAAAAGATGCATTTTTGATTGATCTTCTAAATGAACGATTTGCTGCAGCATCCTTTGATAAATGTCTGATAGTAGTTGGTCAATAGCTTTGTTTTTATCGGTCAAGTATAAAGCAAAATAAGGCTTTACTTTTATGGGTTCACCAACTTGGAGCATTACTTCTTTATTGAAACGAGTAGGGTAGGTAAAGTTTATTCCCGTGGGTATGATTTCAAGGTCTAAGTCCGGGTTTTTTTCTAAAACTTGAAAAGCAATACGTGCAATACCTTTTTGGAGTGGCCTTAGTTTTTTTATGCTTTCAGTACCGCCTTCAGCAAAAATCAAAAGATTTTTATTTTCCATGAGAATTTTAAAGCTTTCATCCATAGTTCCTGCATTTTCTCTAAGCTTTGAAAATCCGTCTCTAAATCTAAAAATGGGAATCTGATGAGTTGAAATTAATATGGGTCTTAACCATTTTTTATCAAATACGTCACCTCTTACCAAAAAATGCAGATCCTTTGGAAAATAGCATGCCATGATTAACGGTTCTAAAAAACCATTGGGGTGGTTGCTTGCAATAAGTTGTGGTTTGTCACTTTTGATATGTTCAATACCACTTACAAATATTTTTTTAAAAAATATTTTTAGTGAAAATCCGACTAATATTTTTAAGAATTTATAAAACATGCTGTTGATTGTATATTTTTGTGCCGTAAAGCTAATAAAAGCTGAATGTCTAACCTTACTTCTGAACCAAATAAATTTTTAATTGTAATCGCTGGGCCCACGGGCGTAGGCAAAACTGATCTTGCTATTAGATTAGCCCAATGGTATGGTGCTCATATTTTCTCCGCTGATAGTAGACAAATTTACAAGGAAATGAATATCGGAACTGCAAAACCTGGTTCTGACATCTTAGCTGCAATTCCGCATTACTTTATAAATCACGTAAGTATCTTTGAAACATATAGTGCTGGGCATTTTGAAACTGACGCCAAAAAGCTTTTAGCATCTTATTTTGAATCCAACCATATTGGTATTTTGGTTGGCGGCACAGGACTTTACATAAAAGCTTTACTACATGGGTTAGATGATTTTCCAGAAATAGAGTCCAAAACGATTCATGATTTAGAAACGCAATATGAGGAGTATGGTATCACTTGGCTGCAAGAACAACTACTAGAATTAGACCCATCTTACTATCACACGGTGGATTTGAATAACTCAAGAAGAATCATCAGGGCTCTGTCTATTATAAAACAATCTAATAAAACATATACTTCATATTTAGAAGCTAAAAGTAAAACGAGTCTGCCATATGAAATTATTGAAATTGGATTGGAAATGCCCCGAGATATTTTGTATGACAGAATTAATAAAAGAGTTGATGAAATGTTTTCACTAGGGTTAATGGAAGAAGCTCGATTATTGTATCCGCACAGAGAGCAAAGACCATTGGAGACCGTAGGCTATCAGGAGCTATTCAGATTTTTTGACCATGAAATATCAGAAGTACAAGCTGTCGAACTGATCAAACAGAATTCTAGAAGATACGCTAAACGTCAGATAACTTGGTTTAAGAAATATGGTCAGTGGGTATATTTTAGTCCTAATGATTTTGAAAATGTTTTAGACTTCGTTAAAGGAAGGATAAGAATTAGTTAAAATTTTATTAAAAAATCACTTTACTGACTCAACAGCACAACTTTTTGGAAATAACGTTTGTTACAACAACTATTATATATTATTTAATCTTTTAAAACATTTTTAATGAAATCTGTATTCTTATCTTTCGCGTTTTTGATGGTTACATCATTGATCATGGCTTCAGGTGTTGAGCCTACAACAAAAAATATCAACACTGCAAATTCAAATATTGTGTGGAAAGGTTACAAAGTAACTGGAAGCCATGAAGGTAACATCAAATTTAAATCAGGTGCACTTAAGCTTGATGGCAACAAATTGTTAGGTGGTGAGCTAGTAGTAGACATGAACTCTATTGATTGTACTGACCTACAAGGAGGCGGTAAAGGTAAATTGGAAGGACACTTAAAGTCTGATGATTTTTTTGGTACAGCAACGCACCCAACAGCAACAATAAAATTTACAAAAATTGCTTCAAGAGGTTTAGAAGGTGAGTACAAGGTTACAGCCAACATCACTATCAAAAATGTTACTAAAGAAATTAAGTTCAACGCATCTTTGAAGGATGGAGTAGCTACTGCAAACTTAAAAATAGACAGATCAGATTTTGATATCAAATATGGTTCTGGTTCTTTCTTTGATAATTTAGGTGACAAAGCCATCTATGACGAGTTTGATTTAGCGGTTACATTAAAATATTAAAAAAAAATTAGAAAATATTTGTTGAAACAAATTTTTGACATATATTTGTGCCAGAAATTTAAAATTATAAATTTTTAACCATATTTTCGATATTTAGTCAATAAAATTAGTTCCGAATTAGTTGGAGCTCTTTTATTAAAGTTATATGATTTGATCATTAGGAGACAGTAGTTTTTTTCATAGTTAGAGGGTCGGGTCGCCGGACTCGGCCCCTTTCAAAAAAAAATATTTAACGTCTAAGAACTTTTGATCACATTTTAATGTTATAAGAAGAGTATAAAGATACTTAAAAAAATAATCATTCTGATTTTAAGAGACAGTAGTTTTTTTCATAGTTAGAGGGTCGGGTCGCCGGACTCGGCCCCT
>CAZGMB010000038.1:161-18463 GCA_964526715.1 uncultured Aureispira sp. | reverse complement strand
ACAGTAGTTTTTTTCATAGTTAGAGGGTCGGGTCGCCGGACTCGGCCCCTTTCAAGAAAAGATTCTAACGTCTGAGATTATTTTCAGGATATTAAAATATAGAGATTTCTAAAGAGACAGTAGTTTTTTTCATAGTTAGAGGGTCGGGTCGCCGGACTCGGCCCCTTTCAAATGTAAAGCTAACGTCTGAGAAATTGGAATAAGCCAAAAATAAAGAAAGAGTAAGTGACTTATGTTGCTTGCTCTTTTTTTTTTACTGGAAGCAAAATATTCAGTTTGATTACCTACAGAAAAAATACACTGCTATATTTGCAATCTATGTGTTAATAACTAAAATAACTTTACCACACCAGTAGTATTTCTTTATTATAATTTTGTTACTCTATTACCTTTGCTAGCTTAGAGAAAAACATAGATATTTCTAAAATAATTCTTAAAAGGATTTTTTACAAAGTAATATGAAATGAAGTCAAATTTCTTAAGGTTTCTCCTTTATTCGGAAGGCTTTAAAGTTACAAGCAATCGAATGGTACCTGATTAAAAAGCAATGTAGTGAAGGAATACATTAAATTTTCTCTGTTATCTTATAAGTGTTTCTTTCAGGAGCGCTTCTACTAATAAGCTCACCTAAAAAGCCAGCAATAAATAGTTGTATCCCTACAATGACAAGTAAAATGCCTAAATAAAATGCGGGTCTATTTGCTATTCCAATGGTATTCCATAATATTTTGTCTAAGCTGAGCCAAGCCAAAATCATGACACCTGCAGTAAATATAAAAGTGCCTATTACTCCAAAAAAATGCATAGGTCTTTTGCCAAATTTACCCATAAACATAATCGAAAATAGGTCAAGTGGGCCGTAAATAAATCTGGAAAGGCCGAATTTTGTTACCCCATATTTTCTGGCTTGATGCTGAACAACTTTTTCACCTATATTTGTAAATCCAGCCCATTTTGCTATTACAGGAATGTACCTATGCATCTCTCCATAAACCTCAATGTTTTTGATCACATCGATTTTATATGCTTTCAATCCACAATTCATATCATGTAGATGGACACCTGACATTTTACTGGTAACGTAATTATATAGTTTTGTGGGTATGGTTTTTGAAATAGGGTCATATCGTTTCTTTTTCCATCCAGAAACCAAATCAAAACCTTGTACCGTTATCATTTGATATAGTTCAGGTATTTCTTCTGGGCTATCTTGCAAGTCGGCATCCATAGTGATCACTACAGCACCACTAGCCATTTCAAAACCCAAATTTAAGCCTGCTGACTTGCCATAGTTTCTTCTTAGTTTAATACCTTTGACATGTTGGTCTTTTGATTGCAGTGATTTTATAAGATCCCAGCTACCATCATTACTGCCGTCATCCACAAATATAATTTCGTATTTGTAGTTATTGGCATTCATGACCTTTGTAATCCAGCCATGTAACTCGGTAAGAGATTCCACTTCGTTGTATAAAGGAATAACTAAAGAAATGTCCATTGTGAAATTTTATGGTTGTTTGATGATGGGGTCCTTTTTCAGAAATGCAGCAATGATCAGTGCTAACAAGGCACCAGGCAGAATGAACGAAAATGGCAAATTGAAAGCTAAAGTCTTTAAACCATATGGTTCGGCACTTTCTAGCAACTCCTTTTGAGCCATTTTATCTGCTTCTGATAGTTTTAGAAAATCTCCGGCTTTATCAAATGCTTCAATTTGCATCTTTTTCAAGTAAGCTGCTAAATCTGGATCGATATAATTGAGTAATATAAATGTAAAAATTGTGGTAAGACTTGCGGCTAATATATAAGTGAGCCAAGCAGGTTTAAAGGCTTCACTTAAGGAAATAAATCCATTGAAATCTTTTTTCTGAGCTTGGGCTGCTAACACCATGAAAAAAATAAACACAATATATTCTATCAAAGATCCAAAAGAGAGATAATAGTCTTTATTTACAAAATAAAGAATTAAAACGATACCAATCTGCAGCACACCTGCGATCAAGCCAAAACGAACAGGATGATTTCCCATTAATTATAAAATTTAGGGTAAAGATAAGCTTTTTTTAAAAATATTAAGACCATCTTTATTGCGTAGTCAGGGACTTGTATCTTAAATGTTTGGTAAATGCATTAGTATTCTACAAAAGGTACTGAACATTTTTTTGAAATAGGTGTTACACCAACAAATAAAACAGTGTATGTCAGTCTTGGAGAAAAATATTCAGCCATTAGTAGAAAAGTATAGTTTTGGTGTATGTAATTATTTTGCTGAAAAATGGCAACTTAACGAATCAAGGGTAAGGATGTATTTTATTTATTCGAGCTTTGTTACTTTTGGGTCACCCGTTATTTTTTATTTGGCAACTGCTTTTTGGATTAATTTCAAGAAATATCTTAGGTCAGGGTCAGGTCTACATTCATAATATTAATAATTAAATTTTTGAAAAAGATTTTTGATCATTACTTCTATCTTTCCACTGTTTCTGTCCTTATTACTATTTTTACCTTTCGAGCTATTGCAGCCAGCACGGATTACATTTATTGTCTTTTAGTCGGTTTTGCGGTATTAACTATTTATAATTTTCACCCAGTCTTATTTAAAGTAGATCAGTCAACTACCTACAAACTGAACAATTCGTTTGGACTGCCCATACTTATTTTGTTATCACTTGTTGGAATAGCTGCTTTTAAATTGACACTTCCATCTTTGATGCTTCTTTTTATGGCCTTTGTTTTATGTATTGGCTATTTTATGAAATTTTATAGGTGGAACCTGAGATCACATTATCTTACTAAGCCCCTTACTATTGGAATGGTTTTTGGTATTTGTACGGCTGCCATTCCATACATACAAAGTGGTTATTTGGTTTCAGAATCTCTTTTTCTATCCATAGGAAGAATCCTTTTTATTACCACTTTAGCATTAATATTTGATATAGGTGATGTCACACAAGATAAACTAGAGAAAAACATTACCATTCCTACTCGGTGGGGAATGGCCAAAGCCAAATTATTTGGTGTAACCCTGCTGACGTTAGCTTTTGCTATCGAATTATGGGGAGCTTGGAATTTTTTAATCGATATAAATGGTATAGTAGCTATTGGATTTACCTACGGGATTACATTTCTGGCCGTAATTTTTGCAAATCCAAGTAGAAGTTGGTGGTATTACGAAGTTTTTACAGATGGCATTATAGGTTTGCCATTGATTTTTTTGTGGATACTTTAAGCTTTATTCACTTTTATTGCTCGTATTTAATATTGACTTTAAATCTTGCATCCAAAATATTCAATGCCATAGCGGCTGACTTATTGATGATAATTTTTATATCATTCTGATAAGTACCATCAGGAATCTTTCCAATCACTTTAGCTTTAATATGCTTTTTTAGCATAGGATTGTAAATATCAATCATGCTTCCTGTTCTGGCTTCATTGTGAAGAACGTAATATTGCCCGTTTCCTAGGGTACTTTTATCAAAGCTTCCAATGACATCAGATAAATAATATTTAGTGATTAAGTTCTTATCTTTATTTTCTACATCCTTTTCTTTTGCAGTTTCAGGCTGACTTATTTCTTTTTTGGTTTTTGAGTTTTTAGCTTTAGGATAATATCCCACTAACAATAATTCCCCTAAAAGAAGTGAAGTAGATTTCTTAGCATTGATTCGGAGAAGTGTTTGCTGGTCCACTCCCGCCATTTGTTGAATTTTAAAAAAAGTATCACCTTTTTTAACTCTGTATTTCAGACTTAAATATTTGTTTTGTTCAGAAACTTTAGCATTGACTTTTTGTTTGTCTAAAGTTACTTTTACAACCTTACCAACTTTTACTGGCTTTTTGGGGTCCAAATGATTAACCTTAAACAATTGTTCCTTGGATACCTGAAAATACTCGGCAAGATTGTAAATAGTAACGTCAGAGTCAATTACTTGACTGAAATACATATCATTCTCAGGGAGAAAGTCAACGACTATCTCAGATCCTGAAAAACTAAATCGGTTGCTTTCCTGTTGTCCCATCAAACTTAAGATGGAAATAATCATCAAAAAAAATGTACTTTTACACTTTCTTATCATTGGGTCGGAGTTTAATTTCTTCAAATATATTTATTAAAATTGAATTACGATGCAAATATATAATGATTATTTATAATATGTAAACTTTTTTACAAAAAAATATGAAAACTTCCATTATCATACCATCAAGACTCGCATCAACAAGGCTTCCGCAGAAACCCTTAGCTGAAATTTTGGGCAAAAGTCTTATCATGAGGGTGTATGACCAGGCAGCTAAAGTAAAAAATGCAGATGTCATCGTTGCAACAGATCACGAGAGTATTGCTAATCACGTTTTGCAAAATGGCGGTAAAGTAGTTTTGACTTCAGTAAGCCATCCATCGGGAACAGATAGGGTAGCAGAGGTGGCTGCTCAAACTAATAGTGACATTATTATAAATTTGCAAGGAGATGAGCCCTTGGTAGATCCTAGACAAATAGATGAATTGATTGAGTTAATGTCCAGACCCGATGTCTTTATAGGTACTCAATGTAAGCTTATAGAAGATGGTGATATCTTATTCGATTATAATGTAGTCAAAGTTGTGAGGGATTATCAAGATAGGGCATTATATTTTTCTAGGCAAGCCTTACCAGCATTCCGAGATATCCCTTATCAAAATTGGATGGGCCAAGTTGCTTACTTCAGACATATCGGCATCTATGGATTTAAGAGAGATACTTTATTACAATTGTGCTCGCTGCCCCAAACTTCTTATGAAAAAAGCGAATCATTAGAACAACTTCGTTGGATGCAGCATGGATTTCCTGTACATTGTGTTGAAACGTCATTTCATTCTATAGGAGTAGATACGCCGGAAGATTTGGAAAAGGTAAGAAATTACCTGATTACAGAAATGTTCCGTTAAATCCTAATGGGAGTAAATCTGCCACTGTGTCTACTTCATACACTTCAGGACTGTCTGACTTCAGTAATATGCGTATACGAGTATGATGTCTAAATTCATATTCTGATATCACCTGACGGCAAGCCCCACAAGGTGAAACTGGTTTTTCAATGGGCATTTGTAAGTTTTTTATGGTGATCGCTAAAGATTTTGGCGCAATATTGGGTTTGTCAGCAGCAGCGCCATATAAAGCCACACGTTCGCCACACATGCAAAGCGGATATGAAGCATTTTCTTGGTTGCTACCTTTGTATATGGATTTATCTTCCAGTCTAACTGCTGAGCCAACATGAAACTTGGAATAAGGTGCGTATGCAGCATCTAACTGTTCGATAGCAATGTGCATTAATTCTTGATCTTCTTCAGATAATTCCTGAATGGAATTGTATACCTTATATTCAAACGACTGCTTTATGATCTCCATTGCTTTTTTATGATTACTTAGAGATTAACGAAATTTAACTTCAAAAAGTTTATAGGATATGTTTATGCTATCGCCTTCCAGAAAACAAAGTACTGGCGTTCCGTTGTCCATAATCATACTTCATGAAACTCAATGCTGAAGACTTGACACCTACATAGAAGCTATAAACTCCATTGGCTGGTGCCCAAGTAAAATTCATTTGCCAACAATGTAGATCCCTGGCGAAAGAAAAGTATGGATACACAAATGATTTATTTTTGAAATCATAAGCAATATTACCTACGTTAATATTCCAGTTTTTGGTCAGAGGTATACTTCCAGATACATTGACGCCATGATTGCTAACAAACAATGTATCTTTCCCTTTGACCCGAGCATATTCAAAATTGAATGAATGTCCAATATTAAAGTTTGAAAACCATTCTGCCAATGAAGTTTCTTTTGGTTTTTCAGGTTCTCCATCATTGGTTTTTTTCTCATCTGTAGATTTAGAGTTAGCTTCTTTATTTTTGGAAAATATCTCTTTGATTTTACCAAAACTAATAGCTGTTGAAAACTGACCACCTAAACGCCTAAATTCAGGGATAATTTTACCATTCTCCCACACTGTAGTTTGTGTTCTACGGTCATTTTCGTCAAATACATACGGACTGTAAAGGGCGCTAAAATTAAAATTAGTTAATCCTTTAAGTACGGTTGTATTTCCTGTTATACTAATATTGGACCATTGAAATGAATCTGCTGCGAAATTGTAGTTTCCATTCACACTAATATTGTCAAACAATCTGACCTTTTTTTCAATAGTATCTTTTTTGGAGTAATACTTTGCTTCTATAATATTAGTAATACCATATCCGATTCCAAACTGTCTTTCATTGCCAGTCAAAGTTCCAAAAGGGCTGTTGGTAAATATACTATATGTTTGGGGCTTGTTAAATCTACTACGGGTATCGGTATCCACTACCGCTTCATAACGTTCTTTGTTTTCGGGCTGATAGTTTAGGCTCACGTTAGGTTTGGCTACCCATCTCGCTCCTCTGAAAAATTTGGAACCGCCTTTAAGCCCAAAAAATACTTGAGTATTCATAGAGATAGCAGCATTCATATTTCTATATGCTCCCAAATCACTTTCAAAAGATGATAATGGTGCTTCAAAACCTAAGGTATCTTGAGTTAACGAATCTCTTATAATACTATCTTGACTGAAAGTCAGCTTATATTTTTTTGTCAACCAACTCTCTTCATAATTGATGTTGGGAGATACGTTGATATATTTAAATAGCCTGAAGTTGGTACTTACACTGGCTTTTTGTTGTAATCCGGTTTGAATATCATTGAGCGTTTGCTGAGTAAATAGGGTAGTGTCAGTAGTCTTTACAAAATTCCTAAATTCAGAACTGTAAGTCAAAGCAATATTGTCTGTCCACTTTTCTTCAGTGGCGTTTTTTCGTTTGAAAGGAAAGAGTGTATTCATTCTCAAGGACATATTCGGTAACGTGATATCCATGACCCTTGTTTGGGTGTTTTGACTATGGCGAAATTCAGCACTAAATCTAAAAGGTGTACCAGGCATATCATGTTGGAATGAAAACCCTGAGGAATACTGATTGGTCAGCGCTGCCTGGGGATTTTCAAAAACTCTTTGTTCGTATCGGTTGGTTTGAATATTGACACTTCCTCCCATCCTTCGGTATGGATGTGCTTTAGAGTCTTGATCGTGCCTAATATTGATGTTAAATGCTTCACTTGGTTTTTGTTTCAGTCCTGTTTCTAGGTTTTCTATTACATTATGTGCATATCCAAGAGTAACAGAGCCTGTATATCCATACCGTTTTTTATAGTTAGAATTTACTCTTATACCATATGTTCCCCGTGTATAAATATCCCCCGTTAATTTTAAATCCACATAATCATTTACGGGCCAATACCATCCAATTTCTCTAAAACCTAAACCTAACTGTTCATTATATTCATAACTACTTGGAAATATCAAACCTGACGACTTGCCTTGAGCTAATGGGAAAAATCCAAAAGGTAGGAATAAAGGTGTGGGTACTTTGGCAAGCTCTACTTGAGCTACGGACATTACAGCTACTTTATTGGGTACAAATTTAAGTTTACCAGCACGTATACCAAAATGTGGAGGGTCGTGCGTACAGGTAGTAATAATAGCGTCTTTATTAAAAATCCGGTCATCTTCTTTACCGCCCAGAGTATCCACAGCACCACCTATAAATTTAGTAGTCGAACCCACCAGATTAAATTCGCCTTGTTTGGATATGGCGTGATTTACAATACCTTTTTTACTTTTAAAATTGTATTTAATTTCTCGATAAGTAAATGTATTGTCTCCATCAGCAAAAGTTGGTTTTTCTGTATCCTTGGATGTACTATCCTTTTTTTCGAATCCCTGTACAATATTATTGGCAAAGTCAATAATCATATAGTTGGCTTTTAGCTCTATTTTCTGGTATTTTACAACAGCACCACCATACAAATGAATTTTTTTATTGACCAAATCAATCCAGGATGAATCTCTGGCATCATATTTGACGTTATCATCAAGAGCGTCTTTCGATATCTTATATCCCAACTCTTGCACACCAGTCGTATCTGTCAATGAAGAAAGTCGCGTAGAATCATTTACAGGTATAGTATCTTTTAATTTATTAAGGTTTCTTAAGTTGATGGTCAAACTATCTTTTTCTGATGATTTGGGCACAACAATTTCAGGAGACTTCTGTGAAAAACAAAAATCACTATTATATATTAAAATTAAAAGTACTATATAAAATTTTAATTTCAAACAAGTTATATTTTATATATTATAAATAATTGTTATATTTGCCCTTTTAAAACACAAAAATACGGTAATGGTCTCAGATTTTATCCAAAAGAATGCAACAATCTTAAGAATCCTGCTATTAATAACGGGAATTTTGTACTATGTGTCTTCAACATCATACGCAAATGGTGTTAATGTTTTATTAAAAAATCATACGTCAGTCATAACCTTGAATGTAGAAGAAGGTGAATCTCTTTCTAACATTTTAGAAAAGTCGGTAACTAAAGCTCCTAAAAGTAAAAATTTTAAAATTGTCATCGATGCGGGACATGGTGGGCACGACTCAGGTGCGGTGGGTAAAAATGCTCTTGAAAAGGACTTGGTGCTTCAAATGGCTTTAAAACTCGAGAAACAAATCAGAAAATCTTATCCTGAAATCGAAGTTTTACAAACAAGAACCACGGATGTGTTTATTCCATTATTCAGAAGGATACAGTATGCCAATGAGCAAAAGGCAGATTTATTTATTTCTATTCACTGTAATTTCATTGCTAACTCCAAAACTAGAGGAACAGAAACTTTTGTAATGGGTTTGCATAGAGCGGGCGAGAATCTTGAAGTAGCCAAGAGAGAAAACGCTGCCATTCTTTTAGAGTCAAATTATGAAGCCAATTATGAAGGATACGATCCCAATTCACCTGAAGGTCATATCATGATGTCCATGTATCAAAACTCATATTTGGATAAAAGTATTGAGTTTGCTGCGGATGTAGAAGAACAGTTTGGTGCATTACACATGAGTAAAAGCAGAGGTGTAAAGCAAGCTGGGTTTGCTGTTTTGCGTAGAGCAAGCATGCCTGCAGTATTGGTAGAAGCAGGTTTTTTAAGCAACGAAATTGAAGAAGCTTTCTTGATTTCTGATGAAGGCCAGAATGTTATTGCTGAATCATTACTAAGAGCTGTGGGTACTTATTACAGTAACAATAAGAACAAAAATCCAAATACTGAAGTTACCAAAACTAAAGAAGAAGAGGTAAAGGAAATCATAGAAAAGTCTCAAAAATCTTCGGTGGCCAAAGTTCAAAATAAAACAGAAGTAACTACACCTTCATCTTCATCATCTACAGAGGTGTATTACAAAGTTCAAATCGCCGCTTTCAAACATGAAATGGCTGACATAGACACTCCTGAACTCAGAAAGATCGGAAAGCTATCCACAGTTAAAATGAATGATGTTAATAAATATTTGGTAGGTGACTTTGTATCTAGAGAGTCTGCCGAGATAGCCCGAGAAAAGCTCAAAAACCTGGGTTATAAGGGTGCTTTTCTTGTCGTACTAAACCAATAATCTAAATTTCAAAATAGTCATCTTTTACAAATAATAAGATAAACAGATCCCTGATTTCATGATTTGAAGTCAGGGATTTTTTATGGATTTTAAATTACTTCTGCTACTACGAATATGCTACCACCCACATAAATAAAATCATCCGCCTTTGCTGATAATTTGGCTGCAGAAAGTGCCTTTCTCACACTTAAATAAGATTTACCTTGTAATCCTTGTTCTTTGCCCATTTCACTCAACGTTTTGGAATCTAACCCTCGGGGAATATTTGCTTTCGCCCAGTAATACTTGGCATTTCTGGGGAAAAGTTTAAGGATTTTACTCAGGTCTTTATCATTTACAAAGCCAAGGACAAAGTGTAATGAGTTATATTTCAGAGTATTAATTTCATTTAAAACTACATTTAAACCACCTTCATTGTGGGCTGAGTCGGCTAATATGAAAGGGTGTTTTTGTAAAATCTGCCATCTACCGAGATATTTTGTGGATTGAGTCATGGTTGGCAAAAATTCCCATATTTTTTCCCAGTCAAGATGAATGAATTCTGATAATTTTTGTAAACTATATAAAGCCGTGACTATGTTTTTGCTTTGAAAAGGACCTGATAATGATGTTTCCACATTAGATTTCCAAAGTCTATCATTTTGGTAAATTTCAAAAGATAAAGACCCATCCTTCCTTTTTGATGGGACGGCATAGATATGTTGATCTGCAAACGTCACTTCAGCATTTTCATTTTGGGCTTTTTGTATAAAGATATTTTTTAATTGCTCTTGTGTTTCACCTATGATGACGGGTATTCCTGTTTTTATAATGCCTGCTTTTTCTCCGGCTATATCTTCAAGAGTGTCACCCAGCAAATTTTGATGATCATAGCTTATATTTGTTATCACGCTTACTAAGGGTGTGATAACATTGGTAGAATCTAATCTTCCACCTAATCCAGTTTCAATGACTGCATAATCCACATTCTGATCCCTAAAGTAAGCAAAAGCCATGGCAACAGTGACTTCAAAAAATGATGGCTGGATTTCTTCTATTGGCTGGTGATATTTTTTAATGAAGTTAGTGATATATTGAGCTGTTATATACTTACCATTGATTTTGATTCGCTCTCTGAAGTCTTTATAATGTGGAGAGGTGTATACGCCTACTTTATATCCTTGAGATTGTAATCCCGCTGCTACAATGTGTGTGGTTGTACCTTTACCATTAGTACCTGCTATATGTATACTTTTGATTTCATTTTGTGGATTCCCAACCATATCGCATAGTTTTATGGTGTTGGTAAGATCTTTTTTGTATGCAACAGGTCCTTGTCTTTGAAACATGGGGAGCTTGGCATAAATGAAATCAAGTGCTTGTTTATAGGAGGATATCATGTATTGGGAAAATTCTTAAACAATAAAAAAAGTCGTCCATAGTGATACCATGAGACGACTGTATATTTAAAACAATGAAATTTAAGATTATAAGATTGAGTCTACGTCTGTGTATTCTAATCCAAACGCATCGGAAACACCTTTGTAAACTACTTTACCATGCACTACATTGAGTCCAAGTTTTAGTTCTGTATTTTCTTGGCATGCTTTTTTCCATCCTTTATCTGCCAATTGTAAAGCATATGGCAGTGTTGCATTGGTCAGTGCTATTGTTGATGTATATGGTACTGCACCAGGCATATTGGCTACGCAATAATGTACCACATCATCTATGATAAAAGTAGGATTGTCATGAGTCGTAGGTTTGCACGTTTCTATACATCCACCTTGATCCACAGCTACGTCTACGATTACCGTACCTGGTCTCATATCTTTCAGCATATCCTTTGTGATCAAATTTGGTGCTTTTGCCCCAGGTATTAATACAGCACCTACTATCAGGTCATGATTTTTGATGAGCCTTTTGATGGTATATGCGTTAGAATACATAGTAGTCACGTTAGCAGGCATGACATCTGATAAATATCTCAAACGCTTTAGGCTGACATCCAAAATAGTAACTTGTGCACCAAGGCCTGCTGCCATTTTTGCTGCTTGGGTACCTACAATACCACCACCAAGTACTAATACTTTTGCAGGTGGAACACCCGGTACACCTCCAAGTAAAACGCCTCTTCCTTGTTGTGGTTTTTCAAGGTATTTGGCTCCTTGTTGGATGGCCATACGACCGGCTACTTCAGACATAGGTACTAAGAGTGGTAAAGACCTATCAGATGATTCCACCGTCTCATAAGCCAAACAAACCGCATTGCTAGCTATCATTGCGTTGGTAAGGGGTTCGTAAGATGCAAAATGGAAGTATGTAAAAAGTAGTTGATCAGATTTGATCAAAGCATATTCTTTCTCAATAGGTTCTTTTACTTTGATTATCATCTCAGCAATAGCATATACATCTTCTATAGTAGGTAAGATATTAGCACCAGCGGATTTATACTCATCATCTGGAAAGCCTGAACCTTCTCCAGCGGTGGATTGGACATAAACAGTATGTCCTCTTCCTACAAATTCCATAACACCTGCGGGCGTTAATGCGACTCGGTTTTCACTTGTTTTTATCTCTTTGGGAACTCCAATAATCATGGTTAGGATATTTTAAATTTGGTTAAGAATAAGACGCAAAGTTAACTAAAATTGTTTTCAATATAGGTAATTGGTCACTGTAAAATATTAAATAAAAAACTAATAGTTGATCGGATTGGAAGAGAAATGATTGATTATCTGCCTATGCGTAAATCTGCTATAATGTCATCCACATGTTCTAATCCTACGGATAGCCTGATCAAACCGTCAGAAATGCCTGCTGCTGCCCGTTCTTCTGCTGTGATTTTGCTATGTGTGGAGCTTGCTGGATGGGTAATGATTGTCCTACAATCTCCTAAATTGGCCGATAATGATATCATTTTTCTGTCATCTATTAATGCTTGTCCTGCTGACAATCCACCTTTCAGCTCAAAACTAATCATGCCACCACCTGCTTTCATCTGTTTTACAGCAATATTGTAGCCTTGATTTGATGGCAAAAATGGATATTTTACAAAATTTACTTCAGGTCTGGACTCTAACCATTGCGCAATGTGCATGGCATTGCTACAGTGTCTGTCCATACGTACAGCTAAGGTTTCGAGACTTTTTGAAAGGACCCAAGCGTTAAATGGGGAGAGTGACGGTCCAGCATTTTTCATAAACGGATATATCTGTTCTATGATGGTATGGGAAGCGATGATGGCACCACCCATGACTCTTCCTTGACCATCTATATATTTCGTAGCAGAATGAATGACAATATCAGCACCAAAACGCAATGGTTGCTGGAGGTACGGTGTAGCAAAACAATTGTCTACCACAAGCAGTATCCCATGTTGCTTGCAAAATGCCGATGTTTTTTCGAGATCTATGATATCAAGCCCTGGATTAGATGGAGTCTCTAAGTAAAGTAATTTAGTCTCTTTTTTGACGACTAGTTCCCAAGAGTTCATGTCCAAAGGGGCAATATAGTCATAGCTGATACCCCATTTTGCAAGGTAATCACTGTTTATTTTGAAGGTAGAACCAAAAACGGCTCTGGACATCAGGATGTGGTCACCTTGTTTGAGTAGTGATGCAAAAGTTGCAAAAATCGCAGCCATACCTGTGGATGTAGCAATAGCGTCTTCGCCACCTTCGAGCAAGGCCATTTTTTGTTCAAACTCTCTAACAGATGGATTGGTAAAACGTGAATAGATATTTCCTTCCTGCTCATTCGCAAACAAGGCCCGCATATGCTCTGCATCATCAAAGACAAAGCTTGATGTGGCAAAAATAGGAGTGGCATGTTCGTGATGTTGGCTTCGCTCCGTTTGTGTTCTGATGGCTTTGGTTTCAAAATGCATATTCTGCTATATTTCTTCGTTTAGACCTATATTACGGACTTCAATAGTATAGGTGATTTTAGCAGCTTTAGCCAGCATAATGGATACCGAACAGTATTCTTCCATAGACATTTGCACTGCTTTTTCAGCTTTTTCTTGTTTTACATTGCCTGTGATGATGTAATGAAGGTGTATGTCTGTAAAAACAGCTGGTATAGCATCTGCACGTGTTCCTTTTACTTCCACCTTAATGTTGGTTACTTCTTGTCTCATTTTCTTCAGTATCATTTCCACATCAATAGAACTACATGATGCAGCTGCCATCAGCACGGATTCCATTGGGCTCACGGATTCTTTATTGCCTGATAATGCTATACTTTGATTTCTACTGTTGGTACCTTTGAAATTGAGTTCGCCATGTGACGATTCTACTATGACTTCCATTTTTTATTTTTATGGGTCAAAAGTAGTGAAGTTTATTAAAATTTGATGAGAATAGTAGAAATATCACCATAAGATTATAAACTTTGGACATATTTCATAACCTGATTTAACCTGTCTTCTTTGCTTCCTTTAAGTATTTGGTATGGTTGATTAAACTTTTGAAGGTATGTTTCATAAATCGTAAATAACCGGTCCCTGTCATTTGGGTTTTCACGCATGGGGTCATATTCCCAAGTCATATCAGGGCTACAAAGGAAAAACATGTCTGTCGGAGATGCTAACCAAAAGTTGATTAAATTTAGATCTTCAATTTGGTATTTTTCAAGTTTCCAAATGATGATGGTAAGTAAGTCAGTATCACAGATTACTATTGGATAGTCAGTCTTTGATTTTTCTTCCCATCTTTGCAGCAAAGCTATCTCGTACAAGCTTGTGACATCATAAAAATTGTTTCTGAGTTGCAAATATTCTCTGGCAACTTCATTGACCTGCCCAAACTCAAGGTGTTTTTTTAAACCATTGACCAATGTAGTTTTACCACTGCATTCGGGTCCCGTGATAACAATCTTCAAAATTATGACATTAAATCTATTTTTTCAAGCAATGCTGACGCTTCCGCTGCTTTTTGGTCACTTTCTGTTCTGTTGATGGTAGATAGACGGAAAGACTCTTCCATCAATTTTTTATATTCTGCCATGAGTATTTCTTTCTCTGATTTCTTTTTAAATAAGCCAAACATATTATATTTTTTGTGACAAACATAAAAATGGTAAGTTTGTTTTTGGCATTTACAAGTTTTGTATTGATATAGATTTTTTAGGCCATTTTTCAAGTTAAATATCAGAAACATGTATCTTTGTCATCTAAACACCAAAACATAATATGAATATTGCACTCATAGGTTACGGCAAAATGGGCAAAGCTATAGAAGATGTCGCCTTAAGAAGAGGTCATACTATCACATGTAAAATTTCTTCATCCAACCTTCAGGATTTTAATCCTAGAGTATTACAATGGGCAGATGTAGCTATAGAGTTTTCTACTCCTGAATCTGCTTACAACAATCTACGACAATGTATGGAAATTGGCGTGCCTGTCATATCAGGTACCACAGGTTGGCTGAATAAAAAACCTGAAATAGAGCAATTGTGCATAGAAAAGCAAGGTACCTTTCTTTATGCGTCCAATTTTAGTATTGGGGTCAATATATTTTTTGAACTCAATAAATTATTAGCCCAGATGATGAATAAGTATGAAGTATATGATGTGGATATTCAAGAGATCCATCATACTGCAAAGTTGGACAAACCCAGTGGCACAGCTATTACAGTAGCCAATGATATCATAGAGCGTTTGGAGCGTAAAAAAGTGTGGACCATATCCAAACCTGAAAATCCTTTTACCAGAGATTTATATATAGAGTCAAGGCGAGAAGACCCTGCACCGGGTACCCATGTTGTAACCTACCGATCAGAAATCGATGATGTAGAAATCACGCATACCGCGCATAGCAGGCTGGGATTTGCCAAAGGTGCAGTATTAGCCGCGGAATGGATTTTAGGCAAAAAAGGTGTTTTCAGTATGAAGGATGTATTAGAAATTGATCAATAAATTTCACGTAATCCTATTTTATTGAACCTCTTTATTTAACATTTGCTCCACATTGATCACACAAAAAACCATACAAGAAGTCATGAATACTGCTCGAGTAGAGGAGGTCATTGGTGATTTCATACATCTAAGGAGACGTGGTGTCAATATGATAGGCAACTGTCCATTCCACGATGAAAAAACGCCCTCATTTACCGTTTCTCCTTCCAAAAATATCTACAAGTGTTTTGGATGTGGAAAGGGTGGTGACTCTGTAAGATTCATCATGGATCACGAAAATCTGAGCTATCCCGAATCTATCAGATTTTTGGCTCAGAAATATCGAATAGAGATAGAAGAGACAGAAAATTCAGCTGAGCAAATGGCTGAAAAACAACTCACTGATTCACTCTACATCGTTAATGAGTTTGCCCGGGATTACTTCACCGATGTTCTATTTAACCGAAATGAGGGGCGCAGCATTGGTATGTCATATTTTAAAGAACGTGGTTTTCGCGAAGCTACCATCCAAAAATTCCAATTGGGCTATGCTACGGACGAAAGGGATGAACTAACCAAGAAAGCCATTGATAAAAAGTACAACATTGAGCATTTAAGGTTAGTAGGTTTGACTTCCAAATCTGATTTGGATTTTTTCAGGTCCAGAGTTATGTTTGCCATTCACAATATCAGTGGCAAAGTCATAGCATTTGCAGGTAGAACATTATCATCTGATAAAAAGATACCTAAATATATCAACTCTCCTGAGTCAGAAATATATAATAAAAGAAACGTTCTGTACGGCTTGTATTTTGCCAAAGATAGTGTCAAAAAGCAGGACGAATGTATCTTGGTGGAAGGATATACAGATGTGATCACACTCCATCAAGGTGGCATTGAGAATGTAGTGGCATCATCAGGTACATCGCTTACCAAAGAACAAATCAGACTCGTCAAACGATATACCAATAATATCAAGATTATCTATGATGGAGATGCTGCGGGTATCAAAGCTGCACTCCGTGGATTGGATTTAGTATTGGAGTCTGACATGAATGTGAAATTGGTTTTATTACCTGACGGTCAAGATCCGGACTCCTATCTTGCCCAAGTAGGTACCGCAAATTTTACTGAGTTTCTTAAAAAAAATGAAGAAGACTTTATATTTTTTAAAACACGTATTTTACTGGACGAAACTGGAAATGACCCGATAAAAAAATCTATTGTTATTCGGGATATTGTATCTTCTATTGCCAAAATTCCAGATACATTTAAGCGAGCCCTTTACATCCGACAGTGTAGTGGTATGCTCAATCTGACAGAAAGTATGCTGGTGGATGAAGTCAATAAAAATATAAAGTCAGACCTAAAGCTCAAAAAAGAAACCGGTCAACATCAGCCACCACCACCATCTGAAGAAGATAGCTGGATTGCCACCAAACCGGTCTTTGTTGAAGATCAAACCGTCATCACTCAAAATGATGGATGGCAAGAAAAAGCGGTATGTTCTATTTTAATCAATTATGGGCATAAACCTTTCGATGACACTATGTCCGTAGCTTCTTATATTCTCAAAAGCGTACATGAGTTGATTAATCATTTTGATGTCGAATTGTATCAAAAAATACTTTCGGAAGCTGAAAAACAAATAGAATCTGGAAATTTGCCCAATGAGAGTTTTTATACGGCTCACCCTGATGAAGAAATAAGGGGCTTTGCCATCAATGCCTTGACGTCTCCTTATGTTTATGCTTCCTGGGATGAGAAAGAAATGTTTCTCCAAACTCAAAAAATGCCAGATGAAAATTTTACCAGAGACGCAGAAAACGCTGTGGGGAGACTTCAGTTGCGTAAAAGTAAGAGAGTCATCAAGGAAATGGAAGCATACCTGCAAAATGCATCTGAAGAAGAACGAGAAAGTGAAGACTTTATGATCAATATTAAAGTGTATCAGGTGTTGCTCAAACAAAGGAATGAATTGGCTGAGAAATTGGGGACAGTGACGTTGTAGGTAACATGGAATTTTACTATTTTAAATTAAATTTTTTTTTAATAAGAGAGACTTCTATATTAAATAAAGTAAAAAACAAGAGTGCTTAAGTGAATTTTGGAACAAGTGGTTTGTTGCTAAGTTGAACATAATCAATAGTTTAAATCAAAAGTGTTTGAGAGAGTAGTAACATTTAGTTCAAAACTTGCAACATTTGAATCAAAACTTACAACATTTGATTCAAGACTTGCAACATTTAGTTGTAGAGTTCTTAACTTTAGTTGTACTTTGTTAAATTACATAAAAAATAAGATTTCTCACCACTTCGTGGATCGAAATGACGCCTACAAATAGAGAAAAGGAGGGATAGAAAGTGGGTTCGACTGTGTCGAACCCACTTTCTATCCCTCCAAAATCTTACAAATACCGTCATTTCGAGGGAGATTTATCGACTGAGAAACCTATTTTACGACATCGTGGTAGCCAATTTTAAATTTAATAAGTGGATTTAGTACAAGACTTACAACATTTAGTTCAAAACTTGCAACATTTGATTCAAGACTTACAACATTTAGTTCAAAATTTGCAATATTTGATTCAAGACTTGCAACATTTAGTATAAGACTTGCAACATTTGATTCAAGACTTACATCATTTAGTTCAAAACTTGCAACATTTGATTCAAGGCTTGCAACATTTAGTTTAAGACTTGTAACATTTAGTTTTAGAGTTGTAAACTTTAGTTTTAGAGTTGTAAACTTTAGTTTTAGAGTTTTAAACTTTAGTTGTAGAGTTCTAAACTTTAGTTTTAGAGTTCTAAACTTTAGTTTTAGAGTTCTAAACTTTAGTTGTAGAGTTGTAAACTTTAGTTATAGAGTTGTAAACTTTAGTTGTAGAGTTTTAAACTT
>CAZGMB010000037.1:0-49740 GCA_964526715.1 uncultured Aureispira sp. | reverse complement strand
ATCAGTGTTTTGGCATATATTTGCTATGGTCAAAAACGTTTTGGACAGATGTGAATTATGAAAATATTGTAGCATCATGAGCAAATAAGTTTTACATTTGATCAAAATTAAAATCTATGGCACACAGAATCACTTACCTTTCTAGGGAAACTAAATCAAGGGACTATTTATCAGTCTAATTTTCCCATTATTTCTCACAGCACAGTGCGCACATCCTGATGATTATAAGGCTTTGAGAGCTTTGTATTTGGCTACGAATGGAAGTAATTGGCAAATTAGAGCAGGGTGATCAAACAAAATTGTTGGCTCAATTCCTGATGAGATAAAATCGCTTCCTTTCCTTACTTCCATTGATATAAGTAACAATAGACTTTCAGGAAAATTACCATCGTTTTTGGCCTTATTAGATAATCTCCAAAATTTAAACTTATCTCAAAATCAATTCTCAGGTTGTATTGATTCACTTTTTAAAAATTTATGTGGTCGACAGGTTAATTTTTCTAATAACGGTGGATTAACTTGGAAAGGTGATTTTTCTATTTTCTGCAATACTAGTGGGTCTACACTTTCACAAATAGGTGAGCCCTGTGGGGGATGTAATAATATTTTTTTTAGCGAAATCAAACCCGACTGTACTTGTTCTTATACTTCAAATAGATCGATAAAGGGTAATGTGTTTTTAGATTTTAACAATGATGGTCTTGTAGACATCAAAGAAATACAATTCAAAGATGTTCAAATTGCAGCATATCCTGATTGTGAAAAATCATTGACACCAATTTTAACCACTACAAATGCCAACGGAGAATTTAGCTTTTCTTCAAATCTTCTAGACCCAAACAAAGACTATTTTATAGATATCTTTAATAAAACTGCTTTTTCCTGTGATGTCTTAGGTAGATGCGTCACCACAGAAGCATGTGAAAATCTGATAAACTTTGCTTGTCCAAAACCGAACTGCTCAGAAAATCCTTATTCCTATAATGATTGTGATGAAGCCTATGAAAATCCACTTTGCGACCTGAGAATCATTGGGCAATTTCCTTGCAGTCAAAATCCTTCAGAACTAGGTCCTTGGAACAATCAACAACACTGTCAAGGTACATTTAAAAATACTTCATTTTACGGATTTGTAGCGGGATCTGGTGCTTACGATATACAATTTACCATATTTAATTGCGCAGGTACAGGTGTTCAATATGGGATCATGGATGCTTGCAACCCAGATGGCCCTTTCATCCTTTGCGATGGGAATTCAACTGGAAATGGATTTACAGTTACGATTAGTGGTGGTTTACTGGAACCTTGTAAAAATTATGTATTCTGGATTAATGGTTATGAGGGTTCCGTATGTTCTTATTATGCAAATGTAATCGGTGACTGGAATAGTTGTAATGTACCTGATATAGAAGATATTAAATTAGAGTCTGCTTGTACTCCACTTTGCCCATCACTTAAACCCATTACAATCACTGCTATACCTGAGCCTTTTTCCATTCCTGCGATTGAAGAGATTAATGCTGCTATATACAATTGGTCAGTCAAAGGTCCGGGAGGAGTTACCCAATATAGCATTGAAGGCCCCGATGGTATAAATTTAGAGCATGTATTCATTGAGGCAGGGACTTATGAAGTATGTTTAAGTACATACCACCCATGTGATGGTGATTCACCTGTTTTCTGTAAAACATTCACTATCGAAAATATCGAGAATGATTATCGAGAATTTAAAATCTGTAACACTGACTTTCCTTGGTCAGGTGCTTTTGATGCCAAGAATAAGCCCATTTTGGACAAACACGGCAATCAGTGGAAATGGTTAGGTGGAAATATAACTCTTCAAATGGTCAAAAATGGCATTTTAAATTACTCAAGTTTATATGAAAATGAATGTGGCTGCACATATCTTCAATCATTTAGAATTTCAACTACCACCTTATGTGTTAAGGACAATGGAACACTTCAATTAGACTCCACAAATTTCCCTACAGACTCCATATCTTCAGAAATCTTTGAAGACGCAAAACCATCATCTACACAAGAATGGAGAAAGACAAATTATCAGGTTTTCCCAAATCCCACCAATGGGAAAGTGTTCATCACTCCAAACCAACCTACAGCATTTAAAGTAGACGTGTACTCTATGAGCGGATTGCCTTTGGAGTCTTCATTGGTCGAAAGTAAAACACATGGAATTGGATTTGAATTAAGTTTAGACCAGTTGCTACAAGCGATGTACTTGATTCGAATATCTGACGATAAAGGTTTTTCTTATCATCGGGTGATGAAGTATTAAGTCATTTTAATCATGAAAATATAAGATTAACGACTAATTTTACACTTTGATTACAACCATCAAAAGCCCTTATTGGCTCTAGTTTCTTTGCTGTCGCAAGTTTCTGCCTCTTGCAGGGCAGACAGGTGTAACTTGTGCCTTTAAAAAGCAACGACTATAACCTTCCATTATCTCTCAAAATATCCAATACATCATCTGTGCTAATTTTAGTATGTTTAGCTATGGTCTCGATTTGAAACCCATCATCAAAAAGACTCAAGACCATTTCGATTGTTTTTAAAAAGGCTCCTTTTTCTATGCCTTTTTCTATGCCTTTTTCTATGCCTTCAGCAATTCCTTCCTTTCTTTCTTTTTGTAATAAATATTGTTCTGTACCCATGGGAAATGATTTACCGGTTAAATTAACTAATTTTTGCTCAAATATATCAGCTTCATCTTTTTCTAAACGTACATAGTACTTCAGAAAGTTCAGCACATGTCGTATTTTATTTTTAGAAATTCCTTTTTCGAGGAGATTTTTTACAAGGTCCATCTTTAGGTCTATAAGTTCTTTACTTTCCAATCTACTCTTTTTGATTTCGAGCAATACAGTAAGTATGATGATCGAAAATGGATTGACGCTTTTTCTAAGATCATTTTCGTCTTGGCCCATGACCTTGTAGGTATTGAATTTATAACTTAAGCATGTACCTAAAAACTCCGATTTAAACTCAGTAGGATGATATTTGGGATTGTTGTCAGTAAAAATGGCCCAAGCAGTGATATCATGCTGGTATCTGTCTTTGATCCTATAGTAATATGTAAACATCCTCTCTTCAAAGCTTGGGTCTCGATATCCTTGTACTTCTACGTGGACCAATATCCATTTTTCCTGCCCATCTTTGAGAAAAACTTTGACTAATTTGTCTACAAATTTAACATTGGAGTCTGATTCCGGTGGAAATAACTCTTCCAACTCTTTGTCTAAAAACTCAAAACCTCTTGGTATATCAAAGAGACGATCTGCCTCTGAATAGAAAAACACCAAAAAATCATCAAATACATCTTCCAAAATGGCTTTCCAAAGCATGTCATCTCTTTTCATGATTCATTTTACTTTGCTAATAGAAATTTGAAATCAAAACCACAAAACTCATCGAAAATCAAGCAAATGTATTATTTTTCTATTAGATAATCCTATTTCGATAAAATTTTTTATGCTAATTCCATGAAGCGATTTAAACTTTTCGCTTCTTTGGATTAGCCTTTACTTTAAATCTTAGTCATATGGGATCAATGTTCTGAAAGAATTTTACTTTTTCAGCTGACTCTAACAACTAATTTTATACTTTTGTGATTACAACCATTAAAAGCACCATAGTATGTACCGTAATGTTTTCATAAAAGCTTTCTTTTTATCTATTCTTTGTTTGTCCTATACAAAGATTGATGCTCAAGGGGCTCAATCCAATGGTATAGATTCAAAACTATACAGTTCAGTTAAGTGGAGACATATTGGTCCATTCCGTGGCGGTCGCTCTTGCGCGGTAACTGGTGTGCCCGGAAAACCCAATTTATTTTATTTTGGTGCTACAGGTGGCGGAGTTTGGAAAACAACAGATGGAGGTCGTACTTGGGAAAATATATCTGATGGATACTTTGGAGGATCTATTGGAAGTATCACGGTGGCTGCATCAGATCCGAATGTAATCTATGTTGGTGGTGGTGAAAAGACCGTACGCGGTAATGTATCCTATGGTGACGGTCTGTGGAAATCAGAAGATGCTGGCAAGACTTGGACGTCATGTGGTCTTAAAACTGCTAGACATGTATCCCGAATCAGAGTACATCCAGAAAATCACAATATTGTATTTGCTTCCGTGATGGGTGATTTGTTTAAAGATAGTCCTGATCGTGGCGTTTTCAAAAGCATCGATGGCGGCAAAAGTTGGAAAAAAGTCCTGTTTGCCAATGCTTCAGCAGGAGCAGTAGATTTGGTAATGGATCCTACTAATCATCGTATTCTATATGCATCCACCTGGAATGTCAGAAGGACTCCTTACAGCTTATCTAGTGGCGGAGATGGATCTGCCATATGGAAAAGTACAGATAGTGGAGAAACTTGGACCAATATCAGTAGTAATGAAGGACTCCCAAAAGGTATTTGGGGTATTTCAGGCATTGCTGTAGCCTATAATGACAATCAGATTGTATATGCCATCATAGAAAATGAAAATGGTGGTGTGTTTAGATCTAATGATGGAGGCAAAACCTGGAAAAAAACCAATGAAGATAGGTCTTTGAGACAAAGAGCTTGGTATTACAGTAGAATTTATACAGACACCCAAGATGATAATCTCCTATACGTACTCAATGTAAATTATCATAAGTCTACTGACGGTGGTAAAACGTTTAGTAGTCATGAAGCACCACATGGTGATCATCACGACTTATGGGTAGCACCAGAAAATCCACAAAGAATGATCATTGGCGATGATGGCGGTGCTCAGGTCACTTTTGATGGCGGCGAGACTTGGAGTACTTACCACAATCAACCCACAGCACAGTTTTATCGTGTAGTCACTGACAATCATTTTCCTTACAGAATATATGTAGCGCAGCAAGACAATAGTACACTTAGAATAGCTCATCGGACCACGGGAGGAAGTATCACAGAAAGCGATTGGGAAGAGACGGCCGGTGGAGAATCGGCACATATCACAGTAGACCCACTTAATAATGACATTGTTTATGGAGGAAGTTATGATGGATTTTTGACCCGAGTCAATCATAAGACCAACTCTGTCAGAGGTATCAATGTGTGGCCTGACAACCCCATGGGACACGGAGCTGAAGGTATGAAATACCGCTTCCAATGGAATTTTCCTATCTTTTTTTCTAAACACAATCCTAAAAGGCTGTATGCTGCTTCCAATCACCTTCACATGACTGAAGACGAAGGGCATACCTGGAAAATAGTTAGTCCTGATCTCACCAGAAATGAAAAGGAAAAGTTAGGTCCATCAGGCGGCCCAATCACCAAAGACAATACTTCTGTGGAATATTATGCTACCATTTTTGCGGTCAATGAGTCACCAATTAAAGCGGGTTTGATATGGGCAGGATCTGATGATGGTCGTATTCATGTTACTCAAGACGGTGGAGCAAATTGGTCAGAAGTTACTTCCACTCTTATGCCTAAATATTTAATGATCAATAGTGTAGAACCCAGTCTTCATGATCCAGCAGTTTGTTATATAGCAGGAACCATGTACAAATCAGGTGACTATCTTCCGTACTTATACAAAACATCTGATTATGGCAAGACTTGGAAAAAAATAGTTAATGGTATTGGAGAAGATTATTTCACTAGAGTGCTTAGAGAAGATCCTAACGTGAAAGGCTTGTTGTACGCAGGGACAGAAAAAGGAATGTTTGTATCATATGATGATGGTAATAACTGGCAATCATTTCAACTCAATCTTCCCATAGTACCCATTACGGACTTAGCTTTAAAAAACAACAATCTGATCGCAGCAACGCAAGGTAGAAGTCTTTGGATGATCGATGATTTGACCGTCATACATCAGGTACTTAAAAATAAAAGCAAAGAAAACATCATGCTTTATAAACCTATGGATAGTTACAGAATAGGTGGCTACCAGTCCAAAGAAAGTAAAACAGAAGGTACCAACCATCCCGGTGGCGTTATGACCCATTTCTATTTGGAAAAATATGATAAAGAAAAAGATACCTTATCACTATTATATCTAACCGAGAAAGGGGATACTATCCGTACTTTTTCAACCCACGCCAAAGAAGATGAAGATAAGTTCAAAGCACAAGAAGGTGGAAATGTCTTTACATGGAGAATGAACTATCCTAAGGCCAAAAAATTTGATGGCATGATATTATGGTGGGGATCTTTAAATGGCCCTACAGCTACCACAGGAAATTACAAAGTACAGTTAAAATATAAAAATAAGGTATTAGAGCATTCTTTCAAAATACTCAGAAGTCCCAACTCCGAAGGTAGCGATGCAGATATCAAAGCTCAATTTGATTTTATAAAATCAGTAAACGATAAAGTATCAGAAGCACATCAAGCTATCGCGGATATTAGATCCATGAAGACTCAAATCAAAACCTACACGGACCTTATTTCTGATAAAGATATCAAAGCTTATGCTTCCAAAATGGATTCTTTAGCTACTAGTGTGGAGCAAAACCTCTATCAAACTAAAAATAAGAGTGGGCAAGACCCATTGAATTTCCCCATTAAGCTAACCAACAAATTGGCACATCTCAATTCCTTGGTAAGTATGGGTATCAATGACTTCCCTCCCACCCGATCTATGCTCGAAGTCAGAGACGAACTCAATGGTATGATAGACAGTCAACTTAAGATTTGGTATGATGTAAAAACCAATATGCTCAAAGAACTCAATACCATGATCAAACGAAAAGAAATGGACGTCATCATTTTAAAACCGTAATCAGGGTATGAAGTTTAGAATGCTCACCGAAGCAGAACTGGAGATATTAAAAGATGATTTTATTAAGTTCTTGGTGGTCAATGGTATTGATGCTGCAGAATGGCAACGGATAAAAGGTGATGAACCTATCAGGGCTGTAAAAATGCTCGAACAATTTAGTGACTTTGTTTTAGACCAATCATTGCGTAAAATAGAATATTTAGAATATCTCGACAAAGGAAGTATTAAAGTTTTTAAATTAGATTCGGAAGAGATTCATTTGATTGGAATAGATAGTGACTTGGTTTTTATGGATGAAAATGCCCTTTTAAAAGGATTGGAAGAAAATCCATCTCATTTTCATATATACACTTCGTCAAAAAAATATTTTCCTGATCGCAATACCGAGGTGTTTAAAATGTTACAAAGTGGCGCTCAAATTATTAATAAGGAGCGTTGGGAAATGTTCAAATTATTGAATTTATAATCATTTGCAATAAAAATGGCGGAAATAAGTCAAATCATAAAAGACAGGGCAAAACAGCTTTTACCAAAAATCATTGATATCCGCAGACACTTACATGCGCATCCTGAACTGTCGTTTCAAGAGATAGAAACATCAAAATATATAGCTTCGCTATTGCAAGAAAATAATATCCCTTTTACAACCGGATGGGCAGGACACGGAATTGTAGCAACTATAAAAGGACAATCAGAAGAAACCATGGCTTTGAGAGCCGATATGGACGCCTTACCTATTTTGGAAACTAATGATGTGATCTACAAATCTAAAAATGAAGGCAAAATGCACGCTTGTGGTCATGATGTACATACTGCATCTCTCTTAGGAGCCGCCTTTATTTTAAATGAAATCAAAGACCAACTACCCAAAAGCATTAAACTTATTTTTCAGCCGGGAGAAGAACTTTTGCCTGGCGGCGCATCCATAATGATTCGCGAAGGTGTTTTACAAAATCCTACTCCTACATCCATTATTGGTCAGCACGTGTTCCCTTCATTGCAAGCCGGGAAAGTTGGCATTAGATCAGGACTATACATGGCGTCTGCAGACGAAATATACATATCCATACACGGTCGTGGTGGGCACGCTGCTATGCCACATGATTGCAACGATACCATATTAGCAGCTAGTCAAATGATTGTTTCATTACAGCAAGTGGTGTCTAGACATTGTCCTGCAGGTATTCCTTCTGTACTTAGTTTTGGTAAAATTAATTCTACCGGCGGTGCCACGAATATCATCCCTGATGAAGTCAAGATAGAAGGAACTTTCAGAACTATGGACGAAAACTGGAGAATGAAAGCACATCAGTTGATTCACGATATTATTTTACACACCTGCAATGCTTATGGTGCCAAAGCAGATGTCAATATCGTAAAAGGATATCCTTGCCTTATTAACGATCCAAACATATCAGTAAATGTTAAACAAAATATGATCGACTATATGGATGCCGAAAACGTTATAGACCTAGATCAGCGTATGACTTCAGAAGACTTCGCCTTTTACTCCCAAGCGATTCCTGCTTGTTTCTATAGATTGGGTACCCGAAATGAATCCAAAGGTATCATATCACCGGTACATACGTCCACCTTTGATATAGATGAGAGTGCGTTGGAAGTGGGTATGGGACTCATGGCTTGGTTGGCAGTGAGATCATAGTTTGTTGATAAACTTGTAAATGAATAGGTTTTAAATTCGAAAAGAATAATGCTTGAGCCTTCATAAACTTCGGAGCACAAATAGGGCCATTCAGTTTGAAACCCCTTCGACTGAATCCATCTATGCCGCTCGGTGTGCTAGCGGTTTACTCACTTCAAGCACTGCTGTATTATTCAATAACTCCATTCACGCCAAGCAATGTTTTGCTTGGTTCCTTCCTTTTGAGTGCAATCGTTCACTCAAATGCTACGCACCAGTCAGTCATCCTTCTTAACTAAGAGGAGCGTTAAAAATTGATCATGACTGAACGTTGCTTGCAAAATCAATTGCAAATTGATTTAGTGAAGAAACCGAATGAATTCGGGTGGGAAGGTAATGTAGCTCCGAACTGCGAGTTGCACATCCGATCACAGATCGGTTCCTTCGCTAAATCGTGATTTCGTATCACGATTTTCTCGTTTATCAAATGTTCGCAAAATTGAGAATACTGCAAACCATCTGGATAGCTTTGTTTATACTCTTCCCATAGTATAAACTTGGTCACACCAATTCTCGATATCTGGATATCCATCTGGGGAAATAAACCATATAACTCATCATGTGTCGGCTTGTCTTCCGATGGCGGGTAGACTATAGAATATAGCTCCTTGTCACTGATGTGTACTAACTCTTTATACGATAAGGGATATTTGTCTAAGACTTTCTTATACTTATTGATGGTATTCCTAGACGTGCCGGTCATCTCACTGATCTGCCTGTATGAATGACCTTTTAAACTAAGCTTTAAAAACTGCTTTAACTTATTCATCGATACTATTTGATTGGACATATCAGAGTATTATTTTACTCCAATATAACTATCAAATCATCTTTTCAAAGTGGTTCAGTTTGCTCGGGAATCACTGGTTCAGTTTGCTTCGGAATACTCAAGTATTCAGAAAACGCTAATCACTGCATTAAAAAGAAGCTTATTCCTATTGGAACAACCAGAAAAAAAGATATCCCCAAAAATATCAACTTCTGTTTGGGGACAATTGCTAAAGAAAGAGAAGGCTTCCTTTAATAAGGAAATCAGATAAGTTAATTTAGCTGTTAATTTTAAAGCCCTTTAGGAAATTCGAATTATACTTTCAGAAACTTTCCAGCTCCTGAATTAAGAAAAATATCGGCTACTTCACTGGCTTGATCTGGGTGATATACCTTATAACCTTCGCATTTATTAATAAATGCCCATTTCTTATGAGTTTCAGTTCCTATTTCAGGTTCAACTCCTAAAATACAAACATTGCTTTTTTTGCTATCGTTGTATTGACGGCTAAGTTGGTCTGTCGTAACCAATAGATGGGAAATGGGCGCTTTGTCTTCATTAGTAAAATCTATATATTTTGCTAAATACAAAACTCCATTGCGACCTACTGCATCTAATGGGTAATTGATATAAAATTCAGGTATAATACTATCATTAATATCAATTTTAACATGAACCTGTTCTTGTACTTTTGAAATGAAAGCTTTATCGATTTGACTTTTAAAGTTTGGCTTTTTTACCTTTTCGATGGTTTTCTTATCTTCTGGGAATAGCGAATCATAAAACTGGTCAACACCAAATACTGGGGTTAATATGGCTAGTTTAGGTTCTTGATATTGGATCAACCCATTGGAATAGACACTTAACTTTTGTAAATAATCAGTCGAAACCATATGACTTGCTTCATGAAAGATAGGCTTCTTTGATATATTGATGTTTTCAATATATTTCTGGGTTGCTTGCAATGACTTTGCTATCGCATTCCAATAGTCTCCAAGAACTGGTTTCAGACTATGAAGTTTTTGCTCTGAATATTTAAAGGTCAATTTATTGCCGTGCAACAATAACATACCGATAGCCACCTTATCCCCCAGACGAGAATCAGGACTAATATACATGATGCTATATGTTACTTGGTTGGTCACCTTTTAATTATTTACTTCAATCTTGTTAAAAAGTCGGCAAAGATAGTGCCATTTCTATTCTTATCAAATAGAAAACGTGATACATGTGAGAAAAATTTCTATCAAGGAGTCGGAGTAAATTAATAAATAAATATTAAAATACTTTTACATTTTCGATTCTTAATAAAGGCTTTTTTAGAGCTTGGTTAACTTGATAAATTTGCATTTAACTTTATTGTTTTTCTTTAGGGTAGAAAAGGTCTTCCATTGGCATTTTTATTAACTTAAGTTTTTGAATGTCAATTTTTGAATCACTTTTGGGAAACAAATTATCAAATTTTAGTTCCCTTATCTCAAAGAAATCATCTATATCTATTCTTCCATCAAAATTAAAATCATCTGCTTTTTCATCAAAAAAGTGAATCACACTATATATGGTAAAAAGCAGATAGAATTTTAAATGTGAGACCACCGTTTCCATTCCTGAAATTGACGATGCATTATGTACAATTTCATTTCTGATGCGATAAATTCTTGTAAGATTTTTCTCAATATTATCAACGCTTTTATGTACCATTTTTGATATTGTTTTGCTGTCGTCAAACAATTCTTTTATCATTTGAGCTCTATACGAAAGTAAAGGATATTTTTCTATGAGTGCTATTGCATTTTCATAATTCTTTTGATTTAATAAATACTCAATATCATCAGTCTTGTAATCAATAAAATTTTCGCTAATGTCAAGATTCCCAATATTAGAGTGGAAGTTCAATAAAATTCTCTTAAATAAAAGCAATCCTTGCATTTTGGAATAATACCTTTTTAGCCTAGGTATGGTATTTTCATTGGATTCATAAGCAGAAAAAATAAATTCCATACCAATCCAATAATTTAATAATTTTGAGTGCAGTTCATTGGATTCACTCCCTAATCTATAATACATTAAGCCTGCCCTAACTTTTTCAACTGCTGCTGTATGTATGTTTTTCGTTTCAAGATTATTCAGTTTTTGTGATAAACTTTCATAAACTTCTATACTATGTTGGTAATATCCCTCAATTTGATAGTAATAATTTTGTTCTTTTGCTTTGGTAGGATTATTTTTTCCAATTACTAATACATAGTCATAAATCTTTGGATAAAAATTAGGTTTACTGTACTGAATTAAATCAAGCTCGCCATTAAGTAATGATTTGACCTTCATTACAGCGCTGTAGTAATCATAGGCATCTGAAGTTACTTCAACAAATTGTCCATCTTTTCCTCTAAAAAATTTAGCACATTTATTGGAGTCCCTCGAATATTCCTCAATTTGAGTCGATTCCAAAATTGAAATCTTATTATTGTAAATTTTTAAATCACTATTAATACCTTTTATGGCAAAAACAATATTGAAACCTTCTTCAACTTTGCTTTCCAATGATTTAACTCTTTTAAAAAATTCATCAAACCCTATTTTTTTGGGGTTATTTACCCATGACATTAATATCCGGAATAAATAATTCTTTGAAAAGCCTTTTTGGACCAAACAAATCCAATAGTTTGGAATGATACTATAAAGTTCTTTCAATTCATTGATGTCTTCTACATCTTCTTGATTTAATCTTTTAATTTCTTTTTCAATTTTCTCAATCAATGTGATTGTATAGTTCTTATTCAGTTTTCTGAGTCCATTGGCAAAAAGATAGATTTTCCTCAGATTCATCTCAGGTTTTTTCTTCAACTCTACGAGATAGTTTTTATCATAGGTGCCCCACACAATGTTATTATCTTTATGAAGCAATTCAAATGCTTCATCTAACACATCAGAAATGTAAATATTGTTTTTAATTTGATTTAGTATTAATTTCTCCGAAACAGATATAATTTCATCGAGTATCGTCATCGAATTATTTAATCTCAACCGATATGTATCTATAGTGTTATTATACAATAACTCTAAGCTTCTTTCTATAAAAAATTGCTCTGCAATGCTGACTTCAAAAGAAAAATTGACTTTTATCATATTTTTGTTTAAAAAAATGTAGATAAAATGTAACAAACATTTTACCTTTGCGTTGTTAATAATGAGACAAAACTAAAGATACATAAGGAGCCGCATGGCTTTACACTAGGATTTGGTGTCTAGCAGCGGTTCCAGGTAACACGATGGGCTTGTGACTTTTCACAGCCCATTTTTCATTTCCCCCTAACTTTATACTCTCCCAACGGCTCCGCCGCCATCCCCATAACAATTTCCTCATCCCCATCATCCACCACCCTCACCTGACCATTCATCAACATAGGCAACAACCAATCCCGAAGCTCCGTCAGTTTTTGGTTTTCGTTTTCGATGCTTTTCATTTTCAATAATATTGGGTAAATAATTTCTTGAAATCTATGAATCAAATCTAGCTTATAGATAAACTTCTCTTTAGCAATATCATCATAAACAATATATGGTATTGAAGAACCATGGGTTCCGCCTCCAATTTTTACACATAGAAAACGTAAAATTGTATAATACAAATATGATAATATATCAATTTCGGTTTTGTTTACACATGCATAAGTTCTCTGGTATAAATCAAAACCTTCATTTATAAAAATTGTACGACCAGTATAAGAACCATTTCCTGATATTAATATAGCTTTACCTTCAAATAACTTATCATCAGAATATTTATAGTTTGGTGAACATGAATAAAATTTGTATTTGCCTGTTTCTAATGCTTGGTTTACATCTTTTTTTCCGGTAAAAATTCTACAAAATGTTTCAATTTCTTTTACCTCCCATCCCTCAGGCAATTCCCGCTTCAGCTCATCACTCCACATCATCTTGCCACCACTGGCTTTGTAGGGTTTACCTTCCAGTTCTGGCTGACCGACAGATGCCGCATACTCCGCAGAGATTGGAAAGTCAAACTGTACAAACCAATAGTCATAAATCGTTTTGGCCATCTGCTCTAGCTCGGCATTGATGCGGTTATTGAGTTCGATTTTATCTTCAATTGCTGTGATAACATTGGCAATCTTTTTTTGATCTTCTAGTTTGTGAACCAATATATTTAACGCTCTGAAATTGGTTGTAGCTTGCGCCAACGCAGGAACTCCAACATGGCTTTTGAAAGATAATAGTTTTTTTTGTCCGTAAGGTGTGTGAAAAAGATAAACAATATACCTTGGATCAATTTTAGCTACATTAAATTTAACTCGAAATTGGCTTTGTGAAATAACATACTGTTCAAATTTTGAATTTTCAGGTACGTAACAAATCTGTCCTAATGTTCCCCGATGTGTTATTATAATATCACCACGTTTAGCAATTGCTTTTCTAAAAGTTTTAGCTTTCTCTAGAGTCACATAATTAAACGAATTATCATTCAATTTATAACCTAATAAATTGGCTCCATTTAATACGGGTACCCCATCCTCCACAAAGTTTTCCACTTTAATATCTGACCCAAACGGTCCCATCGATATTTCATCAATAAAACTTGACAGCTGAACTTCAATTCTCATACCTCAAGCCTTTTAATTGCTTCTGAATTTCCCCTTCTAAGACCCTAGACTCCCCAAACATCTGATCCAGATTGGCCCTGAAACCTGCCATCTTGGCTTCAAACTCAGCCGCAGTGATGTCCACATACTCGATCTTGACATCGAAATACTGCCCCGCACTGAAGCTGTAGTTTTTCTCTCGGATATTATCATAACTCACCACCACACTAAAGTCTTCAACAGCCTGATGTGCATTGAAGGTATGGATGATGCGATCTTCTTCTTCCGGTCGTAGCAAGGTCTTTTGGTTTTTACCATCTTTGACCGTCACACCGAGTTTGGATGCATCCATGAGTACGATATCACCCTTGGTATTGGCCCTATCCATAAACAAGATAGATACATTTGTACCTGTCGTTGCAAAGATATTACTCGGCATACTCACCACACCACGCAGCATCTTTTCTTCTACCATACGCTCCCTGATTTTGCGCTCTATACCGCTCTGCGCCGTGATAAATCCCGTAGGCACCACCACAGCGGCACGACCTTTGGCTGTCATCAGGTGCATGATGTGCTGTATAAACATCGGATAAATGGCCATACCATCAGGCTTCGCTTTGGGTACATTGGGCGTTCCAGCAAAAAATCGTTCGTGGTTTTCTTTACTTTTCAGATCTTCCACATAATCACTAAAGTCAAGTTTAAAGGGTGGATTGGACACAATAAAGTCAAACTTTTTGAGCTTGCCGTCTCTATCCCGATGGTATGGGTCGAGCAGCGTATTGCCTTTGATCACATTGGGTATAGAGTGGACCAGATTATTGAGTATGAGATTAAGTCGCAGCAGATTGGACGACTTTTGAGAGATATCCTGACTGTAGATGGTACATTTGTCTTCGCCGATGGCATGAGCTAGATTCATCAGCAAGGTACCCGATCCACCCGATGGGTCATAACAAGTGACATTGTGCACGGATTCCGTCACCAGACAAGCCGCCATGATCTTGGCCACCGCGTGTGGTGTGAAATATTCTGCATACTTGCCACCACTATTGGTATTATAATCCTTGATCAGATACTCAAATATCGTCGCAAAAAAATCAAACTTTTCCTTAAATATCTCTTCAAAACTAAAGTTGACCAGTTTATTGATAATGGCACGGCAGAATTCATCCCTTTTGTCCGTCACATACTTACTGATGTTTTCGAAAAGCATGATCTTCTCTCCACCATCCGTCTTCACAGAGAAAATATCATTATTGACCCTAGCAATATCTAGCAATGTATGGTCAAACAACTCAGCAAATCGCGGCTGATTCTGATTTTCAAAGAGATAAGAAATATAATGTTCAGGCTGCAATCGAGCCGTACTTTCACTCAATTGCATAAGTACCATCTCATAATCAGATGTTCCATAAGCTTTGAGCTCAGTCTCCCACTGATCTGCCTGTGCTATATTTTTGTCTATCTGCTTGACCTCATAAGCAAACTTATCATTGAGAAATTTGTACAAAAACACCTGCGTGATGATCTTAAACTCATTACCGTCATTGCCAAGCCCATAATTGGCACACACCGATTTGAGATCATCGATCAGGTTCTTGGTCTTTTTTTCAAAATCTATGGTTGGTGTCATTTATTGTTTATTTTACTCACCCCCAACCCCTCTCTTGAAACAGAGGGGAGAGAGATTCGTTCTTTTATTTTGGCGGTTTGCCATGTTTTTTAAATAAGAGTGCAATATAAAAAAATATTATTTACCTGCAATATTTAAGATACAATCCAAAGTCTAAGTGTCACGTTTTATACTCACCCCGACCCATCTCTTGAAAGAGAGGGGAGCACATTCGTTCTTTGATGATTGGTGATTGAGGTAAAATTTAGAATTAATAAACTATTTTTGAAATCACCATTTTCTAATATTAACTAGGAATGCTAAATCGAAGCGTCACCCTTCCTTCTTGAGGGAAGGACCGGGGATGGGTATAAACTACTATAGCCATCATTATCCAGAGATAGGTAAAAATTCTCTTACTTTCTTTTCCACTTCTTCCCATCCATATAAAACTTCATCATTTGAAAATCTTAATACTTTATATCCCAAAGCTTTAATATCATTTTCTCTTTCTTTATCGTACTCCATTTGCTCCTGATGAATACTTCCATCAATCTCTATGATCAATTTAAATTCAAAATTATGAAAAACAGCGATGTAATATAATTTGTTACCTAAGATTTCTTTATACTTAATAAGAAATTGTCTGTTAAACTTCAATCCAAATAATTTTCTACCTCGGGCTTTCTCCCAAAAAACCTTCTCCGCATCAGTAGGGTTTTTTCGATGATCTCTTGCCATTTGTAAAGTATCAAAATATCTCATAAGCCTATTTTACAATTCTTTATACTTTATCACAAAACTAAAGAATTAAACACAAATTCAAAACCCGATGCGTCACCCTTCCATATTTAGGGAAGGGCTGGGGATGGGTATCAACATCTGCTATTGGCTTAGTATGTCTTTATACTCACCCTCTCTTGAAAGAGAGGGGAGAATGATTCGTTCTTTGATTTTTATATTCTACCATTTTCTATACTTTATCACTAATCTATTCAATTAACCACAAATGCCAAACTCGAAGCGTCACCCTTCCCTCATTAGGGAAGGGCCGGGGATGGGTATAAACCTATGCTATTGGCTTAGTTTGTCTTTATACTCACCCTCACTTGAAAGAGAGGGGAGAATGATTCGTTCTTTGATTTTTTATATTCTACCATTTTCTAAACTTTATCACTAATCTACTCAATTAACCACAAATGCCAAACTCGAAGCGTCACCCTTCCCTCATTAGGGAAGGGCCGGGGATGGGTATAAACTACTAAAGCCATCATTAACCACTGATAAGTAAAAACCTACGCCACCCTCCCATGAAACTCATTCATATACTCCTTCACTATGATCTGATTAATAGCTTGCGACCTTGCCGCATCTAGTGGCAGCTCATGTTTGTTTTTCAATTCACTGATCACCAGTCTTAATATCATCTTCTCTACGAAACTTTCGTTTTCGAGTATATGGGCATTCTGTCTGATTTGTTCATCTATTTCTTTTTTAAGACTTTTCAGTGCCTCAAAAAGTTTGCTCTCCCTATCAGTCAGCGGATCTTTCTCCATCAATCGCTTATGGATACGGGCATACTTGGCATCCTGGTCATATTTGGCTTTCAATAATTGGTTTTTACGCTCGAGTTCCTTAGCTTCTTCATACACCAATTCTAATGCTTTAATGTTTTCCTGCATTTCTTCGCTTGTGATTTCACTCAGGTTTTTTTTCTTAAACATCCTTTCGAGCTCCTCTCTCAATGTGATAAAAACAGGATCATGCGGGTCAAAATTACCGCCTAATATTTCCCGTGTTTTTCTAAGGGTATCCTTCAGTTTGTCAGCGATGATCATCTCTTCTTCATTCACCTTACGGAAAGCAAAGAGTACATCTTCCAGTGCAATACGAAGCATATTGGTCGCATCTAAATCATTTTCGAGCGAATCTTTAGCATTGATGAGTGCTAGTCGATTGTTGGCTTCTCGAGCAAGTACAGTCAGCATCCGGAAATCCAGCTTTTCCAGCATATCATAGTGTCCATGGGACCGAATCAAGTTATAAAGTTCCTTGGCATTATTGAGCGCTTTGGTCAGTTCCAACATCGTTTTTCGATCATTGATCTGAGATACTTGTTGCGAAAATCCCTCAGCGTTGGTGATATCATATTGAAAAAGCACATCCTGGATATGTTGTATATCCTGATCTATCTCTATTTTAGTTTTGAATAATTGGGAATAATGTTCCGCCTCACTGCCGAGTTCACGTTGCAATTCGTCAAAATAGTCTCTATTCGTCTTGTCAAATTCACTTTGAATATCCGCAAAATCAACTACATATCCATACCTGAAATCCCTATAAGCTCGATTGACCCTTGTTAATGCTTGGAGAAGATTGTGTGCTTTGATGACGCGGGTCACATACAGCTTTTTGAGTCGCGGAGCGTCAAAACCAGTTAGCAACATATTATATACAAAAAGTAAATCTACATTGCCATGTTTGAACTCTTCTATCAAATCTTCACGTTCTAGCTTTGATCCTGCATCATGGAGTATAAGTGCCGAAGATGTAACTTTGTTTTGGTTTGCTATTTTAGCATTGTATGGCTTTAAAGGATCTGCTGCCAGATTTGAAACCACATCATTGTCAGATATCACTGCATATGTATGATCAAATATTTCTTTGAGCTTTTCAGCCTGTTCTGACGAGTCACAAATCACCATGGCGCCGACACTCGGATCACCAGTTGTCATCCTGAACTTCTCAAAATCACTTACAATGTATTCCAGCATCGGCTCTACAAACTTCGCATTAGCATATATTTCTTTGCGATTGCTTTGCCCCTTTATTACATTAAATTCATCTATTATTTTCTTAAGTTCAAAATGATATTTTGTTTCGATCTCTTCTCTGATCAATCTCAAAGTGTATCCATCGGCAATAGATGCATTGTAATAATACTTGTGGATGTAATCGCCAAACAAAGCCCTGGAGTTATATTCATCGCCGAGCAATGGCGTACCAGTCAGACCTATTTTGATGGCATTGATATCAGATTCTTTAAGATTGGCCAGAAAGCTCCCTTTAGGGTTGTAGCTGCGATGTACTTCGTCCAGAAAATATATACGTTGCACATTTATATTGTAATCCTTTTTGGAAGCCACATCAGGATCATTCTCAAATTTATGAATATTCACCACCGTGATCTCAGGTTTACCTGAACTATTATGTATCACTGTGGTCATTTTCAGATCTTTGACAAATACCTCTCTGGACTGAATCTTATGAACGACCAATCCACGACTGTTAAATTCTTTGGATGCCTGTACCAACAAATCCAATCGATCTACGATAAAATAAAACTTGGGGACAATACCTCTATTCCTAAAATAATAAGTGAGATATTTGACATTATAATAAGCCAATGCCGTTTTGCCACTTCCTTGTGTGTGCCAAATGATACCATTTTTCTTTCCTTCATTCAACTTGTTTTCTATAGCTTTGGTAGCAAATAGCTGTGGATACCGCATGATATGTTTTTCCAGCCCATTTTCTCCCTTTACATAAGCAAGACCATATCTTAGGATAAAAGATAAACGCTCCATCTGAAACAATGAATTGAATATCTTATGAGTAGGGCTTTCAGGATTTTTATTGGTGATAAACTCAGGAGAATATTTGATACCAATAAGGTTATTATCGGCGAGAATATCATTTTCAGTTTCGTCAGAGATATCTTTCAATAAGGTATTTAAATCAAAATGTGTTTCTTCCCTGAAGAAATTAAAATTCACTTTACCATAAGCAGTAGTAGCATAAAATGCACCTTGCAATGGTTGTAAACCTTCATCATCATAAGGCATATTATTAGAAAACACCATCATCTGAGTAAGATTGACAAACTTCCTAAACTTCTTATTTCGAAATCTAGACTCCATCCTTTTGTATTCCGCTTGAATACCATCAAGATTATTGGGCTTTTTGACTTCTATGAATACCAAAGGCAATCCATTGATCAGTATAGTTATATCTGGTCTGAATTCTTCATCACCATTGATACAGGGCAATTCTGTGACTACTTGTAATTTATTGTTACTGAAATCGTCAAAATCAATAATCTTTGGACCAGTTTCAGCGGTAAGCATCTCATAAAAACTTTTGCCCAAATCTTCATTGTCCAACGACAGTGTAAGTTTATCATACAGTAATTTAATCTCTCCAGTTTCCATTTCCGGATTTAGAGATTGTATACTTTCGTAGAATATCGATGTAAAAATATTGTTTTCAGTATCCCAGGTAGCTTTCGATAATGACAAATAATCAAAGCCCAAACTACAAAGATGAAGTATGGCAGGAAGTTTTACTCTGGAATCTTCATTAAAAGTCATGGGTTGTATGTTAAAATCAAAAATTATTTCCACAGTTAGTATGTAACAGACCTGTGTATCCTTTCAATGGCAAAGATAATTATTATTTGCAGCGATCCAAATTACTATGAGTAAATATTGACAATCTGAAACCATTACTTTCTCAGAAATGTTAACAATGATAATAATCATTTTCCAATTACCACTCTAATGATAAGATCCCTGATAATTATTTTATCTTTTCTCTTCTCCAACTTAATTACCGCCCAAACACAAATCTCTATAGATAGCGTTTCAAGTTACCTTGGCCAACATGTAAAAGTGTGTGATAAAGTGGCAGATACATACAAAGCAGCAGGGGAAGGGAGTATGACATACCTCAATTTCGGAGGTAAGTACCCTGATCATAAATTTACAGTAGTCATTTTTGCAAAAGACTTGATCAATTTTCCTTTTTCGCCAGTAGAACATTACAAAAACCATAATGTCTGCATCACAGGTATGGCCGCACAATATAAAGGAAAGTCCCAGATAGTGGCTAGGTTTCCAGCCCAAATAGAAATAGAATCAGAAAAGTAAGCCGAACAATCTCCATAATCAAATCAAACATGCTACATCAAGATATTTATCAAAAAGCTATTTTATTTGCAACAGCAAAACATCATAATATTGGTCAGACAATACCAGGAACAAATCTGCCCTATCTAGTGCATCTAAGTAATGTAACCATGGAAATCATTTTTGCATCACAATTTACATCTGATTTTGACACAAGTTTTGCAATTCAATTAGCTTTACTTCATGACACTATTGAAGATACTGGCACCACATTTGAAGAAATATCATCAGTTTTTTCCAGACCCATTGCGGACGGTGTTCTTGCACTTTCCAAAAACAAATCTTTTCCGAAACAAGATCAACTAACTGACAGTATTCAGAGAATTTTATTACAGCCCAAAGAAGTATGGAGTGTAAAACTTGCTGACAGAATCACAAACTTACAACAACCACCATCATATTGGGCACCTGCTAAAATTTCTAACTACCATACTGAAGCAAAATACATTCTGGACAGCCTAAAAGGTGGAAATCAATATTTAGAAAATCGTCTCGCAGCCAAAATCACAGAATATAAATCCTACTTTTAACTTTATCATCCTTCCTCCGGCACACTTCTTTTCTCCCTTCCTTCCATCATTCCGTTTGCTAGATTTCACGATGTTCCCATTACGCTGCTTCCACGATGGCGAAAGTAACGCTATGGCGTCACAAGTTCTGCGACTTCGATCCTATACATCAAGAATCCTGATAAAGCAAGGCAGGTTTTGCCATTGGTTATCATAAATGCCAATAAAAGTTGCACTAATGAGTGGTGTTAAATTGATTCGTGGTTTGTTTTTGTGATTTTGCTTGTTGCATTAAAAATTCATAAAATATGGTATCGCTCTTGCATTATTTGTACATCTTTTGCAGTACTGCGTCAATCGGTGGTTCTGACTTTTTCAGCCGGCCCTATCTTAGTGCCCTTTAACGCTAATGCGTCAGCAGAATGGTAAAATCTAACATCTCCTGACATACTTACAGTTCAGTTTATATCATACAAACATTCACGTAATTTAGTTTGAGACTTGATACATTTGGTTATAGAGGTGTAACATTTAGAATTACTTAGTCAAAATACATAAAAAATAAGATTTCTCACCACTCCGTGGATCGAAATGACGCACACAAATAAAGAAATGTAGGGAGAGAAAGTGGGGTCGACACAGTCGACCCCACTTTCTCTCCCTACAAAAAATTACATATCTCGTCATTTCGAGGGAGATTTATCGACTGAGAAACCTATTTTATGACATCGTGGTAGCCAATTTTAAATTTAAGAAGTAGATTTAGTTCAAGACTTACAACATTTAGTTCAAGACTTGCAATATTTGATTCGCTGATCACATAACTTGATTTCGTGATCACGTAACTTGATTTCGTGATCACGTAATTTAGTACGAGAATTCTAAACTTTAGTTCAAGAGTTCTAAACTTTAGTTGCAGAGTTTTAAACTTTAGTTGTAGAGTTGTAAACTTTAGTTGTAGAGTTCTAAACTTTAGTTGTAGAGTTCTAAACTTTAGTTCTGGAGTTGTAAACTTTAGTTGTAGAGTTTTAAACTTTAGTTATAGAGTTCTAAACTTTAGTTCAAGAGTTCTAAACTTTAGTTCAAGAGTTCTAAACTTTAGTTGTAGAGTTCTAAACTTTAAGTTTTCTTTTCTACATGACAACAAAAGAACCCTGTGAGTACCTATAATATTACCTTGTTCAATATATTCTCATGCTTCTTTTCTTTTTTCTTTGGCATTAAAACTCCAAAGTATACTTCATTAAATTAGCGATATAAAACGTAAGATATATTAAATGTGAAAGACTATTTTTTCTCCCATGAAAGGATACCTACTGACCTACCAATTTCACTGCCAAATCGAACTCCTTCTTCTACATCCATTCTTATATTGACACCCAGTGGAATCCGTGACCAAGAGGCATCAAGTGCTGCTTCATAAAAACTAAGATACGCTCTGTCGGAATATATCTCAGGTTTATCTATATGAGACTGATCTGTAAATTTATAGCTATAACCAAAAACAATACCTAAGGCTTCTGCACCTGCCGCTGCAATGGTCGCATGACTAGATGGATAGGACGGATACGGTGGAGTCAGGCTTTTTTCCTTTGTTATCGGATTATAAAGATTAGTCTCCCAAGTAGGATCTATTTCTCTTTTTATATAGGTCAATGGATGCTCCAAATTATAATGATACTTTGAATGAAAACACGCTATACTTGCATCATTTAATGCTATGCCTAGTATGGCATTCATAAAAACGGCTTCACTTAGGTTACTATGTTGAGTCTTTAACGCTTGATTTCCTATTGATAAAAATCGCAATCCATATCCAAAAGTATAACCTACAAAAGCGTCATTCCAGGTTAGTACACTCGCATCCAAATCGGCCCATTCCCGTGGAACTTGACTATATAGTTCAATATACTGAACGTGCTTACCATTTGAGCCAACGTAGGTTTCTGGACGACGACACAATTTATCACTTTCAGCAATGGCAAAAGTTCTTGCTCTTCCCCAAATTCCCCCTGTTGCTTGTCTGATGGGCAACTCTGGCTTCCAATCACCATCTTTTTTGAAGTATTGTTGCCAATCATATCCTTGGCTAGGATTGAGATAATACTCATGTCCAATTTCATCTGTCTTTGAAAAATCCCATACAGCCTCAGCTACAGCCAACCCCCAAACTTTAGAATCCGCAGCCACTTTAGCACTTAGGGTTTCAGCATATTTATCTTGCAGTGATTGTGCTGTTTTTCTGATCAAATCCAAATCTTCAGCAGATGCTTGACTAAAAAACTTGGGCATAAGGTACTCAAAAGATGCGTTGATGGCTAATGGCCAGCAGTGTTCTTTACGTTGATCTAATTTGGGTATATCAAAACCCGGCCATTTCCCACTGAAGGAATTATATTGTGGCATTCCAGGAATGGCTGTTTCATAGGCGGATAATCCAAGATATGCTAAAGCTCTCGTAGCTGGTCCTGGGCGATAGCCGAAAGCATTTTTTTCAACGGCCAATAATACAGTATTCCATTCAGAAACAACATCATGTTCATAATCGGCAACAGGCTTAGACTCAAAGGTCAAGGCAACATTGGGTTCTTGATCACATGAAAAAAGCAAAATAGTAAAAACTAAAGTACAGCATAATAATTTGAAATTTCTCATAAGTGGTTATTTATGTAACAAAGATAACCATTTATACAATATATCTATATCATAAATTTAAAAAAATCATGGACAGTAGCATTTTTATATTTGAATGGGAACAAAAAAAAATGGCCACTTTCCCCAAAGTGACCATTTTTTGATCTTACGATCCCCATGAACATTTTACCAAAACTTTAATGACCTTTTAGTTTCCCAGGCTAACAAGGTCCAATCTCTTTATAATAACTAAAACTCAATCCAAAATAAATTTTCCGAAACTGGTCAAACATTCGGGTTGATCCTATCATTTAAAATCAACCCGAAGTTTGCATTTGTTTTTAATCCCATGAACATTCCGAGTTTTCGGACCGATTCTTTAACCGGATGATTGGGCTCTTTTTTCCCTTTCACAATACAAAGATCAGACAATCTTTATTACTCCCAAAATACAAATTATTATAATTATAACATATTTTTATATTTAATGTATTAACAACTGATATCCCATTATTTAAAATAATAAATTTAACTATTATATTCCAATCTTTACGCTTTAAAGAAAAAGATTCATTTTCATCACAATATATGCTCGTTGTTTCAACCCTAACTCTAGATTAAAATATTGGGGCATATTTTACGTTAAAAATCATTCGCTTTTTAGTTTTGTCTTTAAAATCACAAGCTTTATCTATTAAATAGACATACTTACCACAAATAATTCTTATATTTGTATCTACAAAATTAAATATCTAAATGGAATTGGCAATGGATTCCTTCACGATCAGTGCAAAAAAATGGACAAAACATTACTCATTTTACCATATGGTATTTTGGGTATCTCTGGTTGTGGTCATGATGGTAGCTAATGTGCCTAAACTTGGCTTTTTTCAGGCTTTTTTCACCGATGTCATTACAGTAGGCTTTTTTGCTGCTATTGCCTACCTCAATTATTTTGTTTTATTTCCAAAATACTTAAAAGAAAAGAATTTTTATACCCATGTGGGGCTTTTAGCTTTGACAGCTTTGCTACTCACTCCTATAAAAACGACACTCAATTTTTTGGTATCATCTGGAAATATGGAAGCACAATCGCACTACATTTCCAATCAACTATATACCTTTTTAACCTTATTTTTTGCAGGCACTTCTTCTACGATCTATCAAATTATGAATGATTGGTTGGTCCAACAAAGAGACAAAAAAGATTTAGAAAGCCAAACATTGCAGTCAGAATTAAAATTTCTAAAATCACAGATCAATCCTCATTTTTTGTTCAACACTTTGAATAGTCTTTACGCTCTAACGCTAAAGAAATCGGATCTTGCACCCGAGATTGTCTTAAAGCTTTCCGAGATGATGAGATACATGCTTTATGAATGTAATGAAAAAGAAGTTTTTCTAGCTAAAGAGATCAACTACATGCAAAACTATTTGGAGCTAGAAAAGCTTAGGCATGGCAATAAAATGCTGATAGAGTTTAAAGTGGAAGGTAATATTGAAAAGCAAAAAATTGCGCCATTGATTTTAATACCTTTTATTGAAAATGCTTTTAAACATGGTATCAACAACCAGATATCTCAAGGTTTTGTAAATTTAAATTTGTGGGTAGAAGGCACAGACCTGATGATGGCCATTGAAAACTCAAAGTCACCGTCTCTTCCGAAGATAGCCGAAAAAAGATCCGGCGGTATAGGATTGATCAATGTAAAGCGACGTATGGATATCATTTATCCGGAAAGACATCATCTGGAAATCAAGGAAAGTCCCAATACTTATGCAGTTGAATTGCAGCTTCAATTAATAAACGATTAATAATTTTAATAAATACAACAAAAATGATCAAGGCAATTATAGTAGATGACGAACCATTGGCGCTAGAAGTGATGGAAACATACATACAACAAATACCAGAAATACAACTCATCAAAAAATGTGAAAATGCATTTGAAGCTAATGAAGTACTCAAAAGCCAAGCTATAGATTTGATGTTTTTGGATATACAAATGCCTCAGTTATCTGGAATCGACTTTTTAAAAACCCTTTCTAACCCTCCATGTGTGATCTTCACCACAGCGTATCCAGACTATGCCGTGGAAGGTTTTGATCTTAATGCTGTGGACTATTTGTTAAAGCCCATATCTCTGGAACGTTTTTTAAAAGCGGTAAATAAAGTTTCCGAAAAGCTTGCTTCCAAAAGACTGGAACATGATGCTATTCAAAATGAAGCCGTTGAAGATTTTTTCTTTGTAAAGGCTGATAAAAAGCTTGTCAAGATCAATTTTGAAGATATCCTTTACATTGAGGGCCTGAAAGATTATGTGATCATTAGACAAGACTCGGGCCGTGTTATCACATTGCAAACCATGAAGAGTCTTGAAGATCGCCTTCCTTCAGGTAAGTTTAGAAGGATACACCGATCATTTATAGTCAATGTAAAGAAAATCACCGCTATCCTGGGGAATATGGTGGAACTCATGGAAAATGGCAAGATCAAGCAACTCCCTATAGGTAAAAACTATAAGGATGAATTGTTAGATATGATCCATGAAAGCAAACTTTAATTTTTGATAGCAGCGTCTTTCCTAAAAAAGTCTTTATAGCTATAGAATATACCACCGATGACCCTCATTTGGCCGGTGTACATATCATCTTTGGTGTCGTAAATAAAAAAACGATTTGCCCCGATGATGTCTGCATGGGTGATGGGATTGTCTTCACCTAAAACAATATGCTCGTAATTGTAAAATTTATGATAGAGCTTATTGCCATTTTTGGTTTCTATCGTCAATATTGCATTGGGTGTCAAGGTCAGTATAGAATCTCTTTCCGGCATTTCTGTAATCAACCCTTCTGAACCCATATTGGCAAATTGTGAGATAAAACCCATAAGCAATCGCTGATTAGGTGCGCCTTGGGGTTGGTCAGGTAATATGATCAAAGGTTTGAGCACAGGTGTTGCACCATTTATAATTTCAAAAGATGAAAAATTATCTTTTGGATATTCTACTTTAATTTTTGCAATATCTTCAGGTGCCATTCGGTATATTACTTTATCTCGGTAATTTTTAGCAGGCTGCTCAAATCTGGATCTAAGACCACCTTGCAAACCAGGAAGTTGCATCACGTATGGTTGGTTAGAACCCGCCATAACCATGTAGGTACCTTCACTTTTCTGAACATCAGATCCAATATGGAATATTTTGAACGGCTCCTCATCGCCATTGTATAAGTCTACTTGAATCCCATTTTCTTTAATACTTTTCAGAATATTGGGTGTAGCAGCTGCAGGAGGTATGTATGACAATGTCATATTAGTCAGTACACGTTCTATATTTACAAAGACAGCAGGATCTACATCATAGCTTCCGTTAAGAACCCATGACTTTCCTTTTCTGGTAAAAACCATAGGCTGCAACTTGACATGCTTGATGACAATCTTGTCTACCTCATCCATAGACTTTACCGTAAATCCTCGATCCGCAGAAACAATACCTTTTTCTGTGGCTTGTCCCTTTTTGATCAGAAAATAAGCACCTGCGGACAGCGCACATAAAATGACCAATAAACCAACTAACTTCTTCATATATCTATTAATTTAAGCCTGAAGCATATTTTCGCTTTCTCAAAAATGTAAATATAAGTCCAAAAAGAATCAAAAGTACTACAGGAAGTACCACATTGATCATTTGCCACTTTGTTTTTTCAGCTTTTGTCTTGACGGAGTCTAATAACCGAAGTTTTATTTCCTTTGACCTCGACTCCAAAATATTATTTTCGTCCAACAGGTATTCTACAGCATTAAGGATAAAATCTTTATTCCCTTTGTAATACCTTCTTTCCCATTTATTGTATCCAATATCTTCCGTTTCATTGGTGGCCGCATTGACTAGATTTTTTGCAAAATCAGCATCAGAAACCACAATTTGACTCGTCCTTTTACTTTTAGACTTAAATTTAACACCAATAGCATCTAGTGTATTTTGGAAATCTGGTGTCAGTCTATTGTTAAAATAAGATTCGAACTCACCTTCTAACAGTACAGCCACAGGCTTTCCACCATTATTATATTTGGTTGGGTCAGGATTTACCTTTAGCATTTCAAAAGTAAGTCTAAATGGCGCAAGTTGTGTTCGGGAATATTTAGAACTTTTGAGCAAAATAGTTTTCATAATGCTACCCTGAGTTTTCAAGGTATCCATAGAACTTGGGAAAAACATATTTACCCGATCAATATTATTTACGATAGGATGGGCATTTCCTGATGCCACTGCCAAGTGGTAATTCCAAGGAAATAATCTTGTTTGCGGTTTGTCACCTGCCATTCCCACCACTTGAGGTATTTGACTACATTCCAAATCCATGATCAAATCCGGCATAATGCGCACCCCATATTTAAATAGCAAGTCATCTAAACCCGTACTATTTTCTGTCGGTACGTAAAATTTGTATTTATTGATACTATCCAAAGAAACCGGAAACTTATCTAAAAGCCATAATATTTTACCGCCATCCATTACGTATTGGTCGAGCTTAAATTGATTCTGAAGGGTAAAAGTACTGCTCGGGGATGCCACAATAACAAGATCTATGGTACTATCTAGTTTAAGAAGTGTGTCTAGGCTGACTCTACCTACCTTATGAAATTTTCTCAATTCAGACTCCAATCGAAAAGTTTGGGAGGGTTCCAATTCGCCATTTCCTTGTGTAAAAAGGATATTTTTGGACCTGTCAGACTGCATCCTTTGAAAAGCATATGCAAATTTATACTCGAGCAAAGAAACAGATTTATTTAAAATCACATCTTCGTCATCTCCAAGTTTTTGCTCTTCCAGCAAATTGACAATTTGTTTTCTTCCTTTATAAGTTATAATGGCAAATGGGAAAACCGCTTTCTGAACCAATTGTGTCCCATCTGAATAGCTCAGATTTACAGGAACTAATTTATCTTCTAATAATTGTTTCCTTTTGCGCTCCACCACCTGTGATGTGCCTTCATTGGGATCTTCAAACTCATAGACAATTTTCGGATTGATGTCCCTGAAGTTTTCCAAAATATCTTTAACAGATCCTTGTAACCGTTTAAACCCTGCCGGAAATTCACCATCCAAAAGCACTTTAATCGTTATGTTATCATCCGCTGATGCTACCACATTTTTGGTACTTTCACTCAGTGTAAATCTTTTGTCGGCTGTTAAATCTATTTCAAAATAAAGGAAATGTGCAATAATATTGATCACAATAACTATGGCAACTATTATGGCCAACTGAACAAAATGACCGGTTGTCTTTAGATTCATGGCTTTAATATTTATTTGCGGTTATTAATAATAGTAATCGTGGCATATAAAAACACACCAACTAAAGAAACGAAATATATGATATCTCTGCTATCTATCAGCCCTTTACTTATACTACTGTAATGGTAGTTAATACCTAACTTTTGAATCCATAAATCGAGAGATGTCGTAAAAATCGGCATTCTGGCTATGTAAGTGAAAGCCCAATGAAAAAAGAAACACAAAAAAGCACCCAATATAAAAGCCACGATCTGATTATTGGTTAGGGTGGATGCAAACATACCAATAGCCACAAATGATGCTGCTAAACAGAATAATCCAATGTATGACCCAAAGATAGCCCCTGAATCCAAGTTGCCCACAGGCGAACCTAATTGATAGACTGAATAATAGTAAATCAAGGTTGGAAGTAATGAAAACAGTACCAAAGTAATATTGGCGAGATACTTACCACCAATAATCTGAAAATTGGTCAATGGCTTCGTGTATAAAAATTCAATGGTACCTTTGGCTTTTTCCTCTGCAAACGAACGCATGGTGACTGCAGGAATCAGAAATAAAAATACCAAAGGAGCTATAGAAAACAATTGATCTAGTGTTGCGAAATTGTAATCCAAAACACTGGTTTCTGAAAACACCCACATAAATAGACCAATAGAAACCAGAAACACACTGATTACTACATACCCTATCAGGGATGAAAAAAACGCATTGATCTCTTTAAAAAATATACTAAGCATGTTCAGGTTTTTTAGTAAGTTTCCTAAATATATCTTCGAAGTTGGCTTTATCTTGTTTCATTTCTATGATCGTATAATTTTGGGCCACTGCAGTCTTGAATATGTGTTTACGAATATCTTCGTCATTTTGATAACTAAAATGATACAATCCATTTTCAAAAACAATATCATCAATACCTGCTATCTTTCTAAATGGATCCAAGTTGACCTGATTTTCATCAAAGCCTACCTTGATGACTTGACTGCCGGCCACTCTTTTACTTAGTTTCTCTATAGACTCATTAGCCACAAGATCTCCATTATTGATGATCACTACCCTATCACACAATGCTTGCACCTCCTGCATGATGTGAGATGAAAATATAACCGTCTTTTCTTTGCCCAAAGATTTGATCAAGTTTCTGATATCTATCAGCTGATTCATGTCTAGACCAGATGTTGGCTCGTCAAGAATCAATACTTGGGGATCATGAATGATGGCTTGTGCTAATCCTACACGCTGACGGTATCCTTTGGACAAAGTGCCGATGATCTTATTTTGTTCCTTTTCAAGACCCGTCATATGAATAACATCAGCAATACGAGCCGCTTTATTTTCAATTTTGTGAATGCTCGCCACAAATTGCAAATACTCCTTGATAAACATTTCCTCATACAAAGGATTGTGTTCCGGAAGGTATCCTATTTGCTTTCTGACCTGCAATGGTGACTTTATGATATCAAATCCATTAACTTCAGCGCTTCCACTGGAAGGTGGTGTATAACAACAAATCATTTTCATGGTAGTCGTCTTTCCAGCACCGTTGGGTCCAAGAAAGCCCAAAATTTCACCTGGTTTAGCTTCAAAAGATAATTGGTTGACTGCGGCCTGTGAACCATAAAACTTAGAAAGATGATCTACTTTTACTGACATTGGTTTTGTTACTTAAGTTATAAATTGAAAGATGAAATGACATCCTAAATTTAAGGAATGCAAAATTAGGTTTTATATACGTTTTATCATCGAAAAATATCAAAAAGATACACATCTGTCGTTTATAATACACTTGTGAAACCCTAAACTGTGCTTAAACAAAAAAGGCTTGAAAAATAAAATTCCAAGCCTTTTCTATTTCTATATCTAGTGTTTACTTATCGTATTCTTTAGATGTGATTTTGAGATCTGATGCCAAATCATGTAAAATCGGCGCTGCAATAAATACAGAAGAATAAGTACCTACTACAATACCCACCAACAAAGCAAATGAGAATCCTTTGATACTACCACCTCCAAAAAGGAATAATATCAATACCACAATCACGGTAGTAAATGATGTCATCAATGTTCTTGAAAGTGTACTATTGATCGCGTCATTAATGATTTCATCTTTAGATTTATTGACATGCAATGAGAAATACTCTCTGATTCTGTCAAAGATAATCACCGTGTCATTGATAGAGTAACCTATTACCGTCAATATTGCAGCAATGAAAGCCTGATCGATTTCTAATGAAAAAGGCATAAATGACTTACATATAGAGAAGATACTTAAAACAACTAAGGCATCATGGAACAATGCTATGATCGCACCCACAGAGTACTGCCACTTACTAAATCTCAATAGGATATATAAAAATATAGCAAATAATGCAAAAAGTCCCGCGTAAATAGATGTTTTCTTTAAGTCATCTGCTATGGTAGGTCCTACCTGAGATGAACTAATAACATGTATTTTATCATTAGAAGATTCATTATTAGCAAAATCCGCTAAGGATACGCTTGAACCTGCTATTTTAGAAACTCCTTCATGAAGTTTTTCCATCACTTTATCAGCGGTGCCTTCGGCAGTTTCTGCTACCATGTATGAAGTGGTTACATTGAAAGTATTTGCACCTTCTACTTGTTTTACTACTGGACTTGCACCAAAAGTAGAAGTCAATCCATCTCTCAATTTGTCCGCATTGACACCTTCATTTCCTGCAAACTGAATAGTGTATGAGTATCCACCTTTGTAGTCCACACCCAAATCAAAACCCAAGGTAAACATAGAAATAATTCCCGCTAGTATAATAGCACCAGAAAAACCATAAGCTATTTTCCTACGTCCTATCCAGTCAGTTTTGATATTTTTGAAAGCTCCACGAGAGAAACCTGTCCAAAATGAGAGGTCATTTCCTTTATCTACCCAATAATCTATCATTAATCTTGTGACAAAAATAGCGGTAAATAATGAAGAAAGAACACCTATAATCAAAACCACAGCGAATCCCTTTACAGGACCTAAACCAAAATAGGCTAAGATGATTGCTGTTAAAATGGTGGTGACGTTGGCATCTATAATGGCAGAGTATGAGTGATAATATCCATCTGCAATAGCTTGCTTGAGCGATTTACCGGATTCGAGCTCTTCTTTTACTCTTTCATAAATAACTACGTTAGCATCCACGGCCATACCGATAGTCAATACGATACCTGCAATACCTGAAAGGGTAAGTACCGTTCCAAAACTAGAGAGCGTACCAAAGATCAAGAATACGTTTAGTAAAAGTGAAATAATGGCTATAAGACCTGCTCCTGCATAATAAGCGATCATGGTAACAATTACTAAAAGGAACCCTACCAATAAAGAGTTGATACTCTTAGAGATATTAGCTTTACCTAAGGTCGGTCCTACATTGGTGCTTTGCATGATTTTTGTTCCAGCAGGTAATCTACCTACTTCCAGTATACCTGCAAAATCCACTGCTTCTTCTACAGTATAGTTACCTGTAATTGAAGAGTTACCACCAGTAATAGGTGTATTTACAGAAGGTGCAGAAACTACTTCATTATCCAAAACGATGGCAATTTCTCGGTTACCTTCATTAGCTGCTTTTGTGGTCATGTCTGCCCACTTTTTAGCACCTGCTGCGTTCATTCTTAGCGTTACTTCCACTTGACCATTCACAGGGTTCAATGCTTGTCTTGCGCTTGTGACCACATCTCCGTTTAATGGAGCATCTTCAGAATTAGATTGACCCTTAATGAGGTACAATTCATAATTATTAGTAAACTTACGATCAGCATCCAAAGATGGTTTGCTAGACCACATAAATCTAGAGTTAGCTGGGAAAATGGCTTTAACATCTTCACGCTCTAAAATTTTATTGATTTGAGCTATTTTGCTTTTGTCTGCCACACCCATTATTGTTGGTGATGGTAACGTTCCACCATTTAAAGTAAGCATACTCAATAAGCTACCTTTTCCACCGGTACTTGCAGCTACTGTGCTAGCTACTTGAACAGTATCAATAGCCGAGCCCGTTGCGTCATACACGATAGAATCCTTCATAACTACATTATTTGCTGTAGAATCAGATAACGCCGTTCCACCTGAAAGTTTGTCAGCCATCTGAAAGTATGGATTGATACCATTATCTGTAAAACGGTATACATCCCAAAACTCAAGTTTGGCACTTCTAGTTAAGAACTCCTTTGCTCTTTTAGGATTATCAACACCTGGCATTTCTACGGCAATCAAGTCTCTGTTGGGGTCCAAAGAGATATTAGGTTGGGTTACACCCAATTTGTCTATCCTTTGCTTTAATCTTTCAAAGGTCAATTTTACAGTCTCAGATGCTTTTTGTCTGATAAGTCTAGTGACCGTACCATCGTCAGTGGTAGGGCTGATTTCTCCCAAAGACTCACTTTTTACAAACAATTTGGACATTTTGTTTTCGCCTGCTAGCTTTCTATACTCTTCTGCAAATAAAGTCACGAAATCAGATTGTGATGTCTTCATGGCAATATTGGCATTATCAAGTGCCTTTAAGAATTCTACATTGGTGGCATTTCTTCCAGCCAATCCTTTTAAGAAATCTGTAAGGTCAACTTGTAATAAGGCGCTCATACCTCCTTTGAGGTCAAGACCTAATCCTAACTGTTGTTGCTTCAACTCATTATAAGTATATGCTTTTACAAATGGGATAGACATAATGGGCTCCCCAGAAATAGAATCCAGATATGTTGCTCTGGCTACTTTAAACTCGGGCGCGCCGTCATCAGCAGTTTTGCCTGTGATTTTTGACGCATAGGCATCAGCCGCATTTTCTACGTTGTTGGTTGGTATAAAATAAGCAAATTGTAATAAACAAACTGCAATAATTAAAACCAAAAATACTTTTACTAAACCTTTTCCTTGCATGGGTATAAATTATCAAAATTTTTTCAAAAAACAGCGCAAATATAAGTCTTTTGTTAAACTTATCGTTTTTTGTTAATAACATATATTATTTTTTTTTTAGAATTTTACTACATCCCTACATTACAAGTATATACAAATAATAAATAATAGACATATGACAGAAAATTTTTATGTGACTTTTCAAATAATGCGAAATTTCACTATTAAACTTTCACAAAATTAAATTTTGAACATGCTTAAAATGATTATTTTTTACAAAAATTTATACAAATATTGAACTAAAATTAAAATTATATGCTTTATTTGCATGAAAACCAATTTTGGTCTAATTATTTAACTTTAAATTTTAAAACATGGGATTATTTTCTTTTTTGAAATCAGCTGGAGCAAAACTTTTAGGAAAAAAAGCTGAAGAGAATGATGCTGTTGCATCAACCACTGCTGCTGCACCTGATGCTATGGCAGCTTTGACAGAAGCTAATGAGCGAGCGAAAGGTGCTGCTTTGATGTCTGCTGTAGTTAGTCACGGCATCGCTGTAGAAAACCTAGACATTGTAGTAAATGACGATACTGCAACTGTTTATGGTCAAGTAGAATCTACGTCTGCTAAAGAAAAAGTGATTTTGATTGTTGGAAACACTGAAGGTATTGCCACTGTAGATGATAGGTTAGCTGTTGTAAATCCAGAGCCTGAAGCTACTTTCTATACGGTAGTAAAAGGTGACTCACTTTCTAAAATTGCTAAAGAACATTATGGTGATATGATGAAGTACCCCGTAATTTTCGAAGCTAACAAACCAATGCTAACATCTCCTGACTTAATTTATCCAGGACAAGTATTAAGAATTCCTGCACTGTAAGGCACAATGCTTTAAAATATAAAAGCCTGCTTATCTGATGGATGAGCAGGCTTTTTTTATTTTCATTATATTGGACTTAAGTCCGTTTGTTCTTATTTCTTAAGGTACTCTTTTTTGATATCTGCCCACTGCGGTAATTTTTTATAATGCCACTTTTGTAGCAGCACACCATTTTGCCACAACACAATACCAGGATTAGAACGCATAATTGTTTTTACCAATTTTTCATCAGCCGTAAAATAGTCAGCTCCAATACCTGTTTCCTTGGCCAAGGCATCAGCTTTATCCTTGTCAATTCCGGTGATAACCAATGACATACTGACTTTATCTTTTTGAGCAGCATCATACAATGGTTTGATTACAGTTTTCAACGTATTAATAAAGTCTGTATCCCAAATGATATCATATTGTTTTTCTTCTTTTGATGTCACAGATTTGAATGTTTTTACAATATTGATGCTATCTTTAAATTCTTTAACAGCTATGGTATCATAAGTAAATACAGAGTCTTGAACCATTTTTATTTTGGATACGGCCTCATACTTAGCTTTATAAATTTGCACCATCAAGTGTGGCTGAGGATTATTTAAGTATAAATCAGATTTTTCTTCACCATCAAAGTCTGTTATTGAAAACTCACTTATTTTAGTAGACTTGATTGCGGGTTCAGTCTTGATTTGTTCAATTGTTTCGTACTCATCAGTAATGGTGCTCAAGTTTTTCATGTAATCTGCATATGCAAACTCCTTAATTTCACCCGTTGTTTTATGTTTCATCTTCATGGCAAGCACCTGAACGGCATTGGCAGCATCTCTTTCTGTCTTTTGAATAGCTGCAATATTGGCTCCATTTTTGAAAGGTCTGAAATCTACATGAGGCTCATTCCAATAAAAGTTATAAATACAATAAATCACCAAAAAGATGATAGATGCTAAGTTGATGATGTTTCTTGATTTCTCTGTGAGCAACTGATGAAAATCTTTGTGCTTCCATAAAAAGTACAAGGCAGGTATCATCAGGAAGACATCTTTATAGAAGGATGTTCTAGGGTCCAACTTGATAAAATCTCCAAAACATCCGCAATCAGTCACTCTCATATTGGATGCTTTAAAATCTGTCCAAGCTGAAAAAGAGAAGAAATTCTGGTCTAAAGGAACATACCCTGTGAGAAAGGTAAATCCCGTCAAAAATAAAAAGAACAATATAATCAGGAAGAACAACCAGGATGTCGTCTTAGGTCTATCTCCAAGTATCAACATTATACCCAATACGATTTCTAAAATGATCATAAAAATGGCAAACCATAAAGAATATGTTGCTAAAAAGGGAAAAACAGGAGCTATAAAACTGACGGCCGTATCCGAAAAAGTGGCATTAAACTCTGCAAAATAATCTTCCATCTTTATGGCAGTACCCATAGGGTCTACCGCTTTTACCCATCCTGAAAATACAAAAAGGACTCCACAGAAGTTTTGAACGTACGTCGTCACCATTGACTTATGTTTCTTTAGATAAATCATTACTGAACTAATCAATAAAGCTACTATGGCTATATAAGTCATTAAAGTAAATAAAGTCATGTTTTTATTATTTTACGCTGCAAAATTAAGATATATTTAGTATTTAACTCATATTACATTGTATTATAAGTGTAAAATTGATGTTAATAAGGTGGTAACTAAATGAAAAAAGGCAGCTTTCAAGAAAAAAGCTGCCTTTTGTATAGGTTTCATTTTTTGTTTGCTGTCAAAAGCTTATAAAGTATTGAATTAAATACGGCTTAGTCAAAAGCTCATCTAATTGATGTTTAATTCATTGAAAAGAAAACATTTAACTAAACGACGGCGAACTTAATATTATAACTTGATAAGTTTGTGCACGGTTACTTTTCCTTCAGATAAAACATTGACAAAATAAATCCCTGAAGGTGCATCACAATACACGGCATTTCCGGATTGAACAAATCCTACCGTTTGTCCTGTTTGATTTTGTATACTTACAACCTTGGCTTCCACATTAGTGGTTAGCGTAAAATTTTGATAGGCTGGATTAGGCACTATCTGAATCTTGTCACTTAACTCCGATGCTACAGCTTTTAAAGTCCTCGTCTGATACTGGTCTAACAACAACTTGGATTGATTTGTAAGTTCTACATTGTTTACTGACAAATTCTTCAAGGTCATAAGTGGCATATTGGCTTTTACATCAACCTTATCCAGTGTCACCACTCGTAAATATTCATCATCTGCAAATACTGCATTCAAAGGTACGGATATCTGATCTGATGCCAACTGTATGTTTTGGGCATCAGCCATTTTGAACTCCAACTGAAGACCTTCAATGGACATATCTTCATTTAAATATAGGGCATATCCATCTTCTGTAGCATTCCAATAATAAGTTACATTGCTCCTAGGTTCAGTAGTCACTACATTGGCATCAGTAAGGTCTCCCTTATAAATCGCTTTAAATGCAAGTTTGCCTTGGGTGGTTGCCAATTCAATTTTGTTTTTTTGGTACATTAAGGAAAGTTGATTCGCGTTTGCTACAGAATCGACTTCACCCAGCACAGTCCATGGTAAATCTTCAATTCGTTGCTTTAATATTCGCTCTTTCAATACCTGAACGTCATGGACTCTAATTTTACCGTTGCCATCAACATCTGCGGCCAAAAACTGGAAATTCTTCAAGGTATATTTGCCGAAGATATAATCTTGTAGCATTTTTAAGTCTGCTACGTTCAATCTGCTTTCCTGTTGGCTAGTGATATAAGGTGTAATACTCATATCTTTGTATAACCCTATATTTTCCCAACTAAACTTGCCCTTTTGATCTGACAATGCCATCACTTCCATGTTTTCATCAGATGTTCTACTCAGTTTTAATGACACATCTGAAACAGGTGTTCCATTACCTTCGCTTACAACACCTTGCATTCTAAGGGTAGAACAAGAACCATTATCAAATACTAACATAAATACTTCAGCAAAATCCTGATTGCCCTCCCAATCTGTAACATAAATATTAAAGAATTGAAAACCTGCGTTGTTACAATCTATGGTTCTTATAGAATCATTTACATTGGTTGAAAATGAATATCTTAATTGTTTACTTTGGGTACAATTGTCAAATGATCCTGCATTAAATTTTCGTGCAGAAACTTTTAACGGATGATCTTTGCCATCAAAAGCTGAAGACAATACTTGATACATGTATGGTGTCGGTTTTTTATTGTCCTTGACAAATACCTTTTGTACACATTTAGTTACATTGCCACATTGGTCATTAACACTCCAAGTAACTCTATGATAACCACGCATCACCGGGAATGGTAATTTGAATGACACTTGCTGACCACTTTTGACTACAGGCAATACAAACTCAGGCATACTCTGATCATGTGCGTATTTATATTCAATACTACCGTCAGACCAAAGATCTACTTCCGCTGTCCAGAACAACTTTTGTTCTCCACAAGGACTGATATCTATAGCGACATTAGAAACTTCAAAAGTAGCTTGACATCCTTGGTCTGTTCCTAAAATGACTTCATTACATTTTTGTATAGAAGGCCTTGATGTATCTTCTACCTTGATGACTTGTGTATGAGTCCACATACCAATAGTGGTACCGGGTACATGTGTACACCAGTTGATCACTTTAAAATTTCTCAATATCTTGTAACAACCATCATTGCCGGTACGGAACACTTCATCCGTTTTGCTGACGCCAATGATATCACAAGGACCACTGGTCCAGGTTGGATTGGTATTAGGTATGACGTCTCGACAATTTAATACTAAATCTGCCGGCCAATCTATAACTGTAGTGCCTGGAGTATACGAAACGTAAAGATTTTGAATACATCCTGACTCTCCTGAATCTAACTGCTGATTACCATTCTGATCTAAAAACCAGGTTCTGATGATATGGCCTATCCTACACGCATTGTTCGGGTATTGATCTGTATAAATCAATTGGCCCCATCCACCAAAAACCGTTGGCTGACCAACTAACGGTAGATAATGTATATCATCATGGCAACTTAAATTTTTATCAGGTGGACATTTGATATTCGCAGACAATTGAATGGTAGATAATACCCAAAATAATAAGGTAAAAATTTTAAATTTCATTTCATAAAATTTTAAATGGTTTGCAATATTAAGGAATAAAAAGCAATACCAAGGAAACTGTCACAAAAATATATAAAGTTTAATTATCTTGTATGTATTTATTACAAAAATTTTATATATTGATAAAGCATTTCTATAAACCTTTGATATTTAACACCCATTCTGCTTAGTTTTGGTTATAATATGCTCGAATTAGCCATGAATACCAACACCAAAGATTCATTACATGTCTGATTAAAGATTAAAAAGAAGATAGTGCGTGTAACTTGCTTTAAAATCGTAAAAAAGCACCACACATTGACTAAATAATTTTAATTTTACACCTTTAAATCAAAGAAGAAATTAAATGGTAACTACTTACAACGATTTGCATCCATCATCAAAAGTATGGATTTTCCAATCACCATCAACGATAAATGATGCGCAAATAGCACATATCAAAGGGGCGTTACATGCTTTTCTAGAAGATTGGACCGCACACAACATGTCTTTAAAAACATTTGGGGATGTCTTACATGATAGATTTATAGTTCTCATGGTAGATGAAACATACACGCATGCTAGTGGTTGTTCGGTAGATAAAATGACCAGATTTATTCAAGAATTGGGAAATCATCACGGTATAGATTTACTAGACCGTATGGAAGTAGCGTATTTAACTTCAGAAAAAGAAGTCAAAACAAGCCATCTCAATCAATTATCTGCTAAAATAGCAACGGGAGAAATCGATTCAGAAACCTTGGTTTTCAATAATTTAGTAGCCAACAAAAGCGATTTTGAACATCAATGGATGGTAAAGATCTCGGATAGCTGGCACAAAAGATTTATATAAAACGACCGTTTATCCATTATTTATGTGATTTGGTCTGTTCTACAGAACTATGATACCAACGGATTCGTTTAAAAGTTCAAATAATGTGAAATGTTTGGAAAAGTAAAAAAAATATTGGGAATCGAAGGAGTCAAACTAGAGTTGATCATTCCAGAAGAAGCCAGCAAAGATTCTGGAATTGTAACAGGTTTTGTCAAATTCACTTCATTGAGTGATGATAATCTGATACAAGGTATTCAAATACAACTTATAGAGAAGTACACACGCGGCCGCGGAGACGGTAAACTTATCAATGAATACACCATGGGGGAATTGATAAAAAAAGAAGACATTAGCATCTCCAAAAATGATGTTATTGAAGTCCCTTTTGAACTAGACTTTGTATTTATAAAGTCAGAAATGGATAAAATGGAAGAAAACAATATCTTTACAAGGGCCTTGGTAAAACTAGCTAAAAAAGCCAAAGGTGTTCAATCAGAATATAGTATTAGGGCCGAAGCAAAGATCAAGGGTACGACTCTCAGCCCCATAGATCAAAAAAATATTAAACTAATTTAAGGTTTAAATGTTTGTCCCCAAATTTTGTTTATGAAGCGTATTTACCATCTTTCTACCTGTGATACATGCAGAAAAATATTATCTCAAATCAATACTGATGGGATAGAACTGATTAACATTAGGGAGCAAAACATATCAAAAGAAGATTTGGACCTGATGAAGAAAAAAACCAAAAGCTATGAATCCTTATTTAACAAAAGAGCACAAAAGCTCAAGGAAATGGATGAATCCCAAAAACCCCAAAAAGATATAGATTATAAAAAACTGATCCTCAAGGAATATACTTTTCTCAAGAGACCAGCAGCGATTATAGATGATCATGTGATCGTAGGCAATGATCCCAAATCCGTACAGATGCTGATCGATGTCTGTGGGAAGAAAGCTTAATGAATTTGACAACCATCATTGCGTGAAGGATAGTTGCAAGCAAGAAGTAAAGCGAACCTGTCATAGCCTGACCCATAGGGGCACGCCACACACAAAAAAATAGTGCTGATCGTTTTTACCCGCATTTATAAAGGATTAAAATAAAAAAGTAACTTTTTCTATTCGCAATAGGAGCGTTTTTCGTTTATTTGCACTCTATAAGAAAAAAGTAAATTTATGAAACGTTATCTTTTAGCCATTTGTGTTGTGTTGTTAGCCTTAAACAGCAGTTGGAGCCAATGTTCGATCACAGGATTGAATGTTACCTATAGTGCTTGTAATGAAAATGCACAGTTTTTTGCAACATTAAGTTTTGATCATACCGGAACCGGTGAAAAATTTAAACTAGTGGGTAACGGTAAAAATTACGGAACCTATGCATACAGCGTTCTGCCACTTAAAATCGGGCCACTACGAGCCGACTGTACTACCAATTATGAGTTTTTGGTTGTGGACGAAAACAATAGTAGTTGCAGCAACTTTGTGAATCCAGGGAAAAAATGTTGTGATAACACCTGCAAACTCGAAATATTGGCACACGAAGCCAGCATTTGTGATGGTCTGCTTTACAATGTCGCTGTGGATATAAAAACCAACAGTACCCAAAAAGCTTTTGATGTATATCATAATGGCAAGTTTCATACTTTTATAAAGTCGGACAGCCTGTCTTTTAAAATAGAGAAACTTCTATCCTCCACTACGGAACTATACAACAATCTAGTCATTTGTGTCAATGACAATCCTAAATGTTGTGACACGATAAACATACTCAATCCTTGTTCTTGTAATATTTACAACCTACGAACCCAAATTGTAGAGTGTAATGCAGCAGATAGTACCTTTGACCTAAGGATAAATTTCAAGCACCAATTGACATCGGATAGCTTTAGACTCGGTGGCAACAATACCAACTATGGCACATATGCCTACAAAGATTTACCTATAAGGATCAAAGGTTTAAAATTCTCTACCACAAAAGATTATGAATTTTTGGTGGTAGACAAAAACAATAGCCTTTGTTTTGCAGCTTACGAATTGGGATATATTACCGACTGTAACCATCCTTGCAGTATTTCTGATATGAGTGTCAAAGCTGATGCCTGTAATGATGATGGTACCTTTTTTGCAATCCTCTCCTTTACCGACAAAAATACTAGTGTAGATGGGTTTATCGTAAGAGGAAATGGAAAGATATATGGGGAATTTGACTACGGCGCATCCAACTACAAGATAGGTCCGCTTGCCGGCGACTGTAAGACGATCTATGAGTTTGTTGTGATAGATAGGAGTATAGAAGGATGCCGAATGGATACGTCTTTCAAAGAAAAAATATGTTGTGATGCCCCATGTGCTCTGCAAGAAATGGTCATCACTGAGCTCTGTGAAAATAATAAACTAAATGGAATAAAAATCAACTTTCAAGTAAAAAATCCCAAAAGTGAATCGTTTCACCTATCCATCAATGGAATTTATATCGGAAAGTATAAGTATGCAGATTTACCTATCACAGTGAGCAGTGATAAACTTAGCGGAACAGTAATCAAAGTTAAAGTATCCGATACTGAGCAGGAACCTTGCTTTTTGATTAAGGAATATACGATAAAATGTAATCCAGAAAAATGTATACTCAAAGACCTGAAAGTCAAAACCCTTCCGTGTGATGACCAAGGTAAGTTTTTTGTGTTGATGACCTTTGTCTCGCAAGCCACAGGCAATAAGGGATTTTTGGTAAAGGTCAATGGAATCACCCACGATACGCTCACTTATGGCAAAAGCGAATACAAGTTGGGGCCATTTGAAGGCGATTGCAAAACCAAATACAGGTTTGTTATCATCGATTTACAATATCCGGATTGTGCTGCAGAATTTGGCTTTGGAGAAGTCATCTGCTGTGAACCCAAAGAATGTAAAATGGGAAATCCCATCATTAAATTTAACGATTGTGTAGATAAAAAATACTCTATAAATCTCAATTTTGAGCATGAAAATACGGGAACAGAGTTTAATGTGAAGATCAATGGTGTATTTTACAAGACTTTTAAGTATTCAGATTTACCGGTAAAAATAGAAGGATTGACCGAAAAGAAAGCACATGAGATTGGGGTTTGGGACAAAGCCAATGAAGCGTGTAGATTTGTGATCACCATCCCAGGTATTGAGTGTACATCATCAACGACGGAAATTGCCAATCAGCCCTTAGTGATATACACGGATCATTCCTATTTGTACTTTGTAACTAAGTCACCAATCATGCTGGACAAGGTAAGTCTGATCTCTTCTAACGGATCACTATTGAGTCAACAAAATGATCATACATCTGAGCTACCCATCAGCATAGAGTACCTTAGTACAGGCTTATATTTTGTAAATATCATGAAGGATGGCCAATCAAAGACCTTGAAATTTATGAAGAATTAAGGTAGAGTTCTTTCACCAAGGTGGGTAGAAATGACACTAGAAATATTGTTTCTAATAGAGAGAAATTGAGTTCAAAAAATCGAACCCAATTTCTCTCCAACAATAAAAAATCAATGTCATGTCGAGGAGATTTATGGTCTGATAAAAACCAATTTACTACATAGGGCCAGCTGAAAAAGTCAGCATCATTCAATTTAAAGGCTGCTATTGGTCTGGGAAATCGTTCAAAAAACAAGCGATAGAGAATGGAAGAGTCAAAAGTGCGTCTATCGCCAAAGAAGAATACTAAGAATTAACCTTTGATAATCAAGGCGATAGAAAAAGCATTTTGACTCGGGAATGAACGGTGCTTCGCAATCGCCTTTTTTTGAACTGGTCTTTTTTGTTTACTTTTTTTGACAGGAAAAAAAGTAAAAGCCGTGCCGGCTAGAGGCAAAAGTTAAAATGAAGTGCAAATGATTTATGAGTTTTGCAGAAATTCCCGTGCATCGAAATCAATAAATTTAAATATATAGAATTGATAATCTATAACATATATTACACCAAGCAAGCCCTACATAGGCAGTCTCCTGGACTGCCAAGTGATCTGACCTCTATGATTGGCATAGTGCTCTACCACGTGAAACCACTTACAATAGTTGTTCCAATCCCATTCTTTGGTTTGTCCGGAGAGTAGCCACTGGTCATCTCGTTTTTTCAGCCCTTCATTGGTTTGTTTGCGCACTTCTTCGTACATACCTTTATAGAAACTTAGCGGGTTGCCCTTAATTTCCTTTCTGGCTTTTTCACCCAAATCCATAGCTACGCCCCATTTTTCTTTATTCGCTGGTGAAAAATCATCTAAATTTTCAAACGTGATATCTTGATAAATGACTTCCGTAGCAGCAAGATGCATGATTAGTGCACCGATAGTATTTGAATCTTTATCGTGTAAGTGATCTAACTGATCAACCGTTAATTTTGGGTGATATCTAAAAACAGTATCCCGTACCCAATCCAACATGGATACCAAAGTACCTATATGTGGCGTATATCCCTTTTTAGGGCCGATGTGGTTAATATTATCAGATACCTGCGTTTTATCATTGATGATAGCATTTGATAAAACTGCTGTACTTAGACTTCCCATACCTAAAGATATAGCGAAGTCTCTACGAGAAACCTTGTTTTTCATTGTAATGGCTATTTAGTTAAATGTTTATTTAAACGAAAATTTAAAGTAATTATTATTCCATTTAAAAAATGTGATTTCCACTAAAGTTGGGCAACTTCAGCAACTATATAATTATTTAAGTACTAACCGCCCCAACCAACTAAGTCAAGTAACCGATTCAGAGACAACATCCTCCAATACTGATATAGAAGGCACCCATTCCTATTTGTACGATGCTATCGGCAATATTGTAGAAAACAACGAGCCATTCGGAGTGACTGACATCACATGGGACGTATATAATAAAGTACGTACCACCAGTAGCCCGTACAAAAACCAATCTTACTACTATGATGCCATGGGCAATAGGGTTACAACCGTTGCAGGTACGTCTAGCACATTTTATATAAGAGATCCACAAGGCAATGTACTTTCACTATACAAAAGTCAAGGCAACGACCCACCTACTCAGGCTGAAGCCCATATCTACGGATCATCACGCCACGGTATGGCTATGCTTAATAGAACAGCAAGTGCATATCAGGAGTCCACAGGCCAGAGCCTACCCACCATCAAGCGCTACGAACTCTCCAATCATCTCGGCAATGTGCTCACCACCATCACAGGTCGTCGTATGGGCATGGGCATGAGCGGTCAACCTGCAACACATTTTGAGCCAGAACGCATCCAAGCATCCGACTACTACGCATACGGTCTAGAAATGCCAAGCAGAAAATACGAAAATTCCGCCTTCTCGGGAACAAATAGCTACCGATATGGGTTTAATGGTAAGGAACTCGACAAAAGTGGCGAGTTTGGCTCTTTGACACATTACGATTATGGCTTCAGGATTTATAATCCAAGTATTGGGAAGTTCTTGTCTGTCGATCCGCTAAGTGGAACTTATCCTTGGTATACTCCTTATCAATTTGCTGGGAATAAGCCGATATGGGCAGTGGATTTAGATGGGTTGGAAGAAAGATTTGCCACTTCTCCAAGTGAGGGAAATAAGGTTGCTCGAGACCAATCAGCTCCAAATCAAATTATAAATCCGCATCCATTTAATAAACCATTAGTTTCGATAGTAGGTGAGGATGAAATTGGACCTTATTCGTATTACGGTAAAAATCCAAGTGCTTTTATCCATAATAGGAAAATTGAATTATTTTGGAGAACAGGTCAAGCTCTGCAAAATGGGGGCATAATAACTTCAATTTATTATCAGACATCTGATCCATCTCTTCAGGAACTCGAAACAGTAAGTGCAGCGGAAGGAAATTTTCTTAATCTATTTGGTGCAGCGAAACGAAGTCAACCCATACCAAAATATGTGGCTGCTCCACAAGCAAAAAATGTAAAGGTGTCATGGCCATATAACTACAAATCAGTTTCTAAACGTCATAGAGGCTTGAATGTAGATCAGAAAACATTGGCCAGAGCTAAGAATACTGTTTTTGATGAATCGGTAAACATAAGATTAGATAGGGAAATTATTAACTCAGGTAAAGCTATAAATATAGGTACTTTAGATGGAAATCAGGTGTTTCAGTTAACAAATGGAAGACAATATACGACAATTGGTAATGAACTGGTTCCATTAGGTGGCCCAGGAGTATACGATTTAAATAGAGCTCAATTTAAAATTTTGGGAATATTAAACCAAATGGGATTAGAAAACAGTTCAAAAATACTAACTAATGTTGGCTATAACAAAGACGATATTAATCGGGCTGTTAGTGTTTATCAATCAATTCAAAGTTCAAATAATATATCAACCCCTTAAATAATGGAAAGAGTTAGAGAAATATTTCCAATTTTTATAATAAATAAAGAATGCTTAACAATATTTTTTAATATTGTTATTGAGATTTTTGAAACAAGTAAAGATAAAATTATTGAAATTGTAAATGATGAGCCACAAGGTGACATATTTTACCAATTATATTCTCAGGAGTTTGGTGTTTGGATCGAATTATTTATTCCAATTGAAATGATGAAGAATGCAAGTCTAAATGATGTATTTGATTTAGCGTTGGAAATTAACACAAGATTAGGTATTGATTTAGTAATATCAAGCGATAGTTTACTAACATCAGAATGGCTTTATATAAATAGAAATAGGGAATGCTTTTTAGTATATGAAACTGAACAATCAAATGAACATATTGGGAAGTTTGAATTAGATTTTAATAATTTAAAACGTATAAGAACATAAATTAAGAAAAATACAAGGGACTCATGCTGGGCGTAGTATTTACCCTAGCTGGGCGTAGTTTGCAACTACCCTGATGGTATAAAATTAGAAAAAAATCAAATGGAAAAACAAGACCATAATAATTTACTGTTTATGACATTATCAAATGTTCATACTATTGAGACATCAAGGGTATCCATGTTTCCCATAAATGATAAATATGGTCACCCACCATTTTTGAGATTTAGGTTTAAGAAACTTTCTAAAGATGATATAATTTATGAAAAATTGATTAAATTAGTTTCTACATTCAAGGGTAACTTAAAGTGGAAAATGTTTACAAAAAATTCAATTAATAACTACATAATTATTCCCGAAGTATTTAATATTGAAATTGATGGTTCCTTTTATGATAATCAGAGTTTTATATCAAAATTTAGTGAAAATGAGTATAAAAAATTAGTTGATTTAGCGATTGAAGATATTCCTAGCTTAGCAGAATTGATCGGAATAATACAATAATTCTGCGATGCCTCATGCTGGGCGTAGTATCTACTACGTCTGAGTGCTGCCATGGCTGTGCCCCTGCTGGGCGTAGTTTGCAACCCCGATCGTCGAAGTTTGTAACTTCGATGCTTTATTAACCTGGTTTCTGACCACTCTTACTGCCCTAGCTGGGCGTAGTTTGCAACGCTGCCTGTCACAGTTTATCAAAGTTTATCACGCGTGTGGCTTGACAAAAGCATGACAAGGCGTGATCCGAGTGATGCTATGGCTGTGCCATGAATCAGGGACGAGATGAATGACATGAGCGGAGAAAGCTCAAGAGAGAATACAATCGAATAAAATAAATCTCGGTTTAGATGTATCACCTATTGTTCTTCTATACCATATTCCACAATTAATGCATCCCAATCTGGTATAGGCACATCAAAAGCAGCATCATTTAATGAAACATGATACCCTAATGCAACTCCTTCATTTTTGATATTTATTTCAGCTTCATTAAATGTGGTAGTTGTTGGACATAATCTCATAATCTCTTCTTTAGCAGGTTGGTTTAATAAGGTTTCACCAGCGTTAGCTCCTGAAAATCGACAAGCATAAACTACAGGAATTCCTACTACTGTCAATTCACTCTGAGTATTCACCAATGTGACGTTTCCGTAATCAATACCAATTCCTAAACCAACATCCTTTATAAATACATTAAAACATTCCCTTGATTTATTATAATGATCTTTGAATATTGAATGACATTCTCTAGATGCTTTAAGAGCACGTATTATTGCTTCATTACCACTATAAAATTTCGGGAAGAATGCCATGATTCCGTCTCCAGTAAACTTGTCAAATATGCCATAATTTGCAATAATGATTTGAGATAGTTTAAAACTCAATTCCGTTATAAATTGTGAAAACAGTTCTGGAGTTCTTGCTTTCAACATTAATTCAGTTGAACGTCTTATATCAATCGAAACGACTACAGTGTCATATTTGCTGGAGTTTTTAAATAGTTTGTGAAATGGCTCAGATTCAAGTAGTTTTTTTCTACCTTCTTCAGAAATTCGTGTTAGAATATGATTTGTCTGTTGTTTCGCAATAAGTTCTGTGTTGATTTTTTCAATTTCATCAATTTTATTTACTAGATTGTCTCGATCGATTTCTGTATCTTCTAGATCTTCAAGAGCTTTATTTAACTTCCTCTTTAACACATTTATTTCATCTGATAAGTTTAGCTGATTAGTCCAAGTAGAGTCAGGTGGGAATAAATTATTCTTAAAATTATCAAATATCGATGTTGATTGATATGTTTTAAAGACTTCATGACTCTTTGAAATATTTTCGGTAATTAAAGGGGCCCAAATGGACATTTTAGGCCTTTCGCCAACCACTCTTGCAGCTATTTCTTCTAATCTTTTTTTAGAAGTTGATTTTTTTGGTGCTTCCATTTCAGAATCATTTGCATTTGAGTCATTTAACTCATTTGGATTTAGGTCATTCTTATTATCTTCCATTTATTTTTGATATTGTGATACGAAATTATAAAATATTATCTGTACATATACAAAAAAGTTGTATTAATTTGATTCTCTCCCGATCGTCCAAGTTTGTAACTTCGATGCCCCTTGCTAGCAATGCTAGCGCGAGTTTGTAACTCGTGCTTCTATCCATATACGAAAGCCCTAGCTGGGCGTAGTTTGCCTTGCTAGCGCGAGTTTGTAACTCCTTGCTAGCGCAAGTTTGTAACTCGTGTTTCAATTCATTTACGAAAGCCTTTGCTAGGCGTAGTATATACTACATCTGAGTGATGATATGGCTGCCCTTGCTAGCGCGAGTATGTAACTCGTACTTCTAACCATACCCTTGCTAGCGCGAGTTTGTAACTCGTGCTTCTAACCATTTACAAAAGCCACACGACAGAATAAGTTGGGTGGCTTTTGTTGCTAATAAAGAAAAAACTAATGATCTAAGACGAATAAGCATTTTGGGGTTTAAAATCGCGCGCTCCACCCTACTCGTTCAAAAATCCAAGCACCTTTTCAGTATTAGCTTTCCCGATGACTCTTTCTATCTCAGCAGGGTCTGCTTCTTTAATTCTTTGGACCGAACCGAAAGATTTGAGCAATTTTTCAGCGGTGACTTTGCCTACACCCGGAATATTGGTCAGTTGGGTACCTAAGAAGTTTTTGGACCTTTGGTCTCTGTGGAAAGATATGGCAAACCTATGCGCTTCATTCCTAGCATGCTGTATGAGCTTGAGTGATTCTGATTTTTTATTGATATACAATGGAAGTGAATCACCAGGAAAAAAGATCTCCTCCAATTTTTTAGCTATCCCAATGACGGTAACTTTATCTAGAATTTCGAGTTTTTCTAAGCTCTGTACTGCTGATGATAGTTGGCCTTTGCCGCCGTCGATGATGATGAGTTGGGGCAATGACTTACCTTCTTCTATCAATCTCTTATACCTTCTGTAGACTACTTCTTCCATGGAAGCAAAATCATTGGGTCCCTCTACGGTTTTGACATTGAAGTGGCGATAGTCCTTATTGCTGGGTTTTGCATTTTTAAAGACTACGCAGCTGGAAACCGGATTGGTTCCCTGGAGGTTGGAATTGTCAAAACACTCGATATGCAGTGGCATGACATCCATTTGTAAGTCCTTTTTTAGTGTGGTCAGTATCCTTTCCGCAGGAGATACTTTCTTTTGATGGCTGATTTCGTCTCTTTTTTTCTGCTTGATGTAGTAATCAATATTATTCTCTGCCAGTTCCAATAATTTTTTCTTATCTCCTCTTTGAGGGACAGTGATTTCAATTTTCGCATCAGTAAGGAGCACATTTATAGGTACGACCACTTCAGGAGCTTGACTATCAAAACGT
>CAZGMB010000036.1:0-50700 GCA_964526715.1 uncultured Aureispira sp. | reverse complement strand
CTTGTAAAGTACTCAGAGAAGCTTGTGAAGTACTTGGAGAAGCTTGTAAAGTACTCAGAGAAGGTTATCAAGTACTCGAAGAAGCTTGTAAAGTACTCGGAGAAGGTTATAAAGTACTCGAAGAAGCTTGTAAAGTACTCGGAGAAGGTTATCAAGTACTTTGAGAAGCTTGTAAAGTACTCGAAGAAGCTTGTAAAGTACTCAGAGAAGGTCATCAAGTACTTAAATGTACAAATCTTTAAAGATGTCTGAAAAATTAAAATTAAAGTTGTTACTTTGCACTGCAAAAAGTTGTTAGGTTAAAAATGTGTTCAGGGTAAGCACCGCAAACATATAAAAATTTTGGGACAAAGGGGGGAATGCCCCCGCGAGGGCATTCCCCCCTTTGTCCCAAAGCCTATCTCCCCTTGGGAGTTTATACAAAGTATTCTACACTCCCGAATAATCTCCTAAAAAAGTACGTGACCCATTAAAACTAGGCGTGTGATTCTTAAATATTTTATACTTTTTACTTTATTGGTAAGTACAATTGGGTGCAAAAAAACTCCACCCGATGGTGACTATTGTGCCAAAGTAAGTTTTGTTAAAGCGGGTAACAAAAGTTTGGCATCATATGATATTATAGTAGAAGTCAAAAAAAATCAATTGGTTGACATTTTATTTCCTATAGACCACCAGGACTCTTCATCCATTAAACCTGTGAACATACCCGAAAATGGAAAATTTACAGCGGTGTCACAATCGGGTGTCGCGTATAAAATAGAAATGAAAGGCGCCCCTGAAAAATGTCTACAAACAAGTAGAAAGAAGAAAAATGAAAACCCACTAAAAACAAAAAAGGTGCAATGTAAAGGAAAAAATAAAGATGGAAAAAGATGCCAAAGATTGACAGATAATAGAAGTGGATTTTGTTGGCAGCATTAGTGCTTTTAGTGGGTCAATAATTTTTTTATTGTAAGGCATCAAAAATCAGGTCTAACTCTTCAAAAGACTTGAATCCTACTTTTTCTTCATCACCACCTCGTAATATAATACCGTGGACGTTAAGTTCACTCAGGATATCATTTAAGTCAGAAGCTTTGATGTTGATATCCAAAAAAATGGGTTTTTGTTTTGAAGCATTTCTAACGATTTCCTTTTCTTCTTTGGTCAATTCCATATATGTCTTATCACTTCGTAAAACCGGAAAGTCAATTGTAGAAAGGTCGATTTCGTTTAAGTTTTCTAAAATAAAGTCTTTAAATATCGGCAAATGAAAACCATCTTCATAAGTTGCAAATGCTCCTAAATGTAACGCATCTGGTTTTCCCAACTCCAAAACAGATAATATATTTGAGTAGTCTTGCCAACCATCAAATTCATAAACAAAAGCAGGTCCTTCTACCCAATCAGTGATTTCTTTGATTTTTTGTGGAGAGCAATACATTTCTGTACCGGTATTGCAACAAAAACCAAGATAATCCACACCCATAGCTGCAAAATACCTGGCATCTGTAAGGTTATTTACTTTATTTATTTTAACCTTGATTTTTGCCATTTTGATTATTTTTGTGCAAAAGTAATAAGTCTCATGGCTTTAAAGAAAAAGGAAGAAGCAAAAGAATATAAAAAGGATCATTATTTCCAAAGGGTGTATGATGTGACTAGTCTGGTCCCGTACGGCAGGGTGACTACTTATGGCGCTATAGCTGATTTTCTAGGTCTTGGATCAGCTAGGATGGTTGGTTGGGCGCTAAATCATTGTCACGCACAAGATCATATTGTTCCAGCACATAGGGTAGTAAATCGAAAAGGTGAGCTTTCTGGCAGATTACATTTTCAGACACCCACATTAATGCAAGATAGACTGATACAGGAAGGTGTAGAAATAGTAGACCATAAAGTAATTAAAATGGACGAAAAATTTTGGCACCCTCGTGAACTAGATGGGTACTAATCATGTTTGGACATTAATTAATTTATAAAAAAATCACAACATGTCAAAATTGGTAATTTCAATATGGTGTTTATTTTTCACAATTTCAATGTTATCCGCACAATCTCCTGTTGGTATCTGGAAAAATGTAGATGATGAAGATGGAAGAGAAAAGTCTCATATAGAAGTTTATGAAAAAAACGGTAAACTTTATGGAAAAGTAATCAAGCTACTACCTGCCGCAACAATAACAAAATGTGATGCTTGTACTGGAGATAAAAAAGGAAAATCCATAGTTGGAATGGATATACTTTGGAACCTTACTAAGTCTGGAAAGATTTGGGATGACGGAGAGATCCTTGATCCAAAAAATGGTAAAGTTTATAGTGCTAAAATAGAGTTAGACGGCAAAGACAAGCTTAAGGTCAGAGGTTATCTGGGGGTATCCATGTTTGGAAGAACACAGACCTGGTATAGAGTAAAATAAAGTAACTTGTATACACAATAAATGAATCAATATCGGTGTTATGAGAATGATATTTTAATTATTTAATCTCATAATCCAATGTATGATACAACATTACACTGAAAACAATATAATCAGATTCATTTATAAAGAGTGTGATCTTTTTGAAAAACTCGAAATGGAGTTTGCCATGGAAGATGATAGCACACTGCTAGAATCATATCATGAATTAAAAGAAGGTTTTAACACCTTGCCCAAAGTGACATTTAGTCCTTCTAAGTCTTGTTTAGATTATATTTTGGCTTATAGCGGCGCAGAAGCATAATAAAACATTTAGGATATTTATAGCCCCAAAAGGTTAACAATAAAATATTCTACAAATAAGTAACTTGAGTATTAAAAAATAGTCTTAACATTGTGATTATTTATTAACCAAATTAAGTTGCTAATATGAAATGGGAAGGTCGTCGGCAGAGCGAAAACTTTGAAGATAGAAGAGGCATCGGTACCACAGGCAAAGTTGTAGCAGGTGGAGGTGCCATAGGTATTATTTTTCTATTAATACAATTATTTTTAGGAGGAGATAGCCAACAAGTTGTTCAGGCTCTTGAGCAACAAATGCAACCACAAACATCACAAGGGGCAAAACCATTAACTGAAGAAGAAAAAATAGTAGGTCAGTTTGTCTCCACGGTTTTAGCGTCCACTGAAGATACATGGAATAAAGTTTTCTCAGCAAATGGCATGAGTTATAGAGAGCCCAAAATGGTTCTTTTTAATGACGTAATCCACTCTGCATGTGGGGGAGCCAATAGTAATACAGGTCCTTTTTATTGTCCAGGCGACGAAACCCTGTACATGGATATGTCCTTTTTCAATACGTTGAAAGACAGATTTGGAGCCAAAGGCGGTGACTTTGCTATAGCATATGTGATTGCACATGAAGTTGGCCACCATGTACAACATCAGTTGGGAGTATTAGAAAAAACCCATAATATCAGAAGGCAACTCAGAGAAGCACAAGGAAATCAGGTACAAGTTGCTACGGAGCTACAGGCAGATTATTTTGCTGGAGTGTGGGCACATCATGAGCAGAAATATCTGGAAGCAGGAGATGTGGAAGAAGCCATTAACGCAGCAGCAGCTGTGGGTGACGACAACATACAAAAAAGTACTCAAGGATACACCAGACCAGAGACCTATACTCATGGCACATCCAAACAAAGAGTAGAGTGGTTTACTAGAGGTTTTAAAACCGGCGACCTCAACAGAGGTGATACTTTTGGAGAGTTATTGAATTGATAATCTTCTTATCTGATATGTAATGATATGAAGACCTTTGCCATTTCATTTGTATTCCTTTTTATTTTGTTTTCTTGCAGCTCGATTAAAAAGGAAAATGACTATAAAACGGTAGGAAAAATAAGCACACCAAAGGGTGAAATCTTATTTCTTTTATCTGATTTGACTCCTAATCATAAAAATAGTTTTATAAAACTGGCTCAGGAAAAATATTGGGATACCCTTACTTTCAACAGGGTCATCAAAGATTTTGTAATTCAAGGAGGATGCCCAGACACTCCAGAAGGATTTGCCGACTCACCATATTTAATCAAACCAGAATTTCATGACAGTCTTCAGCATATATATGGTGCTGTCGGCATAGGTAGAGATGACAATCCTGAAAAACTATCTGCGGGATGTCAGTTTTACATAGTTCATAACAAAAAAGGAATACCCAGATTGGACGGAAAATATATGATCATTGGTCAGGTATTTAAAGGTTTTGAAGTTTTAGAAGCCATTGGAAATACACCTACGAATAAGCAAGACGAACCACTGATTCCTATACCCATTAAAGTTAGAACCATCAGAATGTCAACCAAGGAGATATCTAAGGCTACTTTGCATTATTAATTAGAAAACTGACTGAGGTTAAACAGACTGGCCTTTTCACTATCTTTCTTATGATTATTGTATGAATTTTTCAAAAAATAATCATCAAAAACAAAAAACATATTACCTTAGTCCTTCCTTTTAAATCATTAATAAATACAAAGCCATGAGATTTTATAAAGTGTTGATTGCCATTACACTAGGATTTATTTTTTTACAATGTTCCAAAAAAGATACTAGTGCCACTTTACAAAGACCTATAGAGCATTGGGTTTTTAGATCTGTTTTGGACTGGAATCCACGTATGGTTACATTAGCATTGTCCGATCAGCTTTGGGCTTCTTATCATGCGGAAACGGGTGCACTTTACAAAGCTTGGAAAGGAAGCGTATACTTTGATGGAGCAGTTTATACTACAGCACACGGACCACAACCCATTACGATTGGAAATAGTTATATCGAAAATAAATTTAAAAAGCCTTGGTTTGTTTTAAAAGGTAAAGACACAATAGCAACAAAATACGACTACAAAGGCCACCGTTTTGTAGCGGGGAAAGCCCAACTTATGTATCAATTATCATCTACTCAATTTTCAAAACCGATTTTAATTTTTGAAGAAGTAGAAGCATCAAAATCAGCGTCGGGACAACCTATTTTTGAAAGAAATTTTACTACCAAAGAAGTACCTGACGGCTTAAATGTAGGCCTGAAGTTCAATACCAATTCGATAGTGGTAGAAAGCAATATAGAAACAGATGGTAAGGTGGCAATATTATCAAAACAAGAAATAAAACTTGATGAAGTAAACACATTGGCTATTGAAGGGTCATTGATGCTAAATAGTAATGCATCCACGAAGTTTAATACAACACTACTAAATACACCAACCATAGAAAATAAAAATGTTGCAGGTGGAGAAACCGAAGATGAAGAAGAGGAGACTGAGGGTGGATTGCCAGAAGGACTTAAACTCATTGCAAAAAGTGATTGTAAAACGTGTCATAATAAAAACCTTCAGACCATCGGGCCCGCTTATGTCGCTATAGCTCAAAAATACAATAACACACCTGAAAATATCAAATTGCTTTCATCAAAAGTAAAGAATGGTGGATCAGGTGTTTGGGGCGAACAAATGATGACACCACATGCTGACCTAGCTGACGAAGATATCGAAAAAATGGTAGGTTATATCATGTCCCTGGACAAAGATGAAGAAAAGGAGGCGCCAGCAGCTAGCACGTCGCTACTGACCATGCAACCGGAAAACAACATAAAGGAAGAACAGATATTGCCAGGTAGCGTAGTCAAGACTTATGATATACCTAAGACTACAACATTAATGCCCAATATACCCGCATCAAAGACACCCAAACATGCAGGGATTCTACCAAATTTCGACAACTTGTCTGGTGGAGACTTCAAAGAGCTTGAAGATAATTTTGCATTGATAGCCACAGGGCACCTTAAAATAGAAAAGGAAGGTACTTATACTTTTCATATATGGAGCGATGATGGCTCTAAGTTATATATCAATGACAAACAAGTTATAGATAATGACGGACAACATGGTGCAGAGTTTGGAGAGGTGAGTATAGAAATGAAAAAAGGTTATTATCCTTTTAAATTAGAATATTTTCAAGGTGGTGGTGGAAAATTTCTTTCGTTCAACTGGAAAAAACCAGGAGATGAAGATTTTGAAGTGATACCTGCGTTAAACATTTATCACAAAAATGAAAATCTTGAAATTCTCAGGACTCATAAACTCCCCATGGCAAGTGTTTCTAAAATACCGGGAGATCAATATCCACTAAATGACGTCCATCCTTCCTTTGATTTGTTTCAGGCGAGACCAGACGCCTTTAAACCCAAAGTAGGAGGTTTGGATTTTATGTCAGACGGTCGTATGGTAGTAAGTACTTGGGACGCTGCGGGTTCGATATATGTAGTTGAAAACGTACAAAGTGGGGACTCTACTAAAATGACTTATAAACGCATTGGTTTCGGTCTGGCAGAACCCCTTGGATTAAAGATTGTAAATGACACTATTTATGTCATGCAAAAACACGAGATGACTAGACTTATTGATACTGATGGGGACCAAATCATAGATGAATATCAGACACTTTGTGATGATTGGGGTGTATCTTCCAATTTCCATGAGTTTGGATTTGGTTTGGCATATAAGGACGGACATTTTTACGCTACTTTGGCTACAGCTATAAACCCGGGAGGTGCCGGTACACAACCTCAAGTACAGGACAGAGGAAAGGTAGTAAAGGTCAATAAGAATACAGGTGAAATGAGTTTTATAGCATCAGGTCTAAGGACACCAAATGGTATTGGCATTGGATATGGCGGAGACTTGTTTGTGGCAGACAATCAAGGCGACTGGCTACCTTCGTCCAAGATAGTTCATGTCCGTGAAGGGGCATGGTTTGGATCCAGGTCAGTAGATCCTGAGGGCACCAAAGACAAAAAGGAGGACTTACCCTTGGTATGGTTACCTCAGGACGAGATAGGCAATTCTCCTAGTACACCGTTGTCGCTTGATCTGGGTATTTACAAAGGACAGATGATACATGGCGAGGTCACTAATGGTGGTGTAAAACGGGTTTTTGTAGAAAAGGTGAATGGCCAACTTCAAGGCTGTGTTTTTAGGTTTATACAAGGACTGGAAGCTGGAGTCAATAGAATAGCTTGGGGTCCAAACAATGATTTATATATTGGCGGTATCGGAAACCCAGGAAATTGGGGACATGCTGGAAAACTCCACTATGGTCTACAAAGATTGGTTTTCAACAATAAACCAACATTTGAAATGCTGGCTGTAAGAGCAAAGTCAAATGGTATGGAAATAGAATTTACAGAGCCATTAAACCCGGCCGATGGTTGGAATACGGATGAATTTGAAGTTAAACAATGGTACTATAAACCAACTATAGAATATGGCGGACCGAAATTGGATGAAAAAAGATTGAAAGTAAAATCAGCTACCGTATCAAGTGATCGAAAAAGAGTTTTCCTCGAGTTTGATGGGCAAAAGGACAACCATATGATATACATAAGGCTCAAAAAACACTATATTAGCGAGGCAGGCCGTTCTTTATGGAGTACAGAAGCTTGGTATACCATGAATCAGGTGCCGAAAACAGAACGTGGAGTAGTGGTAAAGGCACCATACATCTTATCAAATAATACTCTGATTGAACCAGAAACCAAAGCAGGGTGGCAATTACTTTTTGATGGAAAATCACTAAATGGATGGCGCAACTTCAGGAAAAAAACGATAGGAAAAAGCTGGGTCATACAGGATGAAGCCATACATCTCAACGCACAGCCAAACAAGGATGGCCATTGGCAAGCACCTGATGGTGGAGATATCATTACAGATAAAGCCTATGAAAATTTTGAGTTTGTGTGTGAGTGGAAGATAGGAAATTGTGGTAATAGTGGGATCATGTTTAATGTGGTAGAAAGTGATAAATACGATTACGTTTGGCAAACGGGACCAGAAATGCAGGTTTTGGACAATTCATGTCATCCAGACTCTAAATATGTAACACATCGTGCAGGAGATTTGTATGATATGATCGAATGCAAATATCCTGCAGTAAAAACAGCAGGAGAATGGAATGAAGCCAGAATTGTCAGCAATAAAGGAAAGGTAGATTTTTGGCTAAATGGAATTCAGGTTGTTTCATTTACAATGCATAATGAAGAATGGAAAAAGCGAATTTCTAATAGCAAGTTTAAAGATATGCCAGACTTTGGATTGTCCAAAAAAGGTCACATATCTCTGCAGGACCACGGTGATAAGGTTTGGTATCGAAACATCAAAATTAGAGAACTGAAATAAATGTTTGAGTTTAAAAAATATTTTCAAGCCATAAGTTATCTCCAATACCCATTTATGGTTTTGGCGTTGTTTTATGCTTATAAACCATTTTTTAATGGTTTGGAAAATATTTTAGAAGACTTTAACCATGCTTTGATTTGGATGGGCCTAGGCATTAGTTTTTCTACACTTCAGGATACCACAAAAACCCAGAATAAACTCTCGCTAAAGGTATGGCAAAACCCAAAGTATGCCAAGGTTTTTATTTATTCATTAACTTCGTTTACTTTATTTTTATTTATTTTTGGTATATTTGGGATCTTCATATCTTCTTCAGAAGTGTTGAAAGAAATCGCATTTGGATTAGTTGTGTTGGCTATCGGTCTTTTAGGTATGTTAAAGGCAGCTATTGAAATGGCAGAAAATCATGCAATAAGAAATAAGGGTTAGGCTTTTTATTTTAATTGTAAGTATTATTTACAATATATGTAAACTAATCTTCACCATAGTTGTTCCTGCTATTCAAAATCAAAAACAATAAGCATGAGTGACGATAAAAAAGGAAATGTAAAAGTAGGAGACACCATACCTTTGTTTAACGCAACTGACGAAAACGGTAATGTCGTCAATCCAGAAACATTAAAGGGAAAGAAAAATATTATTTTCTTTTACGGACAGGATGACTCTCCGACTTGTACTAAGGAAGCATGTAATCTTAGAGATAATTTTAAGTACTTTGATACCAAAGGTTATCGTATTTACGGTGTAAGTAAGGACAATGAAAAGAAGCATAAAAAATTTATTGATAAATATGACTTGCCATATTCTTTGATTGCTGATACTGAGCTGAGCATGATGAATGCTTTTGGCTTCTATGGCCCCAAAATATTTATGGGAAAGGAAGTAACCGGTGTTTACAGAACCACGGTAGTTACTGACGAAAAAGGAGTCATAACCAATATCATATATGACGTTGTTTCTGCCAATCATTCTGAGCAAATCAAGGAAGCTATTGGTTCATAGCTGTTCAATATTAACGAAGCATGATTTTTAGAATTTCGGTGGCAGCTTCAGAAATAATAGTACCGGGTCCAAACACTGCGGCAACTCCAGCATCATATAAATAGGAATAATCTTGTGCAGGAATTACTCCTCCGACGATGACCATAATATCAGCTCTACCTATTTCTGCTAGTGCAGCGATAGTTTCTGGTACCAAAGTTCTATGACCAGCAGCTAGAGATGAAATACCTAAAATGTGGACGTCATTCTCAGCAGCTTGGCGGGCAGCTTCCGCTGGAGTCTGGAAGAGTGGACCCATATCGACGTCAAATCCAAGATCTGCAAAACTTGTAGCAATAATTTTCGCACCACGATCGTGACCATCTTGACCTAATTTGGCAATCATGATACGCGGTCTTCTTCCGTCTTTCTCTGCAAACTCATCAGACAAAGCTCTAGCTTCTTTAAATTTTGTATCCATGCTTATCTCTTTGGCATAAACCCCAGTAATCGTTTTGTTATTAGCAGTAAAACGACCGAACACTTTTTCCATAGCTAAGGAAATTTCTCCCAAAGTTGCTCTTTCGCGGGCTGCAATTACAGCTAGTTCAAGTAAATTGCCTTCGTTCGTTTGAGCACAATGTGTGATATTTTCTAGAGCCGTCTGAACGTTCAGGTCATTTCTAGTTTTTTTGATTTTTAAAATAGATTCTATCTGTTCCAATCGCACCTTGCTATTATCTACTTTCAATATGTCAAGTTCAGGCTCATTTTGACGTTGATTATAATTGACACCTACGACATATTCTATTTTACTATCTATTCTAGCTTGTTTAGCAGCGGCAGCCTCTTCTATACGCATTTTGGGGATACCTGCCTCGATAGCCGCCGTCATACCTCCTAGAGATTCCACTTCTTGGATGTGTTTCCATGCTTTTTCTACCAATTCTTTGGTCAAAGTTTCTACATAATAAGAACCACCCATTGGATCAATGGCTGAGGTAATTTGTGTATCAGATTGAAGATATTTTTGAGTATCTCGCGCTATTTTAGCCGAAGTGTCCGTTGGTAAGGCTATGGCTTCGTCCAGAGAGTTGGTGTGAAGTGACTGTGTACCACCGAAAACTGCGGCCAAGGCTTCGATACATGTGCGTGCAATATTATTATAAGGGTCTTGTGCCGTCAAACTATATCCCGATGTCTGACAATGGGTACGTAAAGCTAAAGTTTTAGGGTTTTTGGCCCCAAAATCTTTGACCACTTTTGCCCAAAGCAATCTACCTGCTCGCATTTTGGCTATTTCCATAAAGAAATTCATACCAATACCCCAAAAAAAGGAAAACCTAGATACAAAATGATCAATGTCCAAGCCCGCTTTTAGACCAGCACGAATATATTCCAAACCGTCTGCAATAGTGTAGGCCAACTCTATATCTGCAGGTGCGCCAGCTTCGTGCATATGGTATCCACTGATAGAAATACTGTTGAATTTTGGCATATTTGCCGCTGTAAAAGCAAAGATATCTGAGATGATTTTTATAGATGATGCTGGTGGATAGATGTAAGTATTCCTTACCATAAACTCCTTTAGAATATCGTTTTGGATGGTACCGGTAAGTTTATCCATGCTCACACCTTGCTCTTCGGCAGCTACGATATAAAAGGCTAAAACAGGAATGACAGCTCCATTCATTGTCATAGAGACCGACATCTCATCTAGAGGAATGCCGTCAAATAAAACTTTCATATCTTCTACAGAATCAATAGCTACTCCGGCCATACCAACATCACCCGTAACTCTTGGGTGATCGGAATCATAACCTCTATGAGTAGCAAGGTCAAAGGCAACAGAAAGGCCTTTTTGACCTGCAGCGAGATTGCGTCTGTAAAATGCGTTGCTATCTTTTGCTGTAGAAAATCCAGCATATTGCCTGATAGTCCAAGGAGAAGTCAGATACATAGTACTGTAAGGACCTCTTAAATAGGGAGGATGTCCTGCCTGAAAACCAATTTGAGGGCAATCTGCTAAATCATCCTGACTATATCTGTCTTTTAAGAGTATACCTTCTGGTGTAAGTATCTGTTTGTCTACCATATCAAATGTGTTAAAATCGTAAAGTTACATCTCATAAGATTGCAAAACAAATATTGGTAGATGATTTTGGTTATGTTATATTGTCAATCCACTTTTACAAACGGGTATGTGGTATTCTTGCAAGTAATAAAATATAAGCCGTCGGGCAAATTGCTAACGTCAATGTGATTGTGATCCGATGCAGTTGTACGTATGGTATGGCCATTTTGGTTAGTAATAGTGAATAGTCCTGACGTCAAATTGTTATCACCAACCAATTCCAGGCTTGAAGAAACGATATTGCTTTTAATATCAAAGTGCACTTTTGCATTTACCATCTCTACAGTGCTTGAAATTTCATTTTTGAGATAGGTTTCTAGCAATTCCAAGTACATAATGTAGAGATCAAAACTTTTTGAACCAACAGTTGGATCATATTCTGAAGCATCATTTTGCAAAACAGTGAGTGCAATTTTTTTAGTCGGGAGATAGTTGGAGATCGCTTGATGAAGAATGTAACCATTGTGACCATAATTTTTTAGATTATTGGTAATACTCAATGACATAAAACCTAAGCCATATCTTAGTCCGGCACCAGATGGAGCATAATTTTTGTAAATTTCTGTGTAAAGTGCAGGAGCATAAAATGAACCACCATGTATACCCACCATAAATTTGTTGAGATCTTCCGGTGTAGTGACGAGGTTTCCAGCACTAGAAGCAGCAGAAAACAAGCCTTCAATCGGGAAATTGACTAAATTGATATCTTCAGATATTCCATCTTCGTCAGCATCCAAAAAAACATGGGAAAAGGGCTCATTACCCAAATTTTCGGATGGGTAGGCATATGTATGGTTAAGCCCTAAGGGTGTTGATATTTTATCACGTACCACCGCATACCAAGGTTTCTGCTCGATTTTTTCCAATATTTTACCCGCCAATAAATAGTTTGTGTTCGAATAAGACCAAGAAGCACCCGGATTGAAGTTCTTTGGTTTTACAAAATAGGTTAGGATTGTATCCACTGACCAAATGGAATCTGGCATAGTATTTATCAGATTACCAAAGTCTTCATTTTCGTTTAAATAATCTGAAACACCACTGGTATGGTTGAGCATTTGTCTGATAGTAATTTTTGGATTGATATTTTTATAAGTCGGTAGATATTTGCCAATAGAATCGTTAAGATTGGCTTTACCTTCATCGATCAGTTTTAACAAGGCAGCAGCCGTAAAACTCTTGGTGACACTACCCATGCCAATCAAATGATCCGTAGTCAATGCAGTCAAAGTAGGTACATCAGTAGCGTTACCAGATGCTTTTTTCCAAACTTCTCCATTTGGTAAGGTCAAAGCCGCACTAAATCCGCGGATATTGGAAACTTCAGCAACTTTATTAAAAGCACTGTCTAAAGCATCCGTCAGTTTGCCATTAAACCTGATCGAAGTGGCTTCTCTATTATATGGTGCCGACAAATCAGGTACTTTAAACTTGATTTGGGCACTAGCTGATAGTGAAATAAACATAAATGACAAGAAGTAAAATGTTCTCATGGTTTAAATTTTTAATTTGCAACAAAATTAATAATCAATCTTTCGAAATGTACAATTTTTAAGACAAAATTTTTGTTCTTATCGACGATCAGCAAATTATTCATTATCATTCCACCAATCTATATCCTACAGATTTAAGTGTCAATATCTGTACTTTTTCGTCGTGACGAAAGTAGTTTCGCAATTTGGTAATATAGACATCGAGATTTCGGGAATTAAAAAAATTATCATCACCCCATAAAGTATCCAAAATGGTTTTCCTTGCAGTCACTTCGTTTTTATTTTGACAAAGCATAAGTAATAATTGATTTTCCCTGTACGAAAGGCGTTTCGTTTCCGTAGGATGCATCAGTTCGAGTCGATCGGGATAAAAGCCAAAACTACCTATAGCTATATAATTTTCAGGATCAGTTTTGTCATTAGACTTTTGTGTCAGCTTATATAAATTATTGAGTCTAACAATAAGCTCTTCCAAGCTGAATGGTTTTTTGATATAATCATTGGCCCCAGCATCAAATCCTTCCAATACATCTTTGGTTTGTATTTTTGCAGTGATAAAAATGATCGGCATGTCAGGATATTGTTGTCTTACCTCTTTGGCAATTGTAAAACCATCCTTTACTGGCAACATGACATCAAACAAACAAATGTCTGGAGAAAAACTTTTAAATGCCTCAGACCATTGGCTCCCGTCGGTCATATGTATTACATTAAAACCTCGGCTTTGCAAAGACTCCTTAACGATGCGGGCCAACGAAATCTCGTCTTCTATATACAGGATATTCATGAGTTGCTACCCTTTGGAAGTTCTACTATAAAATGATTGCCATTTTCATCAGATTTCAGATTTACTTTTCCTCGTAGAGATTGTATCAAACGCTGCACAATATAAAGGCCCAAACCATGTCCTTTGACCTCATGGGTATTTCCTTGTGGTATCCTGAAGAATTTCTCAAAAATGCGATTAGAATATTCCGAAGGTATTGGTTTTCCATTGTCAGACACATTTATCTTTATGTTTTTTTCATCATTGTATATTTTGACCATTATAATCGGGTCTTGGTTTTCAATGTATTTTATGGCGTTATCCATAAGATTATGTAAAGCCATAGCTACCACCTGATGATTTAACATTACTGGCTCTAAAGCCAATTGGTTGATCACTTCAAACCGGATATTTTTTTGCTCCATCCTTAGTCTTAGGGATTCAAAAATTTCATCAATCAGCTGTGGAAGATTGGTTTGTTCGACTTTATTATTGTCATAGTCCAATGTTTGTGATATTGACAAAACTTTATCTACGAGATCATTGAGTTTAAGATTTTCGGTTTCAGCTATTCTCAGGTATTCTGTTCTTAAACTTTTATCACCATCTGCTTTGAAACTCTGAAGTGCTTCAATGGCTACACCCATAGTGGCTAGCGGTGTTTTAAGTTCATGAGTCATATTGCGCATGAAATCATCCTTCAAATTGTATAGTTCCTGATTTTTTCTGTAAGAAGAAATAATGTGATAAAATGCAAATGCAACTGCCAAAAACAACAACACGGACATCAGTATATCCGGTAATATTTTACTGAAAATATAACTTTGTTCATTGCTAATGGTTAGAAGGTATTTTTTCCCACTAAAGATTTCATTATAAACGGCATTTGTTGCACTATTTCGCTTTAGAGTATCATCCGTAATTTGATATTCAATTTCAAAGCCTGCTTTTTGGATATTACTTTTAAATATAGCATTTACTTTTTCAATGTCGGATAATGATTTTGATGAAAAAGCGGTATCGACATGGAGAGAATCACTTTTAAATTGAATTTTAACATTCAATAATGAATCAGGTTTGACATCATTTTTACTTGTCTTCCAGATTACCTTGCTTATTTTACTCGTTGCGCCGATTTTCGGGACTTTATTTGACGAGTCCAATTGCAAAACTTTGACATCTTGTTCTGTCCAATTGAAATCATGAATTATGGAATCTTTCTTTTGTAAAAAGGAAACCCCATTCATTTCTATCATCATCTTGTTAAATACCTGACCTTCGGCAGTTTTGAAAGCATTCTCAAAAAACAATTGTGCTCGCTGACCCATCTCTTGTTGAGCAGATTTGTAGTTTTTGTACAAATATATACATAAGAATAACGTCAGCAACGCCAAACTGACGAACATGGGAATATACTTTATGTTGGTTTTATTTTTCAAAAGACTAAAGATTGTTGCAAAAATAGGTAATAATAGCCCACATTAAATGCACTTTAACCTTAATTAACCTTACATCAACTTTGATTAACCCATTAATGCATCTCTGGCGGTTAATTTTGCAACGTATTTAATTCATTCACATTTTTAATCATTCAAATTTATGAGTAAGTATTTAGTTCTAATTCTTTTTATAGTTAATGTTAAGCTGCCATTTGCACAGCCAAAAAACTCAGGTAAAATTACATTCAAAGAAACCATCAAATTTAAAATGGACTTTGGGGGCGACAATCCTGAATTGGCCAAAATGCTTCCTCCATCACAATCCATAGATAAGGTATTATTTTTTGATGCTGACCAGTCTTTGTTTAAAAACAATGATAAGCCAAAAGACTTAAAGATCAATCATGAAGAAGAGGGCAATCAAATGCAAATGGTATTTAAGATGCCTGAATCAGTAGTCTATATAAATACAAAAGACCAGGTATTGCTGCAATCAGAAGACCTCATGGGCAAAGAATTTCTTATTTCAGACAAACCTACGACCCAAACATGGAAAGTAACCGGTGAGCAAAAGAAAATACTGAATTATGTCTGTCAGAAAGCCATTTTAAATGATACATCAGCGGTCACTATTGCTTGGTTTACGCCACAGATACCTGTATCAGCAGGACCTTCTGCCATGAATGGCTTACCAGGTATGATATTGGCAATCGAAAGAGACAACGGTGACCGAATGACCATCGCTACATCAATAGAAGACCTTCCATCAGGCTTTGTTTTTGAAAAACCATCCAAAGGCAAAAAAGTAGGTAAAAAAGAATTCGAAAAAATCCGCGATGAGAAAATGAAGGAAATGGGTGCCATCAACGGCAAAGGTCCCGGCGTAAAAATGATCATCAGAGAAGAAAAACATTAATCTTTTTAAATCGTGTAAGGCTGTCTAAAAAGTATGTCAAGAATATCATTTTAAGACTTAATCATTGGACAGCCTATTTTATCCCCATAGTTCTAATTTTATTCGAAATGATAAGCAGAATAATAATATTTTTGGCTCTCAGCTTGGGCGCCCTAGATCTTTCAGCCCAAAAGGTAGGTGGTTCTATTGTTGATGAGAATGAGAATGCTATAGAATATGCTTCCATTATATTGATGTCATCGGTAGATTCTACAATGGTAGGATTTACCAATTCTGATCGCAAGGGAAACTTTGAGCTGCTTGCTCCGAAATCTGGTTCTTACCTAGTACAGATAACTTATCTTGGATATGAGACAGTTATAGAAAAAGCACAAATATCAGACAAAGACATATCTCTAGGCACCCTGAAAATGAAACCCGGCAGCCAACTTCTGGATGCCATAGAAGTAAAAGACTATGCCAGTCCAATCACTTTTGGTAAGGATACATTGCAATACAATGCTTCAGCTTTTAAGATCCAACCCGGTGATATGGTGGAAGATTTGCTGAAAAAGCTTCCAGGAGTTGAAGTACAGCGAGATGGGACTGTTAAAGCTTTGGGCGAAACAGTAGAAAATGTATTGGTAGATGGTAAAGCGTTTTTTGGAAAAGATACCAAAATAGCCACTAAAAATCTTGATGCTGATGCCATAGATAAAATACAGGTTTTTGATAGAAAATCTGAAGGTGCAGAATTTACAGGAATTGATGATGGCCAACGCGAAAGGTCTATCAACCTCAAATTGAAAGAAGGGAAAAAAGTGGGTTACTTTGGCACCGCTGAAGCCTCCGGCGGCACCAAAGAAAGGTTTAAAGCTAGGGCCAACATCAATCGTTTCAAACCAGGTACGAGAACATCATTTATTGGTATGGCCAACAATATCAATGAACAAAATTTTTCGTTTAATGAATACATAGACTTTATGGGCGGTATCGGAGCACTAATGGGTGGCGGCGGCGGTGGCCAATTCACCTTAAATCTCGACGAAAATAGTGGCTTACCTATCAATAATACCCAAAACCAAGGCATACAAAAATCCTTTGCCGGTGGTTTCAATTTCAGCAATGACTTTACTTCAAAAACATCATTGGAATGCTCATTGTTTGGCAATCATTTTGACAATAATCTGATTAGAAATTCTACCAGAGAAAATATTTTGCCCGAAAGGAAATTTTTTACGACTTCAGACGAAAACCAAAATTCAGACAATACTTCAGGAAGCTTTACATTAAGGTTTAGAACCAAGATAGACTCTACCCAAAATCTAGTCATCAGAGCCAATGGTTCTTTAGGCAATAACAACTTGTTCTCTAATGAAAGAAATACATTACAAAATGAAATCAGATTGAGTCAAAACGACAATTCCAACGCCTACATGAGGGAAGGTGACAATCAAAATTACTCAGCAAACATTTTGTGGCAAAAGAAAATGACCAGACCTGGTCAAGTTCTCAGTCTCAATGCCTCGGGAGGATATTCAAAAAATAATTCTGCTGCAGATTTGGATGCAATTTACAATTTTTATTTTCCACAGAGCAGTACCAATACAATAATACAGGATCAATTTGGGGATAATAGCGGTTACAATTATCAAGCTGAAGCGTCGTGGACAGAACCTCTAAAAAAGAAAAAATACATCGAATTCAAAACATCTATTGCAAACCAAACCAATAAAACCAGCAGCGACTACTTTGACATCATCAACGATAATCCGGTACGCAACTTACTTTTGTCAAATCTTTTTCAAAGAGATTATGTACAACGAAATGCCGGAGCTAATTTCATTCTTTCTAAAGATAAATACAACCTTACTACTGGCGCTAGATTTAAACATTCTACTTTAAGTGGAGATGTCAACGAAAATCCAAATGGTATCAGAAACAATTTCAGTGCGTTGCTTCCCAATGCTTTTTTTACCTATCGTTTTGGGATGTCAGAAAACTTCAATCTAAACTATATAAGCGAACTCAATGAACCCACACTGCAGCAGTTGCAACCCACGGTCAACAATACCAACCCTTTAGCCGTTTACATAGGCAATCCAAGTGTGCAACCGGAGCAAATGCATAATCTCAACGTCTCCTACATGAAATACGATGCCTTTAATTTCAGAATGCTTTACGCAAGTCTTCAGAGCAATTATACACATAACAAAATATCGGAAGCACTTACCATTGATACCTCATTGGTAAGATATTATACTCCTCAGAATGTAAAAAATGAAATAACTACTTCGGGAAGAGTAGAATATGAAACGCCAATAAAACCACTGAAATTAAAAGCCAGAATGATCCTTCGGGGCAGTTATAATCAAGGATATACGATCATCAATGAAACAGCAAATGATGTAAACAGATTTGGGTATGGCTATAATTTTGCTTTAGAAAATAGAAATAAAAACGTTATAGATCTACTTGCGGGCTATAAAACAAACAACTCAAACACCAACTTTACAGCTGACAAAGCGCTCAATCAAGTATATACTGAAAGGACTTTGTATGGAGAATTAGGATTGAATATCAAAGATTGGGTCAACATAAAGTCCCGTTATGATTATATGTCTATCAAAACATCATTTTCGGATGCATTTACTTCTTATCCATTATGGACAGCAAGCATCACATCTTACATAACAAAGAACAAAAGGCTTCTAGCCACTATAAGCTGTTATGACATCCTCAATCAAAATCAAGGTATCCGTACCTCTTCCAATCTCAATTATACAGACATTTCATTCACTAATGTGCTCAGTCGATACTTTTTAGTCGGTGTAACCTACAGTATCAAGGGTTTTCAAAAGAAATCAGGTATTGAGATCGAGATGGGTGGAGAGCGGTGATGATGGTCAAAGTGAGGAAATATTTTTTCTGAACCAGGTAAATAGTACTTACTTTGGTTAAAGGAAAAACAAATTTAACCTTATTTTTCCTTAATTTCGCACTTTATTTCATCAATTCATTTTATGCAGTATCTTTCTTTAGAAAATGTGACCCGGTCTTATGGGGATAAAGTGCTTTTCAAAAATGTTAATCTATCCATCTCCAAAGGTGACAAAATAGCACTGGTGGCTAAAAACGGAAGCGGGAAGACTACACTGCTCAAAGTAATTGGAGGAGAGGAAGGTTCAGATGGCGAAAATGCTAAAATCATTATATCTAAAGAAATAAAGACGGCGATCCTAAAACAAGATCCAATTTTTAACCCTAAAGCGACGGTGCTCGAAACCATCTTTGATTCAGACAATGAAGCCATCATAGCCGTCAGAGACTACGAAAAAGCGCTTAATGCAAATGATGATGCGTTACTTCAAAAGTGTGTGACACGACTTGAAGATCTAAAAGCATGGGATCTCGAGGCAAAGATTCACGAAATCCTGCACAAATTGTTGTTGACCAATATGGATCAGAAAACCGGTGAAATGTCTGGCGGTCAGAAAAAACGTCTGGCTTTGGCCAAGATACTTATTGAAGAGCCTGACTTTTTAATTCTCGACGAACCTACCAACCACTTGGATATGGAGATGATCGAATGGTTAGAAAATTTTCTTCAGCAACCCAACCTTACCTTATTTATGGTGACGCATGACCGATATTTTTTGGAGCGTGTTTGCAACGAAATCATTGAGTTGGAAAATGGTAATACTTACATGTATCGGGGCAATTACTCTCAGTATCTAGAAAAAAGGGAAGCAAGATTGCTTAATGATGCCGCCAATCTGGAAAAGACCAAAAAGTTGTTTTCCAAAGAGCTGGAATGGATGCGCCGTCAACCACAGGCACGTAGTACTAAGGCTAAATCCCGTATTGACGACTTTTACGAAATCAAAGAAAAAGCCCAAGTTAGGCTCAATAATGATGATATGAAAATCAGCATTCAGGCATCAAGACTTGGATCAAAAATATTGGAAGCGCACGCCATTGTCAAAAACTTTGGCGATAAAAAGATTCTTGACGGTTTCACATATAAGTTTAAAAAAGGAGAAAGAATCGGTATTGTGGGCCAAAACGGTACTGGAAAATCGACTTTTCTAAAGCTCTTAACGCAAGAAATCAAACCTGATGGTGGCAAAATTGTAGTAGGAGATACCATTGTTTTTGGATATTACACCCAAGATGGTCTTGTAGTTAATGAAGACAAAATGGTGATAGACGTCATCAGGGACATTGCAGAGTATATACCCTTAGATAAAGGTCAGAAAATATCTGCCGAGTCGATGCTGGAGCGCTTTCTGTTCCCTAGACCGCAACAAAGAGTTCTGGTTTCACAGCTCAGCGGCGGCGAAAAGAGAAGGTTGTATTTGCTGACCATTCTGATGAAAAATCCAAATTTTCTCATTCTCGATGAGCCTACCAATGACCTAGATATCATCACGCTCAATGTCTTAGAAGAGTATTTATTGGATTTTCCTGGGTGCTTGATCATCGTCACGCACGACAGATATTTTATGGATAAGTTGGTAGACCATTTGTTTATTTTGGAAGGAAATGCGGTTTTAAGAGATTATAATGGTACTTATTCTGACTATCGCGAACTCAAAAAAACAGAAGAAAAGGAAAAACAGGAAGTAAAAGCGGAGATTGCCATAACCCAACCGGAGGAGTCATCCAAAGGAAAAGCATCCTTTGAACAACGAAAGGATTTCTCCAGACTTGAAAAAGAAATCTCAAAACTAGAAGAGAAAAAAGCCGAAATCACTGCAAAGTTTGATGACGCCACCTTAAGTCCAGAAAAGATTATGGAATTCTCCAAAGAGTTGGATAAGATACAAAGCCAACTAGAAGAAAAAGAAGAAAGGTGGATGGAATTGGCGGATTTGATGTGATAAGTAAAGTTAAGCTAAAGGGAATTTTATTTTTAGTTACTACTATTTATTAAATTCTTACCTTTGTGCCTTCAAATGGTTGAATATATGCAAATGATTAATATTACACTTCCGGATGGTAGTGTAAGACAATACGAAAAAGGGACAAGTGCTATGGGTGTAGCACTTTCTATAAGTGAAGGTCTAGCTAGGAATGTACTAGCGGCATCAGTAAATGGTGAGGTATGGGACGCAGGCAGACCTATTCAAGCAGATGCTCATGTTAAACTTTTTACTTGGAATGATAAGGAAGGAAAAGCTACATATTGGCATTCGTCAGCCCACCTTATGGCAGAAGCACTTGAAGCCTTATACCCAGGTGTTAAGTTTGGAATCGGCCCAGCTATTGACAATGGGTATTATTACGATGTAGATATGGGAGATACCACGTTGACACCAGTAGATCTGCCTAAGATAGAAGAAAAAATGCTCGAACTAGCACGTACCAAAAGTACATTTGAACGTAAAGACGTATCTAAGGCGGAAGCCATAGCGTATTTTACCGAAAAAAACGATGAATACAAGTTAGAACTTTTGGAAGGTTTAGAAGATGGTAGCATCACATTTTACACACAAGGCAATTTTACAGACCTTTGCCGTGGACCACACATACCAGATACATCCAATATCAAAGCTGTAAAACTGACTAACCTTGCGGGAGCTTACTGGCGTGGTGACGAGAAGCGCAAGCAAATGACACGTATCTACGGCATCACTTTCCCAAAAGCCAAAGAGCTTACAGAGTATCTAGACATGATCGAAGAAGCCAAGAAGCGAGATCATCGCAAATTGGGTACAGAGTTGGAACTGTTTATGTTTTCTGAAAAAGTGGGACAAGGACTTCCTATGTGGTTGCCTAAAGGTACACAGCTTAGGGAGCGACTTCAAAACTTCCTACGCAACGAACAGGAAAAGCAAGGCTATCAGATGGTAGTCACTCCACATATTGGTAGCAAACAATTATATATCACTTCAGGTCATTATGCCAAGTACGGTGCAGATAGCTTCCAACCGATTCACACACCCAAAGAGGGCGAAGAGTTTCTTTTAAAACCAATGAATTGCCCTCATCACTGTGAGATTTTCGGTGTGAGACCTAGATCATATAAAGAATTGCCATTGCGAATTGGGGAGTTTGGAACCGTATATCGTTATGAACAAAGTGGTGAGTTGCACGGATTATCACGAGTAAGAGGATTTACTCAAGATGATGCCCACATATTTTGTACAAAAGATCAGGTAAAAGGAGAATTTCAAAAAGTACTCGAACTTACTACCATGGTGATCAAGAAAATGGGATTTGACAATTTTACTGCTCAAATTTCGCTTCGTGATCCTGAAAAACCAGAAAAATACATCGGTTCTGAAGAAAATTGGCAAGCCGCAGAGCAAGGAATCATTGACGCAGTAAGCGAGTTTGACATCCAGACAGTTACTGCATATGGTGAGGCTGCCTTTTATGGTCCTAAGCTTGACTTTATGATCAAAGATGCCTTGGGTAGATCATGGCAATTAGGTACTATTCAAGTAGATTATAACCTTCCAGAGAGGTTTGAGCTCGAGTATGTAGGATCAGACAATCAAGCACATCGTCCGGTAATGATACACCGAGCGCCATTTGGCTCTATGGAACGATTTATAAGTATTTTGATAGAGCACACCGCAGGAAAATTCCCACTTTGGTTGACCCCAGATCAATATGCATTACTACCTATTTCAGACAGATTGATTCCATATTGTGAAGAAATCAAGAAAGCGTTGGCAAAACACGATATTCGTGGTTTTATTGATGAAAGAGCGGAATCTATAGGTAGAAAAATCAGAGATACGGAGTTAAAGAGAGTTCCACTAATGCTCGTAATAGGTGACAAAGAAATGGAAAACCAACAAGTATCCGTCAGAATGCAAGGACATGGTGACGTAGGAAGTATGAGCTTGGACGAATTTATTACTTATTTTGAAGGATTATTGGGAGAATAATTTAAAGTTTCCTAATCAAGCCTTCCTGTGCTGTACTGGCTACCAATACGCCATCAATTGTAAATATTTTACCCGTGCAAAATGCTCTGCCTCCATTAGCATTAGAACTTTCAACTACATAAAGTAGCCATTCGTCTGTACGTGCTGGACGGTGAAACCACATCGCATGGTCCAGACTGGCTATCTGCATTGGCGTTGTAAAAAATGACATACCATGTGGGAAAAGTGCCGTAATCAAAAGGTTAAAATCTGAAGCATACGCCAAAGTACTTTGATGCAGTAATGTGTCGTCACTTAGGGAACCATTAGTTTTAAACCAGGTGTGATTAAAAGCGGGACGAATTCTGGGATTAAATGGATCATAATGCTCTACCGGGTGGAAAATAAAAGGACCGTTAGGCGCAAAAATTCCTCGGGGTTCCAGTTTAAATTTAGCTGCAAACTCTGCAAAAAGATCAGAAAACGAAGTCAATGCTTCAGGTCTAGCCACATTGGGCATGATGGCTTGGTGTTCTATACCTGATTCCGGTTTTTGATAAGAGGCAGACATGATGAAGATATCTTTTCCATTTTGAGAAGCCACTACTCTTCTGGTGTTAAACGAACGCCCATTTTTTACATTTTCTACCTTGTAATGTATGTCGATGTCGTTGTCTCCAGGATTGATGAAATAGCTATGGAGTGAGTGCAAGACTTTGTCATCTTCTATAGTGGCATTTGCTGCGGATACAGCTTGTGCCAACACCTGACCACCATAGACATTGGGACTACCAATAAATAGATTTCCGCTTTTAAAATGCCCATCTTCCAGCTTGGTCAGATCCAGGATATTTAATAAATCAGGAAGTTGGCTGTTCATGATTAAATTTTTGAATGTTACGGAGATATATTACTAAAAAGATGATTGCCAATGCCAAGTGTAAAATAGCAGCACCAGGATGAGGAGTGACTCCCTGTTGGAAGACACCATACATATAGAACCCAATAATCAGGTGTAGGGAAATGACGACCAAACATATTTGTTTATACATTTGATTGTATTCAAAGCTTTTGGAGAGCAGATAGGAAATCAGGCCAAAGCCAAAGATCATGATACCATAAAGCTTTGCGATGACGATACCATGTAGTTCGGGTTGAGCATGATACAACAACCATTGTGGGTTAAATATAAGTAAAAACCCAGCAATAGCCTCAAGCAAACCGTGAAATAGTAGTATGTTTCTCATTTGGCTATCTTTTCCTGCACCACAGGCTTGCCGCCAACTTCTATTAGCGTGTCCATAGCAAATTTGGCCTCGTAGATGAGGCCGCCTGCTTCGTCCCATTTACGTAGGTAACCATGTTTGATATCGTTTTTGTATTCTGTGACAAACTTCAGCGTCCCATCTTCGTAGTATATGGTATCACCACCTGTCTTTTTTCCTTGGTCATAATATTGTACTTCTTTGAGTGCACCGGATTCGTAGTATATAGTTGTTTTACCATGCTGTAAATCTTTTACAAAAAATCTTTCCCCTTTAAGTTTGCCCGAAGGATAGTAATCAGTCATCTTACCTTCTATTTTTCCATTGATTCTTTGGAAGGTGCGAGATGTCTCTCCAGTACCGTAGTTTTCTTTGTAATCTTGTACATTGTTTTGGTCAATATCTGACTCTTTTTTATCAGTTTTACAACTTATCACACTGGCTGTCAATGTGATGCTAAGCACAAAAAACAAATATTTTACTTTCATATATTTACTTTTACTAGATACTCATTAATAGGTCTGCGAATTGTGGAAATAAATGTTCACTTTTATAATGAAACAAATATGATTTTCAAAAGTTAAAAAACAATACAAACAACAATAAAAAAGGGTCAATAATGACCCTTTTTGTATATTTTTATACTCTTAGATTATTTTTTCCAAGGAAGGTTATTGACTACTCTTCCTATTTCAGTACCATATCTTACACCTTCTTCAGCGTCCATTCTATAGTGGACTCCTAGAGGAACTCTTGACCAAGCATTTTCCAAGGCCATTTCATAAAAACTCTTGAATGTTCGTGGGTACCCTTCAAATTCTGTTCTATTTCTGTGACAATTATCTGTCATACCATAAGAGTATCCAAATACACTAGCTAAAGCTTCACATGCAGCAGCACCAAAAGTAGCGTGGCCTGAAGGATATGCTGGGAATGATGGAGAAATTCCGCTTTCACCGTTTGGCATATTTAGATTAGGTTCAAAAGTTGGATCTATCACCCTTTTAATATATGACTCTGGTCTTTCTATATTGTAATGATATTTTGAATTCCAGCAACCTATGGCTGCATCATGTAGTGCTATTCCGACTTTAGCATTAGCTACGATGGCTTCTTCAAGACTGGCTTTTTCTAGTACATATACTTGGTCAGCGATAGCGATAAATCTTGATGGTGGGCTAAATGTCAATCCTAAAAGGTCATCACTCCAAAACTCTCCTACCCATTCAGTTTGATACCTAAGTTCAGGAGCATTTTGCGCAATAACTTCTAAAGCTTGATTATAAATACCTTTACCCGGCTCTTCTGTCCAGTTGCCCACATAAGTTTTCCAATCACGGCATATCTTCATATCTTCTTTGATCGCCATAGTACGACCTTTTCCGAAGAATGGAAACATACCTTCTCCTGGTCCAGGAACAGTTGGTGTCCATGCACCAGGTTGATTCAATCTGTCTTCCCAGTTGTTTTCTTTAAATGGATCTTTGTATGCATCAAAAGTAACAACATCGGTTTTCATATAATCCCAAACAGCTGCAGCTACAGCCTGTCCGTGGTTTTTAGATCTGATGTAAATGTCCTGACTTACTTGTTCAGAATATTCTTTTTCGTTTTTGTCGTGAAGTGTTTTAATTTTGTTGTACAAAGATTGGTCTACTTCAGGAAATAGTCTGCTGTATAAGTAATAATTAACGGAGTTTACAACTGTGGGCCAGTGATACTCCTGATTTGCAAAAACTGCAGGTATTTTCAGACCACCATATAAGTTAGCAAGTGACTGATAGTTGCTCATGCCAGAAACGGTAGCCTCATAATTGGCTAAACCAACATATCCCAATGCATTTGCAGTAGGACAAGGTCTGTATCCAGCAGCATGTCTTTCTATCTCCAACCAAAGGTCATTCCATTGGTGTACTATTTTATAATCGTAAGATGAAACATTTTTAAATGCGCTATCAGAAACGTCATCTGATATATCTTTTTTACATGAAGACAATATTATGGATGCAAAAAAGAAAAGAAATAAGAACTTAGTAAAACTCCTCATCGGCTATATAATTAAGAATTTACAAAAATCGAAATGTTATGAACATTAAACTAAAAACGGCACAAAATTAACATTAATACTCTAATTTACAATACTTTTACGAAAAATTAACTATAAATATTACTTATACTTTTGGAGAAATGTCGAATATTTTAATTACCTACACACTATACATTTTACTTTTTGTGATACAAACAAAATGTTTTTAGAAAAGTAGTTGTTCTTGACCATAAAAGATAGGAATATTTTGTGTTTATATAGGGTGTTTTTAAACAAAAAGCCTTGTTAAGTCTTACCACAAACCAATTTATTTGTGTGTAATTCAATATTTTTTAGTGAATGTGCCTTGGAAAACTGTACATTTGCACTTTATAAATATAATTTGTTCATACTATAATTTAATGATTTAAATGACACTGTGCATTACTTTATCATGTTTTTTCTAAATCTTAAATAAACAAAACCACAAAAAGTAAAATGGATTTTTTAAGTGACATCAGAGAGACCTACAAAAGGGCTGTAATGGCCATTTACGATATAGAGGTCAGGGATGAAGATATTTTGATTAATGAAACACGCAAGGAGTTTGCAGGAGATTTCACTTTTGTCATATTTCCACTTGTAAAAACACTTAAAAAGTCTCCTGTGGAGATTGGTTCTTCTATTGGAAACTGGATGTTACAAAGCAATCAGGAAATAAAAAGTTATGAAACTGTTCAGGGGTTCTTAAATTTGTCCTTTAATGACTCTTTTTGGCAAAGTGTTTTTGATAAAATTCAGAATACATCGCAATTTGGTTATGCTCCACTCAATGGTAAAAAGGTATTAGTCGAATTTTCGTCACCAAATACCAACAAGCCACTGCATTTAGGACACATCAGAAACATACTTTTGGGTTGGTCTTGTAGTAAAATACTCGAAGCAAACGGGTATGAAGTAATCAAAGCACAGGTTATTAATGACAGAGGTATTGCTATATGTAAAAGTATGTTAGCTTGGCAAAAATTTGGACATGGCGCTACTCCATCTTCTACAAATATCAAAGGTGACCATTTTGTTGGTGACTATTATGTACTTTTCGAAAAGGAATTTGTTATTGAATATGAAGGCTTTCAGTTTTCCGATATGGGGATAGCGGTATATGAAAACAATAAAAAAGAAGGTCAAGACTTAGCATCCTTTTTTAAAGAATATAAAAATACGTATTTCAATACTTATAGTGCATTAGGTGCAGAAGCTAAAGCAATGTTGATAGCTTGGGAAGCAAAAGATCCAGAAGTTACGGCATTATGGGAAAAAATGAACTCATGGGTTTATGAAGGTTTCGATCAGACATATCAAATGTTGGGAGTATCCTTCGATGCATTGTACTACGAGTCTGATACTTATATACTTGGAAAGAAAGCCGTAGAAGATGGTCTTGCAAAAGGAGTGTTTTACCAACAGGAAGACGGATCTGTTTGGGTCAATCTAGAAGATGTAGGTATGGACCGTAAGATCGTTTTGCGAAGTGACGGTACGTCAGTTTATATCACTCAAGATATAGGTACGGCACAGCAAAGGTTTGCAGATCACGGTACTGAAAAGATGGTTTACACCGTGGCAGATGAGCAGGATTATCACTTTAAAGTGCTTTTTGAAATCTGTAAACGATTTAATGAACCCTTTGCCGATGGGCTCTATCATTTATCTTATGGTATGGTAGATTTGCCGACAGGTAGAATGAAATCAAGGGAAGGAACCGTAGTAGATGCGGATGATCTCATGAGCGAAGTGATACAAGAAGCCCGCAATATGTCGGCAGACCGTGGGGAGATAGCTGCTTTGACTCCTAAAGAACAAGAAGATATACTCCGAAAAATAGGATTGGCGGCTTTAAAATTCTTTATCATAAAAGTTCAACCCAAAAAGAGGATGATTTTTGACCCTAAAGAGTCGGTCGATATGCAAGGACAGACAGGACCTTATGTGCAGAATGCTTACGTAAGAATACAATCGGTAAAAAGAAAAGCAGGATATGATATTCTTTCTAAAGATAGTCTTTATTTAACCGTAAATGAGTATGAAAAAACATTGATTGGACACCTGATGCAGTTTCCACAAATCATCAAAGATGCCGGAGAACAATACGATCCTTCAGGTTTGGCCAATTATGCCTATAATCTGGCGAAGGATTACCACAGATTTTATCATGAAGTCAGAATACTTAACGCAGAGTCAGAAGATGCGAAGATATTTCGAGCCAAATTAAGTGATCAGGTAGGATCAGTACTTGAAACCACTTTTGACCTTTTAGGAATAGAAATGCCTGAACGAATGTAGGATTTATATTCCCTAACCTTATTCTCAAACTTAATCTTAGCCTTAATCTTAATATATGTCAGAAGAAAGAAAAGAATCACTCAATTTTATAGAGCAAATCATAGAAGACGACCTAAAGTCTGGAAAACATAATGGCAGAGTACTTACCAGATTCCCGCCAGAACCTAACGGATACCTTCATATAGGTCATGCGAAAGCCATATGTATCAATTTCGAGACCGCAAAAAAGTATGGCGGTAGTACCAATCTTCGTTTTGATGATACCAATCCTTCCACAGAAGAAACAGAATATGTGGACAGTATCCAAAACGATATCAAATGGTTGGGCTTTGAGTGGAATGGCGATGCAGTTTATGCTTCAGATTATTTTGGGCAATTGTATGGTTTTGCTGTACAACTCATCCAAAAAGGGCTGGCATATGTAGATGACAGTACACCTGAAGAAATTGCTGCCATGAAAGGTACACCTTCTGTGCCAGGCCAAGATAGTCCATATAAATCCAGAACGATAGCCGAAAATCTAGATTTGTTTGAAAGGATGAAAAATGGTGAGTTTCTAGATGGTTCTCGGGTATTGAGAGCTAATATAGATATGTCATCTCCCAACATGCTCATGAGGGATCCGATCATTTACCGTATCAAAAAAGAACATCATCATCGTACAGGTGACCAATGGTGCATCTACCCTATGTATGATTTTGCTCATGGTCAGTCAGATTCCATTGAAAATATCACACATTCTCTTTGCTCATTAGAGTTTATACACCATCGTCCTGTCTATGATTGGTTTATTGAGAAATTAGGAATTTTTCCTTCCAAACAGACAGAATTTGCTCGGATGAATGTGGAATTTATGATTACATCCAAGCGTAAATTATTGAAACTAGTCAATGATAATTATGTAACAGGATGGGACGACCCTCGCATGCCTACCATTTCAGGAATGAGAAGGAGAGGATATCCCGCTATGGCAATTAGAAATTTTTGTGACAAAGCTGGAGTAGCGAAAAGAGAAAATACCATAGAAATAAGCCTTTTGGAAGCTTGTGTGCGAGAGGAACTCAATAAAACAGCGCAAAGGGCTATGGTCGTGCTTGATCCTGTAAAGGTCATTATAACCAATTATCCTGAAGGCCAAACAGAAATTCTTCATGCAGAAAATAATCCTGAAGAAATCAACGCAGGTAGCAGAATATTGAATTTTGGTCGTGAATTGTACATAGAACGAGAAGATTTTATGGAAAATGCGCCACCAAAGTACTTTCGTATGACTCCGGGATCAGATGTAAGGTTGAAGCACGCTTATATACTTCATTGTACTGGAGTAGATAAAGACGAACAAGGAGAAGTAACAACTATTTATGTCACTTATTACCCAAATAGTAAATCTGGAGAAGATGTATCGGGTATCAAACCCAAAGGTACTCTACATTGGGTGTGTGTAAGTGACGCCATACCATGTGAGGTAAGAATGTATGATCGATTGTTTACCGTTCCCGATCCTACAGGTGATGATAATACAGACTTTCTGGAGTTTTACAACAAAGAATCTCTCAGAACCATAAATACTGCTATGATGGAGTCATCCTTGAAAGATAGCACACCAGGTACTCAGTATCAGTTTTTAAGACAAGGTTACTTTTGTACCGACATAGAATCCACGAGTGGAAAGATGATATTCAATCAAACGGTAGGTCTGAAAGAAAGCTTTAGCAAAGAAGTGAAAAAGTAATTTTTTGTTGACCGCAAAACACGATTTGGTTTCTAGATGGATTTAAATGGGTCACTGATTATTTTAGGGGAGTAGTAATGTTCGCTATTTCTTAAGGGTAGATAGTACTTCTAACATTTCTATTTGAATTATCCATGATGATGAATAAATGATTTGTTTAAGATAAATTCAAGCATGAGCAAACATCTTAAAAAGTTAAAAAAATGGCTGTCAAATTATATATTTTTCAATTACAGCCATCACAGCCAGACAGATCATAGTACATGGGTTAGGTCTTAGCACCGTAAACTTAAGTACGATAGAGACAAAAAGCTATTTTAAAAACCTATGAATTTAAACCCAATTAAGCGAGCATATGACCTGAATGCGTTGATGTTATCCTGAAATCAGTGGGTGTCGCTGTACTGTAGTGGGAACTCGTGGGAACTCAGTGGGAACTCGTCGGAATGCAGTGGGAACTCAGTGGGAACTCAGTGGGAACTCAGTCGGAATTCAGTGGGAACTCAGTCGGAATGCGGTTATACCATCTACGGAGTATGGTGCTAGTATCATGGGAGTATCGTTGGAGGAGGTACGGAGTATGTATGGAGGATGATACAGGTTGATAGGTTTGGACAATGGCATATGAATTTAAATTTTACACATACATAACATTATTTCAGAGGATATGTGTGTAGGTCAAATGTTAAAATTTACTAAAAATGGACGCATACTATGCAAAACCACATGCCAAAATGGGAAGAAAAAGGAAGTTTGGGTCGTTTTTGGACAAAAGTGGAAAAAATGGACAAAACTGCCCAAAACATACCCAAAAGGGACAAAAGTGGACATAACCGGAAAAAACCGGAAAAAAGGGGAAATTATATCCCATTATGGACCTGACCTCTTGAAAAATCGAAAAGTACCCCTGTATCTTTGGGGCATTGTTTAACCTTTTAAATTTTTTCATTTATGGCAAAATTAAGTAGTTTGTTCAAGTTCGCAGGTACGGTAGGTAAAACTCGTGTTAAAACTTATAAATTCACAGTCATTGATGATCAATTCTAAAACACAAAAATATACTCACTCCCTTTAAATAGTTCCTGACCCCTTTAAAGTTAGTGTCATTTATGTAAGGTAATTTTGAATGAATATACCCATCATCAACCCTTCCATAGCAAGGAAAGGACTTCATAAAGTCGACTTTACTAAACGGTATGGGGTCTAGAGTTTGATTTTTTTCAATCGATCTAGGTCTCTCTTATTGTCCCTTTCTTTGATAGCATCTCGTTTGTCAAAGGCTTTCTTTCCTTGGGCAAGTGCAACTTCTAGTTTAGCAAAGCCACGATCTGTAAAATACAATCTATATGGAACAATCGTGAGTCCTTTTTCAGTCACACGTCGTTCTAGTTTTTTGAGTTCTGGTTTACGTAGTAACAATCTTCGGTCTCTGCGCGCGTCGTGATTGTATATAGTTCCATGATCGTATTCAGCTATAAACATGCTCTTAACCGTAAGGTTTCCATTATCAAATAGGCAATAAGCGTCATTAAGGTTGGCCAGTCCTAATCGTAATGCTTTGACTTCAGTGCCCGTCAGTACCAAACCAGCTTCAAACATTTGAATAAAACTATACTCAAACTTTGCCTTTCTGTTCAAAACTTCTTTAGTTACTAATTTTACACCCATCTGTATTTTTAGATATTTAAAGTATTCAAAATGAATTTTTATTGATTGGAGTATATCATCATACCTTACCAAGCCTTATTGCTTCCAATTTAAATTCTTTTACCATTAGAATGTGCAAAGATATAAGAGTTTAGTTATAATTTCCAGAAAAACATTAATTTTGGACTTTCAATTGATTTCAACGATGACAAAGAATATTGTATTTTCTCTGGTTTTAGCGACATTTTTATCTGTATGGTTTACTTCTTGTGTGCCAGATACCAAAACAATGGATACGGAAATCAAAATCTCCATGTCAGACCCCGAAGTTCAAAAAATATTAGACTTTCAGGACAAAAGTGACGTAAAAGGACTTTATGTGCATCTGAGAAGCGAAAACCCAACCCATAGATATCTGGCCACGATGGCTTTCGCATCTGTCAAGTCAGAGGAAGCCCAAGACTCCTTGATCAAAATGCTCAAAGATCCAGTAATGCAAGTAAGGGCCGCCGCTGCTTTTGCTCTAGGTCAGGTAGGAGATACCAAAATTACTGATAAACTTATTGTGGCTTTTCGGGGAAAAGATACATTGGATATAGACAATATTTATAATGCCAATATACTAGAAGCTGTAGGTAAAACGGGAGGATTAAACGATCTCAAGGCATTATCTACAGTAAAAACATACCGTATTACGGATACTTTTTTACTTTTAGGACAAGCAAAAGCCATATACAGAATGGCTTTGAGAAACATTGTCTCTGATGAAGGTACTTCTAAGATGGTTGACTTTTTAAATAATGCTACAACCCCTTATGAAGTAAAACTCTATGCTGCCCATTATCTGGCTAGAGCCAAAGACCTGAAACTAAACCTGGCAGCAATAAGACTTACCGATATTTTTACTAGGGAAAAAAATCCTGAGATCAAAATGGCCTTGGCCACATCTTTTGGTAAAAACAAGGATTCCTTATTTTTAGAACCGTTGAAGACTGCTTTGCTCAAAGAAAATGATTACAGAGTAAAGTGTAATATTATCAGAGCATTGGGCAATTATCCATACTTTAAAATGCGTGATGCGATTTTACCAAGCCTTTTGGACTCCAATCTTCATATAGCCACTACAGCAGCCCAAGTTTTTGTCAAGAATGGATTTATAGAAGACGTACCCTTGTATGCTAAGTATGATACAGTTACTACTCCATGGCAAGTCAGAGCACCTATGAATGGAGCAGTACTAGCGCACACAGCTCTATATTTTACTAAAAGTAAGATAGCCTTTTCTGAAAGAATCAAAAGGAATTTAAAATCAGAATCTTCTCCATATGGAAAGGCTGCATATATTAATGCCTTGAGCCAAGACCCATTTAATTATATTGTGATTTCACAGATTTATGCTCAGGAAAAAGACCAAATAGTAAAAATTGCTGCACTGGAAGGTCTAGGAAATATCCTGAAAAGTCCACAATTTTATAAAGCATTTGGCAATGGTTATGGAAAAGTAAAGGCAGAAATATTGGGTACCCTGGCAAGCGGTATTACTAGTGGCGATCCTGGACAAATGGCGACATCATCTGTTATACTCAAAGAACCTGTCATGGCATGGAAAGAATGGCTCAAGGACCTGACCTTTATGAAAGATGCCCTGGCAAAACTCAAACTCCCTAAAGAAATAGAAACATATAATGAGCTAGCATCTTGTATAGCATATTTAGAAGGCGCAGACTATAAAGCCAAAATACCTGAACATAACCATCCTATCGATTGGACTTTAATCAGTACCATTGGCGACTCTAGTGTGGCAGCTATCAAAACATCAAAAGGGCTCATTAGAGTAAAACTCTATAAAAATTCGGCACCAGCTACAGTCGCAAACTTTGTAGATTTAATCAATAAAAAATACTATTCAGGTAAGGTTTTTCACAGAGTGGTACCTAATTTTGTTATACAGACCGGATGCCCAAGAGGTGACGGATTTGGTTCAGAACCATATAGTATCAGATCAGAGCTATCACAAATATCATATGATGGCTCAGGTTACATTGGTATGGCATCTGCAGGCAACCATACAGAAAGTACACAATGGTTTATCACACACTCGGCAACGCCGCATTTGGACGGTAATTATACCATATTTGGCAGAGTAATAGAAGGTATGGATGTAGTACACAAAATACAACAAGGAGACAAGATAAATGACGTTATTTTTGTGAAGTAGGTTTTCTTATTTATGAACCAAATTTTTTATCATCTTTTAGAAAGATATACAGGTAAACATAAAAGTTAAAATTAACTCTAAAAATATTGTTGAATTATAGCCAGTTGAAATTCTGACTAATGTTCACAAAAAACAACTTTTAACCTACCTAAGATTGACTCATAGAAAACTTGGAATTTTAGTAAATTTAAATAATAAGTCCATAATTGATAAAGAAAGTATAATCAGAATTATCAATTCAAAGCAGTATAAAGACTTAGAGTGAGAAATATAAAAAAGTCTCTTGCAGATCAAATAAAAATCTTTGTATTCCGTGCAATCAGTGAGCTAAAAAACGCTCCATTACTTCGTAAATCGTAATATCAAAGCAGGCAACAAAAGCAAATCACAAATCAGAGCGCTGACCAAAGTTACTGCTATAAGAACTCCAACGGTAAAAGTTGGCGGATTAACTGAAAAAATCATCATAAAAAATCCAAAAAACATAACAATAGTAGTAAAAATAATCGCTTTTCCGGACTCATGTATAGTAGTATGAATGGCTTTTTCTTTAGCCAAGCCTTCTTTCAAGCACAAGTTGTACCTACTCAAAAAGTGTATACTATCATCTACGGCTATACCAAAAATGATCGAAAACATAATGGCGACGCCGGCTTCTAATTCAATACCAAAAAATCCTATGATTGCTGCTGCAAACAAAAGCGGAATGATATTGGGAATCAAAGCAATGATAAGCATCCTCAAAGATTTGAACAGTAGTGCCATAAGCATAGATATGATCAACACAGAAAACCCTAAGCCTTGCAATAAACTTTTAGTGGCATATTCGGAGTTTTTATCTAGTATTAGGCCTGTTCCTGTTCTCTTCACACTTATGAGAGATGTGTCTATATTTTTATTGATCCAATCGTCAAGTTCTGTACCTACTGCTTTGATTTTGTCAGCACCAATATCAGAAATACGGGCTGAAATTCTGGTCTTAAGACGATCCTTACTAACTAAGATATTGGCTTCGTCTTTGAGGCCACGCTCCACTAGTTTTTGAGCTGCATAGAAAGCATCTTCATCTTCTGGAAAAAGATAAGCTTCTTGAGCATTGGCATTATTCATTTTATTAATACTTCGGTATAAGGTTGCCAAAGACATTGAAGATTTAATGACACCCGTAGATTTGGCTTTTTGCTCTATTTTATCCACTTCTTTTAGCACTAGAAAATCATCAGCCTGTTCGTTGGTTTTGGATGCAATTGCAAACTCCAAAGGTCTGAAACCAGCATAGTGTTTTTCAAAAAACAAAAAATCTCGGGTTACTTTTGATCCTTTGGGCAAGTTGTCTTCTATATTATAATTGGTACTTATTTTAGAAATACCAACACCAAATATGATTAACAAAGCTAAAACTGTTATCAAGATAGTTTTCTGATGATACCTATTTATATTGAATATTTTTTCTAACCAAGGTGTCCATTTAGAATTTTGATATTGCTCGGATATTATTTGGTTCTTATCGAAAAGTGATAACACCACTGTCGTTAATAGTATAACCGTCACGTATGCTATCATGACTCCAATAGCAGCGTTTATACCAAAGTCCTGAATGGTCTTCAATTTTGAAAAATACAAAGATGCAAAACCAATAGCAGTAGTTGCAGATGTCATGAAAGTAGCTAGGCCGATTTCCATTACCGTGATTTCCATGGCTAATTGCTTAGTATTTCCTTTATTAAGTTCGTCTACATACTTACTAAATATATGGATGACATCAGACGAACCTACAATTAACATAATAACGGGAAATAAAGCAGATACTGCATTTAACTCTGTACCCGTGGCCCCAAGATATCCCATAAATAATAATAATCCTAGGGCGATGCTACCGAGGGATATGGCTATGCCTATGGGTTTTCTATAGATCAGAAACATGATAAAAGTCACTAAAATAATGGAAGTGATAAATGCCATCAACATTTCTTTCTTCTGAAAATCTATGAGTTCACGTTGGAAATATGCCCTACCAAGTATGTAAGAGTTTTCTGTGAGACCATGTGAAGCTAAAAGCTCATCGACTTTGTCGGTAAGCTCTCTTGACTCATCCATACCCAAATCTGCCTTTGTTTTACATGCGATCACTAAGGACGTTGCATTGGAGTCAATCAATGTATATACTAAGCGTTCGTCATTGACTAGGTTTGTGCTGTCGCTTTCATAGTATTCCGGATTGTCCATGTGAATCATTGGGATAGCAGTAATGCCAAATGGTGTTTTCACAGGTGCACTCAGCGTGGTCAGAGACTGAACCCGAGTGATGTGAGGGGCATCTTTTATAGATAAGGTCAACTTATGAAACCTTGCCAGAAAAGAAGAGTCAAAGATAGACGGTTTATTTTCAACGGCTATCATTAAAAAGTTATCGTCAGACTCAAACTCTTTTGCAAAATTTTTATAAAACTCTAAATCGGGGTCTCCTTTTGGAAAAAACTGGTCAAAGGAAAAACTAAACTTGAGTTGGGTAGCGAAATAAACACTCAGTCCTGACAGCAAAATGAAGAAAACAATAATAGGCTTGCGCAACTTTAGCAACATCTCTTAAAATTAAGTTGAAACAAAAATACTTTTAACCGGCTTTTGTTTAATGAAGTCTGATAAAAAAATGTGCAGAAAGAAATTAATAGGTTATCTTTGTACTGTATGAAGACAAAAGTAAATAAAATATTAATCATTCGTTTTTCGTCTATTGGAGATGTAGTGCTCACTACACCCGTAATCAGATGTCTAAAACAGCAGGTGGACGCCGAAATTCATTATTTGATTAAACCTACATTTGCTCACATAATCCACGAAAATCCTTACGTAGACAAAATCATAAGATTGAAAGAATCATTGACTGAAACGATCTCAGATCTAAAATCTGAAAACTACGATTTAATCATTGATTTACAAAAAAATATGAGATCCTACAGAATAGGAATCGCTCTACAAGTAAAAACGATAAGATTTGACAAACTCAACGTCAGAAAATGGCTTTCTGTAAAATTTAAATGGAATCTTTTACCTGAAAACAAACATTTAGTAGATCGTTACTTTGATGCTTTAGAGCCGTTAGGCATTAAAGATGATGGCATAGGCTTGGATTATTTCATAATGCCGGAAGACGAGTTTGATGCACAAGAATTGATCAAAGGTATCAAATATCAGGTATTGGTATTGGGGGCTACTTATTTTACTAAGCGTATTCCTAAAGAGAAATGTATAGACATTATTTCCACATATCCTGGACATACTTTACTCTCCGGAGGACAAGATGTAGCAGATTTAGCTAAAGAATTGTCTATGATGTTTCCTGAAAAAGTGATAGACTATTGTGGTAAAGTAGGCTTGGGTGTCAGTGCCGGGTTTATTAAGCACAGTAGCAAAGTGGTGACAGGAGACACAGGATTGATGCATATTGCAGCTGCGTTACAGAAGGAAGTGGTCGTGCTTTGGGGTAATACTGTGCCCCAATTTGGTATGTACCCTTATTATGGACATAAGAATACTGAAAAACATACCAATATAGAAGTTAGCGGTTTATCTTGTAGACCATGCTCAAAGCTTGGATATGAATCATGTCCTCAAGGCCATTTCAGATGTATGATGGATCAAGATACTACTGCTGAAATCTTTAAGGCATAAAAAATATTAGTTTTTAGAGGTCATAAAATTCAAAATACTTCTTAAAACAATGTTAAAAGAACATTCTAAATTAATTTGTCCAAATAATTTTTATCATAGATACTTAAAAAGCTATATCTTTGTGCTTATTACCGAAGATTCCCTAGTATTTATGATCAATTAAAAATTTGGCGCATTATTTGCACTAAATATATTGTGTTTTTAGACTTTTGATGGTTTTGTGATGTTATACTATCAAAATGTTTTGAAAACAAGCAAGGAATATATAGAATAAATCATAAAATATTTTATAATTTTGCAAACTGATTTTATCATTTTAAAAATTTCCGACATGAGGAAAATCTTTTTTACACTATTAACAGGAATTTTTTTCTGTGTAAATTTTGCAACCGCACAAGTGAATATTGCCATGTCAAGTTCAGAAGTGGATCAGGGTGCAAATGCATCAGTAGATGTGACAGCTTCCAATTTTACGAGTCTCATAGGATTGCAGTTTTCTGTAAATTATGACTCATTAATTTTGGAGTTTGCTAATATTAGCAACATCAATACCGCAGCATTAAGAGGACTATCGGCAGGTAGTATTGGATTGCCAGGTTCAGGTGTAGCTATCAAAAAAGGCCAGTTGACATTTGCATGGGATGACCCAGGTGCAAATGGAGCTTTTGGCGTCACTTTACCCGCAAATACTAGGTTGTTTACCATAAATTTTAAAGCTATAGGTGCTAAAAACACCTCATCAGATGTGGTCACTAGCAATACGCCAAGAAGAATCAATGTCGTTTATGCTGATTTTACAGAAAATCAAAACCTGACCAATACCAAGGGGACTGTAAGAATAAAAGGAGACGGTCCGCCGCCACCACCACCAACCTGTGTTGATCCTGCTTGTAGCAATCCTAATGCTTTGACATTTACAGGTGCAGTAGTGACGGCTCTAAAAGACCAGACCATTTGTGTACCGATCACAGTAAAGAATTTCAAAATTATGCAGTCAGGGCAGGGATCTATAAAATGGGATCCGGCAGTATTACAATATACGGAAGTAAAAACGCCGGCAACAGGAGGTATACCTAATTTTGCAGGAGGATTCAATGCAGCAGGTGCACCCACCGGAGAGTTTAAATACCTTTGGTTTAATGATCAACCTGCTATGCCATTGACACTACCTGACAATACTGTTATTATGGAACTTTGTTTTAAAGTATTGGCTGCTACGGGTACTGGATGTATTCAGATCGGAATCGGTACTTTAGAAACCATCTGGGAAGATGATAATGGTGCAGTACCTGTTTGTTACAGTTATGGTAAAATAAATGTAGGAGACCCTGGAGTTTCAGTAAAAATAAAAACAGGAACTGCTTCTGGAAAAAAAGGGGACATTATATGTTTAGACGTGACCGTAGAAGATTTTGATAATATTTTTGGATTACAGACTAAATTTGGATGGGATCCTACACAACTTAAATTTGTCAGAACAGAAGCATATGGCTTGGACGGTCTAAACCAATCAGTATTTTCAAATACAAATAATGTTTTGAATTTGGCGTGGACTAATGGAAATGCACTTTCAAGACCTGATGGACATGTAATATTTAAAATTTGTTTTGAACTTCTATGTCCATCAAATACCAATTATACAGCTAATGTAACCGTACCCGGTCCCACTGACGTCACAGGAACAGCAAACGGCGTTCCGGCGATGGTATCTAGTACAGCCACAGGTGGATCAATTGCTATTAATTGTATTGATGATCCAAAACCAGTTTGTACGGTTGGCACCATTACTCCTGTAGCTTGTAATGGTCAAAGCAATGGTAGTGTAGCTATCACCGTAACCAACGGAGATGCTTGTAATTATCAATGGAAATTGGCAGGTACTGTCATTAAAAGTGGTGCAGTATCCGCTGGAAACCTTACCTTGACTGGCGTAGGTGCAGGTACTTATACTTTTGAAGTAGTCTGCAACGGCACAGTGAGTACTACGTGTAGTGCTACGGTGACTCAGCCTTCAGCCATCTCTATACCTAATGCAGGAGTGGTAACGAATGCCGCATGTGGTGGCAAAGGTGCTATCAACATCAGTGCTACATCAGGCGGTAATGGCGGATATCAATACAATTGGAATCCTGCACAAGGAAATATCCCTAATCCATCAGGGCTAAATGCTGGAACTTATAGTGTAACTGTAACAGATTCTAAAGGTTGTACGGCTACGGCAAGTTTTACAGTAGGAAATACTCAAACTGCACTATCTCCTGTAACCCTTACACCTACTAACGTAAAATGTAATGGCGGGAGTGATGGAAGAATCGTTGTAACTGTGAGTGGCGGATGTACACCATACAGTTATACGTGGACTGGCGGATTATCTGGAGCCAATCCTCAAAATCTAAGAGCAGGAACGTATACAGTGACAGTGTCAGATAGTGCCACACCTGCACAAACAGGAACGGCTACTGTAACTATAACAGAACCAACACCTGTAACCATCGCTGTTACAAGTATCACCCAAGCTTCAAGTGCTACTGCTGCTGATGGTGGGATAAACATTACAGTGGCTGGTGGAACAGCTAATTACAGAACCATGTGGTCTGGAGGTATTCCTGATGGTCAGACTTCTGGAACTTTAGCAATAGATAAGCTTAGAGCAGGGACATATAATGTAACAGTAACCGACGCTAATGGATGTACTGCTGTCAGAAATGGAATAGAAGTTACGGTAAAACCTGTTACAGATGAAAAACCAGAATTGGGTACGGTTTCCGTGACCAGTAATTTTTCAGGATTTGGAATTAAATGTTTTGGTGAGTCCAATGGTGTGATCAGCGGTACTTTAACCAAAGGTACTTATCCAGTCACTGTAACCTTAAGAGCCGGAATCAACACCATTGGTAGCCCTCAGGTGATTAATGTTCCAGATTTTACCTTTTCTAATCTCCCGGCAGGTACATATACGGTCTCAGCAATGAATGCTACAGGTACTACAGGTACGGTAGTATCTCAGGCGATCACGATTACCCAACCTACAAGGTTAAACGCTACAGTCCAAAGAACTTGTAGCTCAAAAGATAATGATACAGGGAGCATTGAAATCAATATGGGTAATACTGGGGCTGGAAATTATGGGTATGTGTGGCAAAACCTTTCTGTAATCACCAATAAAGCTGAAGGATTGGCTGAGGGTTTTTACAATGTTACCGTTACTGATGCTAACCTTTGTGAATTAAGATTGACCAATCTAGAAGTGGGCGAATGTCCGATAGATGGAGAATGTTTCACATCAATGTCTATCATGACGCCTAACGGAGACGGTCTCAATGATCTGTTCATCATAAATTGTGCCGATAAAAACTCATCAGATTTATCCATTTTTGATAGATGGGGAAAACTGGTATATTCTCAGGCAAATTATGACAATACCTGGCAAGGTGTGGACTCAGACAATGAGAACTTGCGCGAAGGAGCATATATTTGGGTACTCAACGTAAATTTCGGACAAGGAAGAAGAGAAATTTATAAAGGTACAGTCACAATACTTCGTGGAGAATAATTAAAATTTTGAACAGTATTAAAGGTAAAATATGAAAACAGTAAATATTTTTAAATCCATCCTAGTGCTTTTTGTCATCATGAATTTTTCTTCTTGGGTGATTGCACAGACTTCTCGGTATTTTGACGAAAGGTACATCTATACCCAAGCACATCTTAATCCACAATTGATCAATCCCGGTTCATTTGGGCATCAAATGAATCACAACGTGTTACTCAACTATCGTAATAAATGGTCAGGAATTGATGGCGCGCCGAGAACATTTACTTTAGCATACAATGGCTCAGTGGGAAATAGATTGGGACTTGGTGTTAACTTACTAAGTGACAGATTTGGAGAGTTAGAAACCACCAAAGGCGCAGTAGGTCTTAGTTATATGATAGAATCTGAAAATAATAAAGTTGGATTTGGTATTTCTGCAGAGTATATCAAGCATGGCTTATCAGGTGTGGGCAATTCTGCCCCAGGAGACCCGGTAATCAACAACGCTCTATCTGGTACAGAATACTTTGACGCTTCTTTTGGATTGTATGGTCTATATATGAATAGATTGTCTTATGGCTTAGTGCTACCGTCTGCTGTGAGCTCCAGAATAAGCGACATAGACAACGATGCACCCGAAAGAACTATAGGTTTTATCATGCAGGTAGGATACAAACTGGATGTGCAAACAGACATCACTATGACTCCAAGTATCATTATGAAGAGGTTAAATAATGTTCCTACCCATATAGATATGAATTTGGTTTTTGGCTTCTTGCAAGACAAACTTTTGGGAGGTGTCAATTATACTTTAGGGGCAGACAAGAGACTTGGATTCTTAATAGGTACTAAAATCGAAAAACTTAACTTTTTATACTCGTACAATACATCTTCTCACCAGATTCAGGATTACAACAATGGGTCTCATGAGTTGACATTAGGTATCAGTTTCGGAGGAAAATAACTCCATCACTATATAATATCAAAAAAGACCTTCAGCAATGTGGGTCTTTTTTTTTGGTTTTAATGATTACTTTATTATTTTTGACGATTATTAATTAAGAAATGCGAATCAACGGCCACGGACACTTGCTACCCTATCCTCATCAAATCCCTAGTTTTATGAAGGAGAGAAAGATATTTTGGGTGGAGGATGATTGCTCTTGCATGTGTCAGGGCACCTGGCGCAGGCCCGTAACAGACCCCAGTTTTTTTCTGGATCGCAAACTAGAATGGATGGAGGTCAATCACATTGATAAGGAAGTCATCTTAAATTTATCCCAATTGTATTGCAATGGTTACAAAAAACAAGATGCCCACGACGTCATTAGATTCCAAAATGATTATAATGCATCTATTCAAAGCGAATACCCTGAAAAATTTATTTCTGGCTTTGTCGTACAACCATTATATGTGGATGATGCACTTCAGGAAATACAGCGATGTGTCGAAGAACTAAGTATGCCGTTGTTATGTCTGCCAACACACTTTTTGAATGCTGAAGGAAATTGGACGACCATCGCAGACGAAGCAACATTGCCTATTTTTGAATTGGCAAATCACTATAAATTGGCAGTGGAAATTCACCCTTATAATGCAGAAGAAATTATAAATCTTGAGGATAAATTTTGGCGATTTCATTTGATTTGGATGTGTGCTCAGACAGCTGATGCCTGGCATTTTTTTAGTTTGATGGATTTTCCAGATCGGTTTCCTGAAGTAAGGACCTGTTTTGCACATGGTAATCAATATGGTCATATGGGATTGGGTCGAAGAGTACAAGGCTACAAAGGACGCCCAGATCTATTTAAAGGCACTCGAAACCCTGAAGAAAATCAATATGCCCAGAATGTATATTTCGATACTTTAGTCCATGATGTACTTTCTTTTGAATTGTTGGTCAAACGAGCCGGAACATCTCAAATTATAGCCGGATTAGACGATCCTTATCCTCTAGGGGAGATGGAAAGTGTTCCAGGGTCTTATCCTGGTAAAGTCATAGATGATGCCGTAATCAATGATGTAATTACTCAGATAGAAAGAGATCAAATTTGGTATGATAATGTGATGAGATGGATATATCAATCACCAGAATAAATAATTTCTTTAGCGAATTTTTATCTTTGTACTTCTAAATATAAAGCCATTGGATACTTCATTGCAATATGCCTTAGATCAGGATCAAAAAGATGTACTTCATGCATTTAGGGACATGTTTCATATCCCCAAAACATCAAGTGGTCAGGATATCATTTATTTATGTGGAAATAGCTTGGGCCTAATGCCAAAATCTACTTCAATGTATGTCAATCAGGAGCTAGATGATTGGAAAAATCTGGGTGTGGAAGGTCATTTTCATGCAAAAAACCCATGGATGCCATATCATGAATTTTTGACGGACAATATGGCGCATATTGTTGGCGCAAAGCCTGAAGAAGTCGTAGTAATGAATAGCCTTACAGCAAATTTGCATTTTTTGATGGTATCTTTTTACAGGCCCACGTCTAAAAGATATAAAATACTTTTTGATTATTCGCCTTTTCCATCTGATAGGTATGCAATCGAAAGTCAGATCAGGTTTCATGGTTTTGATCCCCAAGAAGGTATGATAGAGCTTACCCCTGATACAGGAAGTGAAACAGTTTCATTGACCCATATTCAAAACATTTTGGAGCGTCATGGTGATGAAATAGCACTTATCCTAATAGGTGGTGTCAATTATTATACCGGTCAGGCCTATGATATCAAAACCATCACCGCGATGGGACATGCCAAGGGTTGTGTGGTTGGGTTTGATTTGGCTCATGCAGCTGGCAATCTATTGTTGCATTTACATGAAGATGGTCCTGATTTTGCAGCATGGTGCAGTTATAAATACTTAAATTCAGGTCCAGGAAGCTTATCTGGATGCTTTATTCATGAAAGGCATCACCAAGCGGATTTACCTAGATTTGCAGGATGGTGGGGAAATGATAAAAAGACCAGGTTTTTGATGAAAGACGAGTTCGTTCCTATACCAACAGCCGAAGGATGGCAACTGAGTAATCCACCCATACTGTCTATGGCAGCTATCAGAGCATCTCTTGACCTATTTGCTAAAGCTGGCATGGATCGCCTTAGAAGTAAATCTGAACAGCTGACGTCATATCTTGAGTTTTTGGTATTGCAAAATGGTAACAATACACTTAACATTATTACACCAGCCGACCCTAATCAAAGAGGATGTCAATTATCTTTACAAATGACAAATCCCAATAAAAAACTCCATGAATACCTTACTAAACACGGCATCATTGCTGACTGGCGAGAACCTGATGTAATAAGGGTTGCTCCTGTACCATTATACAATTCTTTTGAAGATGTCTGGCGTTTTAATAGCATACTTGCAGAAGGTCTGATCCAATTTTAAAAAATGTACTTAAAATATTGCTAAAAGATGAAGGCAACAAAAATTCATAAAATAGAAATCACACCCACCCAGATAAAGCTGCATGAGCCATTTGTGATCTCTAAGGGTGCACTAACCCATGCTAGGAATACTGTGGTTAAAATTTATAATTCGGATGGTTTATATGGCGTGGGTGAATGTTGTCCATATAGATCTATACATGGAGAGACACAGACGGGGACCATTGCTTTTGCTAAAGATCTTGCAGAAGCACTTATCGGCGCGGATCCTAGAGAAATTCACAAACATGTAGCCTTGATGGATCGTATGATTGTGGGTAATGCCTCTGTAAAATGTGCTTTTGATATGGCATTATATGATTTGGTGGCCAAAATGGACGGTTTGCCTCTGTATGCATTTCTGAAAGGTGACCGCGACAAAAAAATATATACTGACAATACCGTAAGCTTGCTTTCCAAGGAAAAAATGGTGGAGAAAGCGATTAGATTTAAGGAAATGGGCTTTCCTGTATTGAAAATTAAACTTGGAGAACGTGGTTTTACCAAGGATGTGGAAAGGATGAAGGCAATAAGATCTGCTGTTGGTGATGATCTACCACTAAGAATAGATGCAAATCAAGGATGGAACTATCTGGATGCAAAGCGAGCGCTCGATGGTATGAGAGATTTGAACATAGAGCATTGTGAAGAACCAGTCATGGCGGGCAATATGGTGGACCAAGTACGTCTTACTGCTGAAAGCCCAATACCTATCATGGCTGACGAATCTGTCTTCAATCATAAAGACGCTTATAAAGTATTGAGCCAACATGCAGCCCACTTGATCAACATCAAACTTGGGAAGGCAGGAGGTATTTGCAATTCAATGAAAATAGCAGCCATTGCCCAAGCTGCTGACGTTTATTGTCAGACCGGATCATTTTCCGAATCAAGATTGGGAATCACGGCATTAGTTCATTTTGACATGGCTTGGGATCACATTCTATATCATGACCTCGATAGTCCACTGATGCTTTCGGAAGATCCTGTGATAGGTGGGATGGCTTATCACAACGATTGGCAAGTTACCGTAGATGATACACCAGGCCACGGAGCTGATTTTGATCCTGTATTTTTAAAGCGGTTTGATACCCTGGAGGTAAAGTAATATCTAATTTGTGTAAATCAATGATGGCTTTTTCTGGATAAAATACCACCAGAAGCTTCTCTTATGGTATTTGCAATGATAAAAGCGTTAGGGTCTAAATTTTGAACTACATTCAGTAGTTTTCTCATTTCCATTCTGCTGATCACTGTAAATATGATATCACAGTCCATTTTTTGGTCAAAGTTGTCAGGTAAATACCCTCGCTCTCCTTTATAAATAGTTATCCCTCTACCAAACTTGTGGACCAGTTGGTGTTTGATTTCTTCGTTTTTGCCAGAAATGATAGTGACTCCGGTAAATGCCTGAATACCTTCAATAATATAATCAATAGTGCGGGTTGCACAAAAGTAAGTTAATACAGAGTATAATGCAGTTTCTACACTTAGGTATATGGCAGCAGTTGCAAAAATCATAATGTTAAGCCCCAAAATGATTTCAGACATCGTAAATGAGGTCTTTCTTAAGGTATAAATAGCCAATACTTCTATGCCATCTAGCGCTGCACCGGATCTCATCACTAGACCAACACCTAAGCCAAGAAAAGCCCCTCCAAATATGGATATCAATAGCTTGTCTGATGTCAGCTGAATTGTGGGAAGCAACCAAAGGCTGATACCTAAAAGCACCACAGCGACCAAAGTACGAATGGCAAAAGTTTTGCCTACAGTAAAAAAGCTGATAATGACTAAAGGTAAATTGAGCAATATGATGACAATGGCAAGATTGTAATGGTATATTTCGTGCAGCAGTAGAGAAACACCCGTTATACCACCATCAAAAAAGTGATTGGGTACCAAAAACCCTTTCAATGCAAAACCGGATATCAATACACCCGCCACCATCAATAGTAAATCTTGCAGAAATGTGACTTTGGAGTTTGAAGATACATTCATATTGAATACTCGATTAAGGTTAAAAAAATTAATTCAATACTTCATATACCGTAATTCCTGTGGTCTTATTTTTAACTTCAAAATTACCTACAAGATTACAGCTAAATGACATTTTTATTTTTTCATAACAAGCTTCATTGACTAAGATTTGATTTGGCTTTGCAAGACTTTGTAGTCTTTGGGCGGTATTTACAGTATCACCAATAACTGTATAATCCAATCTTTTTAGAGTAGTGGAACCAATATTGCCTGATACCATTTCTCCACTATTGATACCAATCGAAACTTGTGGTTTAAAGATATCGTCTTCCATGGATTTTAAGGTTTCAATGATTTTCAGACTAGACTCTACTGCTTTGTCCAAATGAAAATCTCCTTTGAATACCGCCATGATACAATCGCCAATAAACTTATCAATAATACCATGTTGAGATATAATCTCTTTTACCATGACATCAAAGTATTTGTTTAAAAGTTTGACTACTACATCAGGTGATTGCTTTTCGCTTATGGAAGTAAAGCCACAGATATCTATGAAAACTACGGTTGCATCTATGGTTTCGTTGTCGGTTAGTGATTTTTCATATTCTCGAGAATTCATAAAGTTCAAAACATTCTCATCTACATACATCCTGAGAATATTATTTTCTTTAATAGCCTGGAGAGTCTCCTTGATATGATTTACGCTTTTGATGGTTTTCTCCAAGGTTTTTTCTAGGTCTATAAAATTTACTGGTTTTGTGATGAAATCAAAAGCACCATTGTTCATAGCCACCCGGATATTTTCTATATCACCATAAGCAGATATGATCACTGACTTTATCAAAGGTAATTCGTCGCATACTTTGGACAACAGGGTCAATCCATCCATTTCTGGCATATTGATATCACTTAACACAATGTCAAAGTCTGGAGATGACCTTAATTTTTCTAAAGCGACTCGACCATTTTCAGCAAAAACAAATGTAAACTCGTTTTCCCGAATCTTTTGTCTAAACTTTTGTCTGATCAATGTCTCCATATCGGCTTCATCATCAGCTACCAATATCTTTATCATCTTTGTATAATTGGGGTACGAATCGATTTATAAATGTGAATTTAAAAATCCTGTTGATTTAAAAATGACAAATTCATTATTTCAAGGTAAAAGTAATTAAAATTTGTTATTTTGTATAATTTTATTTGTTTTTGTTAATAATAGTGTGTTGATGAAAAAGCCAAAAGAACTAAATTCCTAATGCGTCAAACTATAGATTCTTTACTACTTCATTCATGATTCAATCTATATTTAGAATAATACAAAACTCAGTTTTAACACCGACCACACTTTCCACTTTTAGCTCTCCGCCATGTGCCTTTACTATATCATAAGAGAGAGAAAGGCCCAAACCCGTGCCTTGTCCGGTGGGTTTAGTGGTAAAAAACGGCTGAAATATTTTGTCCAAGTTATCCCTAGGAATACCACATCCGTTGTCATTGATGGATATTTTCAATTGTTTATTGCTCATTTGCTGAGTAGTGATTGTGACTAAGGGTTTATATTCAGCTTCTTTTTCGTTGCTTTTTTCATGGGCGACATTCCTACTACGCTCAGCACAAGCATAAAAAGCATTATTGATCAGATTAAGGACAACTCTTCCTATGTCTTGTGGAATGATTTTTACAAAAGGTAAGTTGGAGTCAAAGAATGTTTCAAAACTTGCGTTAAATTCTTTATTATTTGCTTTAAGTCCATGATAAGAAAGTCTTAAATACTCGTCACACAAGGCATTGATATCTGTAGGAACTTTTTCATTACTAGACTTTCTAGAGTGTCCTAGCATGCCTTTGACAATGCTGCTTGCCCTTTTGCCGTGATGATTAATTTTTTCCATATTTTGTTGGATGTCTTCAGAGATGGCTATAGCTTCACTAATATCACCTTTGTGAAGTTCATCTCTCATTTCATCAATAAGCTCATTATTAATTTCGGAAAAATTATTGACAAAATTTAAAGGGTTTTGTATTTCATGAGCAATACCTGCAGTAAGCTCTCCCAATGATGCCAGTTTTTCTGATTGGACTAGTTGAGCTTGAGTGGATTTTAGGATTTCCAGGGACTGATGTAGCTCAGCAGTACGTTCTGTGACTTGAATTTCTAGTAATTCATTCTGATTTTCAAGAATATGTTGCTTTTCTATCTCTTGTTTGATGGCTTGATCTTTCAATAGTTCATTTAATGCCAATTGATTACTTAATTCTTTGTTTGTTTCTCTATTTTCTATACCTATAACAAGTGATAAACCTATAGGCACTGAAATAGAACCAAACGTAAAAATAATATCTACCCAGTAAGGCGAAAAACCAATAGTCAGGTCATTATGTCCGGTAGGAGAGATGCCATAATTGAAGGAAAGTATAACTATGGTAATTAAAATTAATCCTATTATATTGAAACCTATAAATACACCCAAGACTGTAAATCCTTTGATGCCTATATTCAAACCTTTTATGACCAATCTTAATAAAACAAAGAAGCTATAAAGTGAGCCTAGCAGCAACATAAATGTCTGATAAGGTTTCCCATATGTAGATACAGATATGAGAATATAGATGATTTCATATACTATCAAAATATAATAATATTTGTCATATCGTACTTTTGCCATTCTATATACTACTATGGCCAACAACATGATCACCACGCCAACAAGGGCGTTAGCCATATTAAGGAAGTAAAACCTATATTCTACCAAATGTTCGGATTGGCCAATAATCTTCAATACTCTAATCATAGAACCACCTAAAAAGTAAATCGCCAACAATAGCAAGGTTTTATTATCTCTCTGATAAATAAATAATGCAAGATGAAATATAAAGAGCATGAGTATTGCTCCAAAAGTAAATATATCCAACCCTTTGTAATAGGCATTAAAAGATCGTTGCTGCTGCATTGTGGGTACTAGGTCCACTAATGTGGCTTTGAATAAATTGTTTTTTGTTAAGCCAAAGATAGTCGTGTATTTTATGTCAGGTTGTAGTCTGTATCTTATAGCTAATGTATAGTTTCCGACGGTATCCAAAGGCAAATGTATCGGTATCTCTAGAGGATCATATGCAATAACTTTGTTCGGAATCAAGTCAAATTTACCAAATTGATGTATAAGTTTACCATTGAGATAAAATTCTGATGCACCAGCCTGGTTTACAGCGATTCCCACAAGTCTTTTGGGTTGATTTTTTACCTTAAGTTGTATTCTAAGCCATTTAACGTCGTTGTCAAATATTTCTGGAAGTTTTGCTATCTCCTGAGTTGGATCAATTTCGGTCCAATCGGCATCGTTCAAATGCTTATTTGCCCAATCAGGGTTGTCACCTTTTTTATATTTCCAGCCTTGATTCAGTAACAGACCTTTTTTGGGTATACTGTCAATATCAATTCCAATACTTTGTTGGCCAAAAGTCTGGAATGTAAGTAGTAAGCAAATTGCAGATAATAGTTTCATGCCTTTGGTAAATTATGTTTATGTTGATCAGTAGAAAGTACATTTATATTTACTAAATGAAAAAAAGAGGAATTTGACATAATCGGAATATAAATTTAGCATTTATGATCGTTCAATTAGAACTATTCTCTACGTTAATTTTCAATGCTCAATATTTACGATGTTAAAAATTTCTTTTTTTAAAGACTCAAAATCTATTGGTTTGGTAAAAAATCCTTTAGCACCGGAGCTCATGGCTCGTTCATAGTTTTCGCTATCACCATAAGCTGAAATCATACTTACTTTAATACCCGGAAACTCTATTTTAACTTTTTCTAACAAATCAATACCTGTCATACCGGGCATATTGATATCAGAAAATATATATACAACCGCAGGTGGTTTGTTTCCACGCAGTATTTCTAATGCTTCTTGTCCTGAGAAAGCAAATTCGATGTCAATTTCACCTGATTTAATTTCTTTCCTTAGCTTTTGTCTGAAAAGTATTTCTACATCTCTTTCGTCATCTACTACTAAAAATTTCATGATTATTGATTTTGAATAAATAAAAAATTTCACATCTGTCCAAAATAAATTAAAATGACATGGCAGAAATGTCCCATCTTGT
>CAZGMB010000035.1:0-51457 GCA_964526715.1 uncultured Aureispira sp. | reverse complement strand
TTGTAAAGTACTCAGAGAAGGTTATCAAGTACTTAGAGAAGCTTGTAAAGTACTCGGAGAAGCTTGTAAAGTACTCAGAGAAGGTTATCAAGTACTTAGAGAAGCTAGTAAAGTACTCAGAGAAGGTTATCAAGTACTTAAAGGTACAAATCTTTGGAAATCTATATGGCTTACGGTATGGAATAATCCCCTAAAAAAGTAAGTGACCCCTTATAACACAAGGCACAAACATTTCCATTGATATCAAGAATGCTTCTACAAATGTAAGATACGTCATGGAAATTTACAAGTCTAAATTGATCATGATTTCATTGGCTGGCTTTTGTGTATATCATTCACCCTATCTAAGATTCATGGCACAGCCATTATAATAAACTACCCAATGCTGGCGCAAGTTATAACTTGTGCCCCGATCAACTTCAACAACATTACGCCAAAAGCAAAAACACGACACAACCTGCTAAGTAGCCCGCTGCTGTCAACCAAGTGATTTTTTTGAAATACCAGATGAAATCTATTTTTTCCATACCCATAGCTGCAACACCTGCCGCTGAACCTATAATCAACATACTTCCTCCAGTACCGGCTGTATATGCTATAAAATGCCATAGATGATCATCCATTGGATTATTGTACATACCCATAGCAGCAGCTACTAAAGGAACATTGTCTATCACCGCTGATAAAAATCCAAGTAATATAATGATAATATTGGTGTCCGGTATCGCTGCAGAAAGCCCATCAGCACCACTTCTCAATAAACTCACATTACCTACAACTACGGATTCGAAGGCTGCTATGGCCAATAAAATGCCCAAGAAGAAAAGAATACTGGAGATCTCTATTCTAGATAAGGCTTTATGAGGAGAATATTTATGCTTAATATCTTCATTAAAATTTTCTTCAGGATGGATGTATTCGGATACCAACCAAACTACACCTAAACTGAGCATCATACCTATATATGGCGGTAAATGTGTCAATGTTTTGAAAATAGGTACAAATACAATCATCGCCAAACCTATGTACAACATTTTTCTGCTACTCAAGACCTTAACAGCTTTTTCATCTATTTCCAATTTAATATCGGGTATATCACCTTTAAATATTTTATTGAATGATGCCAAAAAGTATGGAACAACAAAACAAACTACAGCCGGAAGTACAATATATTCCATCAACTGTATAGCAGATACTTTTTTGCCTATCCAAAGCATGGTTGTAGTGACATCACCAATAGGAGACCAAGCACCGCCTGCATTGGCTGCAGTAATGATAAGGGCCACATACCAAAGCCTATCATTACGATCATGGATAAGTTTTCTTAATATACTTATAAGTACAATAGTTGTCGTAAGATTATCAATGATAGCAGACAGAATAAAAGCAATAATTCCCGTTATCCACAATAACTTTTTTTTATTTCTAGTCGTAATCCATTCCTTAATAATATCAAATCCTCGGTGCAAATCTATGAGTTCGACTATAGTCATAGCGCCGATTAAGAATATCAATATCTCTGCTATTTTCCCCAAATGATGCAGCAACACACCAGTAAATCCTTCTTCCTGTAACTCAATACCGGCGGCATCAGTGACTCCACTCATACTAAACAAATGACCATGTCCATCTATTACTGACAATACACCATTATGAAAACCTACAGCCAAGACAGCCCACATCAGTGCTCCCATCATCAGGGCAGGAACCGTTTTGTCTAGCCTTAGCGGGTGCTCAAAAACAATGGCTAAATATCCGATAATAAATACTAAAATGATTCCTGCTACCATGGCTATTTGATATTTTTATTTACTTAATGGTTTTGACCCAAAGGGTCAGATCTTTTATATTGTATTCTGTTTTACCTTTATTTACTACCACAGGCATTTGTACAGAATTGCCTTTAAATCCTGCATTTTGCAATATTTCAAACATTTTTGTTTGATTGGGATCATGAATGGTGGTATTCAATTCTAAAAATGGAATGTTGTTGTCCTTTAGATATTTTATTACGTATTCACACCTGCCACAGCCATCCTGAGTAAATACATTGATTTTGGTAGGGTTGATTTCAGTACCCGTCATCCTACTTTTCGAATTGAACTCCGCATTGGCTACTTGCTTTCTTACTTTTTTGTAAGATACTGATGTTTGGTATTCGCAAGGTACACCTTTGGGTGCAGTCAAAGTCAATACCAATTCTTTTGCCTTGGGAGCTAAAATTTTCTTTACAGGATTGGCGTCTTTGGTCTCGAAACCTAAAATCACCGCAGTCAAAGTCATATCCAACTCTTCGTCTGTGTTGTTCTGGGCATAAAGTTTGACTACCCTATCCACCCTTTCTTCTATGAGTTCAATGTCTTGTGCTTGTGCATAAACACCTGTAAAGGGCAGAAGAAAACAAAAGATGAGTAATTGAAACCTACTTTTCATTAATCTTCCAATTTTAGTACTTGTAAAAATGCTTTTTGTGGAACCTCTACATTTCCGATTTGACGCATCTTTTTCTTACCTTTTTTCTGTTTTTCCAAAAGCTTACGTTTTCTGGAAATATCACCACCATAACACTTAGCTGTTACATCTTTCCTAAGTGCAGAAATGGTTTCACGTGCTATGATTTTTGCTCCGACAGAAGCTTGGATAGCAATCATAAACTGTTGTTTAGGGAGCAATTCTTTGAGTTTCAGACACATCTTTCTGCCTACGTACTCAGCTTTTGACCTATGCACCAAAGACGAAAGAGCATCTACTGGCTCACCGTTTAATCTTACATCCAACTTTACCAAATCAGAGGCTCTATAATCAATTGGATGATAGTCAAATGAAGCATATCCTCTGGATATCGATTTTAATCTATCATAAAAATCAAAAACAATTTCTGCCAAAGGCATCTCGAATGTCAGCTCTACCCTTTCTGGTGTCAAGTAAGTTTGCTTCATCAGCACACCACGTTTGTCCATACATAAGGTCATGATGGAACCTATATACTCTGGTTTGGTAATGATGTTGGCCCTAATATATGGTTCTTCCACCTTACTAACTAATGTTGGATCTGGTAAATCATTAGGAGTATTGATTAGTGATTTCACCCCTTTTTGATCATAAGAATAATAAGATACGTTAGGGACGGTGGTGATGACTTCTTGGTCAAATTCACGAGAAAGACGCTCCTGTATGATCTCTAAATGCAACATCCCCAAAAATCCACACCTAAATCCAAAGCCTAAGGCTATAGATGATTCTGGCTCAAAAACCAATGATGCGTCGTTGAGCTGAAGTTTTTCTAAACTATCTCTTAGATCTTCAAAATCTTCATTTTCGATAGGATATATACCTGCAAATACCATTGGCTTTACTTCTTCAAAACCATGAATGGCTTCTTCACAAGGCGCTAAATGATGCGTGATAGTATCCCCTACTTTGATTTCTTTGGACTCCTTGATACCCGTGATGATATAACCCACATTCCCCGCCGACAATTGATCTTTGGGTATCTGACTCATTTGCAGTATACCAATTTCGTCTGCTTCGTAAGTTTTTCCTGTATTAAAAAACCTTACTTTATCACCTTTTTTCATGGTACCGTTCAATATCCTGTAGTAAGCTATCACGCCTCTGAAAGAATTGAACATCGAATCAAAAATCAAAGCTTGCAAGGGTGCATTTACATCACCTTGAGGCGCAGGAATGCGCTCAACTATAGCTTTCATAAGCTCCTCTATACCAATACCTGTTTTGCCACTGGCTAAAATGATATCCTCCTTTTTACATCCTATCAAATCAATAACCTGATCAGACACTTCTTCGATCATAGCAGATTCCATATCTACCTTATTCAGAACAGGAATGATCTCCAGGTCGTGCTCAATAGCAAGATACAAATTGGAAATGGTCTGGGCCTGAATACCCTGCGAAGCATCTACCAATAACAACGCTCCTTCACAGGCTGCGATAGACCTACTCACTTCATAGGAAAAATCCACGTGACCAGGGGTATCGATCATGTTAAAAGTATATGTTTCACCATTAGTATGATGATAATACATTTGTATCGCATGACTTTTTATGGTAATCCCTCTTTCTCTTTCGAGATCCATATCATCCAATGCCTGATTTTGCATATCTCGTTCAGAGATAGTTTTGGTAAACTCCAACAACCTATCCGACAGCGTACTCTTACCGTGATCTATGTGTGCTATGACACAAAAATTTCTTATATTCTTCATTGCCGCAAAGATAATGAATAGTTATGATGTGAAGAATAAATAGAAAAAAGAAAATGTTATAATTATAAAACTGCAGCACATGCTAGGTATCAGTATATTGGTTTTACACTTTATGATTGAGATATTCGATATCATTATCATCAAAAATGGGCACACCTGCATATCGGAGCGCTACTTGCATCACTGTCACCACATCCTTCTGGCAATAAGTTACTATTCTATCCAAATCATCATCCTTCCAATACACTTGACCTACCATACTCCCGTCAATATCGTCTTTAGGAGATTTTACCCCTAAAGTTCCTGCCAAAAGATTGAGTGATGTATAGTTTTTATAATCGCCAAACCTCCACATGTCCATGGTATCCAAAATCTGAAAAGTTTGCCAAGGCTTTTTACCGCTGATATCCAACAAAGGAGGAAACCTTACATGATTCACCACCATTCTTCTACATAGAAAAGGGATATCAAACTCCTTAATGTTGTGTCCACAAATCCTACTATTTTCAGGATCATTGTAATGATTGATTAGTAATCTTGAAAAATCTTCTAACAGTACTTTTTCATCATGTCCTGCCAAAGATTTAATTCTGATTTTGGATGGAAAATCATCTTCAAAGCTCAAAAACCCCATAGATATGCAAGCTACCTTAGCAAACTCTGCAAAAATCCCTGCTTTTTGTACATAAAGATCTGCCGGAGTGATATCTTCTGATGACGGTGGTAATGATTTTTTGATTTGTGCCGATTTTATATCCCACAAATACTTCATATCTTCGGGAAGGTCGTCATAATTTGGATATTCGGATACAGTCTCTATATCTACAAATAGGCATTTTTTCAGTAAAAGATAATCTAAAAACATAAATTTAAGGGTTTACACGGTATATCAAACATCATGGAATATAACTATTTTCAAATTTTTGTGCTAAATTACAAAATAAGTCTATATATTCGCATCGTTTTAAGTTAAATAAATTTTAAAAATATGAGTACATCACAATCAAAACAAAATTTTCAAGCCATTGCTATTGCTATAATTATTGGACTTTTAGGTCTTAATGCGTATCAATGGTATGTAAATTCAAAACTTTCTGGTGCTAATCAAACTCAAAAATCAGAAATGATGGAGCTTCAAAAAGTACAAGAAGAATTGGATCAAGATTATCAGACTGCTTTGGAAAGTCTTGAAGAAATGCGCGGGGACAATACCCAATTGAACGCACTGATAGATAGCCAAAAAAGTGAATTAAAAGCTCAGAAGGATAAAATCAACAATTTGATCTGGACGAAAAAGGAACTGGACAAAGCCAAAATGGAACTTAAAACATTGAACAGTAACGTCACTAAGTATTTGGCAGACATACAACAGCTTAAAGAAGAAAATCAAATCCTCACTGAAAATAATCAACAACTAACATTGAGAGTGGAGGATGAAATAAAAGCGAAAGAAGAAGTCATTCAAGCTAGAAATGCACTGAGCGAAGAAAAAGAAAACCTTACAAAAACAAATACTGCTTTAGGATCTAAAGTGGATATGGCCAATGCTATCAAAATAAATTTCATGGAAGTCAAAGGATATGAAGTCAAAACAGGTGGCAAGCTTAAGGAAAGAAATAAAGCTAAAGATGTGCAGATGCTTAGAATTTGTTTTCTTACAGAAACGAATATGGTAACACAAGCAGGACAGAAGAAATTCTTTATCAGAATTATCAATCCTCAAGGGGAAACCATAGCAACTGATGACTCAGGAGCAGGTGTGCTCACCAACAAACTAGACAACTCTCAGGTAAGATATACCACATCTGGTGAAATATCTTATAAAAATGAAGACACCAATGCTTGTATAGATTGGACAGTGCCAAATACACTCGTAAAAGGTGACTACAAAGTAGAGATGTTCAATAATAGTTTTTTAGTAGGAAAAGGCGCATTTAAATTGAAGTAAAAGGGTTTTTCATATCCATGAAGAGCAAACAGATATTATATTTGTTTGCTCTTTTTTTATGCATCTTATTTGGTATGCAATAATATAAAAATTAACTTGACACCTTTATTGCAATATAAAAGACACATCATATAGTATTGCCATTTTACGTTCAAACTTCATCACTTAAAAAATAACTCAACCATGATGGAATTTATCAATTTGATCAGTGATACCGTCACCAAACCATGTCCCAATATGAAACATGCCATGATGCAAGCTGAAGTGGGAGATGATGTTTTTGGTGAAGATCCGACAGTAAACAAGCTACAGACTATTGCAGCAGCAATGTTTGGCAAAGAAGCAGCTATTTTCTGTCCGTCAGGTACTATGACCAATCAAATCGCCATCAAAGTACATACTAATCCATTGGACGATATCATTTGCGATGTGGATTCACACATTTACCAATCTGAAACCGGTGGGTATGCATTTCTCAGTGGCGCAGGTATTACTTTGATACCAGGACAACATGGCAAGGTCAATGCAGATCAAGTGAAAAATGCCATAAAACCAGGATTTGACTGGCAGACCACATCTAAATTGGTAGTACTTGAAAACACTTGTAATAAAGGAGGCGGCAGCTATTATACTTTAGAAGAAGTCAAGGAAATCGCTACTATATGCCGTCAAAACAATCTCAAACTTCACCTCGATGGTGCAAGGCTATTCAATGCTTTAGTAGAAACTAATGAGTCTACTCAAGAATGGGGCTCCTATTTTGATACTATTTCTATTTGTTTATCCAAAGGACTTGGTGCACCTGTTGGTTCATTACTCATTGGAGATCTGGAAACTATCCGTGTAGCCAGGAGATTTAGAAAAGTAATGGGAGGCGGTATGAGACAAGCAGGTTTTCTGGCAGCAGCAGGTATTTACGCCTTAGAAAATAATATACCCAAACTTAAGGTGGACAATCAAAGGGCTCTACATATTGCTGATGTTTTGAACAACTGTTCTTTTGTCAAAGAAATAAAACCGGTGCAAAGTAATATCATCATATTCGAGCTTAGGGATGATTTGAACGCCAATGATTTTTTAATCACCTTAAAATCAAACGGAATTCTAGCAGCTCCATTTGGGGGCAACACCATTAGATTCGTCTTTCATTTGGATATTACAGATGAAATGATGAATCAAATACCCAAAATACTAAAATCAATTCTTGTATAAAGAAAAGGCTGTCTCAAAGGTGCTTACAAGCTTAATGTTATCATTTACTTTTGAGACAGCCCTTTATGACTATATTTTAATAAACCGGGCAGGAGCAAAGCCGTCTACTTTCAAATAATACAATCCATTAGTAATGGAGCTGATATCTATTCTGAAAGTATGAAAATCTAACATACCGGATTTAACAGTTCTTCCAAGGCCGTCCATTATTTCATATTTCGAAGATTGTGTTTGACTAAAGTCATTAGTACGAACTATGAGACTATTTTGAGCAGGATTGGGAAACAACTCCATCTCAGGTAAAGCGACTTCTACATTTGAAGAAGGTGAAGATGAGATAAAGAAATTATCAAATCCTGCTTCCACGATATGACCACTTCCTGCTAAATCAGATGCTTCTACCACTAATTGCAAACTATCTTCAGTACCTATGAATTTTTCTATTTCTACATTGCGTATACTCAACCATTCACCGGTAACCGAATAAATTTTATCTACTATAACTTCTTTTTCTTTATTTCTGAGTTTAATAGTTAAAGTATCATTTAAAGGTGCTGTTCCGCCATTGTAAAACCATGCGTCATAATTAAGTTTAGGATTGACCAAACCTTTTAACAACATAGGTGGTGAGATAAGAGCTGTCACTCCATTATCTACATCGTCACATGCGGCTCCTGGCAATCCATTTCCAGTCACAAATGCTCTCGAACCTTGGTCTCCTGAATCGCTACCAGGATTTGACACCTGATCGTCAATATAAAGCACTTTTCTTGGAATCGCCCTAGTCCACTGACCTGCCGTATTGGTAGTGGAACTTATAGTCCATCCCAAATCTATTTCAAAATTATCTGCATAACCTCGCTCTAATGTTAATTCAAACTTATTGTTTTGGATAGGCAAGACACTGAGTTTAGGTTGATACAAGTTTTTATATCCCCATTTAGAAACATAAACTTCGTAATCAGCTACATTTAATATCTTATTGGTAGGATTGTCTACCGCTGTGGAAAATCGGTTTTCATCTTTAAAATCATTTACAAGCACTACACCTGCATTTATGATTTTGTTATCTGCAAATACACTCAAGGTCGTATTTACCGGAACTCTTCGCTTCATTACTACATCCAATATAGTGACTTGGCCATTTTCAAGAATGGCTTGTGTCTCCAAAGTTTCATAATTGGGGTGAGTAAACCTTACTTTAAATGTGCCGTTAAGTACTTGACCTGTTTTATAATTTCCCGTTATATCAGAGATTTCTTTATTAATTTGATCAGATATGATTTGTACATTTACATTGTTTACAGGCATACCGTTAGGGTCAGAGATTTTGCCTTCGAGGTAGCATGCTCTTTTGTAATCAACATCCACAATATAAAGTCCATTATTGATATCACTTGCATAAACTATATTGCTTCCTGTAAATGGAAATGCTCCCCAACAACCTGAAAATCCATTGTGACAACCAGTTTGGCTTTCCCACGTATCGTAATATGCTACTTCTATCATATTTTCAGGTCTATGAACATCGATGATTCTGACACCATCCGTATACCAACTTACCACGATATATCCTTTATGATAATGGGTGTTGTGAGGAATAACACCATCATTTTCTCGCTCCAAAGGTCTGAATCTATCTACTTTTTTGATATTGCCCAAGTCAGAAATATCAAAGGCATCAACATAAGCTCCTGCACGTTCATCAGTGGTGAAGAGAAATTTCCCATTATCAGAAAGCCAAGTATTATGGGTAAAGGTTCTGGATGTACTTTGCAAAGCCAACAAAACTGGATTGCTCCTATCCGTGATATCGTAAACCCCAAAATTGCCACCATAAATCTCTGAAGTATACAATGTGTCTCCCCTAGCGAAAGCATCATGTGAATATTGTAAATCTGCTGCTCCAATATATTTAGGCGCATCAGGAGTTTCATTAGGATCAAATATCAAGACACCACCTTTGCTTATATTACATCCAGCTAAATAAACATAACCTTTTTCATCAATGTAAAGATTATGGCATCTTTCCAAATTTTTGGTGACACCACCCACAGTAAGCTCAGGCTTATAATAAGAATGTTTAATGGTATCTGGGGCCTTAGCCATATCAATGATGACCAAACCATCCGTGCCCTGATCAGTGGTCACATAAAGGTGATTTTTGTAGGATTTGATGTCTCTCCATACAGATTGAGCTCCTGGAGCTACATGCCTTAAAATAGGTTTAGTTGGATCTTCCAATGAAAAAACACTTGTCTTAGTAGCATTTCCAATAATAGCATACCGAATACCATCTTTTTCATAACCCCAAATATCCGAACTATTTTCGCTAAAGGGAATGTTGGAAAGTAATTTTGCATTTAATGCATTACCCTGGCCTAGTAAAGTGGTAACATTTAAAACTGTAATAACAAAAACTATGGATAGATACCTGAGCATAAATTATTGATTTTACGCAAATGTAAAGTAAATTATTATATTGAACATAAAATAATTTTAAGAAAACTTTCAAAATGTATTATTACAGACACTACCTCAATGACCTACTGTTTCTTGATCATGTTTTGACCTTTAATGATTACCGTTCCTGATCCTTCATTAAAAATAGAACTTCCTGATGCAGTTCCGTTTAAATCGCTCATATCTACGTGGTCTAAAGTCAATGCACCTTGATTCAAAAGGCACCTTCCTTGTGCTCCTCCTTGACTGCAAGCGATGGTAACACCATTGATGGTGACGGTTTTGCCACTAACTATGCTGATCACCGGTTGTGAAAAACTACTCCCACTGATATTGATCTTTTTGGAAGGAAAGCCATCAATAGTAATATTTTTATCAATTTCTATTGGTGTACTTAATACAATGGTTTGATCATATACTGGATATTCTATAAAAATGACATCATTGTCCTGTGCGCACTGTATCGCATTTCTTAGTGAAAAAGCACCATTATCATTATTATTTCTGACATCTGTACATTCATCTATGGGAAAATTGGTAAAAACAACCATCTCTGAAGGGGCAAGGCCATAAGCAGCATTCACATTTGATACATTGATGGTGGTACCATCAAAAGCAGGGTTTCCATTGTATCTATACCATGTACCCGTCACATCATATGATGGAAATACGGTTCTACTATTGGTAGGATCTATATTAGCTACAACAATGACGTGTTTTGCACTAGCTCCTGAGCCTGATGACAACCTCATGACACGAGGTATATGAATATTTCCCGCACCTAATCCTATGTTTCCGTAATCAGGGGTGGTGTTATAGATGTTATGCCGATTTCTTACCTTCAGCAACTTTGAAGCAAGGTTATACAGTTCCTTTCTCGTAGCATTATCGTAATAATCCCACCTTACAGGTTTTTCGCCTGTTCTTCCATTAAAATTGATGCTATAATCATAACCCAACTCCTGAAATTGCCAAATCATTCGCGGGCCGGGAAGTAAAAGATTGAATCCCAACGATATTTTCAGACGATCTACAATAGCTCTCAAAGAATCACTAGAGGTAACTTTGGGTCCGGAAAATGCACTCCAATTGAAAAACAATTTTACTTCATGTGCCAATCTCTGTTCATCATGACTTTCAGCATAAGACATCCAATTGGCAAATTGAAAGTTTCTAGCTGTGGTATTAAAGACCCCTGATTCATAAATATTTGTATTATCTTGGTTGTAGCCCAAAATCAAGCCTTTCATATCATTATGGTGCCCTACTCCACTCCACATCAGTACACCTTGATCAGCAAGCACTTTATCTTCCTTTGCCCACGCTAAATGTTCAAAAATGACAACTGATCCTGGATTTCGAGTTTTCATGCCTATGAACATTCTTTGCAGTAAATCAATTCTGTTTTGATCATAGGAACTTGCCCACGGGTCTCCTGCATCAGGAGCTGTCTGTCCAAAACCCTTAGTAAAATCAAACCGATATCCATCAAATTTAAATTCCTGGAGCCAATAATCCAACGCTCTATCTATCATTTTTTGGGTATGTTCACTTTCATGATTCCAATCTGCGCCCCACCATCCTGCGGGATCTGCAACCATTTTATGATCCGGATTAAACCATGGATTATCATTGGCCGGCTTATTTTGGCTGCTATTCCAATACATTTTTGCCATGACATTGGAATAAAACGCATGATTTAATACCAAGTCATTAAATACCTGAATTTTACGTTTATGACACTCATCAATAAATTTTTTCAGGTCATTGGCCGTTCCATAAGCTTTATCGGCAGCGAAATAAAAATTGGGATTGTATCCCCAACTACTATTACCTTCAAATTCAGAAACTGGCATCACATGAATGGCATTGATACCCAAACCCTTGATATAATCTAGTTTTTCGATAGCCTTGAGATAGGTCCCTTCTTCTGTAAAATCCCTAAAATGAAGCTCATAGATATTTAAATTATTGTCAGTCGGTTTAGTAAACGGATCAGCTTCCCAATTATATGGTTGTTGATTGGTTTGTAAAACTGATGCCCTATCCACAGCTTGTGGCCTGTAAGTAATCAAATTAGGATAAACGGTTGGAGGTATTTGACCATCATCGGGATCTGAAACTTTGTGGGTATATGGATCTGCTACCCTAATACTTCCATCTATAAGATATTGGAAAACATATTCTTGGCCAGGATTGAGTCCTTCTAAAGTAATCCACCAATAATCACCTCTGTCGCCATCATTATCCACATCTATGCTTCCATCCCATCCATCCCGATCTTTAAAGAGTTTGTAAGCTTCTGATGGTGTCCAATTGTTAAAATCCCCAACGACATAAACTGTTGTTTTGGGAGCGGTATTACTGATACCTGTGGTCACACCATTGCCATTTTTAAATGTCGTAAAGGTAGGTGCATGAAGGATTAGTGTAGCCTTAGTTGGATCATTAGGGTGATAATGAATACCCGGATCCAGAAATGGCCGGGGAGCTTCACCAATAGGATTATAACCTTGCAATAAAAAAGTCTTAAACTTCTGGTTGCCCCCAAAATCTGCAGTCAATTTATATTTTCTTACTGATGTATTGGTGACTGGAATATTATGTAAAAAACTTAATCCTCCTGTTTGCGTATGCAAAGTAGATATGTCTACATCTGTTATAGGATCAATTTCCTTGAGTATCCAACTATTTGGCACATCATTGGCTTGGGCGGTATGATTTACGGCTTGACCCACAGGCGTAAAATAATGATTTACAGTAGGAAAAGTAATGTTAAAAAAGCTTCCTGGGTTTACGGCAAAATAATAGTTTGCTCCATTAAGGTCTTCTTTAAGCGTACCATTAGCATTTCTAAACAATAGATTTAGGCCAAAAATGTCTTTATCAATAGGTACATTATAATATGACCTCAAGGATGTTAATGTGATTGACCAATTGTTTCCCCCCATATTTGTCATAAGCCCGATACCGTCATCCTGCCCCCAATTTCCTTTGGTATATTGAAATAATGTAGGATTACTTTGGGTTGCTGAAACCCCAGAATGCAAATAAACTTTATTGGCTCCTTCCAACGCCGTACCTATAGCATCAAAAGTAAGCGTGACCATTTGATTATCCGTGGGATACGAAGGATTTAGTGTCACTGCTGAATTACCTGCTAAAACAGTATATTGGAAATTATTGCCATTGTTGGTATTACCATTGATTGTAAATAAGTCAGCATCACTATGACTAATAGTAAGACCTGCACCCGATGTAAAAATATAATATTTCACAGTGGTACCTGATGGTTGTGCAGGTATTTGCGCATTGTAATTGATATTACTACCTGTCATAGGGACAATCACCGAACTTGTCCAGTTATTAGTCGTATATCTGAGGTAAATGCTCTGCCCTGTAGCTAATGGTCCGCTTATGTTTGAAGTAACTGTGACGGGTGTAGTAGCAGTCACCGCCGTTGCAGTGGGCATTTGTGACACTAAAGACACTGTTCGTATTTCTCCTTCCACCTTAAAAACTACTAACTCAGGCGCATTATTAATACCATCTCCAAACCTTGTACGGAAAATATATCTATCAGTGGCATTAGCAACATTGATATAGTAGGCTTTTGATCCACCCCAAGTTTGGAGTGAGAGTTTAGTATTTAAATTTGCTTGTAGATCATTTCCACCTGATGGACCATGTTCTCTTAGATTATTGCTCCAATCAGTATATAATCTGAAATATCTGTTGCCAGCGCCAAGAGTGTTTTGATAAGTTTTACCAAAAGTGGTACCGAATCCAGTACCTGACCAGTAGTCTGTTGTGCTCCAGCCCAAACCCCAACCTTGGTCAGCGGTACCTGCACGAAATCCATTTTGTGCAACAGCATTATTAAAACTGATAGATAACCATAAAACACCAATAAGTGTATAGAGTACAATGTGAGTTTTCATAAATGATGGCTTTAGATTGAACTTATTGTCATTATGACGCTAAAAGTCAAACAAACCACTATTTCAAAAGTTTAGATAGAAGTTTTCTTTTTTTAAAAAACTTAAACGTATCTCATGCGACGTACTTCGAATTCATAATCATGGGTATTATGAATTCGCAAATGAAGCAAAATCGATTTAAAACTTAAATCAGTTACTCTACAAAGCCCAATTTCACTTCGTGGGCATCTATTTCTGCAAACAAAGACTCAAATAGGACTCTTTCTTCGCCTATGCCACGAATTTTAAAATAGGTTCTGATCGAATTCAGTCTGTTTTTACTCACTAAACCATTTTCAAATTTAGAAAGTGTCATCGCGATGATTTTTACGTCAGCGTGCTCTCTGAGATGTGCTATTATTTGGTCGAGTTGTGCAATAGTTGCATCTGTAAGGGTGGCTCTATCTTTTTCAAAATAGACTGTTTTATACTCTTTTTTTACGGCATAATTCCCACTTGATGCAACTGTCTCTGTTTCTTTCGTTGCCACATTTTCTTTTGACGCTATAAACTGTCCATAGTCTTGGATTTTCAGCTCAAAACCTTTCAAAAAATCGGGTTCTTCCTTTATGATGTTTTTTACATCACCTTGTGGCGTAATATTGGCTCTCACAGCCTGACTATTGTAAAGTATGACCGCTTCTTTTGTATTCTGAGCAACACCCACGGTGCCTATCAGAACTGTGTAAAGCAAAATCACAAATCGGGGGAAATTTGTGGTATTCATGTTTATGGTTTAAAATAATTATAAAATCACATTATTCGTCCATCAGTCCTCTACCTTCTTTATTGATTAAATTTTTGGACTTCAGGTCATTTAACAACTTATCCAAGATACCGTTTACAAACTCCTTACTTTTAGAAGTACTGTAACTCTTGGCTAATTCTACGTATTCATTCAATGTCACTTTGGCCGGTATGGTGGTACAATACAAGAACTCACAAATAGCCATTTTGATCATAATCATATCTAAAATAGCGACTCGGTCTGCATCCCAGTTTTGAAGCACCGGCTCTATCAATTTTAATAACGCTTCATCTTCCGAATAAGTTCTCAAAAGTAAAAATTCTCCGTATTCCTTACATGTTTCATCATCAGGATAATGTTCCATGATGAAGTTTTCGTTGTCAGAAGGCAAAGATTTTAAGACTTTTTTTATGGTACCAATGATCAATGACTTATCATCTTCCCAACTTGGAAACTGATCTTCGATGATTTCATTAAAAAGTTCATTTTTCCTACAAAACCTAAACAACTCTAACAATACTTCTAGAGTATCGTCATTGGTGGTTTCTTTGGATAAATAATTTATGTAAGACTCTTCCTTTGAAAAATCGTAATAAATGGACTTCAGGTGGTCTTTATCGACTTTTTGGGCAAAATTTTTCTTTTCAAATTTTTTATTGATAAAGCTATTTCTGGCTAATGCCTGAATCATTTCATTATCCCAAATTTTCGGCTTAAAGATCTTATCCATATCCGTTGGAAGATGTTTTGTTTTCCTTTTTTCAAAATCATCAGCCGCTGACCGCGTTATATGTACAAGGTTATATAAGCTAAAAAGCAATAAGTCAAAACTGTCCTCAATCCTTTTCCAATACTCCTTTACCGTCTCTTTCTGATCAAGTTTCTCATCTCTGTTTTGGGCATACATAATTTGCATCACCTTCACCCTTACATTTCTTCTGCTAAGCATTTCTATAAATTACTTTTAATTTTAAACTGTACCAAAATATAAAAAATTGGTTCTAAACAAGTGCAAATATAGTCATTCGTTTTAAATTACAAATTTTTATATTTGTTTGTTATGAAATTCTTAACTTTGATGATGACGAAAACTTGAAAATTATCTAATTAAGGTCACGTTACCTCGCTTTCTATACTCTTCAGCATTGATACACAAGGCTCGCAAATAATAAGCATACGAATCCGGTGGAAGATCTGTTCCATTGAAAGTGCCATCCCATCCTATATTTTTATCTTTGGTGTTAAAAACTTCCTGTCCCCATCGATTGTATATGATAAGCTCGGCTTCGTCCAAGAAGTTGCTTCTCACAATAAAAAGATCGTTGGTGCCATCTCCGTTGGGTGTAAAAGCTGTTGGAAGAAATACGTCCGTTTCGTCACATTTTGCTTTTCTTACAGTTACGGTCACTTCATCTACTGCTGTACAACCGTTGGCGTCTGTCACCGTGACAGTGTATGTGGTTTCGTCTCTTGGGCTTACAATGATAGACTCACTCCTTTCGTTGGTACTCCAAAGATAGCTGAGCTTAGGATCAAAATTATTGATCACCAACTCCGCAGACTGACCTTCATAGATTTCTGCATTAGGTTCTGCATCTACATTGATGACCACAAGCTCACCTACAGTAACAGGTACATCCATATTTTGTCTACATCCACTTGATTTTTTGGTCACAATCACATTTACCACTTTATCTTTGGTCAATTTCAATGTTGGTGTTGTTCCTGTGGTACCACCCGTAAAACAATCTGCAGGTGACCACAAATAGGTAAAATCATCCGGATTTTGAATATTAAGCTTAATGGTAGATGCCTGGTCAAAACATAATAAATCAGGAGTTTCTACATCAAACGAAAACGGTTTTGCTATTTTGGGTGATACTTTAGCCGTATCTGTACATCCTGTAGGCTTGTGCCTTAAAACCACGCTTAATTGTTTGTCCAAGACCGGTAATATCACTGGACTAACCGTATTGCCTCCAGAAACAATGCAATCTGAGGGTGACCACAAAATTTCATAGTCCTGTGGTTGGGCTATATTGAGTGTAATCTGGGTTGGCGTATTGAGACATAAACTATCTTTGACATCAACATCAAAAGAAAACTTAAAAATATCTATGTTCACTGTATCTCTATCCGTACACCCATAAATGTCTGTGCCTTTGATGACATATTGGGATGTTACATTGGATAATAACTGCAAGTTAGCACTATTTGAAATTACATTTCCGTTTGCATCTAACCATTCATAGATAACATCGGAAAGATTGGAAATTGCTTTAATGTTTATGCTATCTCCAGCACACAATACCTGATCTGGAATATTTTCCAAAACAATCTGCGGGTTTAAGGTAACTGTTTTTACCACATCTTTAAATGGACAAACACTGGTCACATTAGACAAGGTAATGGTGTAAGTACCACTATTTGGATACACATAGCAAGGTGCTTTTTGCAGAGATTTATCATCTTCGGTATTGGGGTCTCCAAAATTCCACGCTACAAATCCTTTGGCATCACCATCATAATTAAAACAAATTTCATACAGACCACATTCTGTCAATTTAAAATCGAAGTCTGCCACCGGGTTTTCACCAATGTTTATCAGTATAGAGTCTTTGAGGCTACAACCAAATTGGTTGGTAACAGTATAGTTCAATACGACCGGCCCTAGTTCATTGGGACCAATTCCTATGATAGGCTCATTGGTATTGCCTCCTGAAATGATGTTTGGACTGCTTCCCCAATTATAAGTATTATTGTGATCTGCAATTAAATTGAGCAACAAAACTTTGGATGTATCTGATTTGCAGAAAGTAATAGGTGAGAGATCATCAATGCTAGGAGCTTGATTTTTTACTTTGATTCTCGCAGGCTCTGTAGAACAAGCATCTCCGATAAATTTCACAAAATATTCGGACTCTGTTCCAGAAAAAGAAACCTTAACAGTGGTACCTGTAGCGATGACATTAGTGACGTTGGGTTCTGTACCCCATGAGTAAACGCCATTTCCCACACCACCGCTCACCATAAGTTCTATGGTTCCATCACACGTAACCGTATCACCTACTATAGCCAAATTTACACCACCTGTGAGAGCTATTACATCCACACTATCTATAACACTACACAGGCCATCTGTGACCGTAACGAGATAGGTTCTATTAATGTCAGACTTTACTTTTGGATTGGCTGGATCACTTAGATCAAGACCTTCTGTAGGTGACCAAGTATATGTCCAATCAGCATTACCGTTAGTAATGATATCTTTGGATTCACCTGGGCATAAAATGATAGGTCCTGCCTCAAACTTCAGTGTGGCAAATGGGCCTGGTAGTTCAGATCTTGTAATCCGATCATTACAACCGTTGGTAAATGTGCCTTCCAAAGAAAAAGTTAAGACACTATCTTTCGGAATCGTTACCCATATACTTTGCCCTGTGTAATTAGATGTATTCGAGATGACGCCCGCATTCCAGATTAAGTCATTAAAGGCGATGCCATTTGATAAGGTATCAATGTAATCTATTTTGATGGTAACACTATCATTGTCAGGACAGCCTACGGGTGAAATAGCTGCATCCAATCTTGGTGTAAACTTGGTAAGGTCAATGGTTTTGGATAATGAAACATCACAGGCTTCCTTAAATGTGGCATCCAATCTTATGTTGATTTCTTTGAGATCTTTGGGCAGAGTTACTTGTATAACATTGCCTGTAATCAATTGTGCGCCAACCACCCAGTCTGACCTATCCAAAATCGCCAAAGGATTTATGGCCTGCGAAGTATTAGTAATATTAAGTTGTATGGAATCTTGTTCTGGACAACCATCAAATACTACTTCAAAATCTAATTTTGGGACCAACTCAAGGATATTGATAGTTTTCAATAACGAGGATTGACAACCGTTGCTGGCTTGCAACAACAATTCTACGGTTATATTTCCTTCATCTGCCACAAAAATATCTGGATTTCTCCCGGTATAATTGGTCTCTACCCCGTTTTGAGTGACCTTCCATTGCCAAGAAGAAATTTGATATCCCGGCTCATTAAATATGGAGTTGTCGGTCAATAAGATGGTCAAACTATCTTTATCCAAATCACAACCATTCAATCTGTAAGAGAATTCCGGTTCTATTTTGTTTTCAAAAACGGATACTTTTTGTATGATGGTATCAAAACACTGATCCGAACCACGAACAGCTCTAAGTAAAACATTGTAAACCCCTGATTTTGGGAAAGTAAACACAGGATCTCTTTGGGTAGACTGAAAAGCAGGATCATTGGATGGAAAATTAAAATTCCACTGATATGAATTTGAAGCTAATGAACTATTGTAAAATTCTACCCTAAGACCATCACAATTAAATTCAGAAGTTGTAAACTGTGCTTTAGGAGGTTGGCTACAAACACGCACATTGAACTGAAAATCGCGACGCACTACACCAATTAACTGTCCATTTCTATATTCTTCTACGCACACACCAACCAAAAACTGCCCCACAAGATTAGGATTGGCAGTCATAATTCCAGTTTTGGGATCCAATTTTAGGGCTTCTCCTCCCATGACGTCATTTAACGAATATGGAGCTTTAAACTGTACTAATGGAAATGGTGGAAAATTGGCTGGTTGAGGTTTAGGGTCTATTCTGGTTCCTCCTGAATTGGGCAAACATAGTTTGTACACCAAAGAGTCGCCATCCATATCTGTAGCTGAATGGTCAAAATTAAGCGGTTTATTGGCACAAATGTACACATCAGGCCATTGATTAAATGTAGGTGAGTTGTTTCTTAGACTCATAGCACGGTCACCCAAAGCTACCCAATATGTAGAACCTGTCTCTAAAGGTTCGATTATATTATTTAATGAAGCATTTCTACAGCATCTTTGGTATGCCAAGATGTAACCACCTGGTCTGGTAGGCAGATCCACAAATCCCTGATAGGTAGTCTCATGAACACAAACCTGAGTACCTTCAAATCCACAATCTGACCTGATAAACTCATTCAAAGTATCAGAAGCCATAAATGGAATTAAAATCTGTCCGTTGGTCAAACCAGGCAACCACTTAGCTAAATCACCGCCTGCAGTAAATACAGCTATGGAAGCCGGATTATCAAATTCTGCTTCTGGTGAACCCAAAAAGCAGTCTCTTCTTAATACCAGTTTGACTTGATATCTGTTGCCACTGATATATTTATAGGTAAGATTACCTCCAACGATATGTGTGGCATGAACTGTGTTTGGTTGAAAAAAGCAAAACCAAAACAATATTAAAAAAATAAATTTTCCCAAATATTTATTGAATGTATTAAGCATTTGATTCTCTTTTATTGATTATTGGATGTTCTGGATGCTCTTAAAATTTCTACCCTTCTTTCCTTGGCGGCTTTCATATTATAGATGGAGTTCCGTTCATCTTTAAGGTCAGAAGGTACATCAGGCGGAGACAATTCTTTTCCAAAAGAAATATCGGTTATCTTGAGCTGTCCAGAAAGAAAATACTTCTTTAAACCTTCATCTTCGTAAAACATCATTTCATTTTTGACGGAGTTTACCCTTCTTTGTCCCAAAGCCAAATTATATTTATTTTCTGCTCTTGGAGATGCATAACCTTTAAATACGAGTTCCACTTTGTTGCCTGCTTCCAATTCATGCTTTAACGTGACTAAAAACAATTTAAACTTATCGAATCCACCCCGAACATCGCCTTCAAAAAATGATTCGTAAGCATCTTTTACAGCATCTTGTTCTGTCAAAGGTAAAGGCTTCGCATAAGTTGTCTTATAGGTTTCCTTTCTTGACATATATTCGGTCACCAAAGTTCCAAACTGAGTATTGGTGGTGGTTTTTCGACTGGTTTTGTCTGGTAAGTCGTTGTCAAAATACAATGCAATAGGAAGTAAATCCGGTAGTTCAAATTTATCTAAATACATGTCTCTGCGAATCAAACCAGATTTATCATAGGGCCTGGTGTCTACGTATTCTTCAGCATCTGTATATCCTTCCTTACGGGCAATAAGTTTGTACTCCTTGCCTCGATCCAACATAAAATAAAAATCATTTGACAACGGATTGAATTGAATCTCCTGCCTTTTTGTTGGGTCTGTGATGTCGATTAAAGTAACTGTGGTGCTATCCAAAGGCAATTTACCAATTTTAGTAAATGTAAATACATCTAAAAGCATCATATCCGTACTCAGATACATTTTTTTGATGATGGTTTCAGACTTCTCTGCTCCAAAAGTCGAAAATTCGATAGTATCAGGATAGTAATTTTCTCTTTCGGCAATGACGATGTAACTTCTATCTTCAGCAAGTGGAAATTTGTGGTCAATGCCATCATCATTGGTAACTCTACCTAATTCCTGACCTGTTTCTTTATCTAACAATATTACCGTTGCCTTTTTTAAATCCCTGCCCGTCAATTTATCATAAGTAAGCGCATTGAGATCTAAATCTATTTTTACGATATCCATTTTGTAAATATCATAACAACAAGACTCGTAGTATGCATCTAGAAAAAAAGCACCTTCTCTGTTTGATGACATGTAAGCTTCAGTACCATCATCTTTTTCAAAATAATAAATGTCATTATAGCTACTATTCAGAGGCATTCCCGCATTGACAGGTAAGCCAAAAGCATCATTAGTTTTAGGTGCTTTGTAGATATCAAAACCTCCTAATCCTATCATACCGTCTGAACTAAAATAAAGAAAATCATTTATTTTGTGATAAAATGGAGTGATTTCATCCTGTGGTGTATTGACTTCCTGAATGTTTATAGGCTCAGAAAATCCAAATTTAGGATCTAAAAGGCTATACCATATATCTAAACCACCTTTGCCACCGATGCGGTCTGAGACAAAAAATAAAATTTCCTTACCCGTGGCTTTATCTTTGGTCAAGTGTGGGTGAGTGGCGGTGGACCCTTCCATATTGATGGGAGCGGGCAGTTTGACTTCATTGGTGAAAACACCCAAGCTATCCACGTTGCTTTTATAAATTTCACATCGGATATCTGAACCATTGATGTAATTACATACTGTATAATAAATGATACTTCCATCAGTATTAAAAGTAGCATTGGATACTAATGTCTGTCTTTCATTAATGTATCCTGGCAATAAAACAATCGTACTATCTTTAGCTACTTTTAGTAATTTCGAAATTTGTCTTTCTGGTTCACCTTTTTCCACCGTTGATTCATAATAGTTCATGGAAGAATAAAAGAACTCATCTTTAAACAAATTTCCCGCTACTTCTGATGATGGTGTATTGACATTCCCTTCTAACTTCTCAAATTTAACGTTTTTCTTTTTAGCCAAAGTTTGTTTAGTTCCATATTCGACGGAAGCTATTTCCTTTTTTGCTCTGGCCGTTAAGATAGAATCCATACCACCATATTCTGTCAGGTATATATTATAATATTTTCTGGCATCGTCATACTTACCCAATCGTTGTTTCATATTGGCTAAATAAAAAATAGCGGCAGGATAGGTATCATCCTTTAGTGAATCGATCAAAATACTGTATTTCTCTGCAGCTCGAGCATATGAATTAAACATTCGGGCTGACTCGCCGGCTTTGAAAAGCAAATTGACATCTGTGGAGTCGTAGCCGAGAGCGTCGTTAAATTGCTTGAGTGCTGCATAATAATTCTTATCTGCAAAGTATTCCTCGGCACTCTTTATCACATCTTTCTTGAGTGGTGTCTGTGCATGCAATGGTGCTGTCAAAACCAAAAGGAAGATGGATACTATTAATATATTAATATTCTTCATAATACACACTTGTTTGATTAATATATCGGACATACCTTAACTTCTTTAATGGGTTTGACATTTACAATGACGTATCTTACATGTATCTCGGGACCACCGCGATTGGATTGGGTGATGGCATTGTATTGAGTCCTATCAATGTCATAACTGAATGAAGCATAAATGTTGTTGTACTGAATGGCGGCAGTTGGGAAGAGTGAACCTGCTGTTCTGTATCCTGCTCCTACATGCAACTGGAATTCTTTACCTTTGGACTGACTGAGATATATTTTTCCGAGCGCCCCAAAAACAGTTTCCTGATATTCATCCTGCACTTGGTGTAGGGCATGCAACTGCACATCCAAGATATCAGCAACCATAAGGTTACCCACCAATGAATAAGTAAATCTTTGTGGTAATCTAGCTACATTACTATTAACAAACGAAGTATTGGGCTTAACCAAATGAAGTGCTGAAAAACCGACATCACCATAAGATCTTTTGCTTTTTTGATATCTGTAGTTTACACCCAGACCTGTTTCTAAAAAGGTTACCCGTTCAAAATTGCCAAAAGCTTCACCCGAACCTATTGAAGGGTCAAAAGCATCTCCATTCCATTGTTTATCCCAAGTCAAAGTTTGGCTATTGAACCCACGGGATGCCAAGCCAAGTGCCAATCCACCACTAACAATGTGCTCGGGCGTCAAAATTCGATGATAAGCAGCATTTAAATTGAGTGAAGTCAACGTCAAAGGAGAATCACCTTGTCTATCATGATTTAAGTTGGCTCCTGCACCGATGAAGTGTTTATTTCCTTTCAACACATATAGCTTACGGTCATAAGCTGCACTGAAAGTAGTCCAAGGTACCGGAACGAATCGCCACTGATCTCTTAAAGACGCTACAAATCTGTGATCGCCTCCAAATACTCCGGTCAAAGCTGGATTAATATTCTGAGGCGTATTGTAAAATTGGCTATAGTGAAGATCCTGACCATTAATTTTACAAATAAATAAAAAAAATGTCAGAAAAAACCCTATTTTTTTTGTTAAACCCTTTTGTATACAGACCATTGAAATTACATTAAAATATTATATAATGTGTAAAACATACAAATAATGCACTTTAGATCATGAACGTAAAAAACATGAAATACAAGTTAACTTAGTGCAAAAACCGTACTAAACTATTTTCAATTAATCATTAGGGAAACTGAACGCTACATTACTTACAGACTTTGCCATCAAATTATCTACATTGGAAGTGTTGACCATTTGTAATGCCAAAGGATTCTCGAAGACTGCTTTTATATCATCAATGATACAATGCGGAAGGTTATTTTGATTGAGAATTGCTTTTATTTTTTCTAAATCCAATAAACCTATCTTTTCTTGTAATTCACGTACTAAAAATGATCTTGCCTTTAGTCTTTGAGAATTAAACTCAAAATTATGGTAATTTTCTTGATCAAAATTCAGGGAAAACCATAGTTTTTTAAATTGAGCATCGCTTCCAATGGCCAATAAAACCTTTTGCCCATCTTTTGTGATAAAAATATCACCATACGGCGCAATATTAGGATGTAGTGTTCCTATAGGTTTAGGTATATGGCCTGCCATCAAATAATTAGATGCTTGATTGGCAAGTGCGGATATGCTGCTTTTGAATAGGGATACATGGGTTATGTTGCCTTTTCCAGTTTTGAGTTTATTGATCAATGATATCAGGATAGCTTCCTTTAGCTGATGAGCTGCAATGATATCTACAATGGCTACGGGCAGCTTGGACAAATGATCGGTGTCTGTACCCGTCATTGAAATCCAGCCCGTTTCTCCTTGCATGACCAAATCATATCCCGGCCTAGGATCATCGTATTCATATGCGCTCAACTGTGCCATGATTAGATTGGGATATTTTTTCAATAAATTGTCAGGCTCCAAATCCAATTTACTAGCTGTTTTTTTCTGGAAATTGGAAATAACAACATCGGCTTCTTCAATCATTTTTTCCAAAGCCAACCGCTCTTGCTGATCAGTGAGATCCATGAGTATTATTTCTTTACCAAAATTGGCACTAAAATAATATGCTGAATACGGAGCATCAGGGTCTTCAGAAGATAACTTCCATTGCCTAGTAGCATCGCCGTCAGTCAGTTTGTTTTCTATTTTGATCACTTGGGCTCCTAGCTCTGCAAAAAATGTACCTGTCAGTGGACCTGCCAATACCGAAGATAAATCCAATACTTTCAACCCATTAAAGGGACGTTGTAAGTCAAAGTGATCAGACCACATCGGATATTATTTTGAAAACTTAGGTGAAACCACTAAGTCTTTGGAACCTTCGGTGTACACATAAAAACCTTCTCCTGATTTTCTGCCAAGTTTACCCGCAGTCACCATATTTACCAAAAGTGGACAAGGAGCGTATTTAGGATTTCCAAAACCTTGGTACATAATATTCAGGATAGACATGCAGACATCTAAGCCAATAAAGTCAGCTAAAGCCAATGGCCCCATAGGGTGTGCCATGCCTAGTTTCATCACCGTATCTATTTCGTGAACACCAGCCACTCCTTCGTATAGCGTATAAATAGCTTCATTGATCATCGGCATCAGGATACGGTTGGCTACAAATCCTGGATAATCATTGACTTCTACAGGAATCTTACCCAATTGCTGAGACAACTGCATCACAGTGGCACAGACCTCATCTGATGTAGAATATGCCCTGATTACTTCTACCAATTTCATCACCGGTACCGGATTCATAAAGTGCATGCCAATCACTTTCTCGGGCCTTTTTGTTGCAGCTGCTATTTGAGTCAGCGAAATGGACGAAGTATTGGTAGCCAATATACAGTGTCCGGGTGACCAAGAGTCTATCTTTTGAAAAATATCTTTTTTAAGCTGTATGTTTTCTGTGGCAGCTTCTACGATTAAATCTGCATCCAAGACTGATTTTTCCAGATCAGTATTTGTTTTTATATTTTCTAAAGACCTTTGGACATCTGCTGATGATATAGCTTCTTTTTTGGCCATTCGATCCAGATTGTTAGCTATGGTGTTCATGGCTTTTTCTAATGATGAAGCTGAAATATCACATAAAGTCACGTTAAAATCCTGCATGGCAAATACCTGAGCAATACCATTGCCCATGGTTCCTGCACCTATTATGGTTACATTCTTAATCATTTTTGTCTTACATTTGGTTTCGGGGACAAAGATAGAAAATATTTGGTTATAACGCTTACAGCGGCACAAGATCTGGTGATCGGTGATACCGCATGCTGCGGCAAAAGTTATAGTGACCTTGCCTGTCTGCTGTAATGAAATGCTCCAATGGTTAATGCGCACGGTTATTTTATAAATGCGGGTGCTCCAATTGTTAATGCGGGTGCTTCAACTGTTAATGCGGGTGCTCCAATTGTTAATGAGAGTGCTCCAACTGTTTATGCGGGTGCTCCAACTGTTTATGCGGGCGCTCCAATTGTTAATGCGGGTGCTCCAACTGTTTATGCGGGTGCTCCAATTGTTAATGCGCAAGGTTATTTTATAAATGCGGGTGCTCCAATTGTTAATGCGCAAGGTTAATTTATAAATGAGGGAAGAAGATTAGTATTAATCTGCACTTAGTGATCAAGTGTTCCATGTAGTCATGACGCATAAATCCATGCCACCACTTTGAGTTTAGGTTCGCAATATAAAATCATAATCGTTTTGGGTAGTTATGATCTTTTATCTATCTTTGAGTTTTGATTTTGAAACTTAAAAAACTGTGTAGCATTATGCGTTTGATCTTATCATTTTTGTTTCTAATTATCAATGTACATACTAGCCATAAGCTACATGGACAAGCTACATCTTGGAACCTGGTGGTAGAGAAATACACTTCTCGTTTTTTTGGCCGTATGCTCTTAGAAACTGACTCATCCTATATCATCATAGGCCAATCTGTTAATATTTTTAATTTTATAGAGCAGGGTTTTTCAGTAAGCAAGGTTAGTAAGAAAGATGGAAGTCTATTAGCTACAGTGCAACACGAAGAAATTAATAAACAATTTGATTTTTTACAAGTAAAAAAAGCCTACCAATATAAAAATCGAATATATTTTCCCCAGACAAATAGCGTTGGCCTTGATGAAATCAAACTTTTTAGTGTAGATATTAATACTTTGGATATTTCTAGTCATTTTAATGTAAATCCACCTGATACTAAAAGCACATCTTATTTTATGGATGATTTTTTAGGTATAGGGAAAAATGTCTATATTTTTGCAAGTTATTTTACAGGCGTTGTAGATACCCCTTCAGCAAAACACTGGCCTATCATTATAAAATATAATGTTGAAACAAAAGAGTATAAATTTATTACCTTAGGGGAAGGTAAGGACTACATTCTCTCAACTGCAACACCATTTGATGGTGGATTATTAATCGCATTCTTTATTCCAGGGCAAAATATAGCAACAGGTAAACTGGTGCTGCAACACATAGATTTGGAAGGAAATGTCTTGAATACCTATGAAGCTCCTAACCTATCACCGATACACTCTTGTCTAGGCATGACCCCGATCAATGATAAAGAAATACTTATGGTTTCGAATACTCCATTTGTCTCGGGTTTTAAATCATTTTTTAAATGGACCGTGACTCGATTTGATATGTCAAATAAAAAAACTATCTGGTCCACTTCATGGAACGAACCCCAAAAAGAGTTTATTTGGGCATCTGCAGGCATTATAAAAGGAAATAAAAACAATGAATATATACTGGTTGCTAATGACTATGAAATCGTTAATGGGATTGGAAATTCACTAGGTAAAGTGGTCAAATTTACCGAATCGGGACAAAGAATCTGGCAAAAATCTTACTTTTACTTTAAAGATTCTATCGGAGGCTTTAACAAATTTGAAAACATCGTCAAAACAAGCGATAATTATTACACAATAATTGGATATATTTTCAACAACCCATACCAAAATCCCTGGCTTCTAAAAATAGACGAAGATGGCAACATCCTACCCATAGACACCACATCAGCCGCCACTGATCAAGACATACATAACACCATACCTGAGATCAAAATCTATCCCAATCCTGCATCGCACTCTATCATCATCAATCAAGGCGAGATCACCGATATGACCTATCAGCTCACCGATATGAGTGGCGCTGTGGTGAAGTCCATCCCACTTCCACATGCTCACCATCATGTAGTATGGGATATCAGTGATGTGGCAGCAGGTAATTATGTACTTACGATGTGGCAAGGTGGGAAGGTGATCGGGAGTAGGCAGCAGGTGGTTATCAGGTGATCTGGTTATCTTGTGATTGGATGATAATGTGATCAGTGATTTTGTGATTTAGTGATATTGTGATCAAGCCAGACTACCAAAATGCAATGAAGGCAGTTGATCGGTGATATTGTGATGCTGTGATATTGTGATATTGTGATACCGCTAACAGCGGCACAAGTTCTGGTGAGCAGTGGTCTGTGATCTTTTTTCTTTTAGCTGCTAAATCTTATAAATACTGCATCCTCCTGCATAAGTTTTGTACAAGATAATTTTATAGTTCACTTGGCCTTAAAAAGCACATAATGAGCAGTAGTGACAAAGTTTCTAAGTATAGGTACTTTGGTAAGGAAAGTATAGACATATGACTTTTTGAATCCAAACTTAAATTTATAGATCGGATTGGTAAACCAAAAGGATTCTTTCATGATCGTATATCCTGATGTGTTCAGAATCTTATACATCCTTTCTATGTTAATCCCTGTAGATTTGACTTCCAAGAGTTCTCGGATGGTACCTTCTTTTTCTCCGAAGGCTTTTAAAACCAACTTATATAATGATGATGGCAATAAATGAAACCAAGGCAAGGTACGCAATAATTTGTGATTACAAATCTGCTGATGTCCACCAAAAGGCATCATCCAAGGTGGATATGCAAAAAATACACATCCGCTTGGACTCAAAAATGACTTTAACCATGGTATAAATTTTTCCTGTTCGGGTATATGCTCTATGACGTCTTTGAGAATGATTACATCAAATAAACATCCGAATTCCTTTACTACATCTTCTACATCGTAAATATTTTTATTGTACATCTGGGCTTTTCCGTGCTCAATATCGCTGGCCAAAAACTCACGTGCCAAAAGAAATCTGCTCTCGGCAAGCTCCACTCCTACCCCATAATTTCCATGATCTATAAATGCCTTTAATACTCCAGCTTCCGCACAACCAATTTCCAACACATTTTTACCTTTGACAGGTCCCATTTCAGATTCTATAAATGGGATTACATCTTCTTGGGTAACTATTTTTTGGATATCAAAATATCTTTTTTTATCCGAGTGAAATTCAAACATTCATGATCATTTAGCTTTGAAAACAGGCTTTCTTTTCTCTACAAATGCAGCAGCACCTTCTTTGGAATCCTGACTTCCTATGGTCAAACCAAAATCTTCATATTCTTTGACAAAACCATCTACCGTTTTATCAAAATAAGCATTGACGAGTTGTATGGATTGTTCTACTGCCAAAGGACCTTTGGTGGCAATTTTTCGGATGATTTCTTTTGCTTTTTCGACTTCTGCACCAGGCTCTACCACGTGAGTTGCTAAACCCAACCTAAACGCTTCGTCTGCATTAATCATATCTGCGGTGAGCAACATTTCGGTGGCTTTGCCCTTGCCGATGAGTTGTATCAAACGCTGAGAACCTCCATAACCTGGTACTAAACCCAAATTGACTTCGGGCTGACCAAATTTGGCATTTTGGCCTGCCACTCTGATATGGCATGACATGGCCAATTCGCATCCACCGCCTAATGCAAAGCCGTTAACTGCTGCAATGACCGGTGCGTGAAAACGTTCTATCATAAAAAACACATCTTGTCCTCTTTTGGACAAAGCAGATCCCATGGCAGCGTCCAAAGATGAAAACTCTTTTATATCAGCACCTGCCACAAAAGCTTTACTGCCTGCACCTGTAATGATCACACCTTTGATATCATAATTGCCTTTATGCTCTTTGAAAAAAACTTCCAAAGCATCAAAAACTGACCTGTTTAAGGCATTTAGGGCATCAGGTCTATGTATGGTCAAGACCACTATGGATTCATCCCATTCTTGAAGTAGTACGTCTGGGTTCATTTCAGTCATTGGTTTATATTTTTTATACCATTAAAATCTAAAGCTAAGAATTTTTATAAAGTTCAATTAGGACAATATCAATGCCTGTGAGCATACTGATCTCTTCATTTGTTTTTCCTAATTGAAATAAAACATGTATCATCTTTTTAACTGCTTCATCTTTTTGTCGTAATGCTTCATCTTTTTGCTGCAATGCTTCATCTTTTTGCTGCAATGCAAATAATTTTTGCTCAGTTTCGATTTTTACCTGATCTTCAAGTTTTGCTTTAGTTGCTTCTTGCATTGCAAATAAATCTTCTAATTCTTGTTCGATCAATAGTTTCTTCTTCACATCTTCATCCTGCAATGAACTGTTAAGATATTTTGCAATATCTGCATATTCTTCGGGAACTTCTTCAAGGTCCAGAATATACGCTTCTTCTTTAACCCATGCTTGATTAAACAATGTCATAAATTTTTCAATTTTGGACATCCTCTTTTGAGGTAATCTTCTTACTTGTAAGATATATGTAGTATGGGTGAGCAAATCGACGTAATCACTTTTTATTTCCACTTCCCTGTTTGTGGATGTGTCTATGATTTTTCTATCTATTTTTGTTGACAAATAAGGTATATCATCCACATTATATCCCAGTATATAAATAGACACTATGGGAAGGATTTTATCATTATCTAAACCTGTATTGGTGTCAGTGATTTTCTTTTGTGGCATGTAAGCATGACCCAGACAGGTTCTAAATCGTTTAAGATTGGTAGGCAATTTTGATTTCTGGAGTTCTATAAGCACCATTTCTTCCATTCCAAAATCATTGACAATCAAAGCCTTGAAATCAAGCCTATATAGTGAAAAATTTTTTACAGTGTCTTGGATTACAAATTCTTGTTGTTGCAATTCCAGTGAAATGATCTCTTTGTCCAATATCACTGACAATACTTTCTTAGCCAATTTATCATTGGACATTAAATATTTAAATGCATGATCATATATCGGATTTGCTATAAGCACAGTACTAAATTTAAACTTAGGACAAATATACACCAATTATAATAAAAAACAAAATCGAATCTTTTCATGAGCCATATATCTTACATCAACCTAGAAGAAATATAGAACCAGGTGTTCTACTTTCTAACGGGCAAAAATATTTCTGCCATCATACATCTTACGCTCCCACCGCCAAATTTTTCAATATTGGGTATAGAAACCGGCAATAAATTTGTTCGCTTTGCTAATTTACTTTTTTGTAATTCTGTAAGACTATCATAAGCGGTTTGAGACATGCATAAAAACCTTTGGTCATCTTTACCCCTAACTTCTAGCATATTTCCCGCGAAAGACTCCATCTGTTTCATTGTAATTTCAATCATTTCTTTTCCCGTTTTTTCAAAAGTTTGCTTTAAAACTTGCCTGCTTTTTTCATTGGGAATGCTCTCCATACATATCACCACAAAATCTTCTCCTAAGGCCATCATAACATTGGTATGATACACCTCGCCACCCTTTCTGTCCAAAGATCTGAACACCACACTTTGGGTACCCATCAAAACATTAAACTTATCAATCAAGGTAGCATCTGTTCTCTCACTAAGGCATGCATAGACGATTCCATTAGGGCGGTCAAAAATCATACTGCCTGTTCCTTCTAAAAACAAAGGTTCAGATTCATCTTCATAAAACTCAAAAGAATATCTGTTTTTGATCTCAAATTTTGTCCCTATGGTTTGGATGATGTCTTCTCTCCTTTCCAACCTTCGGTTGGGCGCAAACATCGGATAGGTGATTAATGCACCATTTTCATGAAAGCTAATCCAATTATTTGGAAAAACGGCATCGGGCTTGACTGGAGCCGATGTATCTTCGATGACGAGCACATTTATACCTTTGGACCTGAATAAAGAGACCATTTGATCAAATTCTTGCTTGGCCACTTCCTTCAACTGCTCCGGATCTTTGATGGTATCTGTAGACTGAAATGCATTATTGGTTGCTGTCTGATCATTAAACCCAAAATGTGCGGGTCTGATCATCATAATTTGGTGGGTCAATTGTTTCATTGTTGCCTTAGGTATATAAAATCAAAGGGCAAAAATACTATTTAGTCATTAGAGCTAGTCTTTAATTGCAATAATTTTAAAATTAAATTCTTGTCCCTTTAAAAATGGCTCATTAATTATATATGTTTCCGATACTTGGATACCATTTGTAAAAATTCATCTTTTCTTCGTCGGGAAACAGAAATTTCCATTCCATTTTGCATGATGGCCACATTTTTTTCTTTGATTTCCACACTTCTCAAATAATTAATATTGATTATAAAAGATTGGTGAACTCTGAAAAATGGATAGTTTTTGAGCATTTTTTCATGTTCTTTTAGTGTTTTGGTAGTGATATACGTTTTGTTATTGTTTAAAACAATTTTTGTGTAATAATTCAATGACTTAAGAAAGACTATATCTTCTACCGAAACAATTTCAATCCCATCTTCGGTATTAATTTTTAAAAATCCTGACTCGAATATCACTCCACCATCATTTTCCGAATCTTTACCTTCGCTTTCTTTAAACCCATTTTTTTCATGCCATCTTCTAGTTACCTTTTGTATAGCTTCTTCCAACTCCGTAATGTCAATAGGCTTTAGTATGTAATCTACAGCATCTGCCCTGAAAGCTTTTACCGCATAATGATCAAAAGCAGTTACAAATATGGTATCAAAATCAGGAGATTTCACCCTTTCCAAAAGATCTAAGCCTGTACCATCACCAAGTTCCATATCTAAGAAGATCAGGTTGGGCTTCTTTTCAGCAATCTTTACCAATGCGTCACTAACACTCTCTGCTGTATCTATGATCTGTATGGTTGGAAAATAGGTATGGAGAATGGACTTTAGATTTTCCCTTCCAGGCATTTCGTCATCTACAATCAAAACTTTTAAATTCTTCATAAACGTTACCCTACATTATTATAATTAAGAACCCAAGATGTAACAAAAAATAATCCTTTAAGTTATACGCATTCAAACTACCGATGAATAACAATTTACTATTTCAAACTATGGGTTGTCATCTTTACTTTTGGTTATTATTATCTGAACGTTTGTACCGGAAATTTGTCCACCTGGATCCACCATATCTGTGATTATTTCTGAAATATTGCCCAAATTTAGTGATCTGATCATTTCAAGACGCTCTTTAGATATTTTGTTGCCCATGGACCGGTGGTCGGTAGAACGACCTTTTTTCATTTCCAGAGACTTAGACCTTCCGATACCATTATCTTCAATAATACAAACTATTCCATTTTCAATAGATTTAACGACGATCGTTAATAATTTATTATTTTTTTCTGCTGGAATCAAACCGTGCTTAATTGCATTTTCCACATATGGCTGTAACAACATGGCGGGAACTTTACATTGCGTCAATGGCAACCCTTCTTCTATTTGAATCGAATACTGAAACTTATCTGCAAATCTTAGATGTTCTAGATTACAATAAAGTTTCAATACTTCCAATTCTTGCTCCAGAGAAATGAACATCGTATCTGACCCATTAAGGTATAATCGCATCAAACGAGCAAATTTAGACAAATAGTCATTGGCCGATTTTTTATTCTCTGCATTTATAAACTGTTGAATAGCATTGAGTGAATTAAAAATAAAATGTGGATTGAGCTGTGCCTGTAGTGACTTTAAACGCAATTCGGAAATGAGCTTATCTACCCTATTGGATTCTTCAGCTTTTGATCTTTTGTATTGCACATATTTCATCACCACAAAAATGACCATCCATAAAGCAAAAATCACCACTAGGGTTTTAAACCAAAGCGTCCCCGTAAAGTGCTTCTGTATCTCAAACCGACACACTGCTGGTTTTTCGCTCACATTACCTATAGCGTCTATAGCCCTGACTTCAAAAGTGTAGTTTCCCGGCTTCAGCTGATTAAAAGTGATATTGTCATTGGTAGTCTGTATCCAATTGTTCACTAAAGGTAAGAGTTTATATTCAAATCTGATATTGCCATTGCTTTTGTAAGAAATACCTGAGAACTCAAAATTTACCGTATTTTGATTATATTTAAAAGTAGATAAAGAGTCCGGGGGCGCATATTGCCAAGAATCTCCCATTACTTTGAAAGTATTGATATATACCGGCGGTTTTAATTTAAAATCTGATGGTTTTACTTTATTCAAGTCTACTTTCACTAAACCTTCGTCTGTGGCTACATACAATTGATCTGCATAGCAATAGATATCATTTACAAAGTCATTAGGCAAGCCATGAAAACTGGTAAATTGCCGAATCTGAAAGGACTGCCCTATTTTCTGAACTAAGTTCACACCTTTTCGGGTAGCTAGCCAAACTCTGTTTTTTTCATCGGTCTTCAATGCATGGATATTGGCATCCAACAATTCCACATCGAAATGTCCGATAACACGATCATTTTGTAAAACATAGAGACCATTACCTTCAGTTGCTACCCAAATCAACCCGTCATTGGTTTGCTCGATTGCATTCACACTAACAGATTCATGTTCATCGTCAAGGCAAATCGGATTTAATTTGTCTATATAAGGTGTTCCCCAATAAAATCCCTGCTGATTTCCTGAGTAAAACTTGCCACGCAATAGTTTAATGGCATACATCCGACCTTTGATGTCAGTCAACTGTCTATTATCATACCCCCTGAAAGATTTGAGATCTTTTTTATTCAAGAAATTGATACCAAAAGTTGTGGTTAAAGCAATAGAATCTTGATCAATATCCATTGCCTTAAAACCAAAATTAGAGAACACACTGCCATTTTTATATACGGCATTGCTGCCACCAAAATAAACATCCCCAAATTGGTCTGTTTCTAAAAATCGTAAGTCTATCAGATCAGGTGCATACTTTTTTCCCCTATTTTTTAATTCCAAAATTTCATTTCGGGAGTTAGCTATCCACAAAGAATGACCTTTGTAACCTGACACTTTTTTGACCACATCAGATGATATTTTCACAATATTTTCCTTTCCCGTTTTAATATCTAAATTAACGTACTTAACTAAACCATCGCCCATAGTAGACACCCATACGTTTTTTTCTTGGTCAATAATAATTGATGTAGCTTTAGGCGTCTTTAGAAAAGGAGACCAAACTTCAGTTTTTGTATTATAGGTAAAAATTCCTTTATTCATTACAATATAAAGTAAATTGCCATCTTGAAATATATTCCCAGTTCCTATTCTGGTCATATTTAAAGGATATTCTCCTAAATTATTAATCCTTTTTGATATTGAATTAAATTTCTCAAAAGAAAAAACCAGTAATTCTTCTTCATTTTCAATGAATTCAAATGTTAGTTTATCCTCGAAATAATAATATCGGTTTATATTTAATTCTTCACTTTGGGAAGTAAATAAATTGGATTGAAATATTAAACTTGTTAGATTTTTTCCCTTAAAATCCCAAGCTGCTGTAATATAACTATTCTTTAATATAAAACCGTGACTTGAAAAATGAGATTTAGTTGACAAACGCAATTTATACAAATAATCTTCATGTAAACAATAATGGGAATAATAGCCCAAGTTAGTTATAGGATGTAATGAGTCTAGTACGCTATAATATATATCGTCATTTTTATTAATGACAAAATGACTAAAATAAGATTTGGTATTTCCAAAAGTTTGACATTTCCCATTTTTGTTAATTTTAGAAATAGCCTTAAATGAATATAGCCAAACATTATCTTTACTATCTATCAGCATGGCAAAATTGTCATTGGATGCCAATCCTTGATCTACTGTGTATAATTTAAAGTTCTTTCCATCATACCTCACTACTCCTTTATCAGTAGTGGCCCAAATAAATCCGCGATTGTCTTGTTTTATATTATAAACATTATTGGAAGGCAATCCATTTTTTATATTGTAATAGTTTTCAGTTTGTCCATAGATATTTATAGGACTAAATAGTAAAGTTATGAGTATAACCCGGCTTTGTAAAAAATAATAGAAATTCATTTTCAATCCATTGATTTTCAAAAATACTTATTGTAAATTGTGACATCCTTCCATCATCAAGAATAAAAATGTATTTTTTTTGGCTTCTAAATAAAATACTTTAATTTTGGCACAAAATATAACTTATGAAACAGGTAATTAAATTATTTCTAATCTTTTTTTTATTCAATCCTTCTTCACAAGCCCAAGATTTCCTTTTAGAAAAAACTTTTGGGTACCAAAATGATGATATCTTTTTTGAAACTATTGAATCAAATGATGGAGGATATTTAAGTTTAGGTTGGACCAAAAGTATTGGCAATGGAGAAACAGACTTTTTGATCATCAAAAGTGCTTCTAATGGTAACAAGATATGGGAAAAAACCTATGGAGGTTTTGATCATGAAACTGGTATAAGTGTAAAGGAGTTTGCTAGCGGAAATTTATTGTTAAGTGGAACTACCCGAAGCTTTGGAAGCGGATTAGGAGATTGTATTTTTATTGTAACGGATAGCAAAGGGAATAGAATAAATGAATTTTACTATGGAAGTTTTGGCGATGATTATTTACGAGAATCTGTAATATCTCAGGATAACAAAATTATTTTTACAGGATTTTCCGACAGCTTTGGAAATGGAATGAAAGATATTATTTTTGGAAAGATAGATCTAAATGGAAAACTAGAATGGATAAGGAATTTTGGTGGAAGTAGAGATGATGAAGGATGGCATGTTGCTCCCACCCAAGATGGGGGATACATAGTTTCTGGTTTTACTTCAATAGCAAGTACTGACGTTCATTCCAAAAACATTAAAGTAGATCACTCTGGAAAAGTCATTTGGGAATATGACAGGTTGCAAAAAAAAGTTGAATACGGTATCAATTCGACGATTGAAGATCAAAATGGAGATTTTGTATCTGCCCACACTGTACAGAACCCCAACAGCGGTAAATCACAAATTGAATTATATAGATACTCTAAATCAGGACAATTCATAAGTTCCAAAATATATGAATCTAATTTAAATGCAGAACTCCGGTCTATGGTTAAGACAAATTGCGGATATGCAATTGCATTTTCTTTTTGGGATCAAAGGAACAAATCAGATATTTCAATAATGTTTACCGATCAAAATCTAAATGAAATAAAAAAGCTAAATATAAATAAACCAGGTAAAGATGATGCGTGGAAAACATCATTCAAAAATAACAAAATCATCGTTAGTGGATCTACCACAAATGAATTAACCAATAGCCTAGATGGAATTTATGCGGTGATCGATATGGGAGACTGCAAACCAAAAAACATTGAATGTATAAATATAAATATAACGGAAGATGCAGCCATAGGATATCATGATTTTTTAAATACTTCATCCAACAATTATGGAAATGCTATACAAAGTGCAGCATATGCAATACCTGGATCATTTGGAGGGTTAAACGTAAACAGAGCATTACTTAAATTTGATTTACCTAAAAAATTAGATAGTGTAAAAATCATTTCTGCTAAACTCAATTTATTTGCTACTGGAGCTTTAGGGATTTTAGAAGGTCACAGTATTAACGATGATGAAGGCATCATTCAAATTGTGAAAGAAAAATGGAGTGAAAATGATGTTACTTGGGATAATCAACCCGTAACTAATACTGACAAGCAAATTGGAATAAAAAATCCGAAAACTCCAAATGAAGATTATAGCATTAATATCATGAGCATATTGCCTGATTTGTTGGTGCAAAACAACGGGGTTATGTTACGACTAAAAAATGAAGCCTCAATAAATGCATATTTGTTTTGTTCTTCTGATTTTCCGGATAATTCTAAATTTCCAACAGCTGAAATTTGTTATGAAATCCCCATAAAAGATACCATTTTAACTTCGGTTTGTAATTATAAGCACTACCCAATCCCAACTTTTAACGAATTATTTATTGATTTTAAAGACAGTAAAGACTTTGTAAATGCAAGTTGTGATCTTTTTGCGGCAAATGGTACGTTTATTAAATCACAAAAACTAACAACTCCAATAACTGTTATTCCATGTTATGAACTTCCTAATGGAATGTATTTCATAATACTTAAAAACACAAATTGTAAAAATGTAATAAAATTTGAAGTCATTAAAAATTAAAAAAATCAATATGTTTAGAAGATTTATATATCAGGAAAATTTAAATTATCTGATCAGAAATATTTTATGGCCAATAAAAAATCTTTTACCCGAAAAGTTTAAAATCCCAGTTAATGGTGTCATCAAAGTAAATTTAGAAGATAAAAAAATTTATTTTACTGCTAATGAAACGAGCCCAATGCTTAGGGAGCTATATTGGAACTATTATAATTGTAATTTTGAATTCAGTGAGATTTTCATTGAAATAGTTAAAAACTCTACAGTTTTTTTTGATATTGGGGCTAATATTGGCTATTACAGTTTAATTTCTACTAAAGCTAATCCAAATGTAAAAGTATTTTCATTCGAGCCATCCAATGGACCTTTTCATTTTCTTGAAAAAAATATTGAACTCAATATGGCAAAAAATGTAAAAGCATTAAAAATTGCAGTGACAGACCACAATGATGATATTGAGTTTTATGAAGATATTAACCCCAAATACAAATATCAAAAATATCATGTAAGTGGCACAGGAAATACTGCTAACACTTGGAATAATAACCATACAAATAAATACCTTGTTTCCGGCATAAGAATAGATGATTTCGTTATAAAAGAAAAACTAGAAAGCCTCGATTTGATTAAAATAGACACCGAAGGCACTGAAGATAAAGTTTTAATTGGAGCTTTGAACGCTATTAAAAAATTTCAACCGATAATTATATGCGAAGTCCTGCCAAATAAGATTGAATCTGAAATTTTAGATATAGTACTTGAATTAGATTACTTAATTTATCATCACATTGAAGAGTTTAATAAACTTGAAAAAGTTGAGAAATTTGATGCATCATCAAATAGAAATTTTATCTTTGTGCCTAAAAATAAAATCAAAAATTTGAATAAATACATTTTAAAATAACTACACAATTTTCATATAAATAAGAATTTTAAATTATTAATTGTAATTTTGCAACGATCAAATTCTTATTAATAATAAATAAAAATATTGTAATCTAAACACTATCATAGTTATGCACAAAATTAACCACTTAAATAAAACAAAAATGATTTACTTCACAAAAAAACAACTTATTTTCTTTTTATTAATGCTTCAATTTATTTGTACTAAGGAATTACTAATGGGCCAAAATTCAAATTCCGATTGTATTAATATAGTATGCACTAAAGATGCAGCCATTGGTTATCATGACTTCTACACTGTATCTTCCAATAATTATGGAAATGCCATTCAAAATGCTGCATATGTAATACCAGGCACCTTAGGTGGTTTAAATATTAACAGAGCTTTAATAGAATTTGATCTTTCTAATGTACCAACAAATGCGGTTATTACGAATGCAAAGTTAAGCCTTTTTTCAACTGGTCCTATTGGTTCTTCACCAGGTCATATTATGCCAAGCAACAGCTCTTTAATACAAAACATTTTGTCTCCATGGTCTGAATCTCAAGTTAGTTGGGACAATCAACCATTATCAACTAATGCAAATGAAGTAATATTACTAAGTTCTACTAGTCCTACACAAGATTATTTGGAAATAGATATCACAAATTTAGCCAGAAGTTGGCAATCTACTTTTAATTATGGATTTATATTAAAGCAAATAAACGAAACTGCAAGTAGAGGTCTGTTATTTTGCTCTTCAGATCACCAAAATAAAGAAAAACATCCCAAATTAGAAATTTGTTATACCTTAAATACTAATACTGTTGATTTAAAGAATAATTCAGATTGTTTGGTTAACCTGACTCCTAATCCATTTTTTAATACAATTAATTTTGATCCTAAAATTCCAAATAGTGAATATAGCTCCATTGAATTTTACAATTTAAGTGGTTTACTTGTTAAGGAAATGCATTTAAATAATGCCACAACAACTTTAAATGTTGATGATTTAGCATCAGGCATTTATTTAGCAAAAATAAAATCTCCCAATTGCGTTATCAATAAGAAGATTATTAAAAATTAATTCATAAAACATTAATATTTTCATTGGCTAAGATATTTAGATTTTTTTCACATATATTTCTTTCATACCAACTTACATACTACATTGGTATGTTAGTAATTCGAGTAGCAAGAATCGCTAGACAATTGAGTTTTAATAAAGATAATAAGCATGACTACCATACTATAAAGTTTATGGGTTCTATTCTGATGGAAGTAAATAAACATAGCTACATGGGAGGCAGTATTTTCTGGACAGGATTTCATCATGTTAATGAAGCCTTATTTCTCAAAAGCTATTTAAAATCCAATATGACTTTTGTGGATATTGGGGCAAATCAAGGTGAATTTTCACTAATAGCAGCATCTATTTTAAAAGCTGGGCAAGTTATTTCCTTTGAGCCTGTAACTTACCAAAGGACTTTATTGGATAAGAATAAAATGCTGAATAACTTTTCAAACTTAGAAATACATTCATTTGGACTTAGTAATAAGGAATCAAAAATGCCTATTTATACTTCAAATGACACAAGCTTGCATCAAGGAATTCATGAAGGATTATCTACATTGTATGCTAATGGTGATAGAAACCAAATTCAGGAAATAATAGAATTAAAAGTATTTGACGAAATATTTTTCACTGAGCTAAAACGACTCGATTTTATTAAAATAGATATTGAAGGCGCGGAACTGTATGCTTTACAAGGAATGAAAAATTCAATAAAAAAATTTCATCCATTAATCCTTATAGAAATAAATGAAGATACTTTTAATGCCGCAGGTTATAAAACTGAAGATATTATTGATTTCTTTAAATCTTTAAACTATCAATTTTATGAAATCAAAAAAGGAAAACTGATTGACAAACCTATGGTACAATTTAATGAATGGGGTAATTATATTGCAAAATATAGTATATGAGTTTAAAAACTATAATCTATAATTATCAAAAAGACTCATCGTTTATAAAAAAAGACAGATTTATTATTTCAACTCATTATGAAGTTATAAACTATAGATTTAGTACATCAAAAAAAATTTTAACACCCTTATTATTAGTTCATCATTTTGTATTTCTCTTATATCATTGGTTCAAATACGATATTATTGTCTCTCATATAGCTGGTTACCATACCTTTATCCCTTCTTTGTTATCCTTCCTAAAACTAAAAAAACACATTATCATCCTTCATGGTACTGATAGTAATATTATTCCCGAAATAAATTATGGCAACCTTCAAAAGCCATATCTAAAATGGTTTACAAAATTTTCAATAAAACATGCTACCATATTACTTCCTGTAAGTCTTAGTCTTATTGATAATCAGTCAATGTATTACTCAGGTCAAAATGCACGCTTTGGACTAAAAAGTATAATTCATGATTTTAACACTAAGTTTGAAGTTATACATAATGGATTGGATTGCGATTTATTTAAAATTATCCATCTAGATAGAGATCCAAGCTCTTTTATGACCGTTGCCTTAGATTTACATTTAGAAAAAAATGTAAAGCTCAAAGGAATTGATCTCATTCTACAACTCGCAAAAGCATTTCCCGAATTCAATTTTACTATAATAGGATCTGAGAAAATTTTTGGATATAATGATTCACTAAATAATGTTAAATTAATAGGAAAAGTATCTCAAGAAGATTTAATCCAACATTACAATAGTCATAAATTTTACTTTCAATTATCAATATCAGAAAGTTTTGGGCTATCATTATGTGAATCCATGTTATGTGGCTGTATTCCAATTGTAAGTAATGTGGGAATGATGCATGATATCATTGAAGACGAAGGATATATTTTGGAGAAAAGAGATTTTAATGAATTAAAGAAGTTGATTACCCAAATATTAAGCAATCCAAAAAACATTTCACAGCAAAACTTAAGAAATCTGATTATCAATAAGTATGCAGAGAATATACGTAAAGAAAAACTCATCAATGTCATTTCCTCCTATCTCACCAACAATAAATCTCCTTTGTAGGTCCATATTGTACCGTCAGCAAGGGTAAACTCTGCAATCAACACATAGACACCTTGCGCTGCTTCTTTGCCCGCAAAAGTTCCATCCCATCCTATTGATGATATTCCCGGGGCGGCATCCGTGATGGAGTAAACGTTTTCTGCCCACCTGCTAAAAATGTGCAATCGATTTATTTTTCGGATACCTCTAGTCTGTGGTATGTAGAATCTTTCATTGCCAGATGTGGAAGACGGCATGAAGACATTAGGTATACCTGTAACCAATCTTCTGTCTACTCTGACTAATATTGAAACGACTTTTTTGCATGAAGCGCCGATGGTGTATTCTAAAGTATATACTGTATTGGCAGATGGGCTGACATAGATCGAAGGACAATTTTGACAGATCAATGAATCCTTTTGGTACCAATTTAATTGAGTTAGGTCACTTAAGTCTCCATCTAGTTGAGGAGCAAGCAACAGAGAATCTCCAAAACCTATAAGGAATTCATCTTCTATAGTTACATTGATGTCCGTACCTGGAAGAACTTCCACCTCGACTTCATTAGTACAACCCACGGCGTCAGTGACCCTGAGTTTGTAGATGCCTGGCGTTAGGTTGGTAAACGTAGTTTGTTCGCCTTTGGGCTCATTATTAAAAATCACATCATATGGTGCTGTTCCATTCATATTGATAATGGAGATCGTACCGGTGGCTGTCCCGGTGCATAAAGGTGACATCACATCTGTTTCTAATATACTAAAACTACCTGACTCTTCGATAATATCGATGATGCTATCTTTGGAACAACCATTTTGAGTATTGAGCAAGCTAAAAATATATTGGCCTTTTTGGTCCAGATCTATTACATAACTGTTTGGGCTACCCAAAATATTGCCATTATTCGTACTCCAAGTGGGAAAATATGCAGCACCAGAAGATGAGGCTGATGCGTCCAAAGTGACTAACTTTTCTGCACATTGGAGTATACCATTTTTTAATATCTCAATATTTGGCCGAATCGTGTCTATCAAAACATCAAAGCTTACGGATGCTTTACATTTTAAACTATCTGTCAATTTCAAAATATAACCGCCTGGCAAATTAGTCATTATAGATGGTCCTAATTGTTCACTCCCATCTGGAAAATGCCAAGAATATTCAAGATTAGGCGCATTACTCCATACTTTTAGGTTAGCTTCAGGTTTTTTACATGTAATGGTATCTAATAGTAAGGTGTATTCAGGAAATTGATCACTAATTTTAAGATCAAAAAATGTAGACTCACTCAAACATCCATTTTCTCCTGCTATCTGAATAGAATACCTACCCATTCCTTTGGAAATGACAGTAGGTTGATTGGAAAATGATCCATCAGGAAAAATCCATGACCATCTTTGTATGGGCTTGTCTGAAGCCACTGACAATGAGATTTCTGTCGAATCACAAGGCATCAGGATAGTGTCCTGTATGAATACTTCAGGAATAGCTAAATCCTCGGCAACGATAACTGAATCAAATTTTGCACAACCATTATCAGCTGTGATGGTAACCAAATATGTACCTGAAACGATCACTCGTGGTGATGCCGCCGTAGATGTAAAAAATTGTGGACCAGTCCATGAGTAAATCAAATTGGTATTGGTAGAAATGACTCCTATATTGACTTTTCCTTGATCACAGGTAATGGTGTCCGAAAACAAGGTATACTCCGGTGCATTGGCGTCTTCTTTGATTTCAAATTCCACATTGGTCACACAAAAATTACTACCTGTGATTTTAAGATAATACGTACCTCCGTGCGATATTTGGATCACAGCGGTGTCAGTTTTTAAATCTGTGATATTAGGGCCATTCCAAAGATATTCGATACCCGGGTTGGACAAAGTTACTCCTATTTCTACTTCAGGATCGATACAATCAATATCTTTTTGAAATTTTGAAATGACCAAAGGCTTTTCTGTATCTGTTTTGACGGAGACGGTCCCTTTTGAAGTGCAACCTGCTGCATTTGTCATTTCAAAACCATAAACACCAGGAAAAGATGTACTGAACTTCAGCAAATTAGCGTCGACAGAAACGGGATTATTCACATTATCCCAAGCTATGGCAACAAAGCCATTTAATGGTACAATTTCTACTCTCGATATCATCTCCTTACAATTAATAATAGTAGAAATGGTGTCAAAAGTGGGTAAAATTTTAGAAGAAACAACTTCAATAGAGTCCGTGGAGATACAATTATTGGCTCCTCTGACCGAAGCAATATACCTACCCGGTTCTATAACTTTTAAAGTTGTAGATATTTGTCCACTCGGAAACCAAGTGATGATTCCTGGCCGTGCGAAGTCTGTTCTTAATTCAATTTCTGGTCTGGTGCATGTCAGGGTATCTGAAGGTAATATTTTGAAAACTGGTGATAAAGTGTCATATCCAACATCAAATTTCAGTTCATTTTTACAGCCATTTGGTGCGGTACCTTTGACTGTATATGACCCACTTTTTTGGACAAAAATACTTTGTCCTGTCTTTCCCGTAAGATTAGGTCCTTCCCAACTGAAAACAGTATTATTTAAATCCGATTTTGCTGTCAACATTATTGAATCCTGATCACATTGAAAAGGCATAAACTCCACATCTAGGGTTGGTATGATATCATTTGATACTACATTGAATATACCCGTGGTTAGGCACCCATTGATATCAGTTAATCTGTATTCGTATTTTCCAGGTTTATAAACATAAGTAGATTTTTGGGAGGAGATAAAATCATCTCCATTGATTATAATGACTGCAATTTCAGGATTAGTAAACTCCACTAAAACACTATCAACACCACAATTAAAAGTTGGGATCTCAATATTGGGTATTAAATTCCTTCGGCTATCTTGGACTTCAGTTATAAATTTTGCTGTACACCCTGTATTAATATCTGTCACTGTGAGTGTGTAAGTTCCGGGCGCAATGACTTTGGGGTTTACGACATTATTGGAGAGCAAACCCGGACCATCCCAAGCATACTGAAACTGTGGCTTGGTATCCGTGACCTGAAAAGTGATGGTATCTTTGGTACAGGTGATGGTATCCGATATAATGGTTACTTCGGGTTTGGATACTGCATTATAAACTACGTGGCTGCTATTACTGATACAACCGTTTTGACCTACTACTTCAACTTGATAGGTACCATTGATTTTGGCATATGGTGATAACAGCTTGGATGTAAAGCCATCAGGTCCCAACCAAGTGATACTTTTAATACTATTGGATGCCAACACATTTAGTCTAACTGAATCGACCAAACAAGTAATGGAATCTGATGTAATCGTAAAATCAGGTGGAATAGTATCCTTGATGACTTCAAAATTAAAGATTCGGTTACAATGATTGGTGGTATCCGTAATGGTGAGCGTATAGCTCCCTGATCTTTGGAAATTTGGATTAACTAACTCAGAAGTAAAACTTGGTCCTTCCCATTTGTATTTTACCTTATCAGGATTTACTGAGAGTCTTGGTGTCACTTCGCTGCGATCACAAGTAATCGTATCTATTTCAAAAGATGTTATGATAGGTAATACCCTATTTTCTTTGACTTCCACGGTATCTAAAGTGGTGCATCCGTTATTGATATCGGTGATGGTTACTTCATATTTCCATCCAAAATTCACCAATGGACTTGAATCATTTTGATAAGCAAAGGGAACATTTTGCCACAAAAACTGATAATTATTTTGAATGTCATAACTGGCCAGTATTTGGACCGAATCGTTTTTACAATTGATTTCATCAGCAGTAAAACGGACATTGGGAGTATTCAAATCGGAAACCACTTCAATAGAATCTTTGGTAAAACATCCATTGACACCTTGGACGGTCAAATAATAAACATCAGGTTTGGTCGCTTGGATGCTCAAGCCATTTTCGGTAAAGGGCAGCCCTGATTTACTGGTCCAAACAATAGAACTAACCGGCAATGAAGTTGTCGCTGAAATGAAAGCCGTATCCTGATTACAATTAAGATCATTTTTTAAAAAACTGATTTTGGGGAAAGTTTGATCCGGGAATATGACTTTGAAGGCAGTATCTTTACACACCAAATCATCTATCTGTACACGTATTTCCAAAACATAAGTGCCTTCTTTGACAGCATCTACTGTATCGAATGTTGGGTCACCGACTATGGTACCATTGGCTGTTGTCCATAGATAGGAATAGGCTAAGGGCACAACCATTGAACTTTTTGCTTCTAACAAAATCTTATTCCCATTGCAGGTAAACGAATCTCGCTCCGCCGTAATTTCAGCATTGATGTTCAATATTTGGAGATCTAACATTACTAAAGAATCACATACACCATTTTCAATTACGATATTATAAATACCTTCCTTATCATACGACTTTCCATCCACGATCAAGCTATCTCCTTTACAGATGTATTGTCTCACCATGGTAGCGGGTTTATCTTCTATAATCTGAACTATCTGACAGGAGTCTCCAACTACGGCACATGCTCCATTTTGAAAAAAATAATTCTGCAACGTTGCTTCGTTAAAAGGTGCATTCACAGCAGGTAAAATACTTTTTTGTGCTTTAGCAACCTGAATAGGACAAATTTTGTAAGTGCCTGCTGCATATCCCGAAAGATCGGTATTACCATATGACTCTATAGTATCTAAAGAAAAAACAACATTGTCATAATCGTACACCGAAGTGTCTAAGACGTTAGATGGAAAGGTTTTATTGATCACAATATCTAAAGCAGGATCATTTTGACAGGTTATGATGTCCACATTTTGAATATCACCTGGAGCTAATTTGCAAAGACCACAATTGATCCCTTCATCCTGACAAAAAATAAGTTTAGCATCCAATAAAGTTCCTTGACCTTCATCTTCAAAATCAATACATCGCAATGTCCACGTACCATTGACAGGACCGGTATTGAAATTTTCAAGACACCCAAGATGTGGATAATATTGACCCCTATAATTGGAGAAAATCTGCCAAAGTTGATTATTTTCCCATACAGCACTAAAACCAGGATCTGTAACAGGAACTGATGCACATTCCACAAAAGTAACATCCCAATTAATAAACTGTGTGTTGGTGGCTACGATATCTCCACCTACTAGCGTAATTTTTTGACCTGACGGAGAGATTAATTCAATGAAAAGTTCTTTCATAAATGGGTGCTTAAATTTCAGTTGCACACCACAAAGACCTTGTGTAGCTGTATTCAGATCATTATGGATAGCACCCGAAACCAGAATAGAAACATTGGTTGTATCAGAACTTACATTATTAAAATCACGAATAAGCACACTTTGATTGTTGAGGCCGCATTGTCCCCAAACTGTTATTCCTGCCAATAATAATATTATAAGATTCAAAAACTTCATTATCTGTGTTTTTCCAGTATCAAATGTATCATTGGGGAAACCTGTTGCAAAGATAATATATTTTAAACATATATGATCAATAATGCAAGTGCTTTTGAATACAGTACTAATATTTCACAGTACTTTGGGTAATAAGACCATAAAGTAAAGAGAAACGAAAACTTCATATTTGCCCATAGCTCGCTTGGATGATGTTCGCATTTTTGGTAAAAATATTTATATTTGCGGTTATAATTAAATCTTGCTAAAAGCATTATGCCATTACTTCATGCCAAAACAGTCATTCAAGAAAGTCAGATATTTGGTCCCATTGGGTCATATATTTGGTATGTAGATGCCGCAGAAGTGCATGTGGAAGCTCATGAAAACTATCAAAAAAGATCCTTTAGAAATAGGTATAGCATGCTGACGACCAATGGTCCTTTGGCGCTGTCTATCCCCTTGTGCAAAGGTAAAAACCAACAGATGCCTATTCAGGAAGTCTGTATTTCGTATGATGAAGATTGGCCTAGATCTCACCTTCACACCATAAAATCATCTTATGGAAAGAGTCCGTACTTTGAATTTTACTTTCATCATATTGAAGCCTTGTTGATGCATCGGTATGAAAAGTTATTTGATCTGAATCAAGCGGCCTTGACTTTGATGATAAAGTTACTTAAATTACATAAAGAAATAGATAAAACAGATACATTTGTGCTACATTACGACAACCAAAAATATATAGACCTGAGGCGGCTTGCATATAATACTTTACATTTCCAACCTTACCAACAGGTGTGGGATCAGAAATTTGATTTTCAAAATAATTTGAGTATTATCGATCTGCTATTTTGCAAAGGACCCGAAAGTATTATGGTATTAAAAGAAACTTTGGAACTAAACTTGAGTCTTAATGATAAAATATGGGCACCAATATGAAATTGTCAAATACTGAGATCGCCGCACACATAGGGGTACTTTCCAACCATGCAGACCAGCTTCTGGAGGTTACCCAAAATATAGGTCATGAAAAACTGGGTTTGACCATCATAGAACTCAAAGACCAATTGCTTGCACCGTTTACTTTTGTGATCGTGGGCGAAGTAAAGGCGGGAAAGAGTAGTTTTATCAATGCCTTATTGGATACGGATAAAGAAATCTGTAAAGTAGCTCCTATGCCGATGACGGATACCATACAACAAATAGTCTATGGCGAGCAAGAACAAGTTACCGAAATCAATCCCTATCTCAAAAGAATCACCCAACCTGTAGAAATTTTAAAAGAAATCGCTATAGTAGATACTCCCGGCACCAATACCATTGTAGACCATCATCAAGAAATCACAGAACGTTTTATTCCTTATTCTGACCTGATTGTTTTTGTTTTTGAAGCCAAAAATCCTTACCGTCAGTCATCTTGGGAATTTTTTGATTATATCAATGCAGAATGGCACAGAAAGGTAATTTTTGTCTTGCAACAAAAAGATTTATTACCAGAAGCAGACTTAAACATCAATATCAATGGCGTGATAGAGCATGCCCGAAAAAAAGGAATTTCTGACCCAAAGGTGTTTGCAGTTTCTGCAAAATTAGAAATTGATAATTATCATGATATCTCGGGTTTTAAAGAAATCAGAGCTTATATAGAGCAAAACATCACTGGAGGTAAAGCTCCTGTTTTAAAATACTACAACAACGTTCAGACTTTACTTACCATATCAGAGAAACTAGATGAAAGTATGGTAAACCGTAAAAAGCAATATGATGTGGATATTCGATTTAGGGATGAAATCAAAGAACTGATTGCTACCCAAGAACTGAAAACCGAGAAACAAATACAAGTGTTGGCTGAAAACTTATTGGATAGTTATGACAACATCACGCGACAGAAACTTTCTGACCTAGAAGATGGCCTATCATTTATGAGTGTGGTCAGGAGATCATTTTCGTCCATCTTTGGCAAAGAAAGCAGTCTCAAAGATTGGCTGAGCACACAGTCCAAAGACTTCGAACTCAAACTAAACACTTCATTAAGAGACAAGCTCCAAAACGGGATTATAGATGTGGCTGAAAACATACAGCTCATGGGCAAACTTGTAGATAACAAACTCAGATACTCAGAGACGATTCTTAAAAATAATGATGAAATTTTTGCAGACATAGCCGAGCGACGCATCAATGTGCTCAAAGATCTTCAGCAAAGTTTCAGTCAGTTTATGAGTACCGCAGAGAATTTTTATGACGAGCGCATGGTCTCCGAATCATCTAAAATGACACCCAATTTAGCAGCAGGTGGCGGCGTTGCTATCGTCGGTGTCATCTTAGCCGCTGTAGCACAGGGTGCAGTATTTGATATCACAGGTGGTGTTTTGACAGCTACCGGCGTGCTTTTTGCTGGAGTAACCTTAGGACTCAACAGAAGTAAGGTTATCCATAAGTTTGAAGAAGAAATCGTCAAAGGTCGCACCAAGTTAAAAGATGAAGTATCTGAAAAGCTAACAGATTATACCAAACGTATCCGACACAAAATAGAAGCCAATTTTTTTGAGTTTGATCAAATGCTCGAAAATGAAGGACAAATTCTAGCTAAAGTTCATCAAGTACAAACAGAAGTTCAACATTTTTTGAACTCCATCCTAAAAAACAAACCCTTTTAATCAAAAATAATACTTTTTTAACACTTTTGTTTAAACCCATTACGTTTATAGAAATACAACAAAACAAAAAATAACGCATGAGATTCTTGACCTTTATTTACTGCATACTATGGAGTATGACCGCTTATTCGAGCGATGAATACAATTTTGAATTTGTCAATAAACAATACGACCCAGACATTCTTTCCGTAACTTTTGATTTCAATGACTCACCTGTTGGTTTTCAAGTACTTAGATTAGGTTCTCCAGATTATGTGATGCTCAAATTTGATGATCTTAGCAACAATGAACGCAACTTCTTTTATAGAATCATCCATTGTGATAAAAATTGGGAACCCTCGGCTATGCGTGAAATAGACTATCTTAATGGTTTTAATGATGAAAGATTGCGCAACTATTCTTACTCGGTCAATACCCGCATTCAATATCTCCACTACTGGCAAAAATTCCCCAATAAAGACAGCAATTTCAAAATTTCTGGTAATTACCTATTAGTCATTTATGAAGACAATATAGAAACACCTATTCTTACTCGCAGATTTGTGGTGACTGAAAATGCAGCATCAGTAGATGTCAAAAGTATTTACCCATCTGATGTACTCAATATACGTTACAAACAGGAGATGACAGTTGATGTGGCTATCGACCCCAAAAAAATGAGAAACCCCATCGAAGAAGTGAGTGTGGTCATGCTACAAAACGAAAATTGGAATCAAACCTTGGATGTAAAACCTAATTTTTTATCGGGAACTACCCTAAGATTTAATAAATTAAAAAACTTTGAATGGTATGGCAATGCCGAATTTCGGGAGTTTGATATCCGCTCATTTTTCAGGGTAGGTCGTGGCGTTAAGTTTATAGAACGGCGTGTAGATGGCACAGACATCTTATTAGAACCCACCATATCACGTAGTAATAAGGTACACTTGGCCGTTTTTGACTTCAATGGTAAATTCTTTATCGAAAACTGGGATAGACTGACCAATGGCGTCAGTATAGATGATATTCTTGGGGCAGAAGAGATATCATCGGCAAGATCATCCATTGTGGGAGCGCTGCAAACATCCAGTAGAGAATCCTTTAGAAACAACATCGCAGAAGAAAGAAATATCAATTCTGACTATGCAAACATCAGTGTCAACCTTGATGACAACATACTCTTAGAAAAAGGTGAAGAAATTTATATCCTGGGTGCCTTTAATAATTATTTGCCTTCTGAAGAGTTTAAAATGAATTTTAACACCGCCAAAGATATGTACACTTGCAACATGTTTTTGAAGCAAGGTTACTACAACTTTTATTATGGTGTCGTTGACAAAAAAGGTAAAATCGACTTCTCCAAAATAGAAGGTAGCTGGAATGAAACCGAAAACGATTATCAAATCTTGGTTTATTACAGAGGATTAGGAGATCTATACGACAAAGTGATCGCATACCGCAATTACAATACCAACGCAGGCAATAAACAATATTAAAATCTTTATTTCTAGATAAATACATGTGGTATCAGTGTAGAAGCCTGATATCGGATTCTCGCTCGTTTATTTTTTTTTTCGCAGTTGTGCACAATATTAAAGAAAGTATTCATGGAGTCGATAATGTTAAAATCATGTAATCATCACATTTAAAGTTTTAATATTAGAAAAAAATATATACTTATTTTGTTAAAAATATTTGCAGAATAAAAATAAACCTATATCTTTGCAGCCTGAATCAAAAAAGCAATAAAGATTTGCGGTATCAACAGTCTACAAATTGTTGATAATTAATGACATAAGGAACAGAAACGAATAGGCCCCGTAGCTCAACTGGATAGAGTACTTGACTACGAATCAAGCGGTTGAAGGTTCGAATCCTTCCGGAGTCACTATTGATGAACA
>CAZGMB010000034.1:0-51531 GCA_964526715.1 uncultured Aureispira sp. | reverse complement strand
CGGATCTCGAAGATGCCGGCCTGCTTGGCCTCGACCAGGAACACGGTCTTGTCCTGGATCTTGGTCTGCACCGTGGCGGTGACGCTGATTTCGTAGACACCATCGGCGGCGGGCTTGGCTTCGACGCCCAGCTGGATGTCCACCGAAGGCTGCAATCTTTCATATAATGAGCAAAAAAGTATCCACAACCAGAAGAAATACTTAAGACATTTTCGGTTTCTGGAATAAAATCTTTCCAGTTTTCAGGACCGGGATTAGAAGCATCGACAGTGACCACCTTCTTGTTAGGTGCATTCATATTGGTAAGGATATATAGCGTTGTGCCATCATTTTCAATGACATCTGTATCATTATTGAAGTGATTTTGGATCGTTATCATATTCGAATTGGGCAATGAAAGGTCAACCATATACAATTCATTTCCTGATGTAGCATTGGCTGCTGTGATAAACAAATAGCGGTCATCATCACTGACACCACCGCCAACATATCGCCTTTTGATATCTGCTCCAAATATAACTTTATCATCTTTCTGCGCTGTACCTAATTTATGATAATAGAGTTTGTGCTGATCTGTTTTAGCTGATAATTCACTCCCTTTGGGCTTATCATAGCTTGAATAGTAAAAACCATCATTTTTAAACCAAGATAGTCCACTAAACTTGACATCCATCAAAGTATCTTCGATAATTGTTTTTCTGATGGCGTCCATGATGATCACTTTTCGCCAATCAGAGCCGCCTTCAGAAATTTGATAAGCTACTTTAGATCCATCTCTTGAAAAATTGATACCAGCAAGAGAAGTAGTACCATCTTTTGAAAAAGTATTGGGATCCAGAAAAATCTCAGGCGTACCACCATCTTTCTGTCTCCAAAGTACATACTGGTTTTGGAGTCCGTTATTTTTATAAAAATAGGTATAATCGCCTTCTTTAAAAGGAGCGGATATCTTCTCATAATTCCATAATTTTTCAAGTCGTGACTTAAAAGCAGTCCTGAAAGGTATTTGACTTAAGTAGTCAAAAGTCACCGAATTCTGTGCATCAACCCACTGATCTGTTTCTGCAGATTTATCATCTTCGAGCCATCGATATGGATCTGCCACTACTGTACCAAAATAAGTGTCCTTGACATTCCCTTCTTTGGTAACAGGATACTTTAGTCCCTTTGAAGTTTCTTTAACTGCCATCTCTTTGGTTTTACTACAAGATACGATGATGATCGTGATGAAAAATAAATAAAAAAATTTAGTCACTTTTGATTTGGTTTGGTGTTGAGTTAATAAGGTATTTGATACTCCATCAAAGTTAAAATGGAATTTTAAAGTACACGCCAAAAGTAGGAGTATTTTAGCACTTTAAAAAATATTTAGTAAAAAATAGTCTTGTAAAAAATCATTGTACAGCATTAAATCATGTAGAATACTAGCAAATTTATCGACTGACAAAATAAATTGAGATAAAATGTGAAAGGAATTTTGGTAAATATTTTTTTTTTATAAATTTGCGCTGATTAAAAAATTTCAATTAATTAAACTTTTAAAATTAAATCAGCATTATGAAGAGAGTTGTTTTATTATTATTACTTTTGGTTGCTTGTATAGGGGAAAACGAAGCACAATCCAGAAAGAAGTTTACATCTAAAAACAAGACAAAGAAGACAAAAAAAGAGATTGTTGTAGCATCAGAGCCTGAAGCCAAAAAGATTCGTAAAATCAATTTGCACCTGAATTTTATGAGTTACAATATTAGTCCTATTTCTACAGATTACTGGCAACCTTATGCTAGCGGCTCCATCAATCCCGGAGATGAAATCATCAATATTTACCAAGAAAAGATTAGAAGATCTGCAAAGTTTACCAATATTACAGCACTTGGTGTTGGTATCAGAACATACGCAAATATAACTCCTAAACTAAAATTTGAGTATGGTCTTGGTGCTGATTTAACTTCTTCCATCTATGATTACACAGAAGAAACCGTAGAAAATCACTTGATAGAAAAATACAGAATTATAAAGGAGTCCATTTTTATACCCGGCGAAAGAGAAACTTTGGAAGAATATCCATTTATGCAAAATGCTAACGAAAGAAGATATTATCAAACGTCAGATCGGGAAGAACACAACTTCATCAGTGTAGTCTTGCCATTAGAGCTGAGATATAGTATTTTTGACAATATAGATTTGACGGGAGGACTGGTAACGAGATTACCTATATTTGAAAGAAGAGCTTTTGAAGTCAAATTTTGGGATGATCCTAGTGATAATACCGCAATAGTGGCGGATAACGGCCTTCTTATCAATAGATTTCTTGCTTTTGCTTCCATAGGTGCACGTTTTCAAACCAATCAGGGATTTACTGTAAGTCTTAGCTATCAGCATTTACTAAATTCATTCATTATGAGGAGGTCTGAACTTTTAAGTGATTACGATTTCAATAATAAAAAAGTAACTGGAAGTCAAATTAATTTTTCTATTGGTTATTCATTTTAACTTAGATAAAAATGGTGGTACATCCCGAATATCTCAGGTGTACCACCTCTAATTTTTAATGAAAATCAAATCTTAATCCCAAAGAAACATTGTTTTGGTCTATTGCATTATCTTGAAATAATGGATTTAGGTCATATTTGACATATACACTTATATCCTTGTATCCAACATATCCACTCACGCCATATACAAAACTATTAGCATTATAATCTCCCCTTGTTTCCTGCTCAGTGGTCAATCCATCTGATTTGTATTCAAGGATTTGTTTACTTCTGACATTCAGTCCTGCATACCCTCCTGCACCTACTCTAAAGCCTTTTTGAGTTTTGACTACTGCTTGATCATCATGCATACGCTTTTTTGAAAAATCAAATTCTAAATGCACTGGTAAAACCAAGTTTATCGTTCGGAAATAGGCTTCATCGGTCAAAGTCTGAGGATGATTTGCCAATACGGTTTGTCCATCATTTTTTACGTAGTATTGATTATTCTCAGGTCTTAAATTATTGTAAGTTAATGACGGACCGTATTTCAGATTTAACAATGGAGAATTTTCAAGTAATCTGGTTTTCCAAGTCCAACCCCATTCGTAAAATCTGGAATTGCTAGCTCGAATACCATTGTTTTCAATCTCATTTAAAGAACCGTCATTAGCTAGATTATTGATACCAAATGCAAAAACAAACTGGCTGGTAGTCCTGGACTCACTACGATTCTTTTTCCTATTTTTCTTTCCAATGGAAATTTTAAAGTCATCCATGGCTTCTTTAATATCCTGCTTTGCTTCTTCTATATCTTCTTTTGCATCTTCTATGTCTTCTTCCACATCTTCCATAACGTCTTCCATGATATCTGCATCACTTTCTTGAGCTTCTACCTCGCCTTTGACCAATCTCTGCAACTCTCTTTCCAATGGCTCTATACGAGCTTCTATTCTATCAGCACAAGCTTCGGCTTTGGCCCTTTTTTGAAGCTCAGCCTCTGATTCGGTTATTTTCTTTTCCTTAAGTTTTGAGTTTATTTCTGCCACTTCTTCTTCTAGTGTGGCTTTCTCTTGAGCCGTAATGATTTCAATATCATTTTTAATTTCTTTGATTCTATCCTCGAATCTGTCTGACTGAGCATTCACGACACTTGCCAGACTAAAAAACATTACAAAAAGGTAAATAAAAGGTTTCATAAACTAGGTTTAATTGATTAATAAATATAATATGTAAAAAATTATTTAATAGGTATTTGAATACTTATTGGTAGTTCCTGTTTGCCATGGCTACCAAGACACTTTCAGAATTATTTTGTAAACTCTTAAAAATTTTCTGTAAAGTGGATCTTTCGCTGGCTATTTCAGCTTCTTCAAGGAGTTTTAAAGGATCAGGCCTAACCGATGTGCTTGCAACAGCTAAAGATGTTTGTTTTTTATTCTTGAGTTTCTGATTTACTTCTTGCAATAGAAGATTCGGATCAATATTGATTTTGGTATAAGGTCTTGTATTTGACAAAGATGTATCTTTTACATTGATCACTTCATGTAAAACCATATCCGATTTATCCATTCCAGAAAAATGCATAGATGGATTAGTTGAGCCCAAATTATTCTCTGAAAATTCTTTTGTTGGATTGGGTACGCTACTGATTTGGTTGTTAAATTTTGCTTTTACTTTATTTTCCGTTTGCTTGATTTCGTTGACGAATATTGAATCTTCAGTATTTACAGCAGAAAAATCCAAACCATTTGAATTTTGCTTATTTGAAATGGCAATAGTTGCCTCTGGTGATTCTATATTTTGATCCCACATGACCAAGACCAAAACAAATCCTATAAATGTAGCAGCGGCAGCAAGCCAGTAAATAGGCTTTCTATTTCTTTTGATTACTTGCTCATTGGCAGGCATGAGCGTTTCGAGCCTGTCCCATGCGTTTTCTTTCGGAGACAAAGTCCTTTCTTCAAAAAACGCTTTAAATTTATCATCAATATTTGAATTAGCCATGATTTACTTTTTCTGATTGTTCGATTTTTTGTTGCAAAATCCTTCTTGCATAGGATAATTGAGACTTTGATGTACCTTCATTAATACCCAACATAACGGCTATTTCGTGATGTTTATAACCTTCTACTGCATACAACACAAAGACCATTTTACATCCATCAGGCAGGCTATCTATCATAGCTTGAAGGTCTGCCTGCACTAAACCAGAGTCTGTTTGCGTGTAAGCCATGATGGTCTCTTCATTTGGCTCTATAAATGATATCTTTTTCTTGCTTCTAACATAAGAGATACATTCATTTACCGCAATTCTTCTGATCCAGGCTTCAAAAACGCCCCTATTTTCAAAGGTATTGATGTTTTTAAAAATCTTAACAAAAACGGTAAGCATCATGTCCTCTGCCACATAATCATCACTAATGTATTGTCTGCAAATACTTAAGATCCTAGGAGAAAACTGTTGAAACAGCATCTTCTGCGCCATTCTATCGCCTCCTGAAACTCTTGCAAGAAGGTCTGAAAAGTCTTGTTGAAGATGAACGATTTTCACTTTATTGTTTTGATTTACCTTAATGACGAAGACCGTCGGAAAAAGGTTGTAAAGAAATTTATTTTTTTTGAAAATAATTTTCTGTCTACTCCAAATCTTTAAAAATATAATCCGAAGTATATTCAAAATTACAGTTAATTTTCAGGTAGGAATAAATACTATTCCCCAAAGTGATTATGTATCCTTATCTTTGTCGCAGAATTTTGACCATAATCCAATATATTGATGACAAAACAAAAAGTAGAAATCCTAGCTCCTGCCAAAAATCTGGTACAAGGTATCGCAGCCATCAATGCTGGTGCAGACGCAGTCTATATCGGTGCGCCTCTTTTTGGAGCACGTACCAATGCTACAAACTCTATAGAAGATATTGCAGAGATGGTCCGTTATGCCCATCTTTTCAAAGCTCATGTTTTTGTGACTATCAATACCATTATGTATGATGATGAACTGGAACTTTGCAGAGATCTTATAATTCAATTATACAATATTGGTGTGGATGCGATCATCATACAGGATATGGGCATTCTGGAAATGGATTTACCTCCTATCACTATACATGCCAGTACTCAGGCCAACAATCGAGATCCAAAACACGTAAAATTCTTAAAAGATGCTGGAATCAAACGGGTGGTCTTGGCGCGCGAACTCAATCTGGATCAGATCAAGGAAATCCATGATGCATCAGATGCTGAGTTGGAGTTTTTTGTATCTGGAGCACTTTGTGTATCATTCAGTGGCAACTGTTACATGAGTGTAGCTAATGGTGAGCGCTCTGCCAACCGAGGCTCCTGTGCTCAAAACTGTCGATTGCCTTATGAATTAATTGATGGTACCGGAAAAACCTTAAAACATAGCAGCCACCTACTTTCTATAAAAGACCTTGATCTCAGTGATTACCTTCCTGAAATGATAGAAGCGGGTATTTCATCATTTAAAATAGAAGGAAGACTCAAAGATATCGTATATGTAAAAAATAATGTTTCATTTTTGAGACAAAGACTGGACGACTTCCTAACTAAAAACCCTGAAAAGTACCAAAAAGCATCATCAGGACGGACAATATACAACTTTGAGCCTCAGATGGATAAAAGTTTCAATCGGGGATACACCGATTATTTTCTCCATAAACGTAAAGAAAAAATCGGTAGTTGGGATACTCCAAAATCTCAAGGTCAATACATAGGTAAAGTCATTCAATCCAAAGCTAATGGTTACGTCATAGAAAATCATGAAATACTCAATAATGGTGACGGCTTGTACTTTTTGAATGCAGATGGCGAAGCTGATGGCGCACAGGTCAATATCGTAGTTAATGATGTAGTTGTACTTAATAGTCAAAAAATAATAGCAGACGGTACGCCTATTTATAGAAACTCAGATGCCGAATTCATCAAAATGGTAGAGCAGGAAAAAAGTGCCATTAGAAAAATAGGTGTACATCTGCTCTTTGAAGAAGTTGAATCCGGATTTAAACTCTCCGTAACAGATGAAGATGGGCACCAATGTCACAAAGTTTTAACATCAGAAAAAACATTGGCCAATAATCCTACAGATGTCGTCTCCAATATAACCAAAAACTTAGCTAAAACAGGTAACACCGTTTTCGTAGCAGATGACGTACAAGTAAATATTAGTCAACCTTACTTCTTACCGATAAGTATCATCAATGAGTTGAGAAGATCTCTTTTGGATGAGTTGGTAGAAGTGAGAATAGAAAACTATGTAAGAGAAACCCACCCAATAGTAAAAACGGATCATCCTTACCCGGTAAACAAACTAGACTTTACATACAATGTTTCCAACCACCTTGCCAGAACTTTTTACGAAAGACATGGCGTCACAGAAATAGAAAAAGCATTCGAACTCCAATGGGATCCGGGAAAGTCCAGAGTGATGGTTACTAAATACTGTGTCAAGTACGAACTCGGAAAATGTGCTAGGTTCCAAAGAGCCACCATGGGCGAAAAAATAGTAGAACCACTCACTTTACGTCACGGCGAAGTAGAATACAAACTCAAATTTAATTGCAAACCCTGTGAGATGGAAATCTGGGAAAAAGATGCAGAGCTAGAGTATATTGATGAAGATGAACAAATGGGAGTGAGTTTCAGGTAGGTTGTGAAAAATCATATGACTTTAATCCTTCAATATGGTAGTAATTTTATGAAAGAATGCAGGTGCCGTCAAGATGGTATCATTAAGCAAGAGTTAATGGTTTAAATGAGACAAACAATATATATATTCCAATGGAAAAGAAATATAAAAAAATAAGGAAATTTGTACCCGCTCATTTTGGTGAAAATTTTGATTGGATTTTTGTGGAAGATGAAGCAAAATCAAAAATTATAAAAAGATAACATAACTATGAATTTCATGATTAAAGTAAGCATTATCGTTATTGCTATTTATGTACTTTTAAAAATATTTTCAAATAAAATTGAAAATTATTTTGAGTATAGCTTATCCGATGAAAAAAAAGTCCAAAAATATATTTCTAATCATTTTCATGAATATGATGATGTAAGGGAAGAAGTTCATAAAATAATAAATAATGGGCTAAAGAACAAATTAAAAAAATATAAGTCTCAAATAAATAAAACGTTTTTTTCAACGGATTCATTGTATATATTTAATTCATCGCGAAATAAGTTTTATTCCACATTAAATAGTATTAATTCAATAAATGCTTCGGGCTCATCTGATTTGGTGCAAGGCCTTTATGGTGTTAAAATACAAGATCAATGGCTTATATTTTTAGGAGGAAACTTAATTGCAATGAGAGGTGGATATAAATATGACAAATACGAACCATTTACATGGGATGAGATCAGCTTTATGGCACATGAGCAAATGTTTGGCAAGTACCTTAGTTTTGACTGGAAAAGAAAGTTATCCATCAATCAAGATTTGGTAGATAAATATGTAGATCCTTGGAATATTGGAGGTACTAGCGTCTCAGAGGAAGGAACAGAAAAAGAAAGGTTTTTGCGCCTTTGGGAATTTGAAAATTCCCAGACCTTAGATAGTACAGAAATAGCACAGATCAAAGAAGATTTAGAAGCTGGTAATAACAAACCCAAAGACCCGATCAAAAAAGTGACGTGGTGGGATAGGTTATGGGGAGAAGAAGTTCCTATCTTCGAGACTGACGAGTGGAAGGAGCATATCAAAAGTAAAAATCAAGGAAAATGAAATTTGTGAACTTTTTATTTGATAAGTCGTGAAAATCCTTAATTGAGCTTAGTAATCAACAATTTTCTCACGTTAAGCACGACAGGCTCAAAAAATTGAAGTACAACACAATGCTCTCTTAACTAAACGACATTGAATACATATGTAATAAAATGTTTTAAAATATTTAAAAAGATAGTGAATTGGGCATTACTAACAAACCAATCTCTATGAAAAAATCAAAATATTTTGACTTTTTCATAGAGATTAGTAATTTTGTGACAAATATTAATTATGTTTCGCAATATAAACAACGCGCTTGTTAATTGGAAAAATAAAATTAACAGATTGCCTTTAGTCCTGAATGGAGCAAGACAGGTAGGAAAAACATATTCATTGAAAGAGTTTGGAACACATCATTTCAAAAATATGGTTTACATCAATCTCGAAGTAAATGTTCATATTAATGCCTTTTTTGACGGAGACTTAAAGCCAGAAAGAATAATACAATATCTGGAAACTGTGACCGAGATTAGAATTATACCCCAAGATACATTGATCATATTGGACGAAATACAATCCTGTCCTCGTGCTTTACTTTCGTTAAAATCTTTTGCAGAAGAAGCCCCGCAATATCATATAGTCGCTGCCGGAAGCTTACTTGGAGTCGCTATTAATAGAAATCAATTTTCTTTCCCGGTAGGAAAAGTAGATGAGTTGACGATGTATCCTATGGATTTTGGTGAGTACCTCATTGCCTTGAATAGATCTCGATTAAAAGAAGAGATTGAAGTACACTTTGCCAATCTAAATCCCATAGAAGATGCGCTTCATATGGAAGCTATGGAAGAATTTAAAAAATACTTAATTATAGGTGGAATGCCGGCTGCTATAAATGACTATTTGGATTCTAAAAGTTTTCTATCTGTTCGAGACGTACAAGCTAGAATTTTGAATGAATATATTGCTGATATGTCAAAATATGCCACCCATACAACTGCTGTTAAAATAAGAGCCGCGTACAACTCTATACCTTCGCAGCTAGCCAAAGAAAACTCAAAATTCCAATACAAAGTCGTACAAAAAGGCGGTACTGCTACTATCTTTGGAGAAGCCATAGAATGGCTTATTTATTCAGGAATGGCCTTAAAATGCAAAAAAATAGATCATGGTTATATGCCTATTTCTGCATATGTAGACTTAACTGACTTTAAATTGTACATGGGTGATGTAGGGCTGCTTACCACAATGTCTGGCATGGCATCACAAACTATCCTTTCAGAATATAGTAGTGATCAATATTTTCTGGGAATGATCATAGAAAATTATGTAGCACAGGCTTTAGTGTGTAACGGACATGCCTTGTTTTATTGGAAAAATCAAAATACTGCTGAACTAGATTTTGTCATCCAGCAAGATGTTAAAATTATTCCTATTGAAGTAAAAAAAGGCAAACACACAAAATCAATTAGCTTTAATATGTTTATAAAAAAATACCACAACGAATTCGGCATTAGATTTTCAACCAAGAATTTTGGGTTTGAAAACAATATCAAATCTATTCCATTGTATGCTGTTTGGTTAGTTAAGTAGAAAATAAAAAAATGAGCATAAAAAACTATTCATGCTCATTTTCATCTTGGTTTACACCTTCTTCGGAGGCAATTCAAAAGCTATAGCAGTATGCTCAAAACCATCTCTATGTGCACCATCACAAAAGGGTTTGTTTTGTGACAAACCACATCTGCATATGCCTATGGTGTTTCTACCTTGGAGATTATATTCATTGCCTTGTGCATCAAGTATGATGACATCTCCTTCTACCTTAAGAGATCCATTATTGTTTACTGTTATTTTTGTTGGTGTCATATTTGTTTTATTAATGTGTTTTTGAAATATTTAATGTGTTTACTTAAACCTGATTAGTCTACTTTGACCACTTGTTTGAAATACTCATAGGTCCTTTGCAGACCTTCTGCCCTATCTACTTTTGGTGACCAACCAAGTATTTCTTTGGCTTTAGTGATGTCGGGTTGTCTTTGCTTTGGATCATCTACAGGTAGTGGATTGTAGATGATGTGGGCTTTGGGATTATTGACCAAGGCTAAGATTTCTTGAGCAAACTGCATGATGGTAATCTCTGAAGGATTTCCGATATTTACTGGCATATGGTAGTCGCTGAGAAGCAATCTGTAAATACCTTCTACGAGATCATCGACATAGCAAAAAGATCTGGTCTGATTGCCTTCTCCAAATACAGTCAATCCTTCACCGCGTATCGCCTGTGAGAAAAACGCCGGTAATACGCGTCCGTCTTCTTGTCTCATACGCGGACCATAAGTATTGAAAATACGAACGATTCTGGTTTCAAGACCATGATAGGTGTGATATGCCATAGTAATAGCTTCCTGAAATCTCTTGGCTTCATCATATACACCACGTGGGCCGATAGGATTGACATTACCCCAATATTCTTCCACTTGCGGGTGTACTAATGGATCACCATAAACTTCAGAAGTAGATGCGATGAGTATTCTGGCATTTTTGGATTTTGCGAGTCCCAAAAGATTATGTGTACCCAATGATCCTACTTTGAGTGTTTGGATAGGCATTTTAAGATAGTCTATAGGGCTTGCAGGTGAAGCAAAATGAAGGATATAGTCCAACTCACCAGGTACATGCACAAACTTGGATACATCATGATGATAAAACTCAAAATGCTCCAAAGGATATAAATGTTCTATGTTTTTTAGGTCTCCGGTAATCAGATTGTCCATACCTATGACTTGATATCCTTCTTTGATAAATCTGTCACAAAGGTGTGAACCAATAAATCCTGCCGCTCCCGTAATTAAAACTCTTTTCAAAATAATACTATTTTTAATGACGCAAAGGTAGCGATTGATAATTATTAATTCCTAATTAGTAATTATTAATTTGTATTATTCGATGTTCGAGTTTTCTTTTGTGGTTTCGACTTCGCTCAACCACCGTTTTCATTTATCATCATGCTAATGTTCGGTTAGTTCATCATTAGCGTGTTCTAATGACCAATAACGCATTCATCAATTAAATTTCTCCTGTATAAAAATTATAGTCTCTGATTATCGTAGATATAAATCTAAGTTCTTCCATATCCGCCTTGATACCTGATACTTCTTCTATCTTTTTTACTAATTTCGATATCATCAAAGTATCATTATTTTTTCTAGCAGTAATGTAAGTTTCCTTGATGATTCTCATATCATTATCAGAAAAACGAACCACTTCCGGATATCTGGGTTGGTAGTCCTCTTTGATTTCTTCTAGGATGGTATGTGAGATATTGATATTATTTTTTAGCTGAATGACTGCTGTCCCTGCGGCTATATCACCCAAACGCTGATGAATCTTTGAAATCATAGCTGTAAATCCACCAATGATACACAATGAAAAAGTAACATCTACAATTCGAAATACCCACCTAATCAGAAAATCCATAAAAGATGCTTGGTAGCCATCCATTTTGACCACTCGTATTGACATCAGTTTTTTGCCAAAAGTCTGCCCTTCCATCGTTGCCTCCTGTATTATTGAGTAAAAAGTAACGGGTAGGTACAAAATGATATAAACACTCATAATGGACCAATTGTCCATAGTAAACTGAGTAATGCCCATATTGTCAATGATAATATAATTGACAAAAAGTATGTATGCCATTTTAATACCTAAATCAATGCCGTATGCTCCCACCCGATGTCCAATGGTAGCAATCTGAAAATTTATGGGAACATTTTGGGTGGTATTGATATTTATTTCCGGCATAAGTATTAATTTTGACCCTATGAGAGAGGTTGCTTTCATTAAAAGGAATAAAAATAAATGGCTTTCATTTGAGGAAGCTATCGGTGGCAAAGTTAATACAAATCCCGATGACTTAGCTGGCTTGTATATTCAATTAATCAATGATTTGTCATTTTCTCGAACTTACTACCCCAAAAGCAAAACCACCGTGTACTTAAATCATTTGGCAGCTACGGCCTACCAAAAAATTTACACCACTAAAAGAACAGACAAAAGTCAAATCAAATTCTTTTTTCAATACGAGGTACCTACTATTATCCGAGAGCATAAAAAATATTTGGTTTTTGCTTTTACAATATTTTTCATTAGTGTTTCTTTGGGCGTTCTTTCAGCGATTTATGATGATGCTTTTGTGAGGCTTATCTTAGGTGATGACTATGTAGAAATGACCCTAAAAAACATAGCTAATGGCGATGCAGTGGCTGTATATAAATCTGGTTCCAATTGGGGTAGCTTCATCGGTATCACCATGTACAACCTTAAAGTAGGTTTGTATTGTTTTATTTTAGGAGTAACGGGTGGATTGGGAACCGTTTACGTTGCACTTCAAAATGGTATCATGCTCGGTGCCTTCCAGACGTTTTTTGGACAACATGATGTTTTTTGGGAAAGTGTCAGAGGTATTTGGATACACGGAGCTATGGAAATTTTTGCTATCGTGATCGAAGTCATGGCAGGACTGATTTTGGGCGCCAGTATTCTTTTTCCGGCTACATACACCAGGCTAGAGTCCTTCAAAAAAGGGATGAAGACTGGTATCAAAATATGGTTGAGCACTTTGCCTTTTACCTTTGGAGCAGGTTTTTTAGAAGGTTTCGTCACCAGATACTCTAATGTGATGCCCAATTTTATGAGTGCAGGTATTATACTTCTTACTTTAGGACTTATTTCTTGGTACTACCTGATCTTTCCATTTCAGCAAATCACAAGTGCAGAAGAATTATGAAGTGGTATTTGATCTATATTTGGTTTCCAATGGCTGCTTTGGCTCAGACGGATAGTTTGGTGCTTCGAGATGTAGATTTGAGTGATACTACATCGATAGATAGTGCTTATTTTTCTGATGCGATCCTCAGCAAAGATACTTTTGTCATCAATGAATTTGATCCTGAATTTAAAAATCGTTATCAGGAATCGGCTTTTGAGTATGAAAAGAGAGAACAAGAAGCGATTAAAAAATTGAAAGAGCAAGATCAAGACTCGGATATAGACATAAGCAATTTATTTTCATTTTTACCTACATTATTTAAAATTTTAGTGGGTTTACTTTTGTTTTATGCTGCATACATGATCGTGACGGTTTGGCTGGGCAAGAAGGGCAATTGGTTATTCCAGAAAAAAAATGAAAAATTGCTCACTTATCAAGAAGACATAGACATCACATCCGAAACGGATCTACAAGCAAAAATAAAGGAAGCATTAAATCAAAATAACTTCCGACTGGCCATTAGGTATCAATATTTATATTTGTTACAGCTGATGTCTCAAAACGGAATCATCACATACCATAAAGAAAAAACAAATGCTGATTATAGGTATGAAATCAAAAATCAGGCATTGGCCCAAAGCTTTGACTACACATCTTATATATACGACTACACCTGGTATGGTGGTTTTGAAATGAGCGAATCACAGTACGAAATGGCTCGGTTGGCTTTTGAAGACACCATAAAAAAAGTACGCCTATGAAAAAGTCAAGTGTAGTGGTGATTGCTTTTGCTTTAATTGCGGCATTGGGTTTGATGGTCTTGGCAGGATATTATGCACCCAAACCTATTAACTGGTTTCCTTCCTATAATACCAAAGACAAAATACCTTTGGGGCTTTATGTTTTGGATAAAGAAATAGACAGCTTTTTTCGCTATAATTATGTAAACAAAGTCAAAGAATCCATTACTGAACATTTTTATGCGGGATATTTTGGTGATGCCATAGACGAAGATGGAAATGTAACTTACAAAACCAATTTTTTGTACATCCATCCTGAAATCAAATGGAATCAACACGAAGTAGATCAAATCTGCCAACTAGTTCGTCAGGGAAATACAGCTTTAATTAGTGGTATAGACTTTCCCGAAGCGCTCACAGACTCCTTAAAAGTTATCGTTAACCCCGTCTATTTTAATTCAAAGTGGAGACATAAAGCTGATACCTTGAGCCTGAGTTTAGCTCAAAATATAAAACCCAATGCCACTATCACAGATCATAAGGGAATTTCAGGAAGTTGGTTTACAAAATATGAGCCAAAGGAAAGTCAACTGCTCGGTTATGTAAAAAGTAAAGAAGGACTAAAACCCAATTTTCTTAAAATACGATATGGTGATGGCCACTTTCTTTTGCACTTGGACCCTGCGGTGTTTACCAACTACTTTCTACTCAAAAATGATTTTCACCAATATGCTGCTGGCGTACTCAACCAATTGCCGGCAGATCATGACATCATTTGGAGTCTAAACAATCAAACATCTAAGGTGGTATCTGATTCCCCTTTAAGATTTATACTTTCTCAGCCGGCTTTAAAGTGGGCGTGGTATCTGCTAATGGCTGGTGTATTGATATTTATAATATTTAATCTCAGGCGTACTCAAAGACCGATACCTATACTGCCAAAAAATATAAATACATCAGTAGAGTTTGTAAAAACTATCGGCAACCTGTATTATCAAGAAGGAGATATCAGAAATTTGATAGACAAAAAAATCATCTATTTGCTCGAAAAAATCAGAGGAGATTTTCACATAGATACATCCGTAATCAATGAACATTTTATACATCAATTGATTCAAAAATCTGGTAAAGATGAGCAAGTAGTCGCACATATTTTTTTCTTGATCAGAAAACATCAGGAGCATGATTACGCTTGTACGATAGATGACCTTAGAAGATTGAACACCGCAATAGAAAATTTTTATAAATAATGCTATAACGCACAGCATATGCGGGTGCTCCAATTGTTAATGCGCACGGTTATTTTATAAAGTCACACGCTAATTCCATAATATCACATGGCTATTTCATAAAGTCAAACGCCAATTCCATAATGTCACATATCTATTCCATAAAGTCACACGCCAATTCCATAATATCACATGGCTATTTCATAAAGTCACACGCCAATTCCATAATATCTCATGGCTATTCCATAAAGTCACACGCCAATTCCATAAAATCTCATGGCTATTCCATAAAACTTCATGGCTATTATACGATGTCAATCGAGTAAACTAAAAAAATTGTACCCTTTCAGAATAATAAAGCATAAAGATAAAAAAACATTTATTTGCTCGAAAAAATCAGTTGTGATTTTCATGTGAATGCATCATTAATCAACAAACAAATTAAAAATCAATTGACTCAAAAATCTGCTAAAGACGAAAAGGTGGTAGTCCACATTTTTTTCTTGATTAGAAAACATCAGAATCATGATTACGCTTGTAAGAGTATATGACCTGAGAAGACTGAACACCGCCATAGAAAATTTTTATAAATAATTTAGTGGTACATGCGGTCGTACGACTTTAAGGAGTGCCGCCGCTTTGTATGAAATCTGTAAATATAAATTCATTAACCCTTTTGTATTTGAGTAATTGATCTTTTATTTACCTTTGGTTTTTATTTTGAAACACTTATTTAATAATATCATATAAAAAAGATTTATACATAATCATGGAAGATACCCAATCCCACCCTGAACAAAATGATGCTCCACACGAGAATAATATTCCGATGGAAATCAATGATGACCCCGTAGAGAAAATCCGGGATGAAGATCTGCAAAACACCCAAAATGATCAGGGTCTTAATTTCAATAGTAGAATACAGACGGCACCCTTAAAAGAAAAATTAACCGCCGTAAGAGAAGAAATCAAAAAAGTCATCGTAGGCCAACAAAAAATGCTGGACTTGATGCTGGTAGGTTTGCTTGCTGATGGTCATATACTATTGGAAGGTGTACCTGGCGTGGCCAAAACCATCACTGCTAAACTCTTGGCCAGATCTATGGATACCGCTTTTTCGAGAATACAGTTTACACCAGACTTGATGCCTTCTGACATCTTGGGGACGCTAGTATTTGATACCAAAAAGTCTGACTTCGAGTATAAAAAAGGACCGGTTTTTTCTAATATTGTCTTAATAGATGAGATCAACCGTGCACCAGCAAAAACACAAGCTGCGCTCTTTGAAGTCATGGAAGAGCGCCAGATAACTATGGATGGACACACATACCCTATGACACTGCCATTTATGGTGATTGCGACCCAAAACCCTATAGAACAAGAAGGTACATATCGACTGCCCGAAGCACAGTTGGATAGATTTATTATGAAAATAGAAATCGGATATCCGGATTTAAATGAAGAAATAGAAATACTGCAACGCGAACATTCTCTAAAATCCAAAGGAAAACTGGATGATATCAAGCCCATCATCTCAGGTGACGATATCTTGGCTTTCAGAAATATCATCAAGGATGTCATAGCAGAAGCACCTATTTTGGCTTACATTGCCAAAGTAGTCAACAGTACTAGAAATAATCCATTGCTTTATTTGGGCGCCTCACCACGCGCATCAATTGCCATACTAAATGCATCCAAGGCATTGGCAGCGCTGCGAGGCAGAGATTTTGTGACGCCTGATGATGTGAAAGAAATTTCTTATCCTGTACTAGGTCATCGAGTTGTCGTAGCTCCCGAAAAAGAAATGGAAGGCATCACCGCTAAACTGATCATCAAACAAATCGTGGACAGTGTAGAAGTACCTAGATAAAAACACAAGAGTGAACACATTAAAAATTATATTTTCAGGATTATATATTCACCCGAGATTCTATATTCTCGGATGTGGCGTGATCGTACTGTTTATAGTTTCGTTTTTTATTCCTGTATTGTTTTTGGTTTCCCAAATATGTTTGGCGTTGCTACTGATATTTTTGATCTTTGATGTTTTTCTTCTATTTAGAGTACAAGAAGGTATCATAGCCAAAAGAATACTGAATGATAAGATGTCTAATGGTGACTCCAATGAAATCAAAATAGTCATGCAATCCAGGTATGATTTTCCCATTACCAGTGAAGTTATTGACGAGATTCCGGTGGAGTTTCAGGTCAGAAATTTTCACATTAAAAAAGAGTGGCCCGCAGGCAAAAAAGATACTTTGTCGTACCAATTGAGACCCGTTTTCAGAGGATTGGTGTCTTTTGGGAAGATCATAGTCTACGCTACATCACCATTGAAAATGGCCAAAAGAAGATTTGATTTTGACGAAGATGTGACAGTGCCCGTTTATCCATCATTTATGCAGATGAAAAAATATGAGCTCATTGCATTTTCAAACAAGACGATGCATCATGGGCTCAAAAAAGTACGACGAATAGGACATACGATGGAGTTTGAAAAGATCAAGGAATATGTAGCTGGAGATGATTTTCGCACCGTAAACTGGAAAGCCACCGCCAAGGCCAACAAACTGATGGTCAATCAATATCAGGACGAACGCTCCCAATCGATCTACTGCATGGTAGACAAAGGACGCGTGATGAAAATGCCCTTTAATGATCTGACGCTCCTAGACTATGCCATCAATGCTTGTTTGGTGATCACCAATGTGATACTGAGAAAACAGGATTTTGTTGGATTTTTTTCGTTTTCGCGCAAAGTAGAAAACCGAGTACTACCTGACCGCAAAGCATCCCAAATGCAAAAAATCATGGATGCATTGTACAATGTCAGCACAGACTATTTTGAGTCAGATTACGGGCGTCTTTATGCAGATATCAAAAAAAATATACCTCATAGAAGTTTGCTGTTGCTTTTTACCAATTTCGAAACCCTAGACGGATTACAGCGGCAGCTACCCTATCTGAAAGCCATATCCAAAAACCACTTGCTGATAGTGATCTTTTTTCAAAACACGGAGATGGATGATCTGATCAAAACCGATGCCACAGACCATCAGTCTATCATAGATAAAGTCATCGCAGAGAAGTTTGCCTTCGAAAAGAAACTGATCGCCAACGAACTTAAAAAATACGGCATCCAATGTATCTTGACCAAACCAGAAAATTTGACTATTGATAGCTTAAATAAGTATCTGGAAGTCAAGGCAAGGGGGATGATCTGATGAAATCTTGATGTGATTTCGACTTCGCTCCATCACCTGGGTGACTAACAAATATTTTTATATAAAGAGCCATAGATTTTATACATCTGGAAGCCATATCAGCATTAAAAATAGCGCATCACAGATATTTGGTGTGATGCGCTATGGGTTCTTATTTATTCCTAGCTATTAGGCACAAGTTACATACTTGCGAAGGCAAAGGTCAATGTCCAAACCACAGTTATCTGAAATGTTTTTTTATTACTTTGACATTCGCAATAGAATCCAGCTCATGACTGGAGTAGTAATGTAGACAAATATAAAAAACTCTCTTACCAATCATCGATTTGTATTCTTCTAGATTATTCTGATATGGTCTGTTGATAATAATAGAATCTGATTTTATTTTAGACTTCAACATGATTCCTAAAGTGTCAATGTAACCATAACAATTTCCTAATACATAATCTTGACTATAACTTTTGTCTTCTGATAAAATCAATTCGATTGATTTTGAATCACTAAAGCCATTTTTCAAACAGCTAATAAAAGTTAATATCTTAAAATCATCTACAAGAAATTTCTGACCTTTTGACTGCGAATCTGGAATGTTTTTCACCTTACAAGAAATGAACAAAAGCAATAAAATATAAAATGAGTTAAGAAATGGTTTACTTTTTATTTTAAAATCCATAAATATTCAATTTTGTCACATGTATAGAACTTTCAGTATTTGAAGAAAATCGAGTATTTTTATGGTTTACTCCTATCTTTATATATTCTTCTTTTTGCATATTCGCTTGCAACTTTATCTAACTCCTTTGAATGGTACATCTTGAGACATTCATTTGTAATACAATCAGTTTCTGGAAAAATTGTTTCCAATGTACCCATAGTCTCTGTGGCAATGCTTACTCTTTTTTCCAAAATAGGTCTTATTTTTTCTATAAAACTAAACATCGTATCTATAGCTGCTCCATCAACAAACAATTCTTCCCTACAGTGCATATTATAAATAGGAATTTTATCAGGAGGAAGGTATTCTTTTGTCTTTGGTTTTAAATTATTGAATTCGTAAATACAATTTCCAAGAATGTAATACTTATAAATTGTTTTATACTTCAAATAATCTCTTGACATTCTATTGTTAACAACACAAGATGAAAGTACCATTGAAGATATTAAAATTAAATATAATCTAATCATTCCTTTTTAGTTTTTAGATTTGATATTTCTTATTGCATATTCTCTGGACCTTTTTTTGAACGTTTTGGAATTGACGGTGTCCATTATATATTTCATGACACAGTATCTATCATATTCATGTGTTTCGGGAGATCCCATCCCATTGGTAGCTTCTTCGATATCTAAAATTAAAACTTTTTCTAAAGAATCAACTAAGTGATGCATGTGAGAGAAATCATGATTTGTTAAATTACTTTGTCCCCAATTGCAGGAAACTCTATCTTTCCATTTTTTATCATCCAAAAATCTTTTATAGGCTAAAGAAATAAATGCAACCGTATATGTGTTTTCATGCTCTTTCATTTGGTGTCTTGGTGAAAAAAGTGAGCAGGATAAAATGGTAGTTGAAAATAGTACAACAAAAATATATTTCATTTGACTATACTTTATTTTAATTTAATTTCCACAAGTATGCTACCTTAACAGACTGCCAATAACATCCTGCGCCACATACGTTATATACAGGTGAACTACCTGCTACAGGTAACCAAATGTCGCAGTGACCACTTGCCTCAAATGTCGTAGCATTTACTGGCAACATACCATAAATTCCACTATTCGTTCCAAAACTCGACTCAGGTGTGGCACCTTCAGTTATATCTGTTGATGTAACGGTTAAAGTAGGAGAAGGAAAAACAGTTAACATATAATTTATAAGCATTTCTGCATTTAAAAAGTAATATTTCCCATTATCATCTGGAATTGTAATACTTTTCTCTCCCCCTGCTGGCGCAAGTTTGCAACTTGTGCCTTTAATACTCCATTCCTCTTCATTTGTAAAAACATAACCATTCATAAGTCATTACAATATTACCACATCCAAAAGAATTCCTAAAATTAAAAGAACCCATATTTTATGAATTTGAAACTCAACACAATAAACTTTAATTTCACTAAACAAAGATATGAAAAATTATAAAATTATGAGCTATACATTATACAAATTAGCGCATCACTTTTGTTATGTGTGGTGCGCTACTAACGCTTTAGCTTCGATATCGTCTTGTAAATTTTTAAACTAAGTGATCGAAGGTTTAAAGTGCTGGTATTTGGGCACAAGTTACATTTATTTGCCCAATTTCGGGCATAAACTTGCGCCAGAATGGGGACTATTGATAGCTTAAATAAGTATTTGGAAGTCAAGGCGCGAGGAATGATCTGATGAAAAAGTACGCGTTCAATCATCATGTGACATTGGACAAAGTACTTATAATTAATTTTATTTGAATATTACAGGCAGCGTAAATAGAATATACTGCATCTTATACATATACCAAATTTAGTATAATTAAAAAGCCTTATTATGAAATACTTCAGACTCTCCATTTTCATTTTAACCTTCGTATGTCAATATAATCTTAAAGCCCTAGCAAATAGTGTTTCTGCAAAAGGTGATGAAAGACCAAGTGCGTGTTCGATTACAAATTTAACTGTAAACGAATTTCAATGTGGTGATTGGAATAAGCATTATACGTTTAATTTTGTTGGTGTCGATTTTGGAACTAATGGCTATAAGCTAACATTTAGCAATTCTAATGTCATTTATAATTATTCGAAAAACGATTATAAAGCTTTCTCTGTTCCAGCAACTTGCGAAGACAATGCAATTATCACTCTTACGGATAATGATAATCCTAATTGCAATATCAGCTTAGATTTAGGAAAAATTTGCTGTGAATGTATCTTATATGGAATAGAAGTTGTAAATTCCGAATGTATCGATTTAAATTTTAATGCTTCCTTATACGCCTACATCGATGGATCCTGCTTCTATGTCGATCCAATTATTTATGTAAATGACCAACAAGTAAGTTATATTCCTTTCAATAACTTTGAGACTAGAGAGTATTTGATTCAAAACATTCAATCATTTGAACCAGAAATTAAATATGAAATATGTTATACAGTTCCTGATTTTGATATTACCTGCAAAACAATAGTAGTACCAAATACTTGCCTTCCCAAAATAAACACCTTTGATGTTTTCAAAAACACAGCTAGTTGTGCCAATGATAGTATCGATCTGACTTTCAACTTTACAGGCGAAAGTTTCGGTCTTAATGGATTTCAAATATTATCTAATGTAGCGCCTGACAAATCTTATAAATTAGGAGATCCCTATATTTACAAAATTCCTGCCAACTGTATTGAAAATATCGAAATTGCGATCATTGACAATAATGCCAGCTCAGTATTCAAAACCGCAAATATTGGAAAAGCCTGTTGCCCTTGTACGCTAGATTATGATTATATATTTACCCAATGTAAGGACCAAACTTTTGATATCCGGCTTTCAAAATTTGAACCTTCTAAAACCTGTAAAATCAATAAAATAGCTTTTATGATCAATCGGGATACGATTCCACTCCTTTACAATGATACTTTATACTATGTAAAAGATTTCAAAAGCCAGGACTCTTTATTCCATTTCAATCTGACACTAACCCTGGAAGATACAATACTCAGATATTTAGACACATTGGTCAACCCTTGCCCTTTTATACCTTGTACGGTAACTGACTTTACGATTACTAAAGGCGAAAATTCCTGCACAGGCAGTGATATCCTTCTGAATTTCAGCTTTAAAGGGGTTGAGTTTGGTAAAAATGGATATCATATGATTGCCAATAATGGTTTTACTAAATTATATCAATTAAATGATCCAACAATACTAAAAATTCCCGCTGATTGCAATGTGGATTATGAGTTTTCCATTATCGATGCTGACCATACATCTTGCTCTGCGCAAAAAAATATAAATACTTTATGTTGTCCATGCCAAGCAGATATAGCCATTATCAATGATGACTGTATCAATGGAAGTGCTGTTTCCAATCTGATAATCAATACATTGAAAGGCTCCTGTACGCTTTATGATTGGACATTGAATGTCAATAAAAGTCCTATGATATTGACAAAAACACCAACAGGATACACCACAGATTTGATTGGCATAAAAGATTCATTATTACAGTACGAATGGTGCAATTTGGTACCATCATTGCCCGAATGTTTTACTTATACTGTGACTAATCCATGTTATACCACCCTTGTAAGCACAAATAATCTCGAGCACCAAAGTTTTTTAAAGGTAGTTTCCAGAAATGGTGAGTCTATATCGGTGCGCAATACATCTGATATAAATTTGGACTTTGAAATATATAGTATCAATGGGTTGTCTATGACAAAAATTCAAACCATCGCCAAAAATCAGGAAATCAACATCCCTACACATGAGTGGCCTGTCGGCTTGTACATTATCAAAACTAAACACCTTGGCCAAATATCATCAACTAAATTTTTGGTGTTGCGATAAGGAAATATTTGACTTTTTAAAGTTATATTCTATTCGTTTCTAAAACTCTTCAATTCGTTTTCGATATTGTTGACCAATTGCTAAAAGCAGTTAGAAATGTGAGTAAGAAAGCTTAGAAATTAGACTTTTTGGTGGAACTAAAAGTTCATTTGAAGAAAGTGGGAGCGCTGTCCACAATTTTTGATAAGACTTTTTGTTTAAAAACAATTGTGTTGACAGTGGCCCCACAATTGACAAATTTGATTTTTGAGGCAGTGTCCCAAGATTATCTTCAATAAAAATTTTTATTGTTGGCAGTAGATATTGATAAAACATATAAAATAGTCGAAATTTGTAAAGGGATCTCCTATCTATGCCTTTAATGTGATTTATTCTTAGGGCTAATGTATCAATAACTTTGTCGCCATATTCAGCCTTGTCTTCCCCATTTTGTTCATACTCAACAATGTAATACCCAATCAACCAATTTCTAATTGTTAATGCTTTATTGACAGCATTTGCAGCATTAGCTTGAAGCTCAGAATGAACATCATTGATGGTGGTGATAAGTTGTGATATATTTCTCATTGCTAACTAAAATATGAAGTTTGATAATTTGTAAACACTTGCAAAAATATAAATTACACATTATTTTAAATTTAAATATATTAACATAATTAATTGTATTTCTACCTTTCAACTTGATTTTACCATATTCTCGTTAAAAACAAAACTATTGATTTAAATTTTCGGTAGAATCCTAGAGCAGTGGACAATCCGGCCTTTTCATTTTTAGTCAAAACTTTGAAAAATTGCGTTAAAAACAGAAAACTGTATGAGCCAAAACGTAAGTATAAAGCGAGCTGGAATTAACGAAGTTCAACAAATGTATATATCGGTTCACCATACCCAAAGGCGAGTTTTTTATGTTTAGCTATTTTTTGAAGTTTTGACGTTAAGAAAAGGAAAAAGCCTTGACTTTTTGGTTCTTTTGTGTCAAGACAAAAGAACAGTAAGTAAAACTATATCACTAATGAATAAAAATACGGTACACTTAAAATTTGGAAAGGACAAATTAAAAATAATTGCACCGAAACTTCAGTAAAATTATTTGAGTACTTCTCCTACTTATTTAATTAAAAGTCTGGTGCAAAAACAACTTTATAAATTCAACTTATTGAATATACACCTTCAATTCTTCATCAAAATACTGTAGTGCATTCTTGATCGGTAGCGGTAGTCCACCACCTAAAGCACATAACGAACCTGCTTCCATGGTCTCCAACAAATCTTGGAGCAATGTCCTGTCTATCTTATAGTCTGAAACCATCGCCTTTTCTACCATTTCGTACCCTCTAGTGGAGCCCAAACGACATGGAAAACACTTACCACAACTCTCATGCGCTGTAAACTGAAACAAATGTTTGATATATGCAATGACCGGAAATGACTCTGGAATACTTACCACTGATGCATGTCCCAGCAGAAAACCTTGTGAAACAAAGGATTCGAAGCTGATATCCAGATCAGCAATTTTGGACACGGGAACCAATCCTCCCAAAGGACCACCGATATGTAAGGCTTTGACCGGTGACTTAAATCCACCTCCAAGTGTATAAACAACATAGGCCAGTGAAGTACCCATTTCTACTTCATATATCCCGGGACGATTAAAAAAACTATCCAGTGAAATCAGCTTGGTTCCTGTAGATTTCCCACTACCTATATCAGCGAAAGCTTCGCCTCCATGTTTCATGATGTACGGTATACATGCCAGCGTCTCTACATTATTGACCACAGTGGGTTTTCTGAACAGACCTTCTTGAGTAGGAAATGGTGGACGCACTCTGACTTCAGGCCTTTGGCCCTCTAGTGAAGAAAGTAATGCGGTCTCTTCTCCACAGATGTAGGCCCCTTGAGCTTTGATCACTTTAAAGGTAAAGCTAAAATCAGAACCTAAAATTTGACTACCCGTCCAGCCTTTTTCTTTTAAAGTTTCTACAGCATGGCTTATGATTTCTATGGATTCCGGATATTCAGCTCTGATATACAGTACGCCCCATTGTGCTCCTGTAATGTAACCTGCTATAATCATACCCAACAGTAAAGCATGTGGCCGATGTTCCATGATATACCTATCAGAATAAGCGCCTGGGTCACCTTCATCAGCATTGCAGACTATGTACTTGGTATCTGAAGGTGTGTCTCTACAAGATTGCAGCTTGAAAGATATAGGAAATCCTGCACCACCACGTCCTCTCAAACCAGATACCCGGAGCTTTTCTAGTAAATCATGAGGTTCAGATTGCAACACTTCCTTTAAAATTTCATAGTATGTATCAAGATCAGGCATCTCTTCTGTAATGACAGCTCTTCCCGTGGATGATACGTAATATGCATCCTTTTGATGATAATGTTTAGGTATGATTTCATCCATATGATGAATATCCTTTCCAGAGTAATTTTGTCCCTGATAATGAAAAGCGTGGTTTTCGTGGCACCTGCCGAGGCAACACATCTCTCCTATTTCATGATCACTAAAATGGGCTTGTAATCGTTCTTTCAGGTTTGTTTGGGTTTTGGCTGTCATACATGCGGTACCATTACAAACATATACTTTTTTATCCTTATTTTCTTCCTTTAAGAAGTCATAAAATGATACTGTACCGTGCAAATTGGCCTTTCCAAACAAAAACTCCTTTTCTAATTGTTGTAATCGAATAGGATCTGGAGTACCCGAAGGCGCTGCCGATATTCCCAATTGTTCAAAAAGATTGGTATCTAAACCCTTTCTTCCTGATAGATGACTCAAATTTTTAGACATAAATGCGCTGAATGATTAAAAGTGCTAAACTAATACAATCGAATGACTTTATTGAAAATTTTCTTGTTTAAATCTCCTTTCAGCAATATTTTGGCTTATTAAAAAGCGACGTAAAAACATATTTTTATGATTTATAATTAATTAGATATAAATTATTTTTCAAATATTAAAAACATATAAGTTGATCTTCTGAAAATAAATTAATTCAGATGGTAATATTTTAGTTAATTTCTAAAAATGATGTATTTTTCGACTTTTAAACGGTAATGGATGAGTTGGTAAACGCTATTTTTAAATTGATATGTTTCAAAAGATATAGAATAGCAATTATTTAAACCCATTTATTTTCATCATTACAAGCCACTTCTCATGTTTTATTCATTTTTTAACACATTAATCAAGGGATATCTGCGATATAGACGATACAGGATAGAGTCTATGTACGAAAACCCCAATGAATTGCAGGCAGAAGTATTTCAGGATTTATTATCCAACTTAAAAAATACCCGATACGGAAAAGATCATCATGCAGAAAAAATCAAAACAGCTGACGATTTTAAAAAATATCTGCCTATTACTGAATATGAAAACCTATTTCCATACATAGATCGCATGATGCAGGGCAAAGAAGATGAGTTGTGGCCCGGAAATGTTAAATGGTTTGCCAAATCATCTGGCACAACTAATGATAAAAGTAAGTATATACCCATAACAGACCAGAACTTATTTGACAATCATGTAGCGGCAAGTTGGGATGCCATGTCCATATTATACAGAAACCGACCGGGTGCTAGGGTATTTGATGGCAAAAATTTGATTATGGGTGGTTCACTGACACCAAAAAGTAATGATGTGGTGATCGGCGATGTTTCAGCCATTTTACTTAATAGGATGCCCGCAGTAGGCCGACCATTTTATACACCTGACTTTGAGACCGCATTAATGGCAGATTGGGAGTCCAAAATTGAAAAAATGGCCAAATCCACTATAAATGAAGATGTAGTCATGTTTGCTGGTGTACCCACTTGGACGGTGGTACTCTTTAAAAAAATCTTAGAAATCACTGGCAAATCCAACATTAGGGAAGTATGGCCCAATGTAAAAACATACTTTCATGGTGGAGTAGGATTTGATCCTTATGTACAACAGTTTAAGGAGTTTTTGCCTGGTGATGATATAGAATATTATGAAGTTTACAATGCTTCAGAAGGATACTTTGCAGTTCAAGACAGGCTAAATCAAAAAGGTATGCTACTTCTTCTGGACAATGCTATTTATTATGAATTTATACCCTTAGATCAAATATATCAGAATAACCCAGATGTGCTGTCTATACAAGACGTGGAAGTCGATAAAGATTATTGTATCGTAATCAGCACATCTTCTGGCCTTTGGCGATATAAACCTGGTGATGTGGTACGTTTTGTAAGCACCCAACCATATCGTATCATGGTCAGTGGACGTACCAAACATTATATCAACGTTTTCGGTGAAGAAGTCATGGTGCATAATACCGATGCAGCATTGAAAATAGCGTGTAGTAAATGGAACGCAGAAGTTACAGACTATACCGTAGCACCTCTTTACATGGATGGTGGCCAAAAAGGTGGTCATGAATGGTGGATTGAATTTGAAAAATGTCCTGAAAATATAGCCGCATTCAGTACCGACCTTGATGATGCTTTGCGATCAGTAAACTCTGATTATGATGCCAAAAGATATAAGGATCTGGCATTACAACCCCTGATACTTAACCCAGTAGCCAAAGATACATTCTATAATTGGCTAAAAGTAAAAGGTAAACTCGGTGGTCAATCCAAAATACCCAGATTGTCTAACGATAGAAAGTTTGCCGACCAATTGGTGCAATTTATACAGTCAAAAAACTAGATGATGAATGATAGTTTTCAATTGATTTACAACGACCTAAACATCGAAAATCAACAGGAATTGACGCCTGACCAATGGTTGGAGTTGATTGCCGACAGAGTATCTTGGTTTTTGGAACACGACAAAGACCTATTAATGAGTTATTTGTATCGATTGGATATACCCGAAGAGCAAATCGACAAAGCGCTCACGCCTATCGATCCTGATCCAGCAAATATTGCCATAGCAAAGCTGATATATAAAAGACAAATGGAACGAATGGCTACAAAACTTAAGTACAAAGTAGACCCTATTGAAGGTTGGGAATTTTGATTATGAAAATGTACAATACTACAGGTATTATTTTCAAGACACTAAAATACTCAGAAACCAGTATCATATGTGACATTTACACTAAAGATAAAGGGCTGAGATCTTATATTCTTTCAGGAGTACGCAGTTCTAAAAAAGGTGGTAAAGCAGCTATTTTTACTCCGTTAAATATCGTAGACCTAGTAGCATATGATGCCGAAGTAGATAAGTTGGCACGGATCAAAGAAATTCATTTAGCCTATCATTTTAACACTTTAAATCTGGAAGTCATACCTTCTTCTATGGCTATTTTTATGTTAGAAGTATGCCGCAATGCGATCAAAGAAAGAGAACCCAATCAACCTATGTATCATTTTATAGAAGCATGGATACAATATATGGACCATAAAGTCTCCATCAATCCTCATCTCCATTTGCTCTTTATGTTTGAATTCAGTAAATATCTTGGATTTGAACCTATGTATAATCACAATAATGAAACCATATATTTTGATATGTTGGAAGGTGCCTTTTGCGATACTGATCCTGGCAGCGAATACATTTTGGATGCTGAAGACAGTTCCTTATTTGCGTCTTTACTACAATATAATCAAGCAAATATCACCCAATTTAAAACCACCAAACCTCAACGAGACAGGTTGACTGATCATTGGCTTCTTTACTACAAATTGCACCTGCCTGGATTTAAGGAATTGTTATCTCTAGATGTGCTGAGAAGTGTGTTATAAGCTTCTCGCAATATGAACTCAAAGTAAAGTTTTTGTTAAAAAGTCTTATGAAATGTAAATCATATGTTAAAATCTAGCAGCCATTTTTTCGTTGAAGTCACAAAAATAAAGTTAATAAACAATTGATATACAGCAAATTAAAACGAATGCATTTTGTTTGAATATCACAAAAGGACTAATAATGCGCCCTTCTTTAGAATAAAATATCCCTTACCTTTGTATTGTAATCGAACTCAAAGATTACTAAATGTGGCTTTAATGATTTAAAAGCAGGTCTGCAAAAAGTTGTTTGATCTGCTTTTTTTTTATCCTCTTTTTTCGATTTCTCTGAGGTTTTCCATCCTATTTCTGATCAAAAAGTCATCTACGGTTTCAAAGTGTTCTAAAACGCGCTTATCCTTAAATTCAAAAACTTTTTCTGCAAGGCCTTGAAGGAAGTCTCTATCGTGTGACACCAAAATCAATGTACCATCAAAAGCGAGTAATGCATCTTTGAGCACGTCTTTAGATCGTATATCTAGGTGATTGGTAGGCTCATCCAGTATCAGCAGATTTACCGGCTCCAATAAGAGCTTTACCATAGCAAGTCTGGTCCTTTCGCCACCAGAAAGTAACGATACTTTTTTATCTATATCATCACCAGAAAACATAAAACATCCCAAAATACTTTTGAGCTGTGTTCGGATATCGCCCTCAGCCACCTCATCTACTGTTTGGAAGACAGAAAGCTCCGGGTCTAATAATGCCGCCTGATTTTGAGCAAAGTATCCCACTTTGATATTGTGTCCCAAATCGCATTTACCTTCAAAATCTATTTCACCCATGATAGCTTTGATCATCGTAGATTTACCTTCACCATTTCTACCTACAAATGCTACTTTTTGCCCACGTTCTATCGTCATGGATGCATCTCGAAATACGACATGATCACCGTACTTTTTGGACAATCCATCAGCAATCACCGGATAATCACCTGATCTCGGTGCCGGCGGAAACTTCAGTTTCAGTGAAGATGTATCGATCTCGTCTATCTCAATGATGGTCATTTTTTCTAGCATTCTTTCCACTGAGTTGACCTGATTGGCCTTGGAGTAAGTTCCTCGGAATCTTTCTATAAATTCTTTGCTTTCAGCAATGGTTTTCTGCTGTTCTTTATATGCCTTTATCTGTGCTGCACGACGCTCTTCGCGTAAGGTGAGATAATGACTATAATTGGCTTTATAATCATATATCCTACCCATAGTGACTTCAATAGTCCTGTTGGTAATATTGTCAATAAATGCTTTATCGTGTGAAATGACCATAACCGCTTTGGCCTTGTGTATCAAAAAGTTTTCCAACCAAATCACCGACTCTATATCGATATGGTTAGTAGGCTCATCCAATAGAATTAAATCAGGTTTCTTGAGCAAGATCTTGGCCAACTCAATCCGCATCCGCCATCCACCACTAAACTCTGAAGTTGCCCTAGTAAAGTCTTCTCTATGAAAACCTAATCCTAAAAGTGTTTTTTCCACTTCAGCATCATAATTGATATCCTCCAAAGAATAAAATTTTTCGCCCAATTCTGACGATTCTTCTATGAGCTTCATGTAAGCATCTGATTCATAGTCAGTACGGGTTTCCAACTCTGAATTCAGAAAGGCCATACGATCTCTCATTTGGAAAATCTCATCAAATGCTTTCAATGCTTCATCAAAAACAGTACAATGATCCTCGGTCAGCAAGTGCTGTGGCAAATAGGCAATGACTCCTTCCTTGGGACATCTCACATGACCTCGGGTAGGCTTACTGACACCAGCTATGATTTTCATCATGGTAGATTTTCCGGCACCATTTTTACCCATCAGGGCTATCTTATCGTTTTCATTGATCACAAAAGAGACATCACTGAACAATGTCTTACCACTAAACTCAACTGCCAATCCATCTACCGAAATCATATATTCTTTTTTTTTGAAGGCGCAAAAGTACTAACCTTTAGGATATAATAAAACATTTTTCTATTACTAAGGTGGGAGCCAAGCTAAATAAAATATGACTTTTATGCATAAAAAAAACTTCCAAACCAAAATTCACCTATATTTGTACCATATTAATACTCGCAAACATGGATTCCAATATTATCAGACTTTATGATGAATACACGCATAAACCGCTCAGCAGAAAGGATTTTATCACTAAAATGATTCAACTGACCGGTAGTATCACTACTGCCATGAGCATGATTTCACTATTGGAAAACAATAACGAAAAAGCCATCACTCCTTTGGAATTAGCGGGTCTTTATACTGAAAACTTAGAATGGCCCACAGACAATGGCTCCATGCGTGGGTATCTGGCTCGTCCCGAAAAAGAAAATAAGTATCCCGGAGTCATCATCATCCATGAAAACAGAGGTCTCAATGAACACATTAAAGATGTTGCCCGACGAGCGGCATTAGCTGGTTTTGTAGCGTTGGCACCAGATGGATTGTCATCTTTGGGTGGTACACCTGCTGATGCTGACGAAGCCAGGTCACTATTTAGCAAACTAGACGCTCAGCAAAATACCAAAAATTTTGTTTCCGCTGTAGATTTTCTTAAATCAAGGTCTGACTGTACCGGTGAGATAGGATGTGTAGGTTTTTGTTGGGGAGGAGCTATGTCCAATCAACTCGCTATCCATGCCAAAAATCTAAAAGCAGCGGTAGCATTCTATGGTAAACAACCCGCCAAGGAAGATGTAATCAAAATTGCTTGCCCTATCCAATTGCATTATGCAGAAAAAGATGAAAGGATAAATGTTGGAATGGCTGATTATGAAGCCGAACTAAAAGCACAACAAAAAAATTATGAGCAGTATTTGTACCCTGGTGTAGACCATGCTTTTCACAACAATACATCTGAAGCCAGATACAATAAAGATGCTGCTGTACTCGCTTGGGATAGAACGCTCACTTTTCTCAAAAAATATTGCGACGCTGATCAAAAATAATGATAGTTTGTACCATTAAAATTTGTTGACTCAATCCTTAGATTTCATTCTTTCGGGATTTGGTTCTGCCTAATCTTGTGGCAATAATCATGTCATCCCTTCGGGATTTGGTTGTTGCGAAATAATGCTATTTTTATAATATTTTCATTCTTGTCATCCCTTCGGGATTGATTCACCATTTTAAATCCCGAAGGGATGTTAAAATTATAGACAAAATTCAACGCAGCCGACATAAAACCTTGTAAGAGTGGCATGTTTTCAACATGGAAAATCATTTCCAAATTCAACTAGAATTCAATCAAAGATCGAATACATTTTTCAATCCCGAAGGGATGTTAAAATTATAGACAAAATTCAATGCAGTTCACATAAAACCCTGTAAGGGTGGCATAGTTTTACATAAATCAATCTATCCAATCAAATAAATATTTTTCATTATATTCTATCTCAAATTTCTCCAGAAAATCAATATATTCTTCCTTAAATGTTCTTTTTTTGTGATGTTCTTCCTGATTGGCAACGTATTGATAAACGGTATCTATTTGAGAATGACCATACGAAAACGCTCCATATCCTTCTTGCCATGAAAATTTCCTCTTAATGAATTTCTGCTCGTTAATAAAATTAGAAGAATTATTTTTTATATCTCTTACTAAATCCGAAATGCTCATAGCTGGTTTTAATCCGACAAAAACATGCACGTGGTCTTCGACACCATTGACAATAATTGGTTTGTGACCTTTACCTTTTATAATACCTGACATGTATTTGAAAACTTCGTCACGCCAGGGTTTTTGCAATAAATTTGCTCTTCCTTTCACTGCAAAAACATATTGAATATAAATTTGCGAAAATGTACCTGCTGCCATAATTATTAGATTTTTTAATTTTTATGTCAAATGTATGTTTCAATTTTGGAAAATAAAAATATATTTGTTTTAATTTATTGGTTGTTAAATATTGTATATATGATCATTCGATTCTTAATACCTTATCATCTCTATAATCATAACATCCCTTCGGGATTGGTTGGTGGATCATTTCATCCCTTCGGGATTGCTTTTTTTTACATCATTCATGATACCATCCCACCATACTTGCATACCATTTTTGGCTTCTATCAGATGACACTTGATTTTGTTTTTCAAACATCCGATGATAAAATCTTCTATGCCGATGCCATTTGCTTCAGCCAATTCTTTAACTTTCGAATCTGAAAGTTCTATCTCTTCTGTGATGCTTCCAGCAACATATGATGGACCGTCGCCACCATTGGTAACGGAATAGACCAATGCTCCGTTTTTATAATGAATGTACCAAACTTCATATTTATTATAGCTAAAAAACTGCGCTTCGCCAAATCTAATACTTAAGTTCCACATGATTTTTTGCAGATCATCGTCATTTATTGGCTTGGAACTATTTTTTAAATCTGGCAATGATAAAGTCATTAGGTTTTTTCCAAATAGAATACTTTGACTCTGATACGTAGCCAAGCCTGTGAAATCTTTTTCGAAGGCTTTGTACAGACCAGAAACGATTTCACTCTCTTTACTTGATCCACTAAGATAAGAAATGATTTCTTGAGTCTTGTCTGTAGGTAAATATATCCATGCAGCATCATTGTCCACTTCTGAGAGCACTTCTTGTTGTTTTTGGGTGAGCTTAGGACCTTTAGCTTTTGATTTCTCTTTAAGACTATCAAGGTATTCCAGTGTAATGAATTTGTTAAGATCTGAACAATATAGACTAAATCCAAGCTTTTTTGCTACATCGTATGCTATGTACCAATCGTCAATTCTATTTTTATATGAACTAAACTCGATATACCCACGAAATTCAAAACTGTACCCTATAGAAGATGCTTCGCAAGGATAATTTTCATCTCGATTCTTTAAATAATAGTCAAGTACCCTCAAATTTTTAATATTGTGTTTTTCAGGATCAAACCTTTCGTAATTTGAGTAACCCACATTTATCAAAGGCTCCAAACAATCAAAAGCATTTAATTCTCTTCTAAATTCATCAAAGGTCATTTCCCAGCCACGAATATTAGGATCAAACCTCTCTCTAGATAATAACTTTGTATTCTTTTGTCTAGTAAATAAGAAGTTATATGACTTCATAAAAAATTCAATTTCAATAGAGTGTAAAGGTAAAAATGTTTCTAATGATTTTCTTTTTAATGGTTTGAAGAAAATGTTAAAAAAAGCAAATTAGCTTATTTAAATAAGCAAGTTAGCTTATATTATAAAGTACACTTTCAGATTGGTTAAAAACTTGAATTGGTTTATTTAACTTTACCATTTCAATCAAAATATCCTCAGGTAACAAACCTTGTTTCTTTGCTGTTTTTAACAAAAGCTTTTTGTCAAGATTCATGGATTTGGTTTGCGTACCAAAAAACTCCTCTCCTTGACCTTCTGATGTAAACTTTGCATAAATTAACTTCCCTTTTTTAGATAATGCTAATGACAAAACCATCGTATCATCATCATTGTATTCAAAATATGATGCTGTGCCCAAGGATTTACTCAGTTTATAAAGTGTATCCAGTAATAATAGAGCATGATTTGCAGATTCTGATGTATTAGGTGTAATATATGGTACATTTCTACCCATTATGATGGTATTTCCATTACTGGATATAACAGCTATCTTGGATCCATTTTGAACACTATCCAAAGCGCTAACAGCATCAGATTCTATTAATATAGGATTAATTCCTATTATCTTGAATATTTTTTCTATTTCATCAGAAGGAATGTAAAACCATCTACATTGATCATCCAATAAACTTAATGCTTTACGCTGATCTTTGGTCAACTTAATACCTTTCGCTTCTTCTTTTTGTCTAAAAGCTTCCATATATGCATCATCGACCAATGTTAGCGGTGTGATTAGCCAAAGATTCCAATTATTTACTTTTGCAAATTCATATACTTTGACTAAATCTTCATACTTCACTTTTGGGTCAAACGTAACAGAGATACTACCAGCACCTGGAGTAGTTAACCAAACATTTTCTTCTAATACATTTTCTGTTAGCAAAGCTAATTTTTTCTCTGGCACTCTACTAAACTTACTAGATTCTCTTCCTTGGTCGGTTAAATGGTACCAATTAAATTTTGCTTTCTCAACTGCAATAATAAATTCAGTTTCCTTTATTTTAATTGAAGGAAAAAGTATTTCATTGATTGATTTTTTGACCTTTTTGTCAACAATTATAAACTTAATCATAAACCTATTCCTTTTTCTATTGTATCATTAATTGCTTTTCTTCTACTCAATTTGAAAGAATCAGCGCCGCTAAAGATATAATCTATTTGATAATCAATTTAATGTCAAAAAGCAAATCCTTCGGCCCATCCTACCCTCTTCAATTCTTAAAATTTCCCACCATGCAAAGATAAATGAAGTCAGCCTATCCACCAAAATTGATCGCTAAACTAACATCTTGAGATGTCATATTGTAACTTGATGAAATATCATAAGAAGCTCACCACGCAACAATAGCTATGGCACCCCTAATATAAAATGCGTCATTTCACAAGTCCGAAAATTACACCGTTATCAAAGAAATTTGCTAAAAAGATAGAAAAAATTGAAATTTCCCTTATTTTTATAGCTCAAATCATAAAGCCATATGACCTATAATAAAATATCTACTATAGCCTATATTAATGATGTTCCTTTTGAGATCATTCCGGGCGAGACTATCTTATCTTGTGTTAAACGCCATATTGCCAAAGATGCTATCCCTACCTTATGCGATGCACCCAATTTGGAACCTTTCGGATCATGTAGAGTATGTAGTGTGGAAGTAGGCATGCATGCTGATGGACCATTCAGAACCCAAGCATCTTGTCACACGCCTATCATAGCAGGTAGCTATATATATACAGACTCTGAAAAAATCAAAAAACTCCGTAAAAACATTATCGAATTAGTACTTACGGATCATCCGTTGGATTGTCTTACCTGCGAAGTCAATAATAATTGTGAACTTCAAACTGTAGCAGCCAAAGTAGGTATCCGAAAAGTACGATATCCCGAAGGTAAAAATCATCTCGATCGCGAAAAAGACCTGAGCCATCCCTACATGACTTCTGACCTTTCCAAATGTATCAATTGCTACAGATGTGTCAGAGCATGTGATGAAGTCCAAGGACAGTTCGTACTCAGTATGTCAGGTCGTGGCTTTGATTCCAAAATCATCAAAGGCAACGATGTGTCATTTTTTGAATCAGACTGCGTCAGTTGTGGCGCTTGCGCTCAGGCTTGCCCAACTTCGGCTATTTCGGATATTTTTGAGTCCAAATCTGTGGCAGTAGATAAAAAAGTAAGAACAGTCTGTACCTATTGTGGTGTGGGTTGCAATCTGGAAGTATCTGTTGTAAACGGTGCTGTAAAATCTATACAAGCTCCATATGATGCCGCTGTAAATCAGGGACATACCTGTCTGAAAGGTAGATTTGCTTTTTCATTTTATAACCATCCGGATCGTATCACGACACCATTGATCAGAAAAAATGGTCATCTTACTCCAGCTACATGGGACGAAGCATATGCATTCATAGCAGAAAAGCTCCTGGAAATCAAAGCCAATCATGGACCCGATGCCATAGCAGGTATATCGTCAGCCAGATGTACCAATGAAGAAAATTATCTGATGCAAAAATTTATCAGGGCCGTGATTGGTACCAATAATATCGATTGTTGTGCCAGAGTTTGTCATTCGCCAACAGCGTTGGGTATGCAGCGAGCATTTGGCACCGGAGCAGCTACCAATAGTATAGAAGATATTAAACATACGGATTGTATTTTGGTCATCGGAGCCAATCCAACAGATGGTCATCCAGTCACAGGTGCCAAACTCAAACAATTTGCTATGAAAGGCAAAACATCTATTGTAGTTGATCCGCGACGTACAGAACTGGCCAGATATGCCACCTATCACTTAGCTCTAAAACCAGGGACCAATGTAGCTCTACTTAATATGATGTTGTACTATATCATCACAGAAGGTCTGGAAGATACCTCATTTATAGAACACAGAACTGAAGGTTATCAATCATTTAAACAACAAATCTTAGATCTCAATCCCGACGAACTCGAACAAATCACTGGAGTAGACAAAGAATTAGTCAGAAGAGCGGCCATCGCCTATGCCAAAGCGCCCAATGCTATGTCTTTCCACGGCTTGGGCGTGACCGAGCATACACAAGGTACATTTACCGTGATGTTGATTTCGGACTTAGCTATGATCACTGGAAATATAGGAAGACCGGGAGTCGGTGTCAATCCACTAAGGGGTCAAAACAATGTGCAAGGCGCAGCTGATATGGGTTGTCAACCTCATCAGGGAGCCGGCTATCTCAATGCTTATGACCCTGAAGTCAACAAACAGTATGAAGCATTTTATGGCACAAATATTCCTCTCGGCAAAGGTCTGAAGATACCTGAAATGTTTGAAGCCAGCATACATGGACAACTTAAAGCGCTTTGGCTCATGGGAGAAGATGTGGTACAGACAGACCCCAATACACAAAAGGTCATCAAAGCCATGCAAAATCTGGATTTACTCGTAGTTCAGGAGCTTTTCATGACAGAGACTGCCAAATATGCCACTGTGATCTTGCCCGGAGCTTCCTTTCTGGAGAAAAGTGGCACCTATACCAATGGAGAGCGCCGCATCCAAAAAGTACAAAAAGTAGTCGAACCGCTATCAGGAACCAAAGCTGATGGTCAGATCATCGCCGATATGATGAATGTTATGGGTTTTGACCAATGCAATTATGATCCGGATTTGATTTTACAAGAAATATCTCAGATCGTCCCCTTTTTCGCCGGTGTCACTTGGGAAAATCTGGGTACCTCAGGAAAACAGTGGCCCGTAGCCCACGATGGACAAGATACCAAAATCCTGCATACTGAAACCTTCAAAAATGGGTTGGGCAAATTTCATTATTTTGATTGGGAAGAAAGCGGTGAGATCCAAAAACACTCCAAAGAATATCCATATATCGTCACCACCAACCGTGAATTAGAACATTATAATTGTGGTACCATGACTAGACGAACACGTAATGTAGATATCCTCACCGAAGATGTCATCATGATCCATCCTGAAGATGCCGCGCGCCATTTTATCGCAGATGGAGATATGGTTTGTGTAGAGTCTCCGCGAGGAAAAGTGGATATCAAGGCACGGATTACAGATCAAGTTAGACCCGGTGTCATGAGTACGACCTTTCATTTCCCCGAAGTCATGCTCAATATCATTACCTCAGACGAACACGATTCAGAAGCCATGTGCCCCGAATACAAAGTTGTATCATGTAACATCAGAAAAAGTAAAGGAAAGTATAAGGAATTAGTTTAACATCTTTGGGTTTTTAGGGAGTGCCCCTACGTGATATTTCGGGTCGGGCTATCATACTAAAGCATGACAGGTTCGTTGTACTTCGTGCCACTGCTATACCTCACTCGGATGAGCACCCGTCTTCTATAATGAATTAGATTTTATTGAAACAATGCATAGGCTTTTCCATATCAATACTAAAAACGATGATATAGATAGCAAGTAGCGTTACATAATTTTTGATACATCGAAAGACTAAATCACCATTTTAAAAAATCCCCAATTGTGGCCATTCGATCTTCTGACTTAGCGTGTTTGAGTTGAAATATTTAATTTCATATTAAAATAATTATTAATAATTTATACATATTATTTTTTATTTCAATATTTGTCTTTACATTTGTGCTCAGTATTTTTAAACGACTGACTCAACGCTTATAACCCATGTGCAACATAGTAACTGAAAGATTTGTAAACTGTATCGAAAAGCTCAAAGAGCGCAATGAAATCAAGTCTGCACGTCAGTTTGCCCTAAGTGTAGACTATCATCCCCAAAACCTCAATGACATTATCAAAGGTAAGAGAGACGTTACTATCGACCTGATCAAAAACGCTGTTGAAACATATAAATTAAATCCACAATATATATTTACAGGTTTGGGCAGTATGTTCTTAGATGAAGACATTCAACAATCAGCATCGGCTAAACCACAAGCTTCCCTTGAAAAAATACTTTATGTTCCTACCGCAGCACATGCGGGATATACCGAACAGTTTTTAGATCCGGTATTTATGGAAGATCTGATTAGCTTTTCGCTCCCCGACTATAAGTTTCAACATGGTACTTATAGATGTTTTGATGTAGTAGGTGATAGTATGGAACCATCCCTTTACGCAGGTGATAAAGTGGTGTGTTCATTTATGGACAGTAACAATTTTTATAGTTCTGTCAGAAATAACTTGGTTTATGTCGTTGTGCTTGAAGGAGCTATTGTAGTTAAAAGGGTCATTAATAAAATAAAGGAACAAAAAAACCTACTACTCATTTCAGACAATAATTATTTCAAACCTTACGAGGTCCCCATAGAAGAAGTCAAAGAAATATGGCACGTGGATGTCAAAATATCTCCATTCCTGCCATCACCAAATAATATCAGAAATGCCTTCCATGAAGAAATGGACGACATGAAACGTACCATAGACGTACAATCAAAGTCCATTCAACTGCTCAACACCACTGTAGAGAAACTCCTAAAACAAAATAGATCGCAGTTTTAAAACATTACGAAAAACCCACAACGTTTTTATATTCCCATAAAAACAAAAGCCCTGAATCGTCAAAATTCGGGGCTTTTTTTTAGTATTTAAATGAAATTTTTCTTCAGATTCTTAACTTTATATTACCTTATTTTGTCAGTTCATATTTATAATCTATAATCTTGAGTATTCTCTGCCCTGTTTTTGGGTTTAGATTTTTCAAATATAGATCTACGTCTACAGTCTCAGACGCTTCTTTTTTGGCACTATCAAAAGTCACGTGAATTGTACCTTTTTTACCTGGGAGAATCTTATGTTTTGGGTAATCTAAGGTTGTGCAGTCACATCCTGATGCTATATCTATCTCTATGATCTCCGTGCCGGTATTAGTAAAAACAAAATCAAATTTTTTGACCTCACCTCTTTTTACTTTTCCAATATCCAGGTGCTCATTCTCGAAAGTCATGTGTACTCCTTGTTTGGGTACAAATGCTTTGGCCGTAGTTTCTGCTTTTTGAGCAGTGCCAACCGTTTTGGTAGTTGCAGTTTTAGATTTAGCGGCAGGTTTTGTGTTTTGGGCATATGACACCATTTGACTGACTACTGCCACACAGATGATAATTGCTATTTTTACTTGTTTCATTTTGTTATATCTATTATGATTTATTAAAAACTTAAATTATGACGACGCAAAGGTGAAAAAAGTTTCCGAAACCTTATCTTATAGTTTTGTTAAAATTTTACACATTCAAACAACACCATACCTTTATGATTTTCTTTTTGCTTTTTTAACACCATATCTTTTATTAGTCGGTACCTCTAGTGCAGCAATAATATCTTTGATATCCATTTTCATATCCAACGAAAGATCCTTTATCTCACGATATCCTTCTTCAGCAAGGATCAGTTCTTTGACGGGTTTACCTATATAAGCTTCGATAGCTTCGAGTAAAGGTTTTTCTTCTGCATCACAAAAAGAATACGCTAACCCTTTTTTGCGTCCTCTTCCCGTTCTACCTACTCGATGCACATAGTTTTCTGGATGTTCGGGCAAGTCATAATTGACTACAAAATCCACATCCGCTATATCTATACCACGGGCACTGACATCCGTTGCTATCAATAATTTGACTTGTCCTTGCCTGAATTTATTTAAAACATCGAGTCTATCTGCCTGTTCTTTACCTCCATGCATTGCCAATGAATCTACTCCTACGCGTGCCATAGCTGCCTGAACTCTTTCACATCTAACTTTAGTACGTACAAAAGCAAGTATTTTGCTTTCTGGGTTTTCCTGAATGAGACGTTCTAGAAAGAAGCGCTTATCATCCATAGCCACATAGATAACAGAGTGATCTACATTCTTTGATACAGGGTCTTTGGGTGATACTTGTATTCTGATAGGGTTTATGACCAATGAGTATGCCAAATCCTTGATCTCATCATCAATAGTTGCTGAAAAAAACAATGTCTGCCTTTTTCTTGGCAAAAATCTGATTAAATCCCTGATATCTTTGATAAATCCCAAATCCAGCATGTGGTCCGCTTCATCGAGTATGAGCATCTCTACCCTATTTAGCCTGATATATCCCTGACTTACCAAATCAAACATACGGCCAGGTGTGGTTATCAGGATATCGATACCTTTTTCAAGCTTGGCTATTTGGTGATTTTGTTCCACACCTCCAAAAACTGCAAACGATGACACTCGAGTATTTTTAGCTAGCTTTTCTACAACTTCATTGATCTGAATAGCTAATTCACGTGTTGGCACCATGATAATACATTTGATACCGTCTTCTCTTTTAGTATTGATTTTGCTGTGTAGTATATGGATCAGAGGTATCACAAAAGCCGCTGTTTTCCCGGTTCCTGTTTGGGCGATAGCCAATAAATCTTCCCCACGTAAAATATTTGGAATACTTTTGTATTGGATATCAGTAGGCTTTTTATAACCGAGTTTGTCCAGATTATTTTTTATTTCATCTACAAAATGATACTGTGAAAAGCGCATGAACTATCCTTTGCGGCAAAGATAATGAAAAAACAGAGAATGAAGAGAAATGCCTTTTAGAAACCACTAACATACCCGTTTCATTTGTTTATTTTTTTATCTTTCAATGGTAGATAGGATTCGCATTAAAAAGAATTTTCACGGTTTATGTATTTTTGCTAATGCTCATTTCATATTAAATAAAAGCGTTATCTTTGCCTAAAATATATTCATAGTTGCAAACACCATCTGTCATATACTTTAATGGAGCCAATATTTGGCAGGAAGATCAAAAAGTTTTGGATGAAATTCACTTTAAACTTGCACCTGCTGAGACATGCTATATCATTGGGAAATCTGGAAGCGGAAAAACCAGTTTGCTAAAAACTATATATGGTAGTATTCCACTGAAGGAAGGTATGGGCGTTGTAGCAGGCTATGACCTATCCACGCTACAAGCCAAAGATATACCATTGCTTAGACGGAAATTGGGTATGGTATTTCAGGATTTTGTTTTATTTGACCAATGGACTGTAGGACGCAACCTTCTGTATATCTTGGAAGCTACAGGATGGAAAGACAGAGCTAAAATGACTGCTCGGGTGCTACAAGTATTGGATTTGGTAGGTATGCATGGCAGTGAAAAAAAATCAGTATCCAATCTGTCAGGTGGTGAACAACAGCGGATAGTGATTGCTAGAGCACTCCTCAATAATCCGCCTATCATCATTGCAGACGAACCTACTGGAAATTTAGATCCTGAAACCAGTGATGAAATATTATATTTACTAAACAGGCTAGCTAAAGAAAATGGCACTTCTATTGTTATTGCTACACATGACTATAGACTGATACAAAAGTTCCCCGCTAGAGTGTTTAAATGCGAAATGGGTAAGTTTTCGGAGGTGTAAGATACTATTTTAGCAAGCCAACAATAAACTCTAATATTCTAATTAACCATAAAAAACCACTTACCCATATGACTTTAGTGCTGTTTAAGTATGGTGACTTTTGCTGTTTCTTTTTCCAGAAGATTAGTTTGGAATGAAACAGATTGATCTCCTTCCACAACAACCATTGCTGTATTTAGTCCTTGAGAGCCTTGGTTTATAGCTTCAATTACAAATTCATTAGAAATACCAGACAAAAGCACATCAAGTTTCTTCTTCTGAGATGTGACCATGTAATTTTTTAGTAAAAGTTGATTATTATGATAAAAATTGATCAAATCTCCGTCTTCAACCCCATTATCCCAAATAGCAAAAGTTAACTTCTGACCGTTATTAAAGATGTTTAGATTTTGATTGGCTGACATCTGTTGTGTTTGTAGACTGTCAAAGATCTTAATGGGATTGTACTTAACTTTTTCTTCGGTTTTCAATTCATCAGATTTTTGAATTCTTTTATTGACCTTCTGCAAAAGCTTATTAACAGTACTTGAACCTATCAGTTCGAAAGTGCCGTTGATACATTTTTTCTTATTTTTAAAAAGACCAGAAAAATCACCTTTTAATTTAGTCTTGTTAGATTCCAACTTGATTTTGCTAGTGAAGTTTACAAAACAGAAAAGGTCATCAGATATAGTTGATTTTGTATACACAATATTTTTCTCACTAATGACCAATATTTTAGTTTTCGCATCATAAGTACCTGCTATGATATTTTTGGTTTCATGCTCTCCAGTAATATCTGTTATAGAATATCCATTGATCTTACCATTACTTTCTGTAAAAACAATTTTGTAAGATATGGCGCTTTCTTCTTTACCGTTAAGTTTTAAAACTCCATAGAATTCATAGCTAGTGTTACTACTTACAAAAGACGAAAAAAAAATTAGAAAAAAAGAAAGCATAATAGTTTGTTAATTTAAAAATGATATTAATTTTGACGCAAATTTAATAATTAAAATCCAATATTATGAAAACAAAGTTTTTATTTCTTGCCTTAGCGCTTTTATGTGCTACTAATTTTAGTTTCGCTTCTTTTCCGGTGCAAAAACCTGTCAAAACAGAAGTTGTTGCTAAAAGTGATGCAACACAAATCCAAAATGCAGAGTATCAAAATGCATCAACAGAATTAAAAAATGATTCTGCTGAAGAGTTTTATTCACCTGCAGCTGGAGGAGGAAAAAGTCAATTAATCGCACTACTTATCTGCTTTTTTGTGGGTGGTATTGGTATCCACAGATTTTATTTAGGATACACTTGGCAAGGTGTAGTTCAGTTATTGACCTTAGGTGGTTGTGGTATTTGGGCACTTATTGATTTAATAAGAATCATTACTGGTGATCTTAAACCTAAAAATGGAGAATACACAGACAAACTATAAAAATGTCTCTGTTAGATCTTCGGTAACTTATATTTTTAATTTTGTTATTGTTGTAGTACCATTCATTTTAATTTTGCTGCCTGTAGATTATTTTGACAAAGGACAATCTATTTGCTTATCAAAATTATTAGCTGGAGTAGAATGTTACGCTTGTGGAATGACTAGAGCAATAATGCACCTTGTACATTTTGATTTTGGCGGTGCATGGCAATTTAATAAGTTATCATTCATTGTTTTACCCATGCTTTTCCCTTTATGGTTAAAATCATTATATATCATATTAGGTAAAAAGCTTCCTTTATTTTTAGATAAAATAATGTAGATAAAAAGGCAAGTCTAACCGGCTTGCCTTTTTATATTTTATGATTAAAACTATGTATCTATTTTACCTTCATTTAAAGTATTCAAAATGACCAAGAATTATATTTATATTTTATGCTTCTTTTTTATTATTGTATTATTTAGTAGTTGCGCATCGCTTACGGGATTTCAGGATGCCCGCGCTGTAGGTGAAGGAAATGGTGAAGCCATGATATCACTGAATGCATCTCAAAGTCCTTCATTTATAGATCTGGAAGAAACCATAGATGGTACCACAGGAGAAACGTTTGACATACCGCGTTTTTTGTTTCCTAACATAGAACTTGGAGGACGATATGGTATTGCTGACAATTTGGATCTGACCTTAAAATTAAATACCAATCTAAACATCAGTGCTGGAATAAAATATCAAATTTTAGGAGATCGTTTTTCAAAGTATGCCTTAGGAACAGGACTCGAAGTGGGTAGCTTTGGATTAATCACAGGATTATTCAACACTCAGATACCTTTATATGCTTCAATTCATCCTACAGAGTCATTTGCGTTTTACCTTAGCCCAAGGTTTATTTATCAGTTTTCATCAATTGGTGGATTAATAGGTTGGAACTACATAGGCGGGAATACCGGATTACTTTTCGGATCAAAACACAAGTTTGGGTTGGATTTTGGTTATTATCAGGTTGGAACTTCTAGCACCGCTAGGATTGGATTGATTACAGTGGGTGTTGGAGGTAAGTTCTATTTTGGAAATAACGAAAACACTGATGTACCTTCTTCAAGAAAGAAAAAAAAGAAAAGATAAATTGTGGTATGCTTAAGTGACTAATCAAGCGAAAAAACAAGCACTTCACTCATCCAAAATCCCCTTTCAATACATTTTTTTGTGATGTTTAGATTATTTATATTTATATTTGTTCTTTTAATTAACAAAAATATTTAAAATCATGAAAACAAAATTTTTTACTTTAGTTTTTGCGTTGTTTTTGATGGCAAACGTCAGTCAGGCACAGGATTATAAGTCGTCCATAGGAGGAAAAGTGGGATACGGATTAGTAGCTTCATACAAATACTTTATGAATGATACAAAGGCACTTGACATATACGGGGGAATCCATTGGGCTGGAAGTTTAATGGGAGGTGTTAATTACTCTATTCACAAAGACATTCAATCTGTTGACGGTTTGAGATGGTATTATGGATTTGGAGGTAACTTCTTCAATTATGGTGGAACCTTAGGCCTTTCAAATTGGTTTGAAGTAGGTGTTTCTGGTAACATAGGGTTAGAATACACTTTTAAAGATATTCCACTTAACATAAGTGTCGACTACGTTCCTACAATAGTAGTCATTGATAATGATGATCTCAACAGAATTTCTAGATTTAGAGGAGATTACGGTGCTTTAACAGCAAGATATATACTCAACTAAAATCATTATTTGATAAATAAAAAAGAGGCTGTCTAAAAAGCCCAAATAGTTAAAAAAGGATCCCCGATACAAAAGTGCCGGGGATTTTTTTGTTTGTTCCCTAAAGAATATTATCTTTGGGGTGCAACACAAACAGTATGGCAAAGATACAATTTAAAAATCTCCCGTTAAATTCTCCGAGCTTATTTCCTCAAGATATTTTTGAGAAGATACCAAATAATCATCCAGTGCGATTAATAAATGAAGTGGTCGATAGGCTTAATATAGATCATATAATAGATCAATACAAAGGTGGAGGTACGACAAGTTTTCATCCAAGAATGATGATAAAAGTGTTGATTTATGCCTATACAACCAATGTCTATTCTTGCCGTAAAATAGAAAAAGCCTTACAAGAAAATATACATTTTATGTGGCTATCAGGCAATAGTTTACCAGATTATAGGACTATAAATTATTTTCGGGGTAAAAGACTAAAGACTCATATCCAAACCCTTTTTGCTGATGTAGTTAGACTTTTGCACGAGCTAAAGTATTTAAGTCTTGATGTGCAATACGTAGATGGTACAAAAATTGAATCGGCAGCTAACAGGTATACTTTTGTGTGGAAAGGGTCAGTAGAAAAAAACAAAGCAAAGTTAGAGACAAAAATTAACTCAGTACTCCATGAAATAGAGTCACAAATAAAACAAGATCAGTCAGAATTAGGGAGAGACGAAACACCCAAGCCAATAAACTGCACCGAACTTAAAAATAAGTTAGCAGCGTTAAACGAACAGTTAAAGGATAGTAACAAAGCTACCAAGAAACAACTTAAACAACTAGAAGAAGATCATCTTACTCGATTAGAAAAGTACGAGAACCAATTGGAAATATTGGGTGAAAGAAACAGTTACAGTAAGACAGATCAAGACGCAGTGTTTATGAGACTCAAGGATGACCATATGCAAAATGGACAATTGAAACCAGCCTACAACACTCAAATCAGTACAGAAGATCAATTCATCACACACTATAGCATACATCAGACAGCAGGTGACACCACTACTTTAGAAGCTCATTTAGATGGTTTTGAACAACAATATGGTAAACAAAGTAAAGAAGTCATCGCAGATGCTGGATATGGGAGTGAAGAAAACTATGAGATGATGGAGCAAAAACAAATAGATGCCTATGTCAAATACAACTACTTTCATAAAGAACAAAAACGTACACAAAAGCAGAACCCATTTTTGGTACAAAACTTATATTACAATGAGTTGGAAAACTATTTTGTATGCCCAATGGGTCAAAAACTAATGCATGTTGGGAAAGGTAAAAGAAAAAGTACCAATGGCTTTATATCTCAAGTCGACTATTATCAAGCCAGGAGGTGTGAAGGCTGCCCACTAAGAGGAATGTGTCATAAAAGTGCAGGCAATAAAAAAATAGAAATTAATCATAAACTAAATCAACATAGAGCCAAAGCAAGGGAAAAGCTAACTTCAGAGAGGGGATTGATGCATAGGAGCAAAAGGCCCATAGAAGTAGAAGCAGTATTTGGTCAGTTAAAAAGTAACAATAAATTTTCAAGATTCACCTTACGTAAGATGGATAAGGTAAATATTGAATTTGGTCTAATGTCAATTGGACATAATCTTAGAAAATTAGCCCAAAAAGTCTTAGGAAATCATCGATTTCTATTCTTTTGCGGCCCTAAAGACCTATTAGGATTACAAATCCATAAAAATCAAAGAAATCTATCTAAATTTAAATATCTGGAATTTTTTATTACCCCGATCCACAGAGCAGCCTAATAAAAAAGAGGCTACCTTTTTAGACAGCCTCTTTTTTTTTATTCAAGCTAAATAAATATCCTTCAAAATAAAACTATTTACTTAATCATCACATCGCCATAGCTTGTATTGATAGTGATACTAGCATTCGCCCTGTCACTACCTTTATGTCCTTGTATAAACTTGGAAGATCCATCCACATCTCTTTTAGTTGCTATAAAATCACTACCCAAATTGGCATCAAAGTATTTTCCTGATATATCAATTTTTGCTGGTACACTTCCATAAATCTTGATAGGTGCATAAGATGAACTCACGACCATTTTCTTAAATGAATTTTTTAAAGCTTGGATGGTCATGCTACCATAACTAAGATTAGCCGTCATACTTCCTCCTAGGTTATCTATATCCAAACCGGTGTATTTCAAAGTAACCGTAGCATTGTAGACACTTCCTATCTCAATATCATCGTAGGCGCCTGTCAAAGTAAGTTGTTCTGAAGCACGGATTTTGTATGTATCATACTTGCTAGTGGCTATTAGTTTTTTAAGTTGATCCGCTTGCAACTTTGAGTATTTACTAGTGATGACCATGGCATCTGCTGAAGTGCACGTAATGTCTGAGTATGCTATCGTAGCGGTCAGATTTCTTAATGTACCAAAAGTGGCCTTGCCATAACCCAACTCCATAATGCAATCACCCCAAATATTATTTGCCTGGAGATTTCCATATTTTAAAACTATATTAGAGTTTGCTTTTAGGTCAGGAAGGTAGATATTTCCATATTTGTTTTCTAAAAACGAATCTAAATTCTCAGGCATAAATACTGTATAATTGATTTCTAGTTTTACATTGGTATCGTTAATCCACCAAGATGACCACCAAGATTGATTACTACTTTCAATTTCTGTTCGTCCAGAAACTTTATCACCAGTTTTATCCATATAAATTTTGATCTCCTCGTGCTTTTCTTCTGCCTTGCTTTTTGATGAAGCTTTTACAATCACATGAACTTCGATCTTTACGCTTTGCTTAGCCCATGTTTTAACATCAATTTTGCCATATCTATTATTAATACTGACATTGTCGCCGTTATTTACAGAGTATTCCTTAGTATAAAATTTCTTTAACTCATGATCTAAGCCATACATTTTTTCATGAGCAATAAGTGGATTGGTAAAAACCCATAAAATCGCAAAAATTAAAATATTAAAGGGAGATGTTTTCGTATTCATTTTGATTTTGTTTATTTAATATACTTTCGAGAATGTCAACTTTTGTTTTGTAATTTTTTATCATGGCGTCAATCAGAATCTGACTGTTGGCATATTTATTCTGGAGCATTTCTTTTCTTATTTCTTGATATATATCATCCAGCTGCTTCATATCAGCCTCAACATTCGTTTTTGCCACCGGATCTTGGAGCTGATTGAGTTTTTGGCTGACCAAAGTATTGTAATATACTTCAGTTTCTTTGAGTTGCCTAAGCTCAGGCGTTGCTGTATAATCAATTTTAGATTTTTGAGTGTTATACTGAGATCCAATCCAAATTCCAGCAGTTAGGATCAATAAAAATGATGCTGCCATTCTGATGGATTTAAAGGATATGACGATACCTTCACGCTTTTGATTGGGAAGTTGCTGATCTATTTTTTGCCATAAACCAGAGTCAGGTACTTTGTCATCAAAAAGACTTCTGTTGGTTTTGATGAAATGCTCTAATTGATTTTTATCTTCCATGATATGGTTATTAATTGTAAATATTATTGATCTCACCACTTTCTTTTAAAATCTGAATTAGCTTAGCTTTAGCTCTGCTATACTGAGATTTGGATGTGGATTCTGATATATTCAGTATTTCTGCTATTTCACCATGATCATACCCTTCCATGGCGTACAAACTAAAAATGGTTCTGTATCCGTCTGAAAGGAGATAAATGGCATCTTTCACTTTCTGGATATTGTAAGTAACGGGTTCGTCTGATATCAATGGCACATCATGCTTATCTTCTAACGATTCTACTTTCAATCTATTCTTCCTCAGCATATTGATACAATTATTGACTACAATACGCTTGATCCATGCTCCTATGGTAGACTCATATCTGTAATCAGAAAGTCTTGTAAAAACCTGCACAAATGAGGTTTGTAAAACGTCTTCGGCATCCATTTGGTCATTCATCATTCGAAAGCACACATTGTACATTGCTTTACTGTACATTGTATATAGCTGATACTGTGCATCGCGTTTCCCTGATTTACATTGTTCTATGAGTAACCTCTCGTCCATCAATGTTGTTGATCGTTTTGTTGTCCTTGGTTTTGGGCTCTTGCTTCAATTTTTTGGAATGTATCAAATCCATTCTAATCCAAAGACAAGTCATTTTTTCCATGGTTGCATTCAAAACATTATTTTTTAGCAATAATCAAAGTAGATTTGTTTAAATCACGAAAATTCATTTAAATAATGCCTTCCCTAATCAGATCATGGATATGCAAAACTCCTTTGTATCTATTGTCTGATTTTACCAATAATTGCGAAATGGAATGCTGTCGCATTACTGCAAGAGCATCTACCGCTAGCATCTGACTATCGACAAACTTAGGATGTGATGACATGATATCACTAGCTGTAAGATGAGCTACCTGATCCTGAGTTTCCAACATCCGACGGAGATCACCATCCGTAATGATACCGACCAGATTTTCATTATCATCGACAACTGCGGTAGTGCCCAATCTTTTGGAAGAAATTTCCACTATGATTTTTCTGATATTATCGCTTTCATACACTTTTGGTTTTTCATTTTGGCCCATTAAATCACCTACCTTTAGATACAATTGCTTTCCAATACTACCTCCAGGATGATATTTTGCAAAATGCTCTTGCGAAAATCCCCTCAATGATAAAAGCGCAACAGCAATAGCGTCACCCATGGCCACTTGTAGAGTGGTACTGGTTGTCGGCGCAAGATTATTGGGGTCAGCTTCATTTTCCATCTCTAAATGGATAACGTGATCAGCATGAATAGCCAAAAAAGAATTAGGATTACTCACCATAGCTATTAGTTTATTTCCAAACCCCTTGATTAGCGGTACCAAAACCTTGATCTCAGGAGTATCTCCACTCTTCGATATGCATAATACCACATCTTCGGAACCTATCATCCCTAAATCACCGTGAATCGCATCTGCTGCATGCATAAAAATAGCATGTGTCCCTGTGGAATTTAGTGTTGCGACGATTTTTTGCCCTATGATAGCGCTCTTTCCAATACCTGTTAAAACCAATCTCCCTTTGCTTTCAAAAATAGTTTCAACTGCTTTGTAACAACTTTCATTCAGATTTTGACTCAAGTGCATCAGTGCCTTAGCTTCAATTTCTAAAGTTTTTTGCATTTTTTCTTTGATTTCTGTATACATATATCCGTGGTATGTTGTATTTTTGGCATCCATTTTAAAAATGCCTGTTTTAAAGGTGCAAATTTACAAAATAAACTCCAATGAGGATATTTTGAAAGTTCATAAGAATATGTTTTAAAGATAATTACTTATGGTTTAAGTATTATACAAAGGGTGTCAGATCATATGTCCATCACCATAGAGTAATAATAAAAGTGTACTCAAATTATTAAATTGATTAGAAGAAATATTTTTTGCTAAAAATCTGTTAAAATATTTTAAAATGAATTTTAAAATGAATACCTTTAGCATTACAAAAAATAAAAAATAACATTTCAAAAAAAGATGAAATTAAATTTGGTATTACCTAAGTTTGTTTTGTTTTTAGAATCACAATATAGTATATAATAATTATATGTCATTTACAGATCAAGATATCAATTCGGCCCTCAAGAAATATTTTGGCTTTGAGTCATTTAAGGGCGAACAAAGAGACATCGTCAGAAGCGTTTTGGAGAAAAAAAATACTTTTGTCATCATGCCTACAGGTGGCGGCAAATCACTTTGTTATCAATTGCCTGCCATGATGATGGAGGGTACGGCCATCATCATTTCGCCATTGATAGCATTGATGAAAAACCAAGTGGATTCGATCAGAGGGTACAGCCAGGAAGATAATATCGCAAGCTTTCTAAACTCTTCACTCAACAAAACCCAAATGAATGAAGTCAAAAGTGAAATCGTATCCGGTAAAACCAAAATGCTTTTTATAGCTCCTGAAACTCTAACAAAGGATGAAAACATAGAGTTTTTCCAAAAAAGTAATATTTCATTTGTGGCCGTCGATGAAGCCCACTGTATCTCAGAGTGGGGACATGATTTCAGACCAGAATACAGACGTATCCGTACGATGATTTCTGCCATCGGCGATGATATTCCGATCATTGCGCTCACTGCCACAGCAACTCCTAAAGTACAAACTGATATTGTAAAAAGTTTGGAAATGATCGAACCAAACATATTTATCTCATCTTTTAACCGAGATAATCTATATTACGAAATCAGACCAAAAGTAAATAAAGATAGTACCGTAAAAAGTATTATCCAATTTATCAAAACATCTAAAGGTAAATCTGGTATCATCTATGTGCAGTCCAGAAAATCTACAGAAGAAATAGCAAAAATGCTGACCGTAAATGGAATCAAGGCTTCTGCCTACCATGCAGGATTGGATGCCAAGACCCGAAC
>CAZGMB010000033.1:0-52939 GCA_964526715.1 uncultured Aureispira sp. | reverse complement strand
AGTTGAAGGTTGGAATCCAAGTTACAAAACTACACAAGGATACCTAGCCATGCAGGGTGTAGTTAATATTGGTAACCTTTTATTCCACAAAGACAGAAACAAATGGAATTGGTACACCGCTATTGGAGTAGGTTTGTCATCTCACAAGGCTGAATTGGACCTTTTGGATGCATCAGGAAGACCATATACAGGTCTTGCAACCATCAGAGGTACGGGAGATAAATTCAATACTAGAGCAGGTAGAAAAGAAATCATTGATGATTTGGACGCTAAATATGATGGTAAATATGAGACTGCTGGTTTCAAGAAAGCAGGTATTTTCAGACTTGGGGATGAAACAAATGTACATGTAGTATTCACCGCATCTATGGGTATCAGCAGAAAAATCAACAAGAGAATTAACATCGGCCTAGAGCATCAAGTAATTTTATCTGACAATGATTATTTGGATGGTATCAAGTTTAGATCCGCAGTTGACCAAACCAATAATAACGATATTTCGCATTATACAAACATTAGAGTAGGTATCAATTTAGGCAACTTTGATAAAGTTACTGAGCCTTTATACTGGCTAAATCCGCTTGAAGCACAGATGAATGATATCGCTGCATTGAAACAACGCCCTGTTTTTGACCTTACGGATACAGATAGTGACGGTGTAATTGATATGTTAGATCAAGAAAAAGATACACCTGCCGGAGCACCTGTAGATACAAGGGGTATAGCCTTAGATAGTGACGGAGATGGATTATCAGATTATAAAGATAAAGAGCCGTATTCTCCTGCAGGAGTACCTGTAAATAGTGATGGTGTAGCAGACGTAAAATGTTGTATCAATATGGATGATGTAAATAAAGCAATCGATATGAAAGCTGGTAAGTTTGCTAATACGGATTGTGGAAAATGGTTTTTACCAATGATTCATTTTGATGCTGACAAAGCGACAGTGAAACCAGAGTATTATGGACATATTCACCATATAGCTCACGTGATGAAAATGTGCCCTGATTTATGCATCACCGTACAAGGAAATACAGATGTAAACAGCAAAAATAAATATGCAGAAAGTCTGGCTTACACTAGAGCTGAAAATGTAGCCAACTACTTAGTATCTCAATATGGCATAGATAGAAGCAGAATAAAAGTAATGTATGGTACAGAAGCAAGTCCCGTATTCAGCAACTCAAGCAAAGAAAGTTATATGAACAGAAGAGTTGAAGTGAGAGTCTGCACACCTACTGACGCTGAAATGACAAAACCAGTAGGCCCATCTATAAAATCTAACAACAAAAATGAAGGTACATCAAGAAGTACTAAATTCATAGGAAATAAAAATTCAGGATTCTAAAACATCTGTGATTTTCAATAAAAAAGAGCTGGATAAACATCCGGCTCTTTTTTTTGTAAAAAAATGTTGCTAAATACTTTATCCAATCACTCGAATATAAAAAATATAATACACTGAGAAGATTACTTAATCATAAAACAAGGAACACCTGAGTAAAATAATGCATTAACATCTTCTAATTAATTTTTAAAATTGTGAAAAAAATATAAAAAAAAGCTTTATTATTTATTCTAAAGTTATACCTTTGCACCACTTTAAATGAAAGTACATTGAAATGCGGGTGTGGTGAAATTGGTAGACACGCCAGACTTAGGATCTGGTGCCGCGAGGCTTGGGGGTTCGAGTCCCTCCACCCGCACACTTTTGTGCATTATATTAACTACCCTTCTTTAGATTTATTTATTGTAAAGCAGTGTGTTTTGAACAGGTTTTTTTATTTTCTCACATGTACCACTTCTGAGTTATTTAAAAATAGAATGTTCTTAATCAAATCTACATTAAAATACACAGCAGATCAATTTTTCATATTTATTTCATTAAATCTTTATAATATTTTCTATGCAAATCGTTAGAAAGGATGCTGACGCATTAAACATTACTCTAGAATTGACTTTGGAACCTTCAGATTATGCTCAAAAATTTGAGAGTGAGCTGAAAAAATATAAAAATACTGCACAGATGAAGGGCTTCCGCAAAGGAATGACCCCTATGTCAGTAATAAAAAAAATGTATGGCAAGTCTATCTTATCTGACGTTGTTAATGATACCCTTCAAAACAAATTGTTTGGTTACATCGATGAGCAAAAACTAAACTATCTGGGCCAACCGCTTCCCAACAGAGAAGATAATTTTGTCTTTAATCTTGATGTCAATAATCTTCAGGAATATAAATTTAGTTTCGACCTTGGACTAGCACCTGACTTTACTGTAAAAGGTGTCAGTAGTTCGGATAAATACACATATTATGATGTATCGATTGGAGATAAACTCATAGATGATGAGTTGAATGCCATGAGAAGAAGATATGGAAAAAGAGTTGAAGCTACGGATACCATCCAAAATATGGATATGGTAAAAATGGATGCCGTAGAGATGGACGGCGATACTGAAAAAGAAAATGGTTGGAAAACTGACGTTTCAGTTCTCGTGGATATCATCAAGGATGAAGACGTGAAGAAAGAAATACTAACTAAAAAAGTTGGTGATACCATCATTTTCGATGTGTATAAACTGGAAGATAAAGATAAAGCTCATGTAGATAAGTATATACTGAAAAAGGGTGAAGAAGATTCTGAAAACGGCTCTATTTTTAAAGGTACGATTACTGAAGTATCTAGAGTAGAACCTGCAGACCTTAACGATGAGTTTTTCCAAATTTTTGGCGATGAAAGCGTAACAGATGAGGAAAGCGTAAGAGCTTATCTAGGTAAGGATATTAAATCATACTATGATAATCAAGCAATGCAGTTTATGTATCGTGAGATTATGGATGCTTTGATGGATAATAACAACATTGACCTTCCGGAGACATTTTTGAAAAAATACCTTAAGGAGACCAATGAAAATATATCTGACGAAGTATTAGAAGCAGAATTTGACGCTTTTGCAAAAAATATGAAGTGGTCTCTTCAAAAATCTAAACTTGCCTCTGAATATGGCATTGAAGTACAAGAAGAAGATCTTAAGAGACACTTTACCAATTCCGTTTTCTCTTATATGAGAAACTACGGCAATATGGATTATTCGTTCATAACCCAAACAGTGGATAGGCTTATGAAAGATAAAGAACAGGTGAATAAAGCATATGAAGAGATACTTGCTGATCGCATTTTTGTCAAAATTGGAGAAATAGTAAATAGAGATATTATAGAAATTTCACAAGAAGATTTTGTAGAAAAAGTAAAGCAACTCAACGAGCGAGTTAACAATTTGTAATTTTCTTTGTTAATGTTATAATGTTTCTTTTTTGGAGACAGTTATATTCAGAAATTGAATGCGAAAGATTTAATAAGTTTTTCGCATTTGGTTTTTAATGACATTAAATTAACCTTAAACAAAAGATTTTTACATGTATTCACAAGATGAATTTAAGAAATTTGCTGTAGGCCACATGGGTATGAGCAGCATGCACTTAGAAAAATATATGAACACTTCGGTTCCTGACATCAATGGTTTTACACCTCAGGTCATCGAAGAAAGACAAATGAATATCGTAGGTATGGATGTTTTTTCTAGGCTTATGATGGATAGGATTATTTTTATGGGAGTACCTGTAAATGACTATGTAGCCAATGTAATCCAAGCACAATTATTGTTTTTAGAATCTACGGATCCTAAAAGAGATATCCAAATGTTTATCAATAGTCCTGGCGGGTCTGTGATAGCAGGTATGGGCATCTATGATACTATGCAATATGTATCTCCAGATGTGGCTACTATATGTACAGGTCTTGCAGCATCTATGGGTGCCGTATTGCTTTGTGCAGGAAAGACAGGTAAAAGAACGTGCCTTCCGCACTCTAGAGTGATGATACATCAGCCTTCAGGTGGTATGCAAGGCCAGTTTACAGATATGGAGATATCTTACAAACTGATCAAACAATTGAGAAATGAATTGTATGAAATTATGGCTTTCCACACCGGTAAAACTTTTGAGGACATCGAAAAAGATTCAGACAGAGACAATTGGATGACAGCTACAGAAGCCAAGGAATATGGATTAGTAGACGAAGTACTGGACAGAAAAAACCCAAATAAAAAATCCTAAACTTAAAGTCCTTTAAATGTCTAAGTATAAAGAAAATATTAAGTGTTCTTTCTGTGGAAAGGATAAAAGAGATGCGCTCATGCTCATAGCGGGCATTGATGGGCATATCTGTGAAACTTGTGTAGAACAGGCTTATGATATCATAGCTGATGAAATCAAAGGGAATAAAAAAAATAATCCTAAAGGTAGCCATTCCAGCCTTCCAAGTAATATCACTCCTGCACAGATAAAAACCTTTTTAGATCAGTATGTAATTGGACAGACAGATGCTAAAAAATTCCTTTCGGTAGCTGTGTATAACCATTACAAAAGATTAAATCACAACACTCCAGGTGAGGTAGAGATAGAGAAATCAAATATCATATTGATCGGCGAAACGGGTACTGGAAAAACACTTTTGGCTAAGACTATCGCAAAGTTTCTAGAAGTTCCCTTCGCCATAGTAGATGCTACTGTATTTACAGAAGCGGGATATGTAGGCGAAGACGTAGAAAGTATGCTGAGCAGATTGCTTCAAGCTTGTGATTTTGATGTGGAAGCAGCCCAAAGAGGAATCGTATATATAGACGAAATCGATAAAATCGCTAGAAAAAGTGATAACCCTTCTATCACCAGAGATGTGTCTGGAGAAGGAGTACAACAGGCTTTACTGAAGTTGCTCGAAGGTACCGAAGTTAATGTACCGCCGTATGGTGGTCGCAAACATCCAGAGCAAAAAATGATCAAAGTAGACACATCCAATATACTTTTTATTTGCGGTGGGGCCTTTGCAGGTATAGAAAAGGTCATTTCCAGAAGGCTAAATACACAGATCATTGGCTTTAATGGTGATGTAAAAGAAAAAGTGGATCGCGAAAATCTTTTGCAATATATCTCCCACCAAGATCTTAAAAATTATGGTTTGATACCTGAACTGATCGGAAGGTTGCCCGTACTTACCTATTTGGACCCATTGGACAAAGAGACACTGATCACCATTCTCACCGAGCCTAAAAATGCGCTTTTAAAACAATATCATAAATTATTTGAATTGGAAGGTATCAAACTTCACTTTGAACCAGAAGCCATCGAATTCATAGCGGATAAAGCTTTAGAATACAAACTGGGAGCCAGAGGACTCAGATCACTTTGTGAAGCCATACTCACAGACGCCATGTTTGAACTTCCATCTCAAAAAGATATCAAAGAGTTTAATGTGGATATCGTTTTTGTAGAAGATAAAATCAATAAAACTTCTATCAAAAAGTTACTGGCCGCCTAAACCAAGCATTTAAAATATAAAAAGCCATATTTTTTAATCTAAAGTATGGCTTTTTTGTTATATACAAAACCATACATATATGCGTAATTTTGCCTTTATCATCTTAACTTTAAGTTTTCTAGGTGCTTGTGCACAAAAAGCTAAAAACACAGAAAATATTACTCAGGAACTTACGTCCAAAATAGCTAAAGCGAAAGCAGATACAAATCTTAAAGTGGCAACATTTGCCGGAGGTTGCTTTTGGTGTACAGAGACCATTTTTGAGGGTATAAAAGGTGTTTCTGAAGTAGTTTCAGGCTACTCCGGAGGTAAAGAAACCAATCCTGATTACAACTCTGTAGGTAGTGGACAGACTTCACATGCTGAAGCTTTTCAGGTATATTACGATCCTAAAATCATAAGCTTCCAGGAATTGGTCAGAGTATATTTTGCATCCATAGACCCTACTATAGTCAATGGGCAAGGACCTGATCGAGGTGCCCAATATCGCACTATCGCTTTTTACACTAATGATGAAGAAAAAACGATCATCACCACAAAAATAAAGGAACTAGAAAAGGAATATACCAAACCCATAGCCACTCAGGTAGTTAAGTTTGATAAGTTTTATCAAGCAGAAGATTATCATCAGGACTTTGTCCAACGCAATCCTAATCAAGGATATGTACGTGCAGAAAGTATACCAAGGAGAGAAAGAACTTTTGCTAAAGTAAAGGATCTGTTGAAATAACAATCAGCAGAACACGCATTATTTAGGGCTTGCTTGGTATAAGTTAAATAATTGATTATTAAATAAATGTAATAAAATTTATTGGTTTCGATGCATGGGTTTTTCGTCATTTTGAATAAAACATTTGCACTTCATTCAGTCTTTTGCCCTATGCGGGCGGCATTTACTTTTTTTCTTTTTGCTTACCCTTATTACTTAGTAATGCTTGCCCAGAAAAAAAGTAAACAAAAAAGACCAGTTCAAAAAAAGGTAACTGAATGGTACAGCTTTGCTGTATTTGAGTGATACGAAATCACTCAAAAATGAAGGCACTGATCTAAACTTAGATCAGCTAGTGGTATTGCTATAGTGCATTCCCGACCTGCCCATCCCTTACGGGTTCCTTCGTTTCTCACATTGTCATGTTCGACCTTTCAGGATCACTCAGTCATGCATTTTTCTATCGCCTTGATTATCAGTGGTTAATTCTTAGTATCCTTACTTGGCGATAGACGCACTTTTGACTCTCCATTCACTATCGCTTGTTTTTTGAACGATATGCCAGACCAATAGCACTATTATTTTTGAAAGAATTTGACTTTTTCAGTAGGCTCTATTTAGATGATTTGTCATCTATTCATTCTATTCAACAATGGTCTTAAAATACTTTGAATCGTTCAAAACAAGCCTTTTCTAAACCTTCTCTATCGTCAGGGTGTGCGATGTTAATCAACGCTTGTGCCCGCTGCCTCAGATTTTTGCCATAAAGATAGGCTACGCCATACTCTGTCACTATGTAGTGTGCATGTGCTCTAGTAGCCACCACACCCGCACCAGGTTTCAGGAAAGGTACTATCCGCGAAATACCCTTATTGGTGCGCGATGGTAGTGCAATGATTGGTTTTCCACCCGGACTGAGAGCGGCGCCACGCAAAAAATCCATCTGTCCTCCTACGCCACTAAACTGAAAGGTACCTATAGAGTCAGAACAAATTTGACCTGTGAGATCTACTTCTATAGCACTATTAATTGCCACCACTTTGGGATTTCTTTTGATGACGTGTGGATCATTGACATAATCAATATCCAAAAATGAAAATGCCGGATTATCATCTATATAATTGTATAGCTTTCTGCTACCTAAAGCAAATCCTGTTACAATCTTATTGGGATGTATCGTTTTATATTTATTGGTGACAATATCATTATCAAATAAAGTGATGATACCATCTGAAAGCATTTCTGTATGGACTCCCAGGTCTTTGTGATTGCCCAGACAGCGCAATACAGCATCAGGAATAGCTCCAATGCCCATTTGAATGGTGGACCTGTCTTCAATCAATTGTGCTACATGTTCACCTATTTTGATTTCGTCATCTCCTACACGAGCACCAAAAGCAGCCTCATGCAGTGGCTCTTCACAATAAACCATGGCTGAAAACCGCTGCGTATGTATAAGCCCATCACCGTGTGTTCTTGGAACATTAGGATTTACCTGTGCGATGACTTTTTTTGCAGTATTGACCGCAGACCTCGCTACATCCACAGACACACCCATAGAGCAATACCCATGTTTGTCAGGTGGCGAAACCTGAATGATAGCCACATCAATGGGCAATACATTTCGCTTAAATAATTCTGGAATCTCACTTAAAAATACTGGCACATAATCAGCCCTGCCTTCATTGACATCCTTTCTGATGGGTTCTGAGACAAAAAGTGCATTGATATTAAAAGAGTCAACGTATTGAGGCTTATTGACAAATATTTCTCCCAAAACAGAAATAAATACCAATTCTACATTTCTCAATCTATCTGACTGATCGGCCAAATGCTTCAACATATTTGTTGGAGTCTGTGCACTACCATGTACAAAAACCCGGTCACCACTTTTGACCAATTGAAGTGCTTCATCTGCGGATAGATACGATATGGGAGTTCTCATCTTTTATTGTTTGATTTTGCCACAAAGAAATCTATTTTTAAAAAAAATTGCCATGACGAAAATCATATAGAAACTTAATCAAAATCACTGAGCTATCCAAATGATAAAATCACATCCACTTTCTACGATCAGACTCTACCTTATATAGAAAAATATCACTTATTGATTTTGCAATATCTGCATGAATATAAGGAATCTGAATTTTTCCTGAAGCGGTATAAAAGATAATATTGCACAGATTATTTCTGCTTTGATAAGGGGATTGGTATACTTCCAATGCCTGAATTTTAAATATCGGCAGTAGTTCTGACTTATCACCATATACTCCGCCCTTTACATACAGTAATTCATCATGGTACCCATACTTCTTCTTGATTAATGACAAATATCTGTTTACTGCCACATAAATGTAAATAATAGTACCCACGATCAAAGGTTTCCATAGTTCAAACCAGATCATGGTTCCGGCAAAAATCAGGTATAAAATACTTAACAAAAATACAAATCGGGTAAAATATCGCTTATCTATGCTACGAACTTCTATTTGATCTAGCTGTGTGTCACCAAATAACGAATGAATCACACTTTCTATGTGTTGGTCTTGACATCCAGGGATTTTGATAGATGTTTTCAGGTTTGCTTCTGCGCCCGACGCTTGATTTAGACGCAAGTCTTTAAATCCAATCCATCTCTTGAGCAGATTGTCGGACCATGAAATATATTGAATTTTGTGATCTGCAGCTGATGTTTCTTTTTTGGTAAATAGACCTGAAACTACCTTAAAACCATGTCCCGATCTTAAAAATTGCAAATCAAAGTGGGTCACAACGGTTCTGACTAAAGATATGAATACAGAAACGATCATCATGATGGCCACCAAAGTGATAATTATAGTTCCGTTCCATTCCCATTCAGGGATATCTTCTGAGTATTCGTCTACATCCACGCCTACCTCCTGCAGGTTTTGATAGATCCAAAAAAAGAAAACCAAGATCAGACCTACCGACTTAATGTGATTTTCAGTAAAACCCACTTTAAACAAATCGGCTATACCCAAAGTCATGATGGGCTTAAAAACCATGGAGCCGTCATCATTTACAGTGGCTTCATCTTCTGATGTTGAAAAACTGTGATTTTGATTTTTTTGGGCCAAAATCAAATCTCTGAGTTCCTGAGCTTTTTGTTCTTCTATAGCATGAAACTCAAACTCACTTTTTTCGGATCCTGCAGTGTCGATTTTTATTTTCAAAACAGAAAACAACTGGTGAATGATGTTTTGTTCAAAGTTTATAGATTGAATCCGCTCAAAGGGAATCGATGTCTTTTTACGCTGAAACACACCTGATTGCAAAACCAATTCGTTATTTTCAATATAAAAGTAAGTTTTGAAAAAATTGATCATCGAATATATCATGGAAAGTAAGGCTATACCTATCACACCCATCAAAATGTAACTTCCTTTATCTTTGGCGCCACCTACCAAAAAAACCAATAATACAGGTATCAACTGCCTGACAACGATCTGAATCGTCTTGAACAGAATCATCAATATCGCTACATAAGACTGCCTGTTGGGCACTGTGAAATCAAAATCACTCTTCCTCATCCCGAGCCACTTGGTTGGTTATAAACTGTTTGAGCTGATTTGCTTTATCATGTGCCAATCCAGGTATATTGAGATCACTGGAACTACCGCCTGCAGTAAAAATAGACAGAGATGACAGCCCAAACATCCTATCTACAGGTCCTTGTTCAATCTCACAATGCTGCACCCGATTAAAAGGTATGATCACCACTGATTTGAAAAAAATACCGGATTGGTACAAAATGTCTTTCTCCCGAATGGCAAAGCCTTCATAGGTATACCCTTTGATTGCCAAAATAATAATCAAACTGGTCAAAACTGACCATCCTAATGCAAATACCAATATCCATGGCCACTGATATAAAATATCTATAAAGTAGCCCACAAACAAGTAGAGGATCAGTATCACCAAACAAAAGATACATGATGTAATCACACTTATTTTACGATAAGAAGGATCTAATTTTTCAAAGGTGATGTCAGAAATACTAGGTAAACTTGCACTCTGGATTTGATGGTTGGAGAAGGACATGAAAATGAGTTTTAAAGAAACAAAGATAATTGCAAAACTTAATTATAATACAATATTTAGATCATTTTAAGCTGTGAACTGATCAACAATAACTTCAAGTAAATCGTTTCTCCAAAGTTTCAATCTGTTCCAAACTTGACAAATCTAACCGATGTTGGGCAGATAAAATTAAATTTAGAACTGACCCGTCCTAAAACAACTTTCGACAATTTTAATTAAATATGAATAATAATAAAAAAGAGTTTGATAACGACTTATCAGACGCCCCTAAATCTTTGTTTAATTTTCCATCACCTGCTCCAATATCCCATCTAAAAGCCCTCTAGCTTCCTTGAGTGTTTTGACATTTTCTTTGGTCAATATCAAATAATTATTGGACTGCTTCATCGCAAAACCTTTTAAATGTCCTTCTGAAGACACGTACTTCATGATGCCATGAAAAACAGGTGTTTCATAATAGATAGATTGTGGATTGGTCACAAAATAACAATTCATCTTTCGGTTTTTGAGTATGATGCGTTCAAAACCTAATTTTTTAGCTATCGTACGGAGTCTTAGCCCGTCAAAGAGCTCATTGATCTGGGATGGAAGCTTTCCAAAACGGTCTTTGAGCATATCCCCAAACTTCTGAATATCTTCCTCTGCCACCAGCTTGTCCAGTTCTGTGTACAAATTGAGTCTTTCCTGTATATTGGATACATAGCTATCAGGGATCAACATCTCGATGTCGGTATCGATATCTACATCGCGTACGAAAGATTGCTTTTTGGCATTCTCTTCCTGAAACAAATCTTTGTATTCCGTTTCTTTGAGTTCTACGACGGCTTCTTCCAGGATTTTCTGATAGGTTTCATATCCTATGTCAGCTATAAATCCACTTTGTTCTGCACCTAGCAGATTTCCTGCACCACGGATATCCATATCTTTCATAGCTATCTGAAATCCGGAACCCAAGTCTGAAAACTCTTCCAAGGTTTTGATTCTTTTGCGCGCATCAGAGGTCAAAACAGACAATGGCGGTGCAAACAAATAACAAAAAGCCCGTTTATTGGACCTACCTACCCTACCTCGTAACTGATGCAAATCACTCATGCCAAATTGATGCGCATTGTTGATGATCATGGTATTGGCGTTAGGAATATCCAATCCTGTTTCTATGATATTGGTACAAACCAACACGTCATATTTGCCATCTATGAAATCCAACAGCGTATTTTCTAACTCATGCGCTTCTAATTGTCCATGGGCAGCTGCTACAGAAACATCAGGACACAATTGGCGAATCATATCTGCCATCTCATACAATGATTTGACTCGGTTGTGTACAAAAAATACTTGTCCACCTCGTTGCACTTCGTAATAGATAGAGTCTTTGATCAACTCTTCACTAAAAACTCTTCGTTCGGTGTAGATGGGTTGTCTATTGGGCGGTGGAGTACGGATGATGGACAAATCTCTCGCTGCCATGAGTGAAAACTGAAGCGTACGTGGTATCGGTGTAGCTGTGAGCGTCAGTGTATCTACATTGACTTGCATAGATCTTATTTTTTCTTTGGCGGCTACACCAAATTTTTGCTCTTCATCTATGATTAGCAGACCTAGATTTTTAAATTTAATCCCTTTGCCCAAAAGTGCATGAGTACCTATGAGAATTTCTACTTTACCATCTTCTACACCTTTCAGTACCTCCGTTTTTTCTTTAGTGGTCCTGAACCGGTTGATATACTCTACTGTAGCTCCAAATTCCTTCAATCTCTCCGAAAATGTTTTGAAATGTTGCAATGCCAAGATGGTGGTAGGTACCAAAATAGCAACTTGCTTTCCAGCTACTACTGCTTTGAACGCTGCCCTGATGGCTACCTCGGTCTTGCCAAATCCCACATCACCGCATATGAGTCTATCCATCGGATATTCTCGTTCCATGTCCGCTTTGACATCCTGTGTGGCGGTGAGTTGATCAGGAGTATCTTCATAAATAAATGAAGCTTCCAGTTCTGTCTGCAAGTAACCATCTGGCGGAAATGCAAACCCTTTGGATGCTTTTCTTTGGGCGTATAGTTTGATCAGTTCTTTGGCAATGTCCTTTACCTTGGCTTTGGTTTTTCTTTTGAGTGCTTTCCAGGCATCACCACCTATTTTATTGAGTTTGGGTTCCGTACCATCTTTGCCTACATATCGGGATATCTTATGGAGCGAATTAATACCTACATAAAGGATATCGTTGTTTTGATATACAAGCCTTACTGTTTCCTGTTTGTGACCATTGATTTCGATAGTTTCAAGACCTGAGTACCTTCCTATACCATGGTCGATGTGGGTCACATAGTCTCCCGGCACCAATTCCTTAAGCATCTTGAGGCTGATGGCCATATCTTCCGTAAAACCTTGTCTCAGCTTATATCTATGGAACCGCTCAAAAATCTGATGATCGGTATAGCATGCCAACTTATTCTTATGATCTATAAAGCCACTGTGTACGGATTTATGCAATGGGTGAAACTGCAGTTGAACACCCATATCTTCAAAAATATTGTAGAATCGCTCTATTTGTTTTACACTATCCGTAAAGATGAAATTAGTATATTCCTTTTTAGTATTCTCTCTCAGATTTTCAATAAGGAGATTGAAGTTTTTGTTAAAAACCGGTTGTGATGCCGTGTCAAATACAATTTCATCTTTGGTCTTGATGAGCTCTGACTTCCCTAAGGTAATGATATGACAAGCAGAGACTTCTTCCACTATTTGCGCGGGATATATAAAGGCTCTTTCTGCAAAGATTTCTTTAAGCTCCTCTTCCGTTTTGGCAGCTATAGAATCTGCAAAAGACTCGATTTTTTCAAAGCACAATTGCAGTTTTTCAACCAATAAATCAGGCTCTTTGATCCATATACAAGTTTCCGGTCCAAAAACATTAAAAATACTGATTTTCTGATCCTGTGTAAATTTATTATTGATATTGGGTATAATGGATACCGTATTGATCTCCTGCACAGAAAGTTGACTCACAGGATTGAATGTTCGGATACTTTCTACCTCGATATCAAACATTTCTATACGATAGGGCCATTCATTGCCATAGCTAAAAATATCAATGATGCCACCACGTATCGAAAACTGACCTGGTTGGTACACAAATTCAACCCGTTCAAAACCATACATGACCAATAACTCGATCATCGTATTGATGTCCAAAGTAGCATTTTTCTCAATCAGAATTTTGTCTTTATCCAAAAAACTGGGGTCTACCGCCTTTTCAAAAATTGCCTCAGGATAGGTGACCAATATCTGCTTTTTGCCTTTGGCGGTGTGTATTTTATTGATGGCTTCGGTACGAATCAAGACATTATTTTTGTCAAGTTCGTCATATTGCATCGGTCTTTTGAAAGAATCCGGAAAAAAATGAATCGATTTGTTTTCGACGAGAGATTGAAGCGTATTTTGTATATAAGCTGCTTCTTCTTTATCACTGGCTAGATAAATGTGAGAACCTTTTTGAGAAGCATAAAGTCCCAATAAGACAAAACAATCCAAGGCTCCAGACAATCCACTCAGCCAAATACGGGCTGGAATATCTCCTGAAGTTAGTTTATGGATATCATGCGTACGCCGATCTTTTTCGTAAACCTGAATCAGCTCCTGTATATTACTCACGATGCAAAGGTAAATAAAAATCTATAAATTTGGAAATGGCTTTGTATCAGCATGTGTTCAATTAAGTGTATCAGGCTTTTTATTTTGAATTAAAAATTATATTTAAAAGAAAACAAAACTTACTTCCGACTTAAAGGTTTAAAATATTAGATCATACTTTTTAAAATGAAACCTTTTTTAATCCTTTACATGACGATCATGCTCCATACACTTTCTGCCCAAAGAGATACATTAATTTATGTCGGTGATCCGATGTGCTCGTGGTGCTACGGATTTGGACCTGAATTGGACAAAATCAAAGAAGCATTTCCCAACACGCCTATGGAAATGGTCATGGGTGGACTCCGAGCTGGTGGCACAGAAACTATGATGGAACTAAAAGATTTTTTGTATGACCATTGGATGGAAGTGCAGCAGGCTTCTGGTCAAAAATTTAATTTTACAATATTAGATAAAAGAGATTTGCGCTATGACACTGAGCCTGCATGTAGGGCGGTTTGGGTTGCAGGTCAGTTAGACCCAAAAATTAAATATCCGTTTTTTAAGGCAACACAAGAATCTTTTTATATGTACAATCAGTTGCCTGGCGAAGAAGATACCTACGTCAGTATAGCCAATAAACTGGGTTTAGATACGGAAAGTTTTTTAAAGATGTTTAGAAGTAAAGAAAGTAAAGCCGAGATCTATAGTGAATTTGAACTTGCTCAAAAAATGGGTATTGCAGGATTCCCAAGCTTGGTAGCAAAAATAGATGGAAAGTTATTTTTGGTGACCAATGGATACCAAAAAGCAGATAAAATTATCACCCTGCTAAGGAATAAAGGTCTGAATTAAAATCAGATCACAAAGTAAAATCTGAGTTTTGGACAAAAAAAAATGGTCGCCCCCCAGCGACCATTTACAAATTATAATCCCATAAACATATCCAAAACTCACGCGTCAGTCCGGATCTCATCCCTTTCTGACTAATATATTTTAACTCAAAACTCAATACTTTTTGTGATCTGCAAACGCTTTGTCTGCTTTGATGATACAAAGATAGGACAGGTACATTCGGTTACAAAATACAAAATTAGAATAAAATAATATTTATATTTTTATAATATGTGTTTAACTGTTTTAATAAATACCTGATTTTCTGTTATTTAAGATTAATAATATAATACCTAAATAAGTAAACATTAAAATAAGTGGCATCAAATAATCATTTTTAATAGATAATTTTTTTTAACAAATTTTGAAAATTTCATAAAATATTAAAAAAAAGGTAGTTTTGCACTATCAAAAACAAAGCAATCTGATGACTTTAACCCTTAAATCACTAAACATAATTTTTTCTCTTCCCGTATTGATCATCATGCTGCTAGGTTCGTGTGATGCCAAAAGAAACACCCAAAAAGGAACAGACCTGCTGAAATATGGCATACCATACACTTTGGATGCACCTGAGCAATCTACTATTACAAAATCTCAAACCGGTAGGCTTGCTGCTGTCAATGTCAAAGATGGTCATGGATACGATGTTCAGGTATTTATGTCGGATGCCAATACCAATAACTTGATCAAACTCAAACAAGATAAAAAAGATGCCGTCACCGCACACCCTGCTTTCAACAAAATCATTGAAGAATTTGACCAAGGTTTTATTTATGAAAAGAAAGATATTGAAGGTGATTTGAGTTTTGATTTCGAACTCATCGTAATCCAAGGTGACAAAGAAATTAATTTCCAGGCAGGCAACTCTAAACTATTCACCGAAGCTGAAGTCAAGATTATGGTCAAATCTATTTTAAAGTAACTTCCTTACCAATAAGGTTGATTGGTCATCATTCCTTTTGCATCAAGTTTATTTCTAATGCTAAGTATGTTTTAGTTTAGAACCTGAAGTGTTTTATAAAAAGAATTGCTTTTTTACACGGTTTATCATTGGATCACTTCCTGAAAGTTATTTCACGCGAAATGCAATAGTGTCGATGGCCGCTTTCCATTCTTCCTGTACTTTTTTATTTTCTGCAGGAGATAAATGTGATGCATCGCTTCCTTCGATGTGTACATGCTCACCGTGATCATGATTACATTTGTGTTTGGCGCCAGGTACAGCTACCATACTTGTTCTCCACACTTCAACATCTGATTTTAATCGATTCAAATACTGCATCGCAGACGAATCTTTGGCCATGAGGAGCTTTGCATTTATGATACTATCCACACTGATACCCATATGTATAGCTTTATCTTGAATCAATTGAGCCTCTGCCAGCACCGGATCTAAATTATGATTGTGATTGCAGGATGTAAAAGTTAAAATAGTAATAGTACTTGCAAATAAGAAGGATTGAAAACACTTATTCATCTTAAAAAAAATTTACCGTCACAAAGATAAACAAAACATCGATTTTTGTTATTGTAAAAAGTATATGGAAGTTTTCGTCATTTGTTTTACGGCTTTGGCTGCATCTATACTGACCTTCTTTTCGGGGTTTGGACTAGGTACCATTTTAGGACCGGTTATGATGTTGTATTTCCCTATTGAGGTTGCCATAGCAATGACTGGGGTAGTTCACTTTGTCAACAATATTTTTAAATTATTGCTAACCGCAAAAAAAGCAAATTGGCAAATCATCCTTCGTTTTGGACTGCCTGCCATCATAGCAGCATGGATTGGCGCTTGGATATTAATACATATGGGTGATATAGCGCCTATATTTAGCTACCGTATTGGAGAAAAAACATATGAAATTCATACTATTAAACTAATCATAGCGATACTACTCATGTTTTTTGCCGTAATAGAACTCCAACCCTATTTTGGAAAATTAGAATTTAACAAAGATAAGTTGCCCGTTGGTGGCTTTTTAAGTGGTTTTTTTGGAGGGCTCACAGGAAGCCAAGGAGCATTAAGGAGTGCTTTTCTGATCCGTGCAGGTATGAGCAAAGAAGCCTTTGTAGGCACCACGGTGATTATCAGCACTATGGTAGACATCACTAGATTGGGTGTTTATGCAGAGGGTATGTACAAAAACATGGAACAAATAGACATGACCACCCTATTTCTGGCTATTATTTTTGCCATTACAGGAGCTATTTTGGGCAATTTTTGGATCAAAAAAGTCACGCTCCTGTTCATACAACGTACCGTGGCCATAGCATTGATCATCATTGCTTTAGGATTGGGTGCAGGAATTCTTTAACTCAATTAAAAGTAATCTTGGATATTTAACAACTTGTCCAAATTTTATTCCACAATATTTAAAATTCTACTAATTTAACAAAAACAAATTTAGAAAAATTCTATTAATATACAACCATATGGTGATTTTGTGCACATCTATATACGCAAAACGAACCTAAATAATATTTTTAATGAAGAACTTAAGTCTGTTTACACTGCAAGTTGTCTTGTGTATTGCTTTTTTGACAAAATCAAATGCACAAACTTTTGATGGTAATGCACCGTTACCATTTCCACCAACAGGAACTATTGGGGTTACACAATCGACAAACACGGTGTCAGGCGTAGGTGTATTAGGTGGTTGCACGTACATAGATAATGTAACTATGGACATCACCCATACTTGGGTTGGAGATGTTGGCATTTTACTCATCGCGCCAAATGGCACATTCATAGAGTTGTCAACCGGTAATGGTGGTGCCGGTGATAATTTTTCAAATACTATTTTTTCTGATGCAGCAGGAGCCAATATTGTGACAGGTAGTCCACCTTATATCGGTACTTGGAAACCAGAAGGAAGACAAAATTTTACATTGACCAATCCTTATCCTAATACTGCAGGAGCAGGTACTTTTACCTTTGCAAATACATTTAATGGTATCAATGCAGACGGCGTGTGGACACTTTATCTTAATGATTACGTTGGTGGTGATTTTGGTACACTCAATGCTTGGTCAATTACATTTGTCAACGGAGGCACTTCATTTACCGTGGATGCTGGACCTGATTTAAATGTGTGCTCCGGAGATGATGTGACTTTTACAGCGACTAATACGGCACCTAGTCCCTCAGGATATGCTTGGTCCAATGGTTTAAACACCCAAACCATCAATATTAATAATATATCAAGCTCTGGAACCTTTACGGTAACAGTAACTGACCAATCTGGCTGTACAGCCACTGATGTGGTCCAAGTCAATGTAACTCCTACGCCACAAGCGTTTCCAAATTCGTTAGGTGCATGCGAAGTATCTGGGACAGGGCAAGCTTTATTTAATCTGACAAGTCTGAATCCATCCATAGGTACGGGAACGGTAACCTATTACCAAGATGCTAACGCTACCATCACTATCTCTGATCCTGCCAATTATCTATCAGGACCAGGCACTATTTATGCTACAGTGAGCAATGGAACATGTACTTCAGACCCAGTAGCTGTACTTTTGGTGGTCATACCTGCTAACCCCAGCCTTTATGGGATGGACATCGTAGAATCATCCATATGTGCAGGAGGTCAATTTTCAGTTTTGTTCACATTACCCAATCCAGGGGCAGTTTATACTTATGAATACAAACTCACATGTGGCAGTAGTATACAAAATTCTTTTATCACTACTTCCAGTAATCCTATCATATTCAGTACATTGCAAGACTGTACCATAGAAATATTTAAGATTACACCGCAATCAAATAATTGCAATACTATTTTTTCTCCGCCTTTAACAGATCAAATAACTGTGGTTCAACCACCACAAATCAATGTCAATGCCATGCAGATATGTGCAGGAGACAACATTAACTTATCAGATTTTGTCACTACGGATCCTAATGCGACATTAACATTTCATACCGGAAATCCTCCCACCTCAGGAAATCAATTATCATCTAGCACGGTATCACCTGCAGTAACAACAACATATTTTGCTAATGCCAGTATTGGTACCTGCTCAGACGTAGAAAACGTGACAGTAACCGTCAATCCTGGTGGGCCTACTTTTAATACTTCCATAAATCTTTGTGAAAATAGCAATATTATCAATTTAGATCCCTATATTACACCTGGTAGTTTGGCGGGTAGTTGGTCAGGTCCGGGAGTTACGGGGAGTACCTTTAATCCTGATAACCAATCCGGTAGCATTACCCTCACCTTCACACCAAATAATCCTTGCTACGATAATGGTACCCTAAACATTAACATAACAGAAGACGAGGCACTCACTCTACTGACCGCAGATATTTGTGCATCTGATCTACCACTGGACCTAAATACCTTAGAAGATCTTGATGTACCCAATGGAAATTGGTCGGGTCCAGGCGTATCTAGCAACCAATTCAATCCCCAAAATCTTTCAGGTACCATCACACTCCTATTTACACCCACTGATCCTTGTATATCTAGTGCTACCACCACAGTACAAGTAAGCCCAGGACCACAACCTGACCTAGTACCCAATATTGTAGTTTGTCAAGGCACCGTGGTGGACCTTAATGAATACGTAAATAATCTTTCTGGCAATACTGTAGAATACTACTTTAACCTACCTGCTATACCCGGTAACTTAATACCTTCAGGAAGTGTTACGGTAAATAACAACAGCACTTATTTTGTAAAATTAATAGATAGTGATGGTTGCTTTCAGATCAGTCCGATTTCAATTATCGCATCTCCGGGAGGCCAACCCAATTTAGGCACTGCTACCTTGTGTCAAAATCAAAATACTTTTAATCTAACTACACTAAACGACCCTCTTGCAGGAAGCGGACAGTGGTCGGGACCTGGGGTAGCATCCAATATCCTAGACATAACAGGTCAATCTGGAAGCATTCAACTAACTTTTGAACCGGATAATGCCTGTTTTACTTCCAATACAACTTCGGTGGTCGTTGTAGAAGTACAGAACCCTATTTTGAGTACCAATACCATTTGCTCTGGAGATGGCATCTATAATCTTTTAAATCTTGCCGACCCCAATTTTCAAATAGGTATATGGAGTGGTCCAAATGTTTTTAACAATACTATCAATCCATCTAATCTCTCGGGAACCATAAACTTACAATTCCAATCTACCGACTTTTGTGTCAATATAGCCAATACAACTATAGAAGTGATACCTTCCGAAACACCTACTTTACAAAGTACTGAAGTATGTGAAACAGTAGCAAGTATAGATTTGAATACGTTACTCGATCCTTTATTTACTTCAGGGCAATGGTCAGGTACTGGTGTGTCAGGATCTGTTTTCAATACTGAAGGCTTATCAGGTGTCTATGCTGTAACCTTCACCTCTGACCAACAATGTGTATTGGAATCCACCACTTCCATTCAGGTACAATCATTGCAAACGCCCAATTTACTCACCGCATCATCCTGCGAAAATGGAGATGTAATCAATCTATCAGCTTTTACTGATCCATTGTATCCTACGGGTACCTGGAGCGGTCCTGGTGTGTCCAATGGCTTTTTAGATCCTACAGGATTAGAAGGAAATGTACCCCTGGAATTCGTATCTAATACTAGTTGTACGCTGCCTGGCTTTACATCAATCACTATTTTGACTACTCCAGATGTCATCAATCTTTCCGTAGATTGTGATAATCAAAATAGTAGCTATATTGTAAGTTTTGACATCATTGCGGGTGAACCATCTACGTATTTGGTCAATGGAATTCCTGCCAATAGTAATTATACTTCCAATAACATACCATCAGGAGATGCGTACAATATTGTCATTACTGACGGAAATGGTTGTGGCAATGTAGTCTTACAAGGCTCCAAGAAGTGTGATTGTTTGGTAAGTGCAGGCACCATGGATAATGTGAGTATTCCATTGAAAGCATGCAAAAAAGATACGATCAATGTAAAATTCAACAATAATGCTACCTTAGGACCGGAAGATAAGCTATTATTTATTTTACATGATAAGCCAGGTTTGCAGCTTGGAAAAGTATTGTCATTTTCTAAAAAACCCAGCTTTGGATTTCCTATTGGTGGTACATTGGGTACGACTTATTATATATCGGCCATTGCGGCAGACTCCATTGGAAGAGATAGCGTAGATTTCGCTGATGCTTGTTTTTCATTAGCCGCCGGAATTCCTGTTATCTTCTATGAACCGGGAATCCAGCAAGCTTCCATTACTAGCAGCTGTGTAAAATCTTGTACTGAATTTAAATTCACTTTAGAAGGCGAAGGACCCTTTAGACTGATAACAGGTATCTACAAACAAAATCAACTTGTAGATATAGATACAGTATTTGTAAATCAAACAGAGTGGATACAGAGATTTTGTCCATCTGATTTTAATCTAAGTTCTGGTGAATATTCAGTTAAGATTTTAAACTTCGAAGACAGTAACTGCGATGGTACTATAATCAATGCCGAACAGTTTTTCTCCTTATTGCCAGAAAGAAATTTAAATCTCAATCCAGTGCTTTGTAATGGAGAATCTATATTGGTCAATAACAAAACTTATAACCAACAAAATCCCATTGGCATAGAAATTATTCCGGCCACGCTTCCTAATCAATGCGACTCCATCATCTCAGTTAGCCTTAGATTTAACGAAGCTACCACCAACACTATAAACCAAAAACTTTGCGAAAACCAATCCGTGACCGTAAATGGAAAGATATACGACATTAATAATGCCGCTGGTACAGAAATAATAAAAGCAGGAAACATTAATGGATGTGATTCCATCATTGTAGTCAATTTAGTTTTTTCCAATGAAGTAGTCACCAATATTAATCCTAATCTCTGCGAAGACGAATCCATCGAAGTCAATGGCACCATCTATGACAAAAACAATCCAACAGGTGTAGAAATATTGACCTCATCTGGTAATTTTGATTGTGATACGGTGATCAATGTTAAATTAAATTTTTTACCAAAAACGGAAAAAAATATAAACTCAGTGATTTGCCAAAACGATTCCTTATTGATCAATGGCAAATACTATACTGCATCTTTAACGTCGGGTACAGAAGTGCTCAAAAATGGTAGCGTGAATGGATGTGATTCTGTGATCAATGTTTCATTGCAAGTATTGCCCAATGCTATAGGATTTTATGCTGATACCTTATGCCCAGGACAATCTATTGAGTTAAACGGAGTCATTTTTGACGAAAGCTTTAGAGAAGACCAAATTTTGTCGCAAAGTACAAATGGATGCGATAGTATCACGAATGTAAATATTGCGTTTTATCCAACCCAAACAGATACATCATTATTTAATTTACTAAAGGGCGAAGAGATCGTCTTTCTTGGAGTTACTTTTGACGAAAAAAATCCTTTCGGCCTTATAAAAACAGATCAACCCGATGCAAACGGTTGCCCACAATTTGTTTATGTATTGGTCAATTTCAATCAGGAAATACTATCTGCAGATATCGAAGTAGTAGACGAAACCTGCCCAGATGCGGGAGATGGTGAGATCACTATCAAGTCCATACAAGGGTGCAAAAACTACTCTGTAACGCTTGGAAATGAAGTGTATCAAAACATCGCATTCCCATGGACTATCAAAGGGCTAAAACCCAATGCGTATGAACTGACAATAGCTGGGGACGTTGATTGCAAATTGGTGCAGAAGCTTGAAATCAGGCGTTCACTATCTAAACCTATAGAAATCGAAAAATCAATTTTTGAAGGCATAGTTGGTGAAACTTTTGGCTTACAAGTAATGTACTCAAACAATCCTAGCCAAATCACGTGGAACCCCAATACATATTTAAGTTGTAATGATTGTCTAGTTCCGGATTTTAATGGTACAGAAAATACAGCGTATACCATTACAATGGTGAATGAAGATGGATGTGTCAATGAAAGGAACGTTCAGGTCAATGTATTAGAAAAAAATACAGTAATCATCATCCCAAACATTTTTTCACCCAACGGAGATGGAGTCAATGACGTATGGGAAGTCAAATTTTCAGATCGTGAACCAGTGTTGGGCCTAAATATTTATGATAGATGGGGCAACAAAATGTACACTAAGACTCCAGAACAGGGCATAGCATCTGTACAATGGGATGGAAGTATGGGTAGCTCTGCAGCCAATCCGGGTGTGTATATCTATAGCATTAGATACAAAGATAAAAACAATAGTGAAAAAGTCATTTCAGGTGACATAACGATAATCAGATAGAACCATCAAATACCATCATTCTACCTTCATCATTTTGATGAGATCATAAAAGTATTGTTTTGACCAGATTTGGAGATGCGATGGATTTTGGATGAATGAAGATATGTCAACCATTGCCTTTTCGATGTCAAGATCTTGAACTTTCTGGATCAACATTTCCTTAAAGGTTTCTGTATTTATTACATCAGAACTGGCCAAATGACCTGAATTTATCGCCCTATCAACAAATTCATTTAATGGTAATGCAACACCTTGATTTACATACCATTCAAAATCATACCAATCTCTTCCTTTAACTCTGTTTTTCCATTCCCTAAATAATACTGCGTGCATTTTCCCAGCAAATAATGAAGGTAAAGTCATCGTTGCAACATAAAAGGAATAAGGTTTATCCAATATTTTAATTTCTTTAGAAAACAATAAAGGTGGCGTTTTGTCAATTTCAATCTTTATTTTCATTATAGGGAAATTAGTCCTATTTTGAGACTTTTCTCCTAGTGTTATCAAACCCCAAATCGTGTTCTCTTTTAGGAAGGCGGATTCAACAGGTGATACACTTCGCTTTTGTTTCAAATTAATTTCAACATCTAATCCTAGTAATATAAATTCTTGTTTGATAGCATCAAAAAAAGTTTCTAAGGAAAAAGCAGCGTCTTTATAATTTAGTGAAAAATCTAAATCTTCCGAATATCTATCAAGTCCATAGAAAATTCTTAAAGCCGTCCCACCATAAAAAGTTGCATGTTCAAAAAAGCCACCTCGAGCCAAACCTGCGAGGGCAACTTGTTGCATGATTTCTCTTTTTGCACTCAATAAATCTTCTTGACTCAAAATTTTATAATCTTCTAACCACTGCTCAATCATAAATTTTCATTTATCAGGTTGTATAATATAGCCATTTGCCGCTTCTTTTTCCCAGCTTTCATCAATTCTTCTAATAATTGCAAATCTAAAGTTTTTAGTAAGTCGATATCCATTCTCAGCTCATCTTCAAGATATCTTAAAAGAGCTACCTTTCCACTAAAATATAAATGAGGCGTCATCAAAAAATGATCATACAAGGCTTTGGTAGGTGTTGCCATTATACAACTCATGCCTGTGCCAAAATCATAATGTTGAATTCCAAAATGAAATACATCTTTACCCAAATGAAAATAATCAAACCTTCCTATAAGAGTATCAATAGTTTTACCCCTTTTTATAGTAGCTGAGTGTATGGTTACCACTCTTTCTGATATCCAACCCAACCAAGACAATACTGTAATACCTGTCACATATGAAGGACCGTACAGTATATTAGCTACATGAAATTTGGAGTATTTACTTTCTTTATACAAAAAAAAGCCCCTGATCAGCGAACTAATTTCTCCTTTGGACTTAAGATATTTTATCTTTTGTTCAGGATATTTCACGTCACTAAGCTGGTGTGAAAGTACATAGTGTGGTATAGGGCCCGAGACCGCCATTTTTACAATTTTATGCAAAGATAAGTAGAATTATTTAAAGCATTAAGATTTTTTCATTTAAGTAGACCCCATTTCAAACAAACTGCAGCTTCATTTACAAACATCCAAGTGGTTCAAATTGGTTTACAGGAATCCTTTTAACAGTAAGGTCAAATGTTGCAGCTTTTGAGCACATTTGCAGTAGTCTAATTGATAGGCTATCAGGGATATTCAATTGCACCATTGTCTTAAACTTGATATTAAAAAATCATTTTATTTATTCCATTCTTTTAAAACAATAATTATATTTGTCGAAAATTGATTCTAATGTATATAAAAAACATCTTCTCTTATAGATGCCTGCTTCTTTACACAAGTTTATTCTTCCTAAATCTTAGCGTTTTGGCTCAAATAAAACCATCTATTTGGAAAAAATTGGGAGTAGATTATAGTGATCAAATTTTAAATAGTAAACATGCTAAAATAAATGTAAATGAAAATTCAGGATTGATTAGTTTAAATGGAGATACATTAATTAGGCCTCTATTTCAAAGCATAATATTTGAAAAAAATAAATATTACAAGTGTCAATTGAATACAGGAAAAATGGGTCTATACAATGATTTGTTTAAAATCATTTTGGAGCCAAAGTATGACTTAATAAATATCCTAGATGAAGGCATTCAAGTAAAATTGGATGGAAAGATCTCGTTTTTTAATCACGATGGTATTGCTCAAAAAAATGAGTTTTACGATCAATTTCTTATTACCAAGGAATCAGGATACCATGTGGTTGCATCATTAGATTTTGTAAATTTTGGAGTATATAATAAATTAACAAAGAATTGGATAATCAAGCCAGTTTTTGAATCCATAGATATTTACCAAGATCATTTTATTGTCGCAAATAAAAATAATAAATCCGATGTTTTTAATCACAAAGGGGAAAAATTAAATAAAAGTCCCTTTCATTCTGTTTTAATCTTTGGAGATCACTTCTTAGCAAAAATTGAAGAAGATCTAAAACCTATAATATATGACACCATAGGTAATTTAATGGCAACAAAAATTAATTTTGGACATTACTCTTATGTAGAAGACACTTTACTTTTTAGTGTTAACGAAAATCTGTATTCTGTTCTTGATAGAAAACTCAATTTAATATATGAAGGTAATAATGTTATTCCGTTAAGAAAGCCCATAGGTGCAGAAGAAGGCGTGTACTTTGTTTCTGGAGGCCCAAACAAATTAGCTTTAGTAAAAAATACTGTCAAAGTAACTGCATCAAAATATGTAGACATCAGTGTTACAGACTCCTTTTTTGTAGCAACACATGTAGAAGGTATTGATATTTTAGATGCTAATGGAAATATAAAAGTAAGGTGTCCAAAAAATATAGCTTTTGTTTCTGGTTCGGAAATATTTCAAGTTCCTGAATCAGAAAAAGATTCTATTATTAATTTTGATAAAAATCTAAATTTAAGTATCACGCCAAGTACAGAAATTGAATTTCGTGGAAATTATCTGGTGCTAAAATCTAAAAATTTGGGGAGTACATTAATGGACTTAGACGGCAAAATATATCTACAAAATGTCGCTAACATTTTTTTTGAAACCAGAAATAGATTTAGATATATCCATTTAAACAAATATGGGTGGTTTTCACCTGAAGGGGTAGTTAAAGCTCAATATGATGAGATCAAAATACTTAGAAACAATAAAGTCGTGGGACAAAAGGATATGCAATGGTACGTATATAATTTAGACGGTTCCTTATTTATCGAACAATCATTTGACCAATATACAGAGTCCTTTAATGGATTAATTGCCACAACAAATGACAAGAAGTATTATTTAAACTACTATAGTAACCAATGGCAAATATCAGAAGGATATTTACCATTGACTTATACTTTGATTGGATTAAAGGTGAATGGATTTTGGCAGATTTATAATGAAAATATGCAGCTATTTGATGAAAGAAAGTTTATAAATATAACAAATCAGAATAATCTTATCATGGCTGACAATGCTTATTATTTTACTTCTTATCAAAATGGTCAAATTAAAAAATTTGAAGTGGATACTGCATTTTCAATGTCAAATGTCATTATTGGTAAAAAGGACAGTTTATATTATATTATTGATTCAAATGACAAGATATTTCAATTTGATGCTGACTCAATTAAAATCAATGAGTTTAATGTATATTATTATAAAAACGGGAAGGTTAGTTATTACAACTCGTTTGAAGATTTTGATCAAATCATTAAAAATGTTGATGACATTAAGTATCATACATTATATTCTGTAATAGCCAGAAATGGTGCAACTAATGAACTCTATTTTAAAGGAACAAAGGTCTTAGAAGTTGCTAATTCAGACATTATGATGGAAATCGAAGACAGAATATTTAGCTTTGAAAAAAATGGTCAAAAATCTATTTTTGATACAGTCCTTGATTCAATATTGGTTAAAAAATACGACTTCTATACATCATTTAATAACGGATATTATACGGTTGAAAATAATTTTGAATATGGATTTTTAGACCCATTTCACAACATGATTATACCGTGTCAATATGAAAACGATTTCTCACTAATAGGAAATAATTATATAAAAGCTATAAAACAATATCAGTCTTTATTATATGATTTAGATGGCAAAATTTGTATTCCTATGGATGATTATGAAGATAATTTTACATACAACAAAAATTATATATTTGCAAAAAAGGGTGGGTATTACGGCTACTATGATATCAAAACATCAAAATGGAATCCTTCATCCAAGTACCAAGACATAAAGGACTGTAATATCAGAATTGATGGCATTGGTGATCTATTTATATTTGTCGAAAAAGAGAAATATGGCATAATGAATGAGCAATGTAATGTAGTTCTGAGCCCTGAATATGATGAGATTAATACAGAAGAAGATAAATTTTTCTTAAAAAAACTGTCAGAAACGACCGTGGTATTTTTAAGCGATGGTTTTAAAAAATCAAGACCGTTCTCTGGGTTTGAGATCTATTCATTCAATTCATATTGGATAGGAGTATATGACAAAGGTTTTAGTCTTTTTTATAAGGATAAGGATATCAAAGATTTTATAGGAGAAACACCAAAGTTACTTGCAGGCGGCGGAATATTAACTTACATAAATTTTAATGGGACTAAGAATGTGAATATTCTTACAGTTTACGATTTAAAAAAAGACAAGACCTTGTTTGAAGGGGAATACATTTCAATAAGAGCTTTGAATGAAGATAGATTTTTAGCTCAAAAAACTGATTTTCAATATATCTTGATTGATTCCAAAAATAATATTTTATTTCCAGAATCCATTTATGATTTTGAAAGATTAAGTAATAACTTACTTAAAATAAATGTTAGCGGCAAGTTTGGAATCATTGATTATGACGGAAATGTCAAAATTGAGCCCCAATATGCAAATTTCAAAACAGATTATAGTACCCAGCTTTTAGCACTAAAACTTGATACATCCTATGATGTATTTAATAAAGAGCTCACTTTTATTAAGTCCTTGGAATTCGATTATATTGGTAATTTTAAATACGGTCACGCACCTGTGAGAAGAGGAATTAAATGGGGATACATTGATACGACATTTAATATAACCATAGGTTTAGAATTTGATTATTGTCATGAATTTTTTGATGAATCCACAGCCTTTGTTTGCAAAGATAAAAAGACTTATAATATCGACCCATTCGGAAAAATTAGTGATTTTAATAAGTTCTGGTTTGTAGATCTTAATGATATTTTTACTGAAATAATAAATTCAGGTAATTATAATAAGGAAAACTATCAATTTATGGAAGTGGTAAGACAAAACACGACATCAGCTGCACTTTATATTTACCGAAATACAATTAATGACAAATATGGTTTGACAAACATATTTTATGATGATGTCATACCTGCAAGCTATGAAGAAATTCAAACGCTGTTTATGGATATCACATTGGGTTGTGCTTATGCTTTTAAATCAAATGGTAAATGGGGAATTATGAATCATAAAGGTAAAATAATAGAAAATGCAAAATACGATTTGGTGGATTTAGATTTTAATACTAAAATGGTTAAAGTCAGTTTTGAAGGTCATAGTACTTTGATCCCGTTTCCAAAATAAATTATACAATTCTTTATGCTTCTGTGCTGCAAAACGAAACCCGATTTACATAGTTACAGATATTTCATAAATTTATAACCAATAAAGATTAGAAATTAACAAATCAATTGCAGTAGTCCTGCCATTAACTTTTCAATTTCACATCTACTCGCCACCCAAAGTGGTCTGAAAAGGGATTTTCATGCGTCATAGTTCTTGCTTGGTTTAAGATTTCATATTTTGCAGCAAAACCACTAGAAGTAAATATATAGTCCAATTTGGTACGAGGCTCTTTTTGATTTACAAATGGGTTTTTAATATTGTCCATAGTATAGTCTTCATCCGTTATCGTCGGTTTGGAGTCGCTATACTGAAAATCTTTTGTAATCACATCATACACTTCTGACTGAGCTACACATGGATGGTGGATATTAAAATCTCCCACAAGGATTAGGGTTTCATCCTGCAGACCGAGTTGGTTTAATGTTTGATGCATATACTCCATTTGTAGTTTTCTCTGATACTCAGCTTTGGGATGATTGCCGGCATATAGGTGCGTATTTACTACAAAAACATATTGCTCCCCAAACTTTATTTTAGATAGTAAAAATCCTTTGGCACCTGCTTTTTCTATAAAGGAAGTAGATTCGTTAACAGGATAAGGAAAAAACATTTCAGACGTTATAGGATATTTACTCAATGTCATGAGACCGCCATGCAGGTCCATTTGCGCTAATCCCCAAATAGACCTGCTAGACCTATAATCACTGTAAGTATAATAGTGTTTATGAAGGTCTTGAAGCAAAGTTGAACGAAGCTCAGGATGAAAAGTCTCCTGCAATGCCACAATATCAGCTTGCACATCCAAAATAGCAGAGCCCATACTACCAAATCTTCGTTCCTGATCGTGACCACTGAGATTTATGGGAAGTCCCCAAGTATTGTAGCTAATAATAGAGAGTGTCCCATGATCAATTTTGTGCTCCATTTCTATTTGTTCTAAGGTATTCCTATACTTCTTGGGAATTGCCAGTGGTGTAGTTTCGGAGTTAATAAGAAAAATAGGAAATAACCAAAAAGTAATGAATAATGGTAGTATTCGATGCACGATATGTTCTGTTTGATTGATCGAACAAAGGTCTTAATGCAGGGTTAAGTTATTGTATTAAAATCATTAATGTATAATGAATTATGTGTAAATTTAATATTAAGAAAGTTTTAGCAGCAAGAACATAAACTTAATATAATTTACACATTTGCTCTTTTGGAAATAAACCCTCAACAAAGTTGAATATGGATGTATTCCAACCTAACACGTCCATATTTAATCTGCTAATAGATGTGGACCTACATAGTGCTTGCTTGGTGCAATTTATATTATTGATTATCCCTTTAATAGCTTTAAATTTATTGCTTTCGATGCACGTGTTTTTGAGCTCTTGTGACGCCTAAGGGTTGAAGCATCCAAGACAATAAGTTGCATATATAAATGATAACCAGCTATTTAAGATTTGTGGCTCTTTGTGTTATTGTGCCTTTCACACTTTAATGCGTCACAAGGTGTGGCAAAATTATAATTTTCGGAGTGGAATCATACTTTAATTATTTGTACTTTTGTACCATGAAGTTGTATTTCAAAATAGCACTGAGATATTTATTTGGTAAGAAAACTACCAATGCTATCAATGTCATCACTTGGATTTCGATCCTAGGTATGTCTATTGGTACCGCTGCATTAATCCTGATATTATCAGTTTTCAATGGTTTTGAAAGTCTGCTGACCGGCATGTTGAGCAATTTTAATCCGGATGTAAAAGTCACTTTGGTACAAAGAAAATATATCTCCATGGACAGCGTTGATCTTAAGTCATTAGCTTCTATACCTGGAGTAGAAAAACTCGCATTTACAATAGAAGAAACGTCTTTTTTTGACTACAAAGGATCACAAGAAGTAGGAATCATCAAAGGCGTGGACCAAAATTTTATGAAAGTGACTGGATTGGATACTTCACTACTTTCTGGTGCAGCCAAATTTGGACTAGATGTGGAGTACGGGCTCATAGGTTCTGGTATGACCACCAAGCTTTCCGTCAATCCTTCTGACGGTTTTACACAGTTGATGGCTTATATGCCGTCCCGCAAAAGCAAAGGTCCGCTAGCCAAAGAATTTAATAGTTATGGTTTCTACCCTTCCGGTGTGTTTTCGGTAGGTAGTGATGTGGATATGCAGTACATCTTAGTAAATTTTGATGCTGTAAATACTATGTTGGGGCTCGAAAATCACTTCTCGGCCATAGAGTTTAAAATAGATGAGGCTGTAGGTGAAAAAAAAGTGATGAAAGAGTTGACTAAAATCTTAGGCCCAATGTATAAAGTGAGCAATAGGTACCAACAAGATGAGAGCTTCTTGAAAATCATGAATATCGAAAAATGGATATCATATCTAATTGCATGTCTCACACTATTGATCATAGCTTTCAACCTCGTAGGATCATTATGGATGATCGTGTTGGAAAAGAAAAAAGATATAGCCATACTAAAATCCATGGGACTTACCACAGCTGGTATCAGGTGGATTTTCTTAACCTTAGGCCTGCTGATTTCGCTGATAGGCATGGGCGTTGGTTTTTTCTTGGGTATCTTGCTATATTGGTTACAAAAAGACTATGGCTTGATCAGTATCCCTGAAGGATTTCTCATAGATGCCTACCCTATCGAAATGAGGTGGATGGACTTTGTGGTTGTGACCACGACTGTACTCTTGATCGGGTACTTAGCTTCATTACTACCCTCTTACCGTGCAGGCCAAATCAGTGCCTTTGTAAGACAGGAATGATTTCTTGTACAGACGTAAATTAAATCCAAAAAGTATAGACCTATTTCTACCCTACACCTTCTTCTGCATACTTTAACGAATAAGGCTTATATGTACATATTTATTAATTGTTCGTAAAGCTCCTGCTTACCGCTTTTTTGAGTTGGTTCTCCATTGGCTCTACCTATGGCTGCCAAATCTTCAAGGCTCATTTTTCCTGCTGCATACAAGGCACCATTACCGGATTCAAAAGAAGCGTATCTATCTTTTTTCATCTGTACGTAAGGAGAATCTTTGATAATATGGTCAGCTGTAATCAAGGCCCGAGCAAAAGCGTCCATTCCACTGATGTGAGCAATGAATAAATCTTCTAATTCTGTAGAATTCCTTCGGATTTTGGCATCGAAATTGATTCCGCCGGTCTTAAATCCACCACTTTCTAGCAATACCAACATCATCTGTGTCAGTTCGTAAATATCAATGGGAAACTGATCTGTATCCCAACCATTTTGGTAATCCCCTCTGTTGGCATCCATACTTCCAAGCATACCAGCATTGGCAGCTATAGTCATTTCATGCTCCATTGTATGCCCTGCCAATGTTGCATGATTTACCTCCAGATTTAACGCAAAATCGTCCATTAAATCATATTCCCGAAGGAAACCAATAACCGTTGCAGCATCGAAATCATATTGGTGTTTGGATGGTTCCATAGGCTTTGGCTCTATAAGGAAAGTACCTTTAAATCCATGATTACGACCATAATCTCTGGCCATGGTCAAAAATCTCGCCAAGTGATCCAATTCTTTTTTGACATGAGTATTGATCAAAGAAATATAACCTTCACGACCACCCCAAAATACATAATTCTGACCTCCCAATTTGATAGTGGCATCAATAGCATTTTTGATTTGTACACTTGCTCGGGCCACCACATTAAAATCAGGGTTGGTAGATGCTCCATTCATATACCTAGGATGCGAAAAGAGATTGGCTGTTCCCCAAAGCAATTGAATACCCGTTTCCTGTTGTTTTTCTAAAGCATAATCCGTGATGATTTCCATCCTTTTTTCGTACGTTGCTATAGAATCTCCTTCATCTATCAGATCTATGTCGTGAAAACAATAATAAGGTACGCCTAACTTAGAAATGAATTCGAAAGCAGCATCCATTTTATCCTTTGCCTGCTGTATAGGATCATTGGAAGAAAGCCAAGGCATAGGTCTGGTAGGGGCACCAAATGGATCGCCACCACCACCACACAGGCTATGCCAATAGGCCACAGCAAATCTAAAGTGATCTTTTAAACTTTTGCCATGTACGATTTGATTTTCATCATACCATCTGAAAGCCATTGGATTTTTTGATTCTCGACCTTCGAATTTTATTTTTTGGATGTCTTTAAAATATGTTTTCACTTTGCTAAAGGTTTATATTTATTTAATTAAGTTATTTAATTGTTTTGACCAATGATCGTACGCTTGAAGATATGGGTCATTATTTGATTGGTATAGGGTTACTTTTATAGGTTTGGTATCATTTATGGCTTCATGTATAGAATGATACTCACCTAGCGCAACTGTACTAGCTTTGGCAGCGCCAACCGCACCAGTAGTATCATACATTTCGATATTACATTGTAAAAGATTGGCCATACAGGATGAAAAAGTATCGCTCAAAAACAGATTATCGTTGCCCACTTTAATGGTAGCAGGTTGGATGCCAATAGATTTTAATATATCCATACCGTAAGCAAATGAAAACGCTATTCCTTCTAGCGCAGCTCTGAAAAGATGTGCCTGCGTATGTATATTGAACTGCAAATTATCGATACGAGCCCCAAGCATTTTATCATTGAGAATGCGCTCACTTCCATTGCCAAACGGTAAAATCACTAAACCATCCGAGCCCACGGGGATTGCTGACAATTGCTTTTCCATATGTCCATAGGTTTGCCCCGAAGCTGCCACTTGCTTGCGCATCCATGCATACAAAATTCCGCATCCATTAATACATAAAAGCTGACCTATTCTGATTTGATCATATTGATGATTGATGTGTGCAAAACCATTGACTCGTGATACTACATCATGCTCAAGCTTGTCGGAAACCGCATATACAACTCCCGATGTGCCGGCTGTCGCAGCAATATCGCCAGGATCCAAAACTTTCAAAGCCATAGCATTATTAGGTTGATCACCAGCACGATAGGTGACCGGAGTACCCGCAGCTAAACCACTCATGGTTGCAGCTTTGGTAGTGACTCGACCTTGAATGCTAAAAGTATCTATAAGATCAGGCATCATTTCTGATGAAATTCCATAATATTGAAGCAATGTTCCCGCACTACTATTTTGTTTAAAATCCCAAAATATACCTTCTGAATATCCGGAGATTGTACTGTAAATTTCATCGGTAAATTGCATAGCAATATAATCTCCCGGCAGCATCCATTTATGGACTTTGTCAAAGATTTCTGGCTCATTTTCTTTTACCCATTTGAGCTTGGATGCAGTAAAATTTCCCGGAGTATTGAGCAGATGATTCATACAATAGGTATCTCCTAAGTCTCGTAATGCTTGTGCTCCTATCTCTGATGCACGACTATCACACCATATGATTGCTGGTCGGAGCACTTTGTGATCTTTGTCTACCAAGACCAAACCATGCATTTGATAAGCGATACCGATAGACATGATTTGGTCTTGATGGATATGGTTTGATGACAATAGCTGTTTAGTTAAAATGCAAATAGTCTCCCACCACATTTCTGGTTTCTGTTCAGCCCATCCTGGTTGGGATGCTTCTATAGGCATTTCTGATTCAGGATATTTGCCCATGGCTACTATTTGTCCTGTACCTACATATACAATAGAAGCTTTTATTGAAGAACTTCCAATATCATATCCAATGGCATACATGCGTACTTCATTAAAAAATTATAAATCATTAATTGGGGACTCAAGGATCCATCTTTACTTAAAATCACCATTAGCATATTATTTTGATACTACTACCTTACTAAACGAATACTCCCACCATTCTATTACCCTTAAGTATGGAAAAAATAGGATTTTTATATCAAAAATATAGGCTTATTATAGGATTCACATATGACAACCCTATGACAACCATATGACAACCCTATGACAAGGTGGTCTAATGAGCGGAGTATCTTGGGAGGAACTACGGAAGAAAGTGGGAAGGCGGTACACTAAAACAGCCTTCATTCCTAAAGCATGATTTCAAAATCGACCTTGAAATTAAGAGCGAAGCCATTCCATGTATAACTTGAATTGTTTACAAACTCAAAACGCCTTTGGAGTGACCTGTAAAAGCAACATCAACGACTACATTCATTCAAGCCCGAACCAACCGAACAACCAAACAATCGAATGATTGGCGCCAATATCTACATCAAGTACATGATCAAACATAATTTCATCTGACGTTTCTCATTTGGTGCATAAACTCATGAAAATTGATGCATAGTTTGTAAAATCAAATGTTGTAACGCCGTCTGGACACATCCCCTTTTAAAAAAGAGATTATGCTTGCGGTGCGTAAAAAGTGATGATTAGCCAATAATGCCTTAAAGTTCAAAAAAATATTCGCATCTTTGCGGCTCAATTTAAAATTTATTTTAAAAATGCTCTTACACATTCATAAATCAAAAATTCATAGGGTCAAGGTCACAGAAGCCAATTTAAATTATGTGGGTTCAATCACCATAGACGAGGATCTCATGGATGCAGCTTTTTTGTTTGAAGGCGAAAAAGTTCAGATAGTAAACAACAATAATGGTGAAAGAATAGAAACATACATCATCAAAGGAGAGCGTGGGTCGGGTATGATCTGTCTCAACGGTGCTGCAGCTAGAAAAGCAGAAGTGGGAGATGTGGTCATCATCATCAGTTATGCACTCATGACTCCTGAAGAAGCTAAGGCATACAAGCCGATCGCTATATTTCCTGATGAAAATAACAGACTCAATTAAATAACTCCAGGTTTTATAACTTTCAGTACTTTATGGATTCATCTGCGGGTAGTCTTACCGAGAAGCTCAAGGTTTTTCTAAAAATAGCTCTATTTTTTACAGTAGGCTTGGTCATTTTGTATTTGGTATACCAAAGACAGGATGTTGCTTTTAGGGCTGACTGTGCCATCAAAGGTATACCGGATGCTGAGTGTAGCCTGATTCAAAAAATTCTTTCCGATATCGGGAGTGCCAATTATTTTTGGGTAGTCATTACCATGATCATTTTTATGATTACCAATGTATTGCGTGCATTGCGATGGAAAATGATGCTACAAGCTATGGGCTATAATCCCAAGTTTATCAACTTGATGGGAACAATCATGATCAATTATCTAGCCAATTTGGGAATACCCCGATCGGGTGAAGTCATCAGGGCCGGACTGATCGCCAAATATGAAGATATCCCAGTAGAAAAAGCTTTGGGCACTATATTTACAGATCGGATTTTTGATGTCATCATGTTGGCTATAGTCATAGGCCTGACCATGCTATTGGGAGGCAGTGCTTTTATCAATTATCTGGATCAAAATATCAACTTATCGGACAAACTGAGTGTAGTCACTAACCATCCTTGGTGGATCGTTTTGTTTATCACCTCGGTTATCGCAGGATTTGTAATTCTAATTAAGAACAAATCAAGGATACGAAATACTGCCTTGGGCAATAAAATCATCCACGTACTCAAAGGATTTTATGATGGTGTACAGAGTGTCAAACACGTATCTAGTATTCCTCTATTTTTAGTGTACACCGTTGGTATTTGGGTATTATATTTCTTAATGTTGTACTTAGCATTTTGGAGTTTTGAACCCACTGCCCATTTGGGTCCCACAGCAGGTTTGGTAGTATTTACTTTTGGAAGTTTGGGAATCCTAATACCTACTCCGGGTGGCATGGGCAGTTATCATTATTTGGTTGGTGAGGCACTTTCCATGTACGGAATTAATGGAGTAGATGCTTTTTCGTTTGCCAATATAGTATTCTTTTCTATCCAATTGTTTGTCAATATCTTGTTTGGAATCATTGCTCTCATTCTTTTGCCTGCGATAAATAAACGGTGATGATCGAAGACAAGATTTTTTTGCATATCGACAAAGCTTTAGAGCAAATCCAAAGGTGGAAGGAAGCATCACAAAAGATCGTGTTTACCAACGGCTGTTTTGATTTGTTACATGTGGGGCATGTGATGTATCTACAAGAAGCAAAATCCTTGGGAGATAAGTTGATAGTGGCAGTCAATAGTGATGCATCGGTAAGTAAGCTCAAAGGTCCAACCCGACCTATAAAAGACGAGTATAATCGTATGAGTATCATGGCGGCGCTACAAAGTGTAGATATGGTTTTACTTTTTGGGACGGAGACACCTTACGAAATCATCCAACAGATCATACCCAATATTCTGGTCAAAGGTGGTGATTGGTCACCAGAGCAAATCGTAGGAAGTGATATTGTATTATCCCATGGAGGAGAAGTGAAATCTCTGCAATTTTTAGAAGGGTACTCTACTACTGCATTGGAAAAGAAGATATTGGATTCTTATAGAAACTGAAATACTAATGAATATGTTTTATCGGAAAATTGAACTCAAACAAGTTAAGTTTCATTAAACATAATCGATCAACAAATTTATACCAAATGATAATCAACGATCTAGTCCAATACCTTCACAGCATCGCTCCCAATCACTTTCAGGAAGACTATGATAATGCGGGACTCATCACCGGAAGATTGGACCAGGAAATCACAGGTGTACTCGTGTGTCTGGATTGTATAGAAGCCATTATTGATGAAGCTATCGAACTTAAATGCAATGTCGTAGTGGCGCATCACCCGATCGTATTCAGGGGATTAAAGAGATTCAATGGCAGCAATTATGTAGAGCGCACGATCATCAAAGCGATCAAAAACGATATCTCTATCTTTGCTATCCATACCAATCTGGACAATGTATATGTATCGGGAGTAAATACAAAAATAGCCGAAAAACTTGCCTTGCAACAGGTACAGATTTTGGCACCCAAAAAGGATGTCATCTTTCAAGATCATCCTGTGGGTGCAGGTGTCATCGGACACTTAGACACGCCTATATCGACGATAGATTTTTTGCATTTTTTGAAATCAAGTATGGAACTTGAAGTCATCAAACACACTACATTGTGCAAATCACATATCGCTAAGGTAGCCATTTGTGGTGGCTCAGGAGGGTTTCTGTTGCCATATGCCAAAAAAGCTGGTGCGGATGTCTTTATAACATCAGATTATAAGTATCATGAGTATTTTGATGCGGATGGAGACCTCATTATTGCAGATATTGGTCATTTTGAGAGCGAAAAATATACAATTGATTTACTTTTTAGCTTGATTATTAATAAATTTAGTACCTTTGCAACCCATTATACAAAAGTAGTTACTAATCCAATTAAATATTTTCAATAAATATCTATGGCAGCTGTTAAAGAACAAAGCATATCAGATAAACTCAAAGCTTTACACAACCTCCAGCAAGTGGACTCCAAAATGGACGAGATTGCGATCCTTAAAGGAGAACTTCCAATGGAAGTAAGTGATTTGGAAGATGAAATCACCGGCCTCAAAACTAGGCTTAAAAAACTCGAATCGTCTGTAAGTGAGATCGAGCTGGAAATAGCCAGACACAATAACAATATCAAGGAATCTGAAGCGCTCATCGTAAAATATGAGAAGCAATTGGATAGCGTTAAAAACAACAGAGAATTTGACGCATTGACCAAAGAAATTGAATTGCAAAAGTTGGAAATACAGCTTTCTCAAAAGAAAATCAGAGAGACCACCGGAAATAGAGACAGCAAAAAAGAAGCCTTGGATACGATCAGTGCAAAATTGGCCCAAAGGACTAAGGATGTAGAATCCAAAAAAGTGGAGCTTCATAAAATCATCGAAAAGACTGAAAAAGAAGAATCCAAACTCAATAAAGAATCTGAAAAAGCCAGAAAAGATATCGAGCAAAGATTATTGGTATCTTATGACAAAATACGTAAAACCTATAGAAACGGGCTTGCTGTAGTGACTGTATCTAGGGGTGCTTGTGGCGGATGTTTCAATAGAATACCACCACAGTTGATCATAGAAATAGGCATGATGAAAAAAATCATTGCGTGCGAGCATTGCGGTAGAGTATTGGTGGATGAGAGTATTCTCGGAGATCATGAATAACATATAATAAATCAGTATAACAAAAGAGCCCCGAACATACAAATTTGGGGCTTTTTTGTATTCAGCCATACATGAAACTAAGTTCAGTAATTCTTCTTTTGTTTGTTTGTTGTGGCTCACTATTCGGTGGGTCGTATGGCCAGTCCTATTTAAAGATGACTGATGGTCTAGAGGCGGCTTATGAAGATATCATATCACTAAGAATGGAGTCAGGTAAGCAAAAAATGCTGCAGGTGAGACTCAAAGAACCTCAAAATGTGATGACATATTACATTGAAAACTATATAGATTTTTTTACGCTTTTCATACAGGAAGACCCACAACTTTATAAAAAACTGTTGCCCAATAGAAATATTCGACTTCAAAAAATTAAATCTGGCAACGCTTCTTCTCCCTATTATCTGTTTTGTCAGGCTGAAATCATATTGCAATGGGCTACCATAAAACTCAAGTTTGACGATAAGATAGGTGCGGCCAAAGATGTCTATGATGCCTACAAGCTATTGGAAGAAAATAAAGAAATGTTTCCTGACTTCATAGAAAACAACAAAAGCTTGAGTATTATTCACGCTTTGGCAGAAAGTGTACCATCTTGGGTAAGAAAAATCATGGGTATCCAAGGTTCTGTGGCTCTCGGAACCAAAGAAATTGCTAAATTGGCTGAAAAAGTAGCTACAAAAGACCACATGTTTAAAAATGAAATCATAGCCATCTACAGCTACATTCTTTTCTACTCCAACAATAAACGCGAAGAAGCATACCTACTCTATGATAAATATCAACTCAACCATAAAAATAGCCCTTTAATTGCTTTTTTAAAGGCCACTATGGCGCATAAAACGGGAAGAAATGAAGATGCCATCAGGATATTGGAAGAAAGGCCCAAAACTGCGGCCCACATTCCATTTTATTACTTAGACTTTATATATGGAAAGTACAAGTTGTATCGTCTCGATCAGGACGCAGATGTGTATATCAATATATTCCTAAAGCATTTCAAAGGGAGACACTACATCAAAGAAGCCTATCAAAAACTGGCATGGTACCACCTTGTTGTCAGAAATGATGCTAAAAGCTACCAAAAAAATATGATCCTTTGCCAAAGTAAGGGAAACAAACTTATTGACGAAGATATACAAGCTGAAAAGGATGCTACATCCAAATCACTTCCTGACCAAATACTATTAAAAGCAAGAATGCTTTACGATGGTGGATACTATGCCAAAGCTCAAAAACTCTTGGTGCTCAATGCAAAAAAATACTCTGGCACGGTGCATGATGGCGAATATTATTATCGTTTTGGAAGGGTATTGGACGGATTAAAAAACTATAAGGAAGCTTTGGAATATTATGAAGCTACCATGGTCAAAGCAGACCCCGAAAAATATTATGGATGTAGCGCAGCCTTGTATGCAGGACTTATCAGCGAAGAACAAAAAAACTACAAAAAAGCTAGGTCTTACTTTCAAAAATGCCTGGACGCTAATCCTGCGGGATACAGTTCTAGTTTACATCAGAAAGCTAAGTCAGGTATCGATAGGTTGAAGAACAAATAAAATCAAGACTTTTGATCGATCGCAGAAATGATATCTGTCACATTATAGATATGCTCGCATACCAATTCGAGATTTTGTATGACTTGAATATAAATCATCGCCGATTTTAAGTTGTAATCTGCATTTCCTAGCCGACTTACATGCTTTTCTTTGAGTTCTGAAGCTACTTTTTTAGACTCTTTTTTTAAACGTTGGGCGGCAAATTTATTTTCATTTTTATAATCTAGCGATTGCAATTGGAGATTCATGATTTTGATAGATTCATGGATCAATAATGCAAAACTATTGATGTTTTCTCGTTGTTCGGGAAGGAAAAATACTTTATCGTCCATTTTTTTGCGCAAAGCAGTGGATGTGCGTCTGAAGATATCTCCAATTAACTCCAGTTCATTGCACATCTGGAGTGATGATTTGAATATCATACTGGTTTTGGGGGTGAGTTGAAATCCTGACATTTCGGCGATATGCTGTGTGATGTCATTATTAAATTGGTCTGTGATGTCTTCGCTTTGCTGGATTTTCTTGATCAGTTTCTCTTGTTTTTTTTCATCCGTGATGTTGATAATGGAAGAGAAGTAGGTGCACATATTTTCTATAAGTAGGCCTAATTTTCTGATTTCACTATGAACCTGAATACTGGTCATTTCCGGCATGAGATCGACATTGGTAATAAACTTAGATATTTGTACATCATCATCTTTACCTCCAAGTTTAAAGGAAGCCATTCTGGTTAGTAAACCTGGGAAATGGATCAGAATCAGACCATTGATTAAATTAAATGCAGTATGGAATGCAGACAAACCAATAGTCATATCTAAAGGATCTTTATAAATATCTTCAGTATCCAAAAGAAAAGTTAGGAAAGAAGAAAGTAAGGGCAAAAAATAAGGCAAGATCACTACCATGACCATAACCCCCAAAAGATTAAAGTAAAAATGGATGCGGGCTGCAATTTTTGCCTCTCGATTGGCTATGACAGAAGCAAATATAGCGGTGGAAGTTGTCCCAATATTTTCTCCCAATATCAGCGATGCAGCAATCTCTACCGGTAACCAGCCTTGGGCACACATGGTCAGGGTCACTGCCATAGCGACACTGGAAGACTGAACGATGACTGTGATCACAATACCTATAAGAACGAAAAACAACCTCGAAAATAATCCGTTATTGGTAAATGATTTTAACCAATCAAAGAGTAACACATCTTCACTGAATGCAGGCACAGACGACCTAAGAAAAGATAGACCCAGAAATATGGTAGCCAGCCCAACCAAAAATTCGCCCCAATACCTGGTCTTACCTTTGGATATGAACATGAGGGGCACCGCTACTGCAAATATAGGCACAGCATAATCCGAAAGATTTACTTTAAACCCCAATAGCGAAACTATCCAGCCGGTGATGGTAGTACCTATATTGGCACCAAGTATAAGTCCGACCGATTCGTAGGCAGTAAATAAGCCTGCATTGACAAAACTTACGGTCATGACCGTCGTCGCCGATGATGACTGTATAAAAGCGGTAATCCCTGCCCCAATACCTAAGCCAAGCCACTTGTTTTGCGCGATATATTTGATGGTTTTTCTGAACTCAGCCCCAGCAGCACGCTGTACAGAGTCGCTCATCAGCTTCATCCCATAGATAAATACACCTACTGAACCCAAAACTTGAAGTACTTCTAACCAACCAAATTTCATAAATTTGTTATGCTTTACTTTTATGAAAAAGTATAATACGGTGTAAAACTAATACAGTATTCATTCAATTTCATTAAATATTGAAAAGAAAATAAACTAAACACCTGATATAGGTTAAATACTATTCTTTGAAAAAAGTTTTCTTTGAAATGGTTACATTTTTTTTAGCTCCCTTATTCTTGATGGTTATGAACCAATATATTTTCAATTTAATGGTGTCATTGATCAAAAAAGGAGTAATTTTGATCATTATTGTATATATTCATATTCTGAAATGCGTAAAATCATGATATTGCTACTTACTTTTTTGTTGTTTGGATCAATTGGATGTAAACATGACAATGTGCCTGTGATCGAAATAACTGAAAATACCAAAGACAGTCTATATTTTTTGGCTCCCAATCAAATCGGTCTCCTTACTGAAAAGTCTATGAATGAGATTTCAGGTATGGCTGCTTCTCATCGGTATGCAGATCATTTTTGGTGTCATAATGATTCGGGAGATAAAGCCAGATTGTTTTTGATCAATCTAAAAGGTGAACTGATGCACACCTTATATCTGGAAAATGCAAAAAATAGAGATTGGGAAGATATAGCGGTCTATAAAGATCCATCTAGTGGAAAATCAACCCTATACGTAGCCGATATCGGAGACAATATTGCCCAATATGATTATGGTCAAATTTATATACTAGAAGAACCGAATTTAAATCTTTCTGAACAAGAAATCAAAATCCAGTCTTACCAAACGTTGACATTTACTTATCCTGATGGTCCCAGAGATGCGGAATCACTTATGGTGGACCCTGCAAATAAAGATATATACATCATTTCGAAAAGAGAAAAAAATGTGGGTTTGTTTAAAATATCCTATCCTTACCCAAATGAAAAAATAGTGGCCAAAAAAGTAACGGATTTACCTTATACCTATATCGTTGCTGGTGATATTGCATCAGATCGCAGTGCTGTAGTCATTAAAGACTATAATAGTGTTTATCATTTTAGTCTGGTTAAAGATCAAAAAATCGAAGAAGCACTTTTGGCAACACCATACCTTCCTCCATATATACGAGAGCCGCAGGGAGAATCAATATGCTGGAGTACGGACTCAAAATCATTTTTTACTTTAAGTGAAGAATCACTTGGCAAGATACAGCCCGTACTTTACAGGTATGATAAGGGAAAGTAATTTTAATCATATTTCGGCCCTAAAAAGTTTAATCGAAGAACTGAACTTGAATTTAGAACTTCAGCAGCCATATTGCCCAATCGCTGTCAGTGGCAAGTCCATTTTTTTAATCGGTAATTTCAAGTTGAAAAACTATTTCTACAGTTGTGTCAAATACTTTTGCCATTTTTAGAGCCAAAACGGTAGAAGGAACAAATTTACCCGTTTCAATGGAATTAACAGCCTGTCTTGAAACTCCAATTTTTTCTGCAAGGTCTGCTTGAGTCCAATTTTTCTTTGCCCTTTCGACTTTAATCGTGTTTTTCATTGTCAATAATGTATTTACGTTTTGAAAAAAAAAGTCCGATAAAGTAAAAGATGAAGAAATAAGGAACTAAATGTCTGTAGCTCCAATCTTCATTATTCAATTTAACAAAGAGTTCAAGGAGCCCTAATGTAAGAATTAATAATAGACCAAGTGAAAATGCGATAACAACAGCTTCCATTTGAACTTTTATATGCACTTCGTCCATAAAGTAAATACTTTTATAATACTTATAGATTAAAGTCGCAAAAGCCAATACAGTAATAATAGTTAATGCAATTCCAGCTTCCAGCGGAAGTTCTAGAGATTTCATAGCGAATATACTGCCCACATAGCTTAAACACCAAATAATCGCATACACTAAAACACGATTTCTTAAATGATTTTTTTGTTTATCCATAATAGAAATGTTTAAAATTTATACCACAAAGATAAATAAACTTTTCTAAATGTCAAGTATAATTTACATAATGACGTGATAAAACGTCATAAAGTATTGAAAGTTAATTAAAAAATACAATTATGGAAATCTATTTTTACTTTCAAACAAAGGTCTGAACAATTGGTTATAAGTTCCGGGATCTAGTTAGTTACCGATATACGACAAAATGAAAGCAATAATATTTAGACCAGCAATTTCAAAGAATTTATACATCCTCAAATGCCCAAATCCTTAAGCATGGCATTCAATTTTTCGTCCAATGCTGCTTCTGTAGCCGCAAATGCTGCCTTATCCTTCAATTCAGTATTTACACTACAATAAAACTTGATTTTAGGTTCGGTACCTGATGGTCTGGCTGAAATAATACTACCATCTTCGGTGAAGAACTGCAATACATTGGATGATGGAAGGTCTATTTTTTCTATTTCGCCTGTGACCATATTTTTGGAGGTGGCGTTTTTATAATCTTTGAGCATAACGACTTTTTGACCACCTAAAGCCAAAGGAGTCTGTTTGCGGTAATTGTCCATCATTTCCTTGATCTCTTCGGCCCCGGCTTTACCTTTTTTGGTAATGGAGATGAGTTTTTCCTTATAAAAACCATATGTTTTGTACAAGCCGATCAATGCATCATACATAGATTCTCCCTGATCTTTGTACCAAGCTGCCAACTCTGCAAACATACAACAAGCCACTACGGCATCTTTATCCCTAGCATGGTCGCCTACCAAATATCCATAACTCTCCTCACCACCTAAAATGAATGTCTTTTTGCCTTCGAGTTGGGTCATGACTTCGCCGATATATTTAAAACCGGTCAGTACGTTGTAACAATCGACGCCTTTTGACGCTGCGATTTTGTCTATCATATACGATGTGACTATCGTTTTCATGACATAAGTATCAGCACTGAGTTTGCCTGCTTTTTCCCATGCAGTGAGTACATAATTTACCAATAAACACAAGGCCTGATTTCCATTGAGAAGGATAAATGCGCCTTGATCATTCTTGATAGCCAATCCAACTCTGTCCGCATCCGGGTCTGTGGCCATGACAATATCTGCATCGACTTCTCGGGCTTTTGCCAATGCCATGGTAAGGGCTTCAGCTTCTTCAGGATTTGGATAAATTACGGTAGGGAAGTTGCCATCAACCACCATTTGTTCTTCTACCAAGATGACATTTTCAAAACCAAACCTGGCTAAAGCAGGCGGTACGGAAACACCACCGGTACCGTGGATGGGCGAAAATACAATTTTGAGATCTTTTTGTCTTTGGATGGCATCTTTTGATATAGATACTTTGGCTAGTGCATCCAAATATTGATCATCCAAGTCTTTGCCTATGAGGTGGACATTGGCATCCATTCTTTCAAATTTGATATCCGATAAGTCTGAAATTTTAGCTACTTCTGCCATTACAGCTTCGTCGTGAGGAAATACCAATTGGCCACCATCTGCTCCATAAGCTTTGTAGCCGTTGTATTCTTTGGGGTTGTGAGATGCAGTGAGCATAACACCACTCTGACATCCAAGTGCCCGTATGGCAAATGATAATTCTGGGGTAGGTCTCAGGCCTTCAAAGAAATAAACTTCGATACCATTGGCTGAGAATACATCTGTAACTACTTTTGCAAATATATTACTATTGTTCCTGTTGTCGTGGGCTATGGCAACTTTGACACGTTGCCCAGAATATAAGTGATTGAGATAATTGGCAAGTCCTTGAGTGGCAGCTCCAAGTGTATATTTATTAACCCGATTGGTACCTGGCCCCATAATACCGCGTAGCCCTCCGGTACCGAATTCAAGATCTTTGTAAAATGAATCAATAAGCTCTGTCTTATTTCCCTGAGCTATGAGCTGCTTTATTTCGTTTTGAGTAGCTTCATCATAATCTCCTGAAAGCCAGGTTGAAATTCTGTCTTGAATATTTTGATCCAGAGCTAAATGTTCCATATTTGATATTGAGTGGTTAAAAAAATAGTGATTGAAACGAATGCAAATTTAACAAGATTTTTTTATTTTCATGATTTAATATCCAATTCTTGGAACAAAAGAAAGAAATCAAATCCAACAGTGCTTATTAAAAAGACTCATTCCTTTTGGATAAATGCTTTGGCTATATTTAAAGGCCGAAAGGTATATCTCTTTTTACTTCTATGTTCAGCCAGTCTTTGCGAAATATCTTTTAAAGTCTCTAGGACTTCTATGGTGTGAGATCCTTTATTTAGCATAATACATTCGGCTTGGGATGCATGACCGGCATCAGTAATTTCGGAACGCGTAGCCAAGCCTGATTTATTGAGATTTTCCAAGACCTGGGTGGCCCAAATCACAGGTACATGTGCTGCATCACAAATCCAAAGTATTTCGTCTTGAATCTCTGACATTCGCTCAAAACCTATTTCCACAGCCAAATCGCCACGGGCAATCATAATGCCCAACGACTCATTTTTCATACCTTCCAGTAGTAGGTCGGGCAGGTGTTTTACTGCTTCAGGGGTTTCTATTTTGATGACCATATCTGGAGGGGATTCTGATATCTCATACATCAGGTTTCTCAGAAGGCGTACATCTGATGGATGTCTGGCAAAGGAAAAACCAACCATGTCTGCTTGTTGGCAAATAAATGGCAAGCACGAGATGTCAAACTCTGTCAATGGTGAAATATCTAGCTCAGAATCAGGAAAGTTGATGCCTTTTTCATTTTTGATGATCTTTTTCGAAGAAGATATACGGGTTATGCGAACAGCTGCAACATTGGAGTTTACCTTTTCTATGATACCTCTGATCATGCCATCATCCATATATACTCTTTCTCCTTTTTTCAGCGCATGGATGATTTCAGGTATGCCAGGATTAATGACTACCGCCTTGGGACTGAGTCCTTGAATGTCTTGAGCCAAATAAATAATATCACCTTCTTTAATTTTTACTTTGCTCTTATTTGCACCTTTGTTGATGAGCGTGGTTCTGAGTTTTGGACCTGCTATATCCATATAAATTTTGCAAGTCTTACCCGTTTTGTGGCAGGCCTTTTTTATTTTATGGATCATAGCCGCCCAAATGGCTTCATCGTCATGAGCACAATTAATTCTGGCTAGGTTCATACCGTTTAGGAGCAGGTTTTTAATAGTGGAGTAGTCATTGGCAAAGCTGCTATCAAATGTCACCATGATGGCAGGAAGGTTTTCATTTTCTTTGGACCCTAAAAGTTGGGTAGATTTGCTTCTTTTATTTTCCACACTCCACGCGTAGCCATAAGCATCTATTTGTTCTTGACTTATCTTTTGACCCAGTCTTTGACAAATGGCGAGAAGTTGACTTTTGATATGACTTTCAGAGCTAGCCAATGAAGATAATCCCAAGATATGAAGTTCGTCTTGTAAGACCCTGATATCTTCACACCTCAGCGCTAGGTATTGTATAAGATTTTGTGCAGCTTTGATATTAGATGGATGCAATTGATTGATGATGTCCAACCTTTTTTCCACATGATGGTCCATAGCCAATGTGAGGTCTCGGAGCGTTGATTTTAATTTTTGGGTATCCATTATGGCTTACTTATTTGGCTAACAAAAGTAGTTTTTTGTTTTGGGCAATCGGATGACTTTAACAGGGTGTGTACATGATCTTCATCACCGATCATACTTATTACCATCGAGTTTAGCAATATCTATATACATCAGTACATCTATAGCATTATTAAAAGATGGGTCCACATTGATACCTAGCACAGCAGCATTTTGTTTAAGGTATTTTTTGATCAGGACCGGTATTTTTTTGCCATCGGGTTCAATATTGCTAATCAGTTTATCTAGATCGGAGAGGTCTTTTTGTATTACATCAGCAAATACCTGTTTTTGTTTGGTGTTGAACTGATATTTATAATTTTTTTTAGGCGCAACGTAATGTGAAAGATTTTGATCCAAAAAATGATGTTCGAGATATTGGGTCATCATGGCTTTGGAACAATCTGAAAACTCATTGGTGATACTAGCGGCACCTATAAGATACTTATGACTTGGGTGTAATGTAGTGACCATCATGATACCTTTCCACAGCAAGTATAAAGGTGTTGGTTTTTGTTGGTAAGCTTGGGTGATGAATGATCTGCCCATTTCTATGGACTGAGACATGATATCATGCATCCCCCCGTGTAAGTGAAAAAGCTCATGAATATAAAATCCGGATATCCCACGCTTTTTATGGATATCATTTCCTAATCCCAATCGGTATGCTCCTGCTATAGTTTGATTTTGGTCATCCCATAGGATAAGGTGGTGGTAATACAAATCATAGTCGTCTGTATCTATAGACTTCATGGTACCTTCACCAGCATTTCTAAATGTAATTTCGCGAAGTCGTCCTATCTCATGCAAGAGATCAGGTTTGTCGGTAATCTTTGTGAAAAATACTTTATAGCAACCTGAACAAAACAACAATTCGCCTTGTAACTCCATGTGCTTTATATCCTTCAATACCTTTTCAGTGGATAGTTCCTTTGCTATGGGTTGTACTTTTCGAAACTGATAGTGATGTAAGCCAATAATTTTATTTCTTCTTTTTTTGAAAAAAGAAAGGATATCTAACCGTTGCCTAATCATATTGCCAAAACTAGTGATATCGAGATCTTTTTGTACGTGGCCTGGTTCTATAGGTGTGCCGATTCTGACTTGGATTTTCTTATTTTTAGATCTTAATACTTCACTTGGCAAACTGGCAGTTCTTAAATTGTGATGAATACCTGCCATCACATAAAACATATGGCTATTCTGAGCATTGAAATAAATAGGTATGATGGGAACCTGTGCTTTTTTTATAAGTTTTAAAGCACTTTTATCCCAAGTTTTGTCGATGATCTGACCGTTGATCAGTTTTGATTTTTGTGCTACCTCACCTGCAGGAAAGATGCCGAGAGGAATGCCTGCCTGTAAATGATTCAATGCTGACCTGATGCCTAGGGTACTCTGAAAAACTTGTTTTCGAGTTTCAAAAGGATTGACAGGACATATATGTTTGGCTATAGGTTTGATTTTGCAAAGCAAAAAATTGGCTAAAATCATGGCATCCGGATGACATTCAATCAGAATTTTGAGCATGATCAGGCCATCTATTCCACCAAGTGGATGGTTGGCTACTGCAATAAATGGTTTATTAGTTGGAATTTTGTTTTTGTCGGCATGGGATATGTCGATGATGATGCCTAGTTCATTTAATACTGCATTAATAAAATCGAGACCATCAAGGTATGCATAGGTATCATATATCTTATTCATGTCAGAGATACTGAGCATATGCATCAGGCCGTTACTGAGCGATGTACCCACCGAACCCCATTTTGACAAACCCAAAGTGTCTGCAATTTCAATATTTGTAACTATAGGCATAATACTATTTTGTGTAAAAGTATAAGACTCGTGTTAATTCATTTTTAATGGTATGTTAAGTCATTATTAATTGTTTATCAGCGCATTGTGTTTTTTTGATATTTAACATTCAGGTAATACTCGTTTAAGATTGACTTAACTTAAGTTGCCTATTCTTGTGATAAATTCCACCACATGTCGCGAAAACTCAGACTTGCATTTTTTGCTGAAATCCTAATCGAGGATTTTGACGGTGCCTCCCGTACGATCACCCATATTCTCCAAAGAATACCTAAAGATCAGTATGAAGTTTTACTGATTTGCGGCATACCTCCAAAAAAGGAGACGCATTGGGAAGTTTTCAAAGTATCTGTAGTCCAAATCCCCTTTAATCGTGACTATAGTATGGCTGTACCGCAATTTAAAAGTACGAGATTGCGACAAAAACTATCCGATTTTAACCCTGATGTGATTCACATTTCCACACCATCTATGTTGGGGCAATTTGCTTTATCTTATGGTCGTAAATATCACATTCCTGTCATCAGCATATACCATACTCATTTTATCTCTTACATCGATTATTATCTTAAAGGAATAAAATCTATCGTTCCATACGTAAAGAGCAAAATTATTGATAGTCAAAAAAGATTCTACAGTCAGTGCAACAAAGTATATATCCCTACCCAAGCCATGAAAAAGGAATTGGTAAACATGGGATTTAGTGAGCACAATTTCAGTATTTGGCCCCGAGGGATCAACACGGCTACTTTTTCTCCGAGTCATCGAGATCCTGCTTTTATGGCATCTTCCGTGGGTAATCAAAATAAAAACATCCTGTTTGCCAGCAGGCTAGTATGGGAGAAAAATCTGGAAACTTTGGTGAAAATATATAATGTGTGTAAGCTAAAAAAACTACCTTACAATTTTGTGATAGCCGGAGATGGCGTAGCTAAAGAATCTTTGCAAAATTTAATGCCTGATGCGATCTTTGTGGGTCATCAAAACCATGACCAAATGGCAGTTTTATATGCATCATGCGATGTGTTTTTATTCACTTCGATATCAGAGACTTTTGGCAACGTAGTAGTGGAAGCACAAGCCTCAGGCATTCCTGTTGTGATTGCTGATGGTGGAGGTTCTGCCGGATTGGTAGCACATGGTATCAGTGGATTTCTTTGCGCACCTCAGGATGCTAACCAGTATGTGGAATATATTACTGATATATTTGAACAAGATACCTTAAAAGCTTCATTAATACAGCATGGGCTTGAATCTGTCAAAAAATACCAATGGAATACTTTGATGGATATCTACTTACATGATTTAGAAACATTGAAATATCATAGACAACAACAAAGAGAAGTTTCAGTGCCTTTGCCCATGGAATTGGCGATGTAAAAATTCAAAATATATCCAATTAAACGTTAAGATTGACAGTACTATTTATCACTCACAAGTACCCACCTTCCGTAGGTGGCATGGAAAATCAAAGTTTTCATTTGATCCAAGGCATCCGTCAAATGTCATCAGCTCATACCATCATATACGAACAAAAAGAGCCTATCTGGAAATTCTTTTTTCAGCTTCGATCTAGGGTGCGTAAAATGTTATTAAAACATCCTGAAATCACACACATACATCTGAATGATGGTTTGATGGCGGCATTTTGTTATCTCTTGAATGTAGATTTTGGAAGAAGAAAGGTTTTGGCTACTTTTCATGGATTGGATGTAGTTTTTCCATTGGGATGGTACCAAAGGTATGTGTTTCCGCGCATGATTCAAAAGTTGGACAAGATCATTTGTGTCAGTAAAGCCACTCAAGAAGCATGCGAAGTCAGAAATGTACCTTCTGAAAAATTGGCGGTGGTCCATAACGGCGTTGATGTACAAGGTCATAGTATCAATAGTAGCGATGGAAATGATTTGACTAATAGATTGAATCTCGATATGAAAAGGGACAAAATGATCTTAGCCATGGGAAGACCAGTCAAAAGAAAAGGGTTTAGTTGGTTTGCCCAAGAAGTCATGCCATTGTTAGACCCAAATGTCAAAATGGTACATATGGGCCATATCGCTGAAGTACGTAGCGCATCTATACTATCCATAATGCCCCAAAAGTGGAAACATAAATTGAACCTGTTCTTGGGGAAAGCTGACGATAGCGCATCGTTATTGACAGCTCACCGAAACAACCCTCATAGAATCGTACTTGCAGGTAGGTTATCTGATACAGATAGAGATCGTTTGATAGCAAGTGCTGATTTGGTAGTGATGCCCAATGTACGTGTAGATGGTGATATGGAAGGTTTTGGATTGGTAGCATTGGAAGCAGCAGTCATGGGAAAAACAGTCTTAGTATCGGACCTAGAAGGTATGAAAGATGCTATCATCAATGGAAAAAATGGATATAGAATTCCTTCTGGTAATGCTCAAATGTGGGCAGATGCCATTCACCATCATATAGAAAATCATTCACTCACAGGTGAAGACATCAAAGCGTTTACGACACAAAACTATAGTTGGGAAAAGATGTGTTTGGGTTATGTGTCTGAAATGGAAAAGATGTAGGGCTTAAAGATCATTTTTCCCAAGAATAATTTAAATGAATGAATCACCATAAGCACGGTATTATCTTTTTTATTTATCTTTGTAATGCGGTTTGTATCCACCCAAATACGGTTACATTTAAATAATACAAAAATGGAAGTTTTACACGAAGATAACGGAAATAAGGGAAGGTTTTTTATCACAGTGGACCAATTGCAAGCTGCCGAGATGACATATACTTGGGCAGGAACCGAACGCATTATCATTGACCATACCGAGGTCAGCGACATATTGCGTGGACAAAGTGCAGGTAAGAAAATGGTCTTGCAAGCTGTGAATTATGCTCGAGAAAAAGGAATAAAAATCATACCTTTATGTCCTTTTGCTAACAGTGTTTTTCAAAAAATGCCCGAGATTCAGGATGTTTTGTAAATTTATTAATGGTCAGTAATGGACAAAAACAATATCAAAAAAGAGTACACCAATGGTGAAATCACTATAGTGTGGCAACCTGGAAAATGTATTCATTCGACTCGTTGTTGGAATGACCAAATGGGTCTAAATACGGTATTCAATCCCAAGGAAAGACCCTGGATCAAGCCTGATGGTGCTCCATCTGATACCATTATGGCACATATTCAAAACTGTCCGTCAGGAGCATTGAGTTACTATAAAAACGATGATGTGGAAGAGCATACTGATGTGCAAGTGGAGCAAATTGTAGAAGTAGCCGAAAATGGTCCTTTATTGGTATATGGAAATATCGTCATCAAAGATAAGGACGGCCACGAAACTAAAAAGAATCATGTTACCGCATTTTGCAGATGTGGGCAGTCCAACAATAAACCATTTTGTGATGGCGCCCATGTGAAAGTAGGGTTTATTGGGTAAAGTAGCGTCTTTATCCATATTTATATTCCCAAATACTGCTGCCTTAAAGCTAAGAATACCCTATTATTAAGTGTAATTAGGGCATGCTTGGTGTGATCTGAATAATTGATTATTAAATAAATGTTTTAAAATTTATTGATTTCGATGCATGGGTTTTTGGTCATTTTGACTAAAACATTTGCACTTCAATCAATCTTTTACCCTGTGCGGGCGGCAGTCACTTTTTTGCATTGCCAAAAAAAGTAACCAAAAAACGCTAGTTCAAAAAAAGGCGATTGCGGTGCACCGTTCATTCTCGAGTCAAAATGCTTTTTCTATCGCCTTGATTATGATTTGTTTATTTATATCATTGAAGACCGGCGATAGACGCACTTTTGACTCTTCATTCACTATCGCTTGTTTTTTGAACGGT